>CAZXSV010000093.1:0-16162 GCA_964642735.1 uncultured Acidobacteriota bacterium
CACGACGCAGCCCGCGAACCAGTCCGTCGCCGCAGGCCAGACCGCCACGTTCAGCATCGAAGCTTCCGGCGGCGGAGCTCTCACTTTCCAGTGGCAACGCAACGGGATCGACATCCCCGGCGCAACAGGCGATTCCTACACCACCCCGGCGACTGCGTTCGCCGACAGCGGCGCCGTGTTGGTCTGCATCGTCAGCAACAGCGCCGGCAGCGTCTCCAGCAATCCAGCCACTTTGACCGTCGCGTCCGAAAGCGAGGGCGGGTGGTGGAATCCGGCCTGGCGGTATCGCATCCCTGTGGAAGTGAACGCTTCCGGCTATACGCGAACCGACAAGCCCGTCAATGCGGCGATCAATTTCAGTCAATTCCTTCCTTTGCTGGGAGCATCGGGATCTTTGAATGAAAATTCCATCCGGGTCGTCGAAGTGACCGCCGGCGGTTCGGTTGTCAATTCAAATGTCGTATTCCAATTCGACAAAGATGCGGGGTACAACGCCGCGACCAACGCAAGCGGGACCCTGGCATTCCTGCTCGGCGGAACGACGCCGGCGAACGCCACCCGCTATTTCCACGTCTATTTTGAAACCGGCGGCTCTTTTGCGCCGCCCTCTTTCGCACCCCAGATAGGCGTTACGGACAACGTGCCCTATGAGGGGCAGCCCAGCATCAAGTTCGATACGCCTGCCGGGACTTATTACTATCACAAGCAGGGCGGCGGTTTCGCCAGCATGATCGACATGGACGGGAACGACTGGATCGGCTATCGTCCCGGCAATGGATCGGCGGGCGAATATCGCGGCATCCCGAATTTAGGGACGTTCGGCCATCCCGGCTACACCAACGGCAGCAGCTCGATCGTCAGCCAGGGGCCTCTGAAGGCGACCGTGTCCTCGCAGACCAACGACGGACGATGGAAACTTACATGGGACGTCTATCCGCGGTATGCGACCATGACGCTGCAGAAAGCGGGCGGGAATTACTGGATTCTCTATGAAGGGACTCCGGGCGGGCAGTTCAATCCGTATACGGACTACTGGAAAACATCTTCAGGCGCGCTGATGCCTGGAGACAAGGACTACAAAGGCGACATCGCCGGACCGGAATGGGTGTATTTCGGCGACAGCGCCATGAACCGGTATCTCTTCTTTGCGCATCACGAGGATGACAGCGCTTCGGACCAGTACTACCAAATGAACGGCGAAATGACGGTCTTCGGATTCGGGCGCCAGCACAAGTGCTGCGACAGCTACCTGACGGCTGTGCCGGCCCATCTGACCATCGGGTTCGGCGAACAGGCGGCAGACGCGTCCGCGGCAATCAACGGCGCCTACCAGGACCTTGCCATAAACATCGGATTCGCTGAATACATCGGCGGGCCGGTTTATGTGGCGCCGATCATCAACTCGCATCCGGCTAAAAAGAGCGTCCTCGAAGGCGAGACTGCGTCATTCAGCGTCGTCGCGATCGGGACCGCGCCTCTGTCTTACCAGTGGCAGAAAAATGGCGTGAACATCCCGGGCGCCACCGGCCCGTCCTATACAACGCCGGCCGCTGCCGCGTCGGACAATGGCGCTACTTTCCGATGCGTCGTTGCCAATCCGGCGGGAAGCGTGGCGAGCAACTCCGCCGCCCTGGCGGTGGCGACGACATCGAGCCTCCCGATAACCCTGCTGGATGTGACGCACACCCATTCGACGGCAAACAACAAGGCGTTTTCGTTCTTTGACGTTCCGTCCTGGATCCCGTCGAATCTCGTGTCTCCGGTCAATTACTCCAAAGGAACCGTCTACCAGCAGCTGGAAATCATCACGAAGCCGAACAATATGGGCATCCGTTACCAGCTGTGCATCTTCCAGGATTCGATCGTCCCCGAAAAACACGCATGCGGCGGCGAACGCGGATTCAGCTACACTGGAGTGTACGAGTGGAACGAGGCGCTTTCGAACTTCTACCAATACGGCAATCTGGACTGGAGCCGAAGCCTTCTCCGGATGATGCTCGTTGTCAAGGACAGCGGCGGGCATCCGATTGACGACCGTTACGGCAATGCAGGCTACTGGACCGGAAGCCCCGACTTCTCGCTCTATTATCCGATGCAGGTCCGCTATCGGGCGATCCTGGTGCCTCCCGGCGGCGTCTTCGCCGGCTGGTAAGCATTAAAAATGGTGGCAGGCTAGAATGGCCCCAATTCTTTAAAGAATTGGGGCCATTCTAGCCTGCCACCATTTAGCTTTTAGCTTGCACGGCGGTGCAGCCAAATGGCTTTCCACATGCGGAGAAAGTTCGGCATATCGAAAACAACGCCGGCCAAAGTCCACGGCAATGCTTTGGCGGCGGCCCGAGGCAGCTTCCCCATCCATGCATACATAAAAACCAACGAAGCGATCCGGTGTTTCAGCCTGGGGCTGCCGTCGAGCAGCCCCTTATGCTTGCTCATAAATCTGAGATAGCCTGCCACTCTTTTTTCATAGCGGAAACTGAGCCGGTCGCTGTTGGCGACTCTGACAAGCGTGAGCGCTTCTTTCACCGCCCTGACTTTGGCCAACCCCGAGACGCGGACATAGAGGTCGTTATCTTCATAGTAGGGGAGATCCTCGTCGCAGCCGCCGATTTTTTTCAGGATATCGGCGCGCACCGCCACTGTGGAAGGCGTTCCAATCCAGTTGTTATAGAGAAGATCCTTCTGCATCCACCCTTCTTTTTCCGGGACGATGACCTCGATTTCTTTTTTTTTATCGAAGTCGTAGGTGGCGTGCCCGGTGTAAACGAGGCCGACCTCCGGGCCTTCCTTCTGCAGCAGGGCGCAAACCGCCTCGAGTTTATGCGGCAGCCAATGGTCGTCGTCGTCCAGGAAGGCGACCCATTCGCCCCGAGACTGAAAGATGCCGGCGTTCCGCGCCCCGCTCAGGCCCTTGGATCGGTCGTTGACGACATGTCGGATTCGAGGGTCCTTGAAACTCCGGACCACTTCTTCGGTGTTGTCCGTGGAACGATCGTTGACAATGACAATTTCATAGTCTTCAAAAGACTGAGCCAACACGCTCTTGACCGCTTCCGGGAGCAGCCACGCCCGATTGAATGTCGGGATTAGAACCGTAAAGAAAGGGGATGCCATGTCGCCTCCTGTCGCGCCGGCGCCAAACGAACATGATGCGGGGTTTCGGCCGAAATGCGCCTAAAGCCTCGCTGAAGTCTTTATAAGCATTTCCATTCTGCAGGGCAAGCGCAAAGCGATCCGCTCCTTGCAACGCGCTCGCAAAGAGCGGGGATCCGGCGGCGCGGAAGCACAATGCCGCATGTTTTTTAAAGCGCGATCCCTCTACGACAGCCGCAAAATAGAGCATTGTCGCGCAGCGCCAGCGAGGCCGATGTTCAGGCGCGACATATCCCCATCCTCAGACGAACTCTTAAGAAGTCGCGGGTGTCGGCGGGCCGGAGGAAGCGGCCCCGGCGCGTTTGTAATTGATTTCCATGGCCAGAAGGCATTTGAAGATTTCGGCGCGGTTCCCTTCCTGAGCCGCACGTTCCAGCTTCAACAGCTGAGTTTCAAACCGAAAGAGATTCACGTCGATCGGCTGCGCCGCGAAAATTTTGGGGTATTTGGTATGGCAACAGCCCTGCTCTTCCCGGTAAAACATTTCCTCAAACAGCTTCTCGCCCGGCCTCAGCCCCGTAATGTCGATATGGATGTCTTTGCCAAGCGCAAGGCCGGAGCGTTCGATCATTTCTTTGGCGAGGTCCATGATCTTCACCGGGTCGCCCATGTCCAGAACAAAGGTCTCGCCTGCCGTCGCCAGCGTCCCCGCTTCGAGCACCAGGTGAACCGCCTCCGGGATCGTCATAAAATAGCGCTTCACATCGGGATGGGTCACCAGGATGTTCTTTCTCTGGGCGATCTGGCGTTCGAACAATGTCACGACGCTGGCGCGGCTTCCCAGCAAGTTCCCGAAGCGCACGCAGCAGAACCTCGTTTTTTCGCTGCTCAAAGCCTCCCGGCGCGCCAGGATCTCAGCCACACGATTAGCGGCGCCCATCACCGAGGTCGGATTCACGGCCTTGTCGGTTGAAATCATGACAAAGCGCTCGACGCCGAACTGGTTTGCGAGCTCAATGACATTCCTCGAACCGACGATGTTGTTGATCACGGCCTCCTCCGGCGCCATTTCCATCATCGGGACGTGTTTGTATGCCGCGGCGTGGAAAATCGCCTGGGGACGGCACTCCCCCAAAACGCGCTCCAGGCGGCTGCGGTCGCGGATATTGGCGATGAGCGGGACAATTTCCCCCCTGAATTCTTCCCGGACTTGCAGGCAAGTCTCATAGAGGCTGTTTTCATCCTTATCCAGCATCAGGAGGCGTTCGGGTTTCAATCTTGCTATCTGCCGCACGAGCTCCGAGCCGATCGATCCCGCTCCGCCCGTCACCAGGATGCGCTTCCCGGCATAGCACTGACGGATTTCCTCGGTATTGGCTTTCGAAACAATCCTGGACCGCCCCAGAAGATCTTCCAGCCGAAGAGGCCTGGCCTGGTCGATTTTAAGCCGGCCCAGCGCGATTTCGGTCACGTCCGGTATCGCGGAGACGTTCACCTGCGCCGCTTCGCAGTCCGCCGCCAGCTGCCGGATCACTTCGCGCGGCGCGCTCGGCATCGTGATGACGACTTCATCCACCGGGCGCCTTCGGACGACCGCCTGCAAATCTTTCGTGCCTCCCAGAACCGGCATGTCGAATATTTTCGTCCCCATCTTCTCCGGATCGTCGTCAAGAAATCCGACAATCTCCACGTTGGGGCGGCATCTCAGCTCGCCGACGAGCATCCATGCGCAGCTGCCGGCGCCGGCGAGCAACACCCTCTTCACAGGCGCGGGCCCTGCTTTTTTGGAGCGGGATAAAATCGCGCGGCGATTGATGTGCAGGCGTCGAAGGAAGCGCGCGCCCATAAATCCGCTGAAGGCCAAAAACGGCTGCATGAGGAGCGCGCCTGTCGGGATCTGGAAAGCCGCGCTCCAAGGAAACGCCGACTGGTGAATCCATGTCGCAATCGAAGCCGCCAGCACGGAAAACCCGAGCCGCAAAGCATCCCGCGGCCCGACAAAACGCCAGATCGAGCCGTAGATGCGCATGGCGAAGTTGGCCAGGAGGTAAAAAACAACGCAGGAAGAAGCGACGAAGGCCAGGGGTTTCAGGAAGTTTTTCGGGATCGCGCCGTCAAATCGAATGGCGCAGGAGAGAATCACGCTGAGCGCAACGATCAGGGCGTCTATTCCGACGCGGGCTGTTTTCCTTGCCGCCGCCGACTGCAGGAGCGCACGGGCCGCGGCGGAGCGCAAAGACTTGCGCGGCGGAGGGCCGGTATTTTTCTTTTCGCTTCTCGGCGCCCCTTGGATCCTGGGCGCGATGACAAACGGATATTTCAGTATCTGCCGCAGACTGTCGCAGACCTGGTCCACCTGCGATTCCGTCATGACGCTGGAAAACGGAAGGGCCAGCGAAATGCTCCCCAACCGCTCCGCGGCCGGGAAATCGCTGCGGCGATAGCCCAAAGCAGAGGCATAGAAAGTCTGCAGGTGTATCGGAGTGAAATACGGGCGGCAGGCGGCCCCCCTTTCTCCCAGCGCTTTGATCACACCGTCTCGGCTTGCCGGCGGCAGTATCTGGGCGACATAGACGGGCCAGGACATCCGCGTGGTCGATGCGGCGACGAAAGGCGTGCGGACGAGCTCCATCCCGCTCAGCCGCTCGTTGTACCACGAAGCCACCAGGGCTCTTTTCTGCAGCGCCTCCTCGATCTGCTGAAGCTGGATCAGGCATAGCGCCGCCCGGATCTCGTCCATCTGGTAGCTGAATCCGGGGCGGTTGTGGCTCCGCGACAGGTTGAGCGCGCCCCCCCCCTGGTTGCGCAGCGAACGGAACAACTCCGCCTTGGCGGCTTCCCTGCAGACGATCATCCCTCCTTCCGCCGCAGTCGCTTGATTGTTGGAATGAAATGCGAAGACCGCATATTCCCCGAAAGCGCCGGCGTTTCTCCCTTTGTAGGTTGCGCCTGCGGCTTCGCAGGCGTCCTCGATCACGGGTATTTCGTATTTGCGCGCCATCCGGGCTATCGGGTCCATATCCGGCGGCTGTCCGCAGACATGCACCGGCAGAATCGCCTTCACCCTGCCCGGCCGTCCGTGGCCCTTGCCGCCATATCCATTGGCTAAGGCAGGGATCCGCTTCAGAAAGGATTTGTCTTTTCGGACCAACCCTCCCAACGCCTCCTCCACCAGCGCCGGATCGATATTGCCGGTTTGCGGATCGACGTCCACGAAAACCGGGATTCCTCGCTCGTAAAGGATGCAATTGGATGAAGCGACGCTTGAAAAGGGCGTGGCAATGACACAGTCTCCGGGTTTGACTCCCGCCCCGATGATGCAAAGGTGCAGGCCGCTGGCTTCTGAATTGACGGCCACCGCATGATCCGCGCCGATATAATTGGCGAAAGAATTTTCAAACGCCTTAATATAAGGGCCCATGCTCAGCGAAGGGCTGCTGAGCACACGGGTGGCGGCGGCTATCTCCTCAGGCGAGATTTCCGGGGACGACTCAGGCGATTCAATCATAAACCAAATTCCAGAAGTTTCAGGACGATAGGGACCGATCCTCCGAAAAATCGATGCAACGCAAAATTCCCTGTTCTGATTCACGGTAACGCCATCCCGATTCGGGACAGATCAGGAATCCGTCTTGATCCTTTTGCGTCAGGCGATGGCCATGGCGGCTCATCCAGCCTTTGCGCGTCGCCGGCACTCCCAGCATCAGGGCGTAATCGGGAACGTCGCCCCGCACCAGAGCTCCCGCCCCGATGAAGGCGTAACGGCCGATCGTACAGCCGCAGACGATGGTCGCGTTGGCGCCGATGGTGGCCCCCCGGCGCACCAGCGTTTTGCGATACTGGTCCCGGCGGACAATCTGCGACCGGGGATTGACGACGTTCGTGAAGACGCAGGAAGGCCCGCAAAATACGTCGTCTTCGAGCTCCACGCCGGTGTAAAGAGAAACATTATTTTGAATCTTGACGTTGGCGCCGACGGTTACGCGGTCGGCGATGAATACGTTTTGACCCAGGACGCAGTTTGCGCCCAAACGGCTTCCTTTCATGATGTGGCAGAAATGCCACACCTTGGTTCCTTCCCCGACAACCGCGCCTTCATCCACAAAAGAACTTGGGTGTATGTACATTTCAGCCTGCCTTCACCGCAAAGACGCCGGGGACGGCGATGCGCGCCAGCATCGGGTGCCGTTCGCCCCGAGTCGGCTGCGGAACGCCGTGCCGGATGCTGTGCACGATTTCGATTGCGTTCAGGTTCTCCCTCGCCGAGAAGCCCCGGCCTTCCAGCGTTTCTTCATACAGGCGCGTATGAAGGTTCTCGAAACCTTCCGTGAAATTGAACGGCTGTCCGTCGATTTCGATCAGGCGATAGGTTCGCTTTCCGGCGGCCCGGGTTTCCTGCGGCAGGTCTTCCTCATTGATGGACATATACCAGCGGATGCGCGCCTTTGCGAGTTCGAGGTATCCCGCCGCACGGTCCGCCTGGAGCAAGTGGACGGTGTTTCGCCGGGCGGGGCCGAAAATCCACGTCAACATATCGAAGAAATGAACGCCGATGTTGGTCGCGATGCCGCCGGATTTTTCCGAGTCCCCTTTCCAGGAATAATGATACCAGCGCCCCCGGCTCGTGATGTACGTCAGGTCTATGTCGTACAGCTTCGTGTCGCCGTTCTGCTCGACGCGATTCTTCAGCTTGATGATTTCCGGGTGAAGCCGCAGTTGCAGGACCGAATAAACCCGCCGCCCGTATTCGGCTTCCGCTTCTTCCAGCGCTTCGAGATTCCAGGGATTCAGGACAAGGGGCTTCTCGCAAATGGCATGGGCGCCGCTGCGCAGCGCGAAGCGGATGTGCGCATCGTGAAGGTAGTTGGGGGACGCGATGCTGACGTAGTCGACAGCCTGTTTTCTCCGTTTGCGCCGGAGCATCTCCAGGTAGCGGTCGAACCTCTCGTATTCGGTAAAGAAATCGGCTTCGGGGAAATAACTGTCGATAACTCCCACCGAATCGCTCCTGTCGAGGGCGGCCACAAGCCGGTTTCCTGTTTCCTTGATGGCGCGCATGTGCCTTGGCGCGATATAGCCTGCGGCGCCGATAAGGGCGAAGTTCTTCATCGTTTCTCCTAATTAAGATTCTCTACGGGCGTCTGCGTGATAATAGTATGGGTAATGTTGATAGTAGCGGCCGAAGTGGTACGCATACTCCGGCTTTTTCAGATCCAGATCATTCAATGCGACTCCGAGTATTTTCCCGCCTACGCTCATGAGCTGGACCGCCGCGTTCTCCAGAATCTTCCGGGGAGTCCGGCCGCTACGCGCTATCAGGACCACTCCGTCGACGCACTTGGATAAAACCACCGCGTCGGTGCAGGGCAGCACCGGCGGCGTGTCGATGACGATGTAATTGAATTCCTGTCTGAGCTTCGCGAGGCATTTCTTCGCCCGATGCGAGCCGATAAGCTCCGCCGGATTGGGCGGAATGGCGCCGGCGGTCAGGACGTAAAGATTGGGGATTGCCGTCTTGACGATGCCGGTGACTTCGCTGATATTGCCGGAAAGATAAACGCTCATCCCAATCTTGTTCTTGATGCCGAATATCTGGGACAGCCGGGGCTTGCGCATATCCATTTCCATGACAAGGGTTCGCGCGCCGGTTTGGGCCAGCACGATGCCCAGGTTGATCGCCGTCACGGTTTTACCTTCGCCGGGGAGCGCGGAAGTGATCAGGATCGTTGAAGGCGGCCGGTCGGACTGGGAGAGAAGGATCGAAGTCCGGAGAGACCGGAGGGGCTCTCCTATCGCGGAAGCAAGCGGCCTCCAGGGGATGACGGCCGGCTCGCGGGGCTCGCATTCCATCGGAACGACCGCCTCTGCGCCGTTTTCAGACGCCGAAGCCGCCGGTTTGAGCGATCGAATCGTCGGGATAAGGCCAAGAGCCGGCAGCCCGATCTTCGTTTCGACGTCCTCGGGAATTTTGACCGTGTTGTCGAGGGCCGTCAGAATGAACGCACAGCCGGCGCCCAACGCCAATCCAAGGACCAATCCCGAAAGCAGCGCCACGCTCGTCCTCGGGCTGAACGGCTCATTCGGGAATGCCGGCCGCCGGTCGATGACTCGGATATTGTCGGGCTTGAACGCCGTCGAGACTCCAGCTTCTTTCGACCTTTGCAGCAAGGCGTCGTACAACTGCCGGTTCGTGTTTTCGTCGCGCAGCAGCATCTTGTACTGGATCAAGCTCTCGTTCTGCCGTTCGGCCAGCCGCTTGTGGCTTTCCAGGCTCGCCATGGCGTTCCGATATTCCTGAGCCGTCGTCTGGTAGTAGCTCCGGGCGTCTTCGATCGCATTTTTCTTCTCCTCCCGAAGCTGCGCCTCGAGCTGGCCGACCTGCTCCCGCACTTCGATCACGTCGGGCCAGCGCGGACCATATTTCGTGGAAAGATCCGCAAGTTTCTGCCGCAGAGCGGAAATTCTGCGCTCAAGGTCGTCGATTTGCGCGTTGCTCAGGACAGGCGGAAAATTGTCCAGAGTGGCCGACGTCGCCATTTCGTAATTGGCTTTTACGGTGTTCAGTCTCGCCTGCACGTTGGTCAGCTGCGTGTTCAGCGCCGTCATTCTCTGCATGACGGTCTGTTCGCCGCGATCCTTGTCGAAATCGAGGATGCCGTTCGCCTTGGCGTAAGCAATCAGCTTTTCTTCCGCTTTTTCAAGTTTTGTTTTCTGCTCCCGAATCTGCTTTTCGAGAAATTCCGAAGCTTCGGTGGCGGCGCGAAATTTCCCTTGAGAACTCTGCCGGATGAATTCTTCAACCGCAGTTTCGACAAGCTTGTTCGCCAGTTCGGGGTTGTGCGACACGACGCTCACCGGAAGAATCTGGCTGTCCGCCTTGGGATCTTCAACATTGAGGTCCTTGAGGAGCCTGACGGCCATCCATTCGGAGGAAAAATTTTTCCCGGCGTCGGCTGTTTTGGAATCCCCGCTTTCTTTGGAAATAAGCGAGTAGGCGACTGCGGCGATCGATGCGTGCGTTCTTTCCAGCGCTTCTATAAAAATGCCCTTTTTCCTATGTCGAAGGAGCTCCTGACTTTCACGCTGGTCGAGGCGTTCGACGATGCTTTTGGCAAGAATTCTGCTCTTCAAGGCGGCCGCTTGATCCTGCATGTATCCGGCGTTCATGTCGCCGCTCCCCCCGACGACATCCTTGTAAGGAAGCACGTTGGAAGGATAGGGCTCGAACTGCAGCGTGACGGTGGAACGATACATCGGCGTCGTCGTGCTCGTCTGAATGACGGCAAGCGGGAGGACCGCGAGGACAGTCAGCAGGATCAGCCACTTATGCCTGAGAATGACGCCGTAGTAGAATTCACGGATTCGTTCCAGGGGCGAAGCTTCCTCCTGGCAAGTCGGCGTGAAGGCCGCCGGCTCCGGTTGCGGAGCGGAAGAAGTCAAAGCATCAGGTTTTATAAGATCCGACATGGATAAATCCTCGACATAAATTACGAACTATGAAAATAATTCCTGCGGGCGACCGCATTGCCTTCAGGAACCATCCTGCGAGCATGTAAAAGACTGCTTCCATCCTCCGCGGCAATAAAATCCTGACAGCCAAAAACATCATCAGCGCCGGTAAACGACCGTACCGGAAAGAGTGCTGGAAGCGGCGCCTGGGATCGAACCCAGGAGGCCGTATCCGATCGTTTTGAAATTGCTGCCCGGGATAAAGATCACGTCATCCGCTTTGATCTGCAGATCGGGTTTTTTGCCTCTCAGGATGGCGTTGAAATTCATGGCCAGTTCCTTGCGCGTCCCGTCCGCTTCATAACGCACCAGGATCCCCGACTTCAGCTTGGCGGTCTTGAGCGGGCCTCCCGCCCAGCTCAGAGCCTGGGCCATCGTGAGATCCTCCTTGTCTCTGGGCAGTTCATAAGCGCCCGGGCGCGTCACTTCCCCGATGACATAGAATGTCTGAATGGTTCTTTCCGGGACCTGGATGACATCCCCGCCGTGAATGTCGATATTGGCCGCCTGATTCGCATTATCCAAAAGCTCCTTCAGCACGATCTTTTCCTTCCGGACTTCCGCATTGCCTCCCTTGCGCTGCACGATAAGAAAATCATCCGCTTTGTCATGATTGAGGCCGCCGGCAAAAGCCAGGGCGTCGATCAAATTGATCGATCGGGTGATCACGTATTGGCCCGGATTTTTGACCGCTCCCATCACATAAACCGGCTGGGACTGGTAGTCTTTCACAAAGACAAGAACCTGAGGTTCGAGGATAAGCTTGTTCGCAGTCATCTGCTCCGCCAGCAGCCGTTCAAGTTCGGCGCCGGTCAAGCCGGCCGCTTGCACCTTTCCCAAATACGGGACCGTAATGGCCCCGGAAGCGCTCACCCGCACCTGCTGGTTGAATTTGTCAACCCCGAAAACTTTTATTTCCAGCAAGTCCCCCGGCCCCATGCGATAGTCCATCGCCGAGCTGTCGCTCAGAAAGCTTCGCTGCTCGATCGTTTCCTGCGCTCCGAGCGGCGCGCCGGCCAGCAGCAGCAATAAAATCATGGTTAAAGAAATCATAATTTTCATCCCAGGATTTAATCGTTCATTCGCATCCCAAAAACTAACGGCTCGCTCTAACATAATTGCTGTATCCGTAATATTTCTGAGCGTAATAGTGGTCGGGGGATCCGCTATCGACGCCGTTGAACACAAGGCCCAGGATTCGTCCGCCGCTGCGCCGCATTTCAGCGATTGCCCGGGAAACGATTTCGCGAGGAGTCTGTTCCGCGCGAACCACAAGCACGACTCCATCCACAAGCGGCGCCAGAGCCAACGCATCGGCCACCGTCAGGATCGGCGGCGTATCGATCACAATAAACCGGAAATATTTCCTGAGCTGATTCATGGCAATTTTCATCCGCTCCGACCCGATCAGATCCGCAGGGTTGGGCGGTCTGGGCCCGGCGGGCGCTAAAACGAGATATGGATTGTCGGTCTCGACCAGGTCGGAAACCACCGGACTGTTGCCCGAAAGAAATACGCTCATGCCGCCATGACCGCCATCCGCACCGAAGCGTTTGGACAGCTCCGGCCGCCGCATGTCCAAGTCCAGCAGAATCGTGTGAGCGTCGGCGCGCGCGAGGACGCCGGCAAGCTGCGCGGCGACCGTCGTCTTGCCTTCAAGCGGTATCGCCGAAGTCATCAGGATCGTCTGCGGCGCCCGGTCCGGATTCGCCAGCAGGATCGAAGTGCGCAGCTGGAGGCACGCCTCCCGGAAGGCCTGGTTTTGCGATCTGGCAGAAGAAGAAGCGGAGCTTGCGGCCGCGGAACGCGGCGCGTGGAGATCGAGAGAACAGACAGGCGCCAGCAGCTTGCGCTCTCTGGCGGGCTCAATTCTTCGCCGGATTTGGTCATCCAGCGGCAGGCTCGCCAGCGAGGGCAGTCCCGTATAATCCTCAAGGTCTTTGACGGTTTTAAGCGAACGGTCCATGTGTTCGCTGAAGAACGCCCATCCAAGGCCAAGCACGAATCCGAGCATGAGCGAGGCCGTCAGATTGGCCAGCGTTCTCGGGCTGCTGGGGACGGTTGCAGGTTTGGCCTGCTGAACCATACGGATGTTGCCTGGCCCAACTCCGCTGCTGTCTCCTGCCTCCTTCAGACGCTGCAGCAACGCCTGATGCAGCTGCTGATTCGTATCGACGTCGCGTTTTAGCTTGTTGTATTGCACGGAAGCCTGGTTCAGGCGGCCGGCGGCGTCTTGCAGCCCTTGCAGGCTTTTGGAAAGCATGCGGCGCTCACGGCTTGCGGCTTCAAATTCCATTTTCGCCTGGTGCAACGCGCGGGAATAAGCGGCTTCTCTTTCCTCGACGAGCTGCAGCTCAATGCGGGACAGCTCTTTCCGCGCCTGGACAAGTTCGGGCCAATTTTCGTCGAACTGGGATGTCAGGATGGAAATTCTCTGTTCGACTTCGGCGTGGCGCCGTTCAAGTTCACCGATTACGGCGTTTCCCGCTCTGAGGCTGGACGGAAGATCTGCCGGGGAAGCCGTCTTGAGAGCGTCGAAGTTTGCACTCCTGGCAATGAACCGGGCTTCGGCCTGGACGATCGCTTCGTTCAGTTTCTCAAGCTTCTGACGGATCGTGCCCTGGTCCTCATTGACCAGATCGAGAATCCCGTTTTGGCTCGCATATTCGATCAGCCCTGCTTCCGATTGCTCCACTTTGATGCGAAGAGCGTCAAGCTGATCGTTGAGGGATCGGACGGTTTTTTCAGCGGCTTCTTCTTTTTCAATGCGATGAAGCCGGATAAACTCTTCAGCGGCGGCGTTCGCTGCGGCGGCGGCAAAAACCGGATCGGCAGAACTGTAACGAATCTCGACAAGTCGAGTTTTTTCAACGGGATCAATGACTAGTCCGTCCGCAAATGCTTTCGCCGGATCAGTCCCGGCGCCACCGAACAGCCTCCGTTTCGCCGTTTTGCAATACTGTCTTATGCGCTGCTCCAAAACCGATTTCTCGACCTCCGGACCCGCCTCAAGCCGTGAAGCTGCGAGATCCGACAGTCTGTCGCTCTTCAGAATCTCCAATTGTGTTTTGAAATAAGAATCGAAGTCGTAATAATCCGTCCGGAAATTCCCTTCAGCGGACGGATAAAGCGGCGCTTTAACCGGTTCAGGGTCGATTTGGATCCGCGCGCTGGACGTGTAGCAGGGCGTCACATAGAAATTCCATAGAGCAGTCGGAAGAACGGCCAGCAGCGCTATCGCCAGAATCTGCCGCTTGCGTCGCAGGATGGCAAACCCCAAGCGCCGCGATTGCGCCTGCTTTGACGGCGGAACATACGAAAGCCTGGCCGTCAAACCAGCGGGGTGCGACGTTTCGGGCGACGGTCTTGCCATGAGATTGCTCATATGAAGTTCTATAGCTCCCAGTCCTTAACCTGCGCAAAAATCCCCTTTTTGTACAAGCCAATGCTATTTTTATACCCGAATTTTGTCTATGGCTCTGCCGGGCCCCGGGCATAGCACCAACAGGCCATGAGGAAGGCTTCGCCCCGAATCACAGGCGCGGCCGGCGTCCAGGCGTCGCGGCTGTTTTCAAAATGGGCGCATTTTCCAGCTGTAATTTCAGGCGGGCAGGAGAAAGCGGTCAGTGCGGAACAGTTTTGGAGGAACGAGGCGGGATTCAACTTCGGCGGAATCGGTTTTTATACGGCCAATTAAATGAAAACAATAGACATAGAATTAACCGGAATTATGCCGAAGTGAAAAATCGGGTTCAAGGATGCGGCGGGGTCGGGCTGGAATTCATTGCGGTTCGGTTAGGCCTGCTGGAGGTCAAAAACTCTCGTAAATTATTGAATATTAATGCAATATCTTCTGCCTGGCCTTCTCGAAATTATGCAAGGTCTGGATAAAGAATTGAAATCGCTTTTTGACGGGATGAGGCCCCGGATAAGCAATAAAATAGAAAAGATTTCTCGCCGCATTTTTAAGGTCCGGAGCGAATCCGCGATTAGACTTGATCAGTTCACGATCCACATAGACCCATGCTTTAGCCGAAGACCGGGCAGTCTTCACCATATGTTTCAGGCTTATTCTTTCTTTCTTGATGTAATGGGTCACCCTGGCAAAGGGGCAATAGTAAACTTCATAGCCTCGAGACAGCATCCGAAAGGCCAGTTCAGTCTCCTCTCCTCCGGAAAAGTCCTTGCCCTTCCTTCCCAGGCGTGTTGAGAATCCCCCCAATTCCAGCAAAGCTTTCTTCGCCACGGAAAAATTCGCTCCGTAGGGCAATTCCCATAATTCGGACACTTTCCCGGTTTCAGTTCTGGAGAGATTAAAGGCGCTGTAATACCCGGCCAAAGATTCCGAGTACCACCACGGAAGATTGTCCGGCATGGACAGATCAATTCTTCCGCCCACGCATCCCGCGGCGGGATGCTCTTGGAAAACTCTCAGAATTTCTTCCAAAAAACGGGGGTCCGAAACAGCGTCGTCGTCGATGTATGCGAGGACATCGCCTTTCGCGAGGCGCGCTCCCGTATTCCGGGCATTGGAAAGGCCAAGTTTTTCCTCAAACGCGCAAGTCATCCGAACGCCGGGATGGTCGTGTATGAACTTTCTGACAAGCTCTCCCGTCCTGTCCGTTGAGTGGTTGTCCACAACGATGACTTCAAACGCATCCGAAGCGAGAGATTGAGCGGCGAAAGCCTCGAGACAGTGGAGAATGAAATCTTGTCGATTGTAGGTGCAGACAATGCAGGAAATCGCTACCGCCGTCATCCGGGACTCCATCGGTTCAGACCGGACTATTATGGACCAATGCAAAAAAAGCGCAAAGCCGGAATTGCCGGTCTTTGCGCTTCTCGCTATGTACTAAGGGATCGGCTATTTTTTTGAAAGCATTACATCGTCGAAAAAATACTCGTCTCCCACGACCGCATGCGACGCAAGATAGAACATAAAACGCGCGTCGGTCGCCGTCCCCGAAAAACCGCTTGTGGTGAACTGCACCGTGTGGCTGCTCCAGGAAGAGGCGAGATCGACCTGGCGATGCAATCCATAGTTCGTATAAGGCGAAGCGTGCTTGAAAATCGATACGATCAAATCGTGCCCTGTTCTGGAATACGCCTTGAAACTTAAAACGTACTCGGCGTTCGGCTCCAGCGCGATCCCCGATTGAAACAGCTGGATATTCGAACCCGCCTGCGCTACGACCACGCGTCCCGCGTGCGCGCCGGCAAATCCCGGGGCGTCATTGTCAAACGAGCCCGTCGCGCTGGTGTAAAAACTCCAGGGTTGGACTCCCGATTCGAATCCAGGGTTTGCGACAAGGGATTCCTCCGGCGGCGCGGCGACGACAGTCAATTTCGCGGCATCGCTGGCAACACTGCCGCCGCTGCCGGCGACGACGCAATCGAACTGAGAGCCGTTGTCGGCCGCAGTCGTCGGCGCCGTCGTGTAAGAAGAGCCGGTCGCCCCGGCGATGTCCACCCCGTCGCGCCGCCATTGATACGTCAGCGCCCCGGCGCCCGTCGCCGTCACGCTGAACGTCGCCGTCTGCCCCGCGGCCACCGATTGATT
>CAZXSV010000094.1:0-16132 GCA_964642735.1 uncultured Acidobacteriota bacterium
GGGCTAGTGTCCCGTGGTGAAAGCACAGTGTGCCGCGTTCTGGGCGACGGCAGTTTCGGGCGGCGTTTAAATTGTTGCATTCGGTGCAGGCATTTGTTGTATGATTTCACCAATTTTCAAATACTTTGGGAGTATTTCGATTCCTGCGAGGGAAAAGGAAGGAATAAATATTTTGGCAGTTTATAATTGACGGACTGTGCGCTGTTTTTCGGCGACGGAATCCTCGTCGCACCTGGCTAGGCCGCGGCGCTTGATATGGATTTAATGACGCTTTGATTCGATCAGGAAAGGGGACTGTAATGAAAGCAAAACAATTGCTGATACTGTCGGCGCTGGCCGCTTTTCTCGCCTTGCAGGGAACAACGAGCTTCGCGCTGGCTGCGGAAAAATGCGACCGTCAATGCCTGGTGGACCTCATGCAACGCTATCTCGATGCCATGGTAAAGCATGATCCCAAAAGCCTGCCGATGGCCGACAAGGTCAGGTTTACCGAGAACACCGACAAGACTATTGAAGTCCTTGAAGTGGGAAAAGGATTATGGGAAACAGCCTCGGAAGGCCCGAAGGATTTTAAAATATTCGCGGCCGATCCCGAAGCCCAGGCGGCTGCGTGCCTTGTGGTTATGAAGGAAAAGGACAAAGACGTCATGCTCGGAGCGCGCATCAAGCTTGTCAAAGGCAAGATCGCTGAAGCCGAGCATCTGATCGTTCGCGGCGGCGGCAGCATGGCGATGAATTTCTCGCAACCCAACCTGCAGAAATCCCGCCCGGGTTTCGACGAAGACATACCCAAGGCTGAGCGAATGAAACGGGAAGATCTGGTTAAAATCGGACTCGCCTACTATGATGCGCTTACCGGTGAAGACGGCACTCTTGCGCCATTTGCCAAAGAATGCGAACGCCACGAGAACGGCATGGTGACGGCCGGCGGCGCGCCGCCGGCCGCAAAGCCCGGCGGCGCTATGCCCACCGGAGGTTTCGGAGGCGTGCCGCGAGACTGCGAAGGTCAGCTCAGCGCCGGCGTTTTCTCGTATATCACTGAAATCAAACCGCGTCTTGTGGTTGCCGACGTTCAGAAAGGCTTGTCGGTGGGTTTTTCAATGTTCCGTCACGACGGCACGAGACGGCCGCCCAAAAAAGGAGTGCAGGGCAATACGCAGACCTATGGGCAGTTCAACCTGGCGGCGATGCACGTTTACAAAATCAGAAACGGCAAGCTCTATGAAATAGAGGCTCCCGGAGCGGTCCTGCCCTACAACACCAAATCCGGCTGGGAAGCGGAAGAAAAAGTCTATCCGAAACCCAAATAGAGGGCGTTTCGCCGGACGCTGAAAGCTGAAGTGAACCGCAGCAGGTCGAATCTCGAAGCGACCTCTGCGGTTCGCTTTTCTTTCCGCGAGGTTCGCCTCGAGAAGTCTGAAACATGGCTGTTTTCAGTTGAAAAAACGGCCAAATTACATCGCGAAAAAACCTCGAATATTTTCAAAAGGATAGTTGCCGGAGCAGCGATGCTTAAAATCGGAATTGCAATGCTTTGTTTCCCGGCGTTTTTTCTTTCAGGGTTTGCAGTGCCTCAAAAAAGCCGCCAGGCAGTGCAGGCGACTCCCTGGATTGGAATTTCTCTGGATCAGGGATACAAAGGCGTTTTGATCAATGGCGTGCTGCCGGGTGCGCCCGGCGACGAGGCCGGCCTGGCGCCCGGCGACGAAGTGATGGAAGTCGACCGCAAGAGCGTGAAGGATCCCAATGAATTCGGCTCCTTGATCCGGTCCTGTGGGGTGGGCGACTTCGTCGAACTGCGTATTTTGCGGAAAGGAGCGGTTCAAACCCGGAGAATCAAGCTGGCCGCGCGGCCGGACACTTTGGAAATGCTCAACAAACAGCTTCTCGGCAAACCTCTTCCGGCTTTCAATTTAAAAACGATCCCCGGCGGTGCGCGGGCAGCCAGTGAATCTTTCAAAGGCAAGGTTCTGTTGATTGAATTCTGGGGCACATGGTGCGCCCCTTGCCGCGCGACGCACCCGCGCCTCTCGGAATTCGCCCGCGCCAATAGAGGCAAAGGCCTTGAGGTTGTCGGCATTTCCGAAGAGGATGAGGCGATTGTGCGAAGCTACGTTGAAAAAGAAAAGCCGGCTTTTTTAGCGCTCAACGATCCCAGCCATGCCATCCAGGAAAAGTTTTTCATCATGGTTCTGCCCACGTTCGTGGTCGTCGACAAAAATGGGACGATTGTTTCGACAGGAGTCGGCGGCGGCTATTACCTGGATGAGGCTATGAAAGCCGCGGAGAAAGCTTTGCAGGAGAAATGATCGCCCGCTAAGCTTTCTGGCTGATTTTCAAGCCGCCGGGGCCGATGCCGGCCGCGAAGAAACGGTCGTAGGCTGCTTCTTCTCCGCCGTCGCCAGCATTTCGAAATCGTCTTTGGTCAGCTTGCTCTCGCGAGAAAACGCCCCCAGTTTCGCCCCGTAGATGCCGATATTTTCGAATCCTGCGGATTTCAGAAGCCAGGCAATCTCCGACGGCGCGTAATAGCGTTCGTTGGAGGCCAGTTCCTTGCTGTTCCCGTCGTCGTCCAGGAACGTCGTCACGCAGTGATCGCGGAACGTCATCAGGTCGAACGAGTTTCCTTTGTAGGCGGCGTTTTGGCCTGCGGCGGTCGCCGCGCAGAATTTTTCCACCGAATGGAACAACGGGAACAGCGCATTCAGCGCCGTAAAGATTAGCTTGCCGCCGGTCTTGAGCGCATCGGCCGCGCCGCGCAGAATTTCAAAGTTCATCTCGTCCGTTTCCATCAGCGAAAAAGCGCCTTCGCACAGCATTATCGCGAGATCGAATTCTTCTTTGAACAAAAGCTTTCTGGCGTCCTGTCTGCGAAAATCGATTTCCAGCCCGGCGGCGCTTGCTTTTTCGCGAGCCCGCGCAAGCTGCGATTCGGACAAATCGATCCCGACAACCTTGAATCCGCGCCTGGCCAATTCGATTGCGTGCCGCCCGGTTCCGCAGCCAATGTCCAGAATTTTCAGGGACCTGTCTCCGACGGTCTCCCGTTCGATGAAATCGCATTCGCCGACGGTCCCCTGAGTGAAGCTCTCGTTGTCGTAGCCACGGCTGTAGTTTTCAAAAAGCGTTTCGTACCACTGTTTATTGCCCATCCATTCTTTCCATGTCTCTCGATGGCCTCCATGCGCCGGAGGCCGGATGCCCGTTCCCGCCCAACGTCCGCCGCCGGCTGTCCTGTCGGCTGAATGGCGCTGAACGGCCAAATCTTCATTCCTGCGGCCTGAATCTGCGACCGGCCTTTTTTGATAACAGACGGTTCGAAAGAGGAATGCGATGCGCTCACCATACTATTTTGACGGCGCCGCAAGGATTATTCAAAAGGAATCCGGTCGTTTTCCAATTGCTCCGCTATTTTCGCTGAAAATCGCGCCGGCAGGAAGCCTGCTTTCAAAAGTCGCTGCGCGGCCATGTTTCACCGGGCTTTCGACACGATCGTCAGCGTGTTCGATTCGCCGCCGCGGCCGGGATTGGCGACCCGGCCCATCGGGCCTCCGGCTCTTCCGCCGCGGCCGCCTCTGAAATCGATTGCCGCATTCGGTTTTTCTCCTGTCATTAAGAACGTCAGCACCGAGGTTTGAAGGTCGAGTTCGCCGGAATAGCGCTCGTTTTCCCGTTCCGACACGGTTAGCGTCACGGTGTACCGATCGCGCGGGAGTCCGCGAATATCAAAATATCCATCCGAGGTTGTAAATTGGAAGGATTTGATAAACCTGCCGGTCGCAGACTGGAATGTGAGGCTGAAACGCTCAATGGGCGCGCCCTGAATATTCCTGACGGCGCCGCGCACCGAGAGAGAGCTGTCGAGGGTTAAAGTCTGAAGCTGATTGGAAGGCTGCAGGGTGGCGTTGAAATCGAGGTGGTCCCGGTGATGAATGCTTATCCAGTAGGATCCTTCGGTCAGGCCTTGGATTTGAAACAGGCCTTTTTCATCAGTGTCCACGCTCTCTGTTTGCTCAGGAAAGGACTGAACGCCCCGGGATCGGTCCATACGGCCCTCCCGCATGCCTCTCCCGGCCGGGACATTCAAAGGCCTATACATTACAAAGGCGCCGGCCACAGGCTCGTTTTTCTGATTGATGACTGCGCCTCGGATTTGCAGGCCGGTTCTCAGGCTGAAATCCAGCCGGGATTCCTTGCCGGAGCCGACGGTCGTCATCGGCTGGCTGCTTTTATCCGATGAGATAAAACCATCTGCAGTGCAGCGCGCCATGTAGACTCCTTCCCGAAGTCGCGCGAACCGGTACTCTCCTTTTGCATCCGTGACAGTCTCGGCAGTTTCAAGGGGGTTCGCCGGCTGCGCCAGAGAAATTTTGGCGCCGGTTATTGGCCTGGGTCCGCCGTCGCTGACGGTTCCGACAAGAGAGCCGGCTGCAGCCGCCGGCTTCATCCGGAGGATAATTTCATCGTCGGCCGGCGCGGTTGCACCTGCCTTCCCCATGCTTTCGAAGCCGGGATGAAAAGCCTCCAGCTGGACTCGAAGGCCTTTGAACATGGAGGGGAACAAAAACTTCCCATGGGCGTCTGTTACGGCGGACGCCGCGAGGCGTTCCATCCGGTCCATGTACAGGGATACCCGGGCGCCGGGTATCCCCTGCGACTGCAAATCGACGACTCTTCCTTTCAGAGAAAGAGAGGGAATGAGCAGTATTTCCAGCGGATATTCCGGGATCGTAATGACTAAAGCGTCGTTGGAGTAAGGCGAATACTGATCGGCATGCACATGCAATTCATAGCGATAGGCGGCAGGCGCATCCATCGAAAATTTTCCGTCCGCGCCGGAGGTTTTCTCGATTATTTCCGGAGCAGATGAAACAGCCAGTATCCGCACTTGCGCGCCCTGGATCGGGGAGCGGTCCTGCTGACTCAAGACGACGCCTTTGAACGTCACCGGGATCGCAAAATCATCGTCGTAAAAAGCTCCTGAAAAAGGAGCGTCGGATATATTTTCCGTGGCGTTTCCTGACAATTCTTCAGGGGACTGGACGGATGGGCTCTCTGAGGTTTGCACGGCGGCGTTGTCGATCGAATCCGGGATTTCGCCATATTTCTGCATTCCATATCGCAGCAGGAAGAGGATGGCCAGAGCCGCGATTGCCAGAAGCAGCCAGAAAAATCCGTGCGATTTATTTTTCCTTGCATCCGATTTGGTCAAGGCTCCCCCTGAATGGAATCTATCCTTCGCACCCTGTCCATGCATTGCTTATACGAATGAAGCCCTTTCTGCGATACAGGATTCTAATCGCAATGTTCAAGACAATCCCGGCAATCGTTCCGTTTTGTCTTATTGGGCTTCTCCGGCACGGACGCAGCATCCGCCTGTAGATTCATAGTCCTGTCCGGCGGACCAATCCTGATATAAAATGCTGTCGGCGGCAGGGATCGGCGTTTTATCACGACATCCGAAAACCGGTTGGCCGAAGCGGCTCCGATGTCGTCCGTAACAGCCGTTTTCCCGGCGCACGAGCCCGCATTATTCATGAAGGTTCGTAGCGAGGAGGCGGGGGCGGGCATGGATACAAGGCGTGCGACCGAGGGCCCCGCGCACTCGACAGTACGTCGAGGAGCCCGACGGATCGCAACGCAGTCGATATGCCCGGATCCGCCTCCGCAGTAGAAGCTTCATGAATGATGCGGGCTGGCAGAACAGGGATTGATCATGTGCCTGATCTTTGTGGCGGTTGACGCCCACCCGGAATACCGGATCGTGATCGCGGCGAACCGCGACGAATATTACGAACGCCCGTCGGCGCCGGCTTGTTTCTGGCCCGAGGCGCCGCAACTGTTCGCTGGAAGGGATCTGCGGGGTGGCGGAACCTGGTTTGGCGTCTCGAGGACGGGGCGCATTGCAGCCTTGACCAATTACCGGGATCCGGAGGCCATGAAGGCCGAAGCGCCATCGCGCGGCCGCCTGGTTTCCGATTTCCTGCTCGGCCGGGAAAAGCCCGACGCATATCTCGAACGGGTTTGCTCGAATGCACGCCGGTACAACGGTTTCAGCCTGCTGGTTGGACAAGGAGCGGATCTTTATTGGTGCTCCAATCGCGCTTCTGGGGTTCACGCCCTTGACCCGGGAATTCACGGCTTGAGCAACCATTTGCTGGACACGCCTTGGCCTAAGGTTGAAAGAGGGAAGCGGGCGCTGGGCGACCTTTTGGCGGAAAAGTCTTTTTGCGCCGAAGACCTGTTCCGTATTCTCCTCGACCGCACGCCTGCGTCGGATGAACTTTTGCCTGATACGGGAGTGGGCCCGGAACTGGAGCGCATGCTTTCGCCTATTTTCATCATCAGCCCCGGATACGGCACGCGGTCGTCCACCGTCCTTCTTCTGGACAGAAAAGGGATGTTCACTTTTATCGAAAAATCCTTTCAATGCGGATCTGAAAATCCATTCTCGGCTCAATGCTCGTTCATGATGGAGGCTGATTCGGCGGCGCCGATCGACAGGATGCGGCCGCAAGCCCGTCGCAGGACAAAAATGTCGACCTCGATTCCATCGTAAGGTTTTAATGAAAATCCGCATTATCGGAATGGCTGAGATATGAAATTGGCGTCCATCCTGATCGGGACTCGTCCGGAAGCGATAAAGATGGGTCCGCTGGCGAGCAAGCTGAAAAAAAGCGCAGGATTTTCGGCCCACGTGTGCGTCACCGGTCAGCACCGTGAAATGCTTGATCCTATGTTGAAGATGTTTGATCTGTCGCCCGACGCGGACCTTTCCATCATGAGGCCGAACCAGACGCTTGCCGAAACCGCCGCTTGCGCTCTGTCGGCAATCGACAAATATTTGCTGGAAGTCAAGCCGGATCTGGTATTGGTTCAAGGAGACACGACTTCATCGTTCTGCGGCGCTTTGGCGGCTTTTTATCGCAGGATACCGGTCGGCCATGTTGAAGCGGGCCTGCGGACTTGGGACCGGGCGGCGCCGTTTCCGGAAGAAATCAATCGCACGTTTGTCAGCCGCATTGCGGAATGGCATTTTGCACCCACTCGATGGGCGGCGGGAAACCTTATAAAAGAAGGAATCTCCCCGCGGCGCGTTCATGTGACCGGAAATACCGGCATCGACGCGCTTCAAATGGCTCTTAAAAAGATCGAAAAGGATCCGTCCGTTTTGGCCTGCCTGCCTGCCGGAATTGTTGAAGCCGCCGACAAAGGCAAAATGGCATTAATCACGGGACATCGACGAGAGAATTTCGGAAAAGGCTTTGAAGCGATATGCCGCGCGATCGGCGCGCTGGCGAGAAGGTTTGAGAAAGTTGTTTTTGTGTACCCGGTCCATTTGAATCCTAGCGTTCAAGAGCCGGTTTTCAGGATTCTTGACGGCCTCGATAACGTGCATTTGATTCAGCCTCTTGAATATCTGCCATTTGTGAGGCTTATGCAGCGGGCGGCTTTGATACTGACGGACTCTGGCGGAATACAGGAAGAGGCCGCAAGTCTTGGCACGCCGGTTTTGGTGATGAGGGAATCGACCGAACGCCCGGAGGCGGTGGATTTGGGCGTCGCCAGGCTGGTGGGCGCGGATGCCGAAAGAATAGTATCCGAAGCCTCGGCATTGCTGGCTGAAGGTCCGGAAAGGCGGAAAAGAGTTTATGTCCAAAATCCCTATGGAGACGGACGCGCAGCCGAAAGAATAGTTGAAATTCTTGATCGATGGATGGATAGCGGCTTTCCTTCCCGCGGCGGCATTGGTTCATTGCCGACAACGCCACCGTGCGCCGGGCGATGAATGTTTGATTTCCATGCCGATTATGGTATGAATTCAATTTTTCCCGTCCTAATGCGGGATGAGCAGCAATGAGAAGAGAATTTATTTACCCTCACCGCAGCGTCCGATCCTTCCCGATCTCCAGAAAGCGACTCATCGCGGCTTTTTCAACGGCTTTGCTGCTTTGCCTGGCCGTCTGCCGCTTCGGCTCTTCGCTGCTTTGGGTTCATTCGCGAATTTCTGGTTTTTTATTGAAACTTTGCGGCATCCAGACGATGGATGTCGAAAAAATTGAAGTTTTCCCCTTCTGGGACTCCGTGAACGCCGCCGCAATTGCTTCTCCCGGTTTCGAAGGAAACTTCCTGAAGCTCGGCCTGTTGGTTTTATTCGCTTTTGCGGGGCTGGCCGTCATCCACCGCACCGTTCCGCTCAGCCGGACTTTTGTGACCTGTCTCATCATCATAATCGGGGCTACCGCGGCGAAGATTTTGACCGATTCAACGTATCGTATGAGTTCGGCCATGTACGAGCAGGTCTGGCTTCGCGGCGAGTTTCTGGTTTGGCTGCTTCTCCCATGGATTTCCGCTTTGATATTTCTTTTGACTTTGCCGTCTTTGCGACAGGGCTTTGCGTGGGCGCTTTTTTTACAGGTTTACGCCCTGTTTTGGTCCGCCGTCCGGCTCGCTTTTTGCCAGGGCGTTTTTCACTACAGCGGGACGCTGTTTCTGCCTGCGCTCTGGTTTTGCCTGGGAATTCTTTTTGACCTCGTTTACCTGCTGGTTTTTTACAGTTTTTCTCTTCGCTCTAGCATGGATCGGGTTTTGGGAAAAAGAAGACCATGATTGCCCTCATTTGGATCTGCAAAATCTATATCGTGGCGGCTATTGTCGTGCTGACCGTTTATGCCGTCCGCCATCATGCATTCGTCTTGAGCCGTCTATCCAGAAAAAGAGGGCAGGATATGATGGAGGCGGTCGGTTATTCGAATCCTTCCGTCTCCATCATTGTGCCGATGCACAACGAGGAAAATGTCGCCGCCGATGTGCTGCAGGCCTTGATCGACTGCGACTATGACTGGAACAATCTGGAAATTATCGCGGTCGATGACCGTTCCAAAGACAAAACGGGCGAGATCATCGACGAATTTGCCGAGCGGCATTCGATCGTCAAAGCGCTCCACCGCAAAGAAGGAAACGGCGGAAAGGGCGCAGCTCTTCAATTCGCCAACGCCTATGCAACCGGCGAAATTATTTTATTATTCGACGCGGATTACATCCCCGGCCGGGCGATGATCAAACTGTTGACGGCGCCCTTTTGCGACCCGGAAGTCGGCGCCGTGATGGGGCGAGTGGTCCCGCATAATGGCGGAGCGTCCATCCTGGCGGGATTGCTGGAATTGGAACGGGGCGCCGGCTATCAGATCGGCCAGCAAGCTCGCTACGGGATGGGGCTGACGCCGCAATTCGGAGGAACGGTGGGCGGCGTCCGGGCTTCCGTTTTAAAGGCGGTTGGAGGATGGAACGTAAACTCCCTGACCGAAGATACGGATTTGACTTTCAGGGCCATCCTGCGGGGCTGGAAAGTCGCTTACGTCAATCGAGCCGAATGCTATGAGGAAGCTCCCGAATCCTGGGAAGTGCGCAGCCGTCAGATACGACGTTGGGCTATGGGGCACACGGAATGCATGCACGAATTCTGGAAAGATTTGATCCGCGCCAGGAATCTCAGCCGGACGGAAAAATTCGATGCGCTCCTGACGCTGGGTTGTTACTGGACCGCGCCGGTGCTTTGGCTCGCCTGGCTCGCCTCGCTCGTCCTCTTCCTGGCCCAGTCCTATTTGCCGACGGCGTTTATGTTGGCGCTCGGTTTTGCAGGGTATCAGCTGTTTGGAAATCAGGCTACATTCCTCGAACTCGGCGCCGCCGCCTTGCTCGACGGCAACCGTCGGCGCGTGATGCTGCTTCCGCTAAGCCTTTTTAACTTCTTCGCCAGCACCGGTGCCATCTGCAAGGCGCTGATGACGTATTACCTGGGCCGGTTCTTTGGCTCCGACCCATCCCATTGGCAGAAGACCCGGAGATACCGCAACGGCAACGGCAACGGCAATGGAAAAAATGGAGGCATCCACCGCGGCGTCAACCCGCATGCAGCCGGCGCCCGGCTTCTGTCGCGGGCGCCCAATGGAATTTATTTTTGCGGCAGGCAGGAGCCGCGATGAACGCTTTCGCTTTTATCCTGTTTTCCATCCTCTTTGCTGCGCTTGTTATGGCGCACTTCCTTCTTGCCTTCCGATCCTGGAAAATTTCGCGCCGGGATCAGGACGCCGAAATTGATCTCAACTACGTCCGGCTGGAGGATTATTTTGCCCGCTCCTTTCGCCTCAAGCTATCCGAGTGGATCCGATTGCCGGTTCAGGCGTGCAAACCTGATGGGACGCGGCTGATACGCAAGGGGAAGGAAACGGTCCGAGTCGTCAATTCGACATCATGCCCGGAAGGCAGCGCCTCGGACGATATTCTTGCCGTCCAGGGCGATTTCAACTGTTCCGCGTCCTGCACGTTTCACAGGGAAATCTATGTTCAAGGAAACGCGCGGATCGGCGACGGCGCTCAATTGCAGGCTATTGCATCGGATGGAAACCTTGCTCTCGGCGCCAAGGTGCGAATTGCGCGTTGGGCGGACTGTCAGGGCGATATGGAAATTGGAGAAAGATCCGTCATTCACTCCCGTGCGACTGCGGGAAAATCGCTGCTGCTGCAAAAACGGGCGCAGGTCAAATCGGCCTTCGCGCCTTCGGTGCGCACCCTTGGCAATTGCACCATAAGGTCCGCCGAATCCGATCCGGCCGCGCCGCCGGAAATCAGTTTTCCCTCCTGCATGACGGATTTGGAAAATGGAAGCCATTCCGAAACGGGCTTGGATCCAAAACAGTTGAGAATGCTCAGTCCGGATTGCTGGATGTACAACGGCGATTTTAAGCCCTCCAGGCCTGTGCATGTGGAGGCCAAGCTGATTGTTCGAGGCGATTGCACTGTTCCGTCCGGCAGCGTCCTGGATCAGGATATCAAGGGCAAAAAATCGATTTCTATCGGGGCGGGTTGCATCTGCCGGGGCAGCGTGATTTCCGACAAGTCCATCCGGTTGGGCCCCTTTAGCCAGTTTTACGGGGTCGTGCACGCGGGACAGACGCTGCGAATATGCAGCGGGGTGCGCGGCGGAGCGGAGAACGCCCATGTTGCGGCGTTTGCGGAGGAAGTCTTGACCGTTGAGGAAAACGTGATCGTTCATGGCAAGCTGGCTTCAGGCAATTGCGTTGTTGCGGCGCCGGCGTTTTGAATCAGCAAGGGACTATCATGAGAACGCTATTATCCACGATTATTGTTCTGATGGCCGGCGCGTTTCCCTGCTGGAGCCAGACGACGACGGATGCAGATAAGAACAGCTGGCGTCTTGAACTCGGCGGATCCTTCGCCAATGTGAACAACAACTACGGCCGATGGTATTCGGGAGATGCGAAAATCACCTACACCGGCTCCAAATATTTTTCTCCCAGCTTGTCCTTCGGCAGCCAGACCCGTCCGGAAGGCAGCCAGCAGGCCTATGGATTCGGGTCCTACGTCAACCTGGGCAAACAGGCCTATGCCGTTGTCGGCGCCGGCATAGCCCCAAACCATGGAACCATTCTTTTCCCGAGTTTCCGTTACGACCTAATGGGCGTTGTTCGCGTCCCGCCGGTCAAAGGCCTGCTGATGACTGCGGGCTACAGCAGCTATCGCATGGGCGGCGGCAGATCCAAAATTGCGTCTTTCGGGGCCATCCACTATTCCAAGGTAATACTGGAAGGAGGGATTTCTTTCAATCGCAGCTATCCCGGAAACCTGCCGTCGAAGTCGGGCCACCTTTCGTTCATGAGAGGCAGGGAAGGGAAGCACTGGTTTGGCGCCGGCGCCAGCGGAGGGAACATTCACTATCAACTTCTGGGAGTCATCCCCTATGACGCCCGGTTCAATGCCTACGGCCTCTCCGCCTTTTACCAAAAATGGATGAGGCCCCAGTGGGGCTTCGTTGCGCGCTATTACTTCACGAATGTAATTGACGGGTATGTCGGCAATTCCGTCGGGCTTAATCTCTTTTACAACTTTTGATCCGATAGCAGAAATCGCGATCCCATCCAAAACAGCAAGTCGATGACGGCAAGCATCAACAGGAGATCGAAAGCCAGGTTGAAGAAAAACATATGACGGATAATATCCGAAGGATCGCTGGCTATCGAGACAACGACGAATTGAAGGGCGCAAAGCATCGTCAGCAGGATGCGGAAGCCGGTTTCGCCGGAGGATTTCCGCGGGAAAAAGGCGCTTGCGGCGCTCAAGATCAAAAACAGAGCCACGAACCAAAACGATTTCGGAATCAGCGACTCCCGAACTGAACTCCAGATGGCGAATCCATCGCTTACGGCGCCGGGCGGCTTGCCGGCGCGTTTTTCATAATTGCCGTATCCGGGTCGAATCGAGAAACCCATGGATGCGGAATGAAAAACAGCTTGAGCCATGCGGCGCGGATGGCGAAGATAAAACCTCAAAATCGTCTGCGTCGATATCTTTTGCTCGATCGCCTGTTTGGCTTTCGCGTTGTAGACCGCGGACCCCGGCTCAAAATACGTGGTTTTCGAATATTTCGCGAGAGACGGATCCAGCCCGAATTCCTTGAGATCCCGAGCCGGGTCGGGAGAGCAGGGCAAAAGCGCATTGAAAAAATGATTGTACAGGCTGAACTGCCGGTATTGCAAAGGCGCGTTGAGCATAAACATCCACAATAACCAGCCGCCCGCAATCGTAGCCAGAACGGCGATGACTATGCCGGCGGCCCTGCGCGAACGGACGGCCATCAGAACGCCAAACAGCGCCAGCAGCGGATACATCAACGCATTGGGATATCGAGAACTGCAAAGAAAGAAGGCGGCCGAAAAATACAACAGGATCCAGCCGGGCGCAAATCGCCGGCAAAATAGCGCGCGCATGGCCGCCCCAATCAGAAGTGCGAAAAACAAAAAGGAAGCGGTTTCGGTATAGGCGGAATTGAAATAACTGGTGCGACCGACGTCCAGAAACAGGACTATCGAAAGAATGACGCCCAGCGCGCGCTTTACCGGATTTGCGTTTCGCGACCCCGTCAGCAGCAGGAAGGCGGCGGCCAAAAAACATGCGATGTGCACCGCGCCCAGGGCTTGAATATGAAAAACGCGCTCCGAATGGAACAGTCCGTCGATCCAAACCGCCGCTGCCACAAACAGGATTTCGGATGAAACCAAAGTTCCGCCCCAGACCTGCTGATGCCGGGCCGCGCCCTGAGGATCGGCGACATAGACAGGATCGACATAAGCGAAATACCGGTCCTCGCGCGCCCCGGCTCCATGCTCCAGGCCGAATTTCGACATCATTTTGTAGAAATCGCCGTTGTCCGCAAGACCGACCATGGGCGGCAGCAGGAGAGACGCTGTCAGGATGGACGCCGCGATTGCCAGAGCCATGAGTTCTGGAAGCGTTAGCATCCGTTTTTTCGTTTTGGCCGTCCGGGTATAAACTTCAAGCATATGGAGCCTGACTCAAAAAGGACGCCGATTTATTCGCGCGGCGGATGCCTTATGTCAACGGAGCCTGCGCGCATAAAAAAAGATTGCGATGCCGCTGATCGAAAGCAGAAGCATGAGAGAAGGCTCCGGAACAGGATGAGAATTTATCGATCCGGAGTACAGCACGCCAAAAGGGCCGCTGGAGCGCTGGTAGGCGTCAAGCTGGAGCTGGTAGGCGCCGGCCGCAAGATGCAGGCTGCCCAAGTCGAAAATACCGGCAGCCGCTGGCGTACAGCCGATCGAACCGGCGGCGCAATAGACGCCTTGATTAGGATTCGCATCCATCAGCAAAGTCAGAAGTTCGTAGTCTCCGGCATTGTTCTTTTTGTTGAGATGCACCCGCGCGGTGTCGTCCGCCCAAATGCGGATCGAGCCGGTGTTGATATCGTAGGGGAGCGCAAAATATTCATAAAAAGTGGCTGTCGGCGCGTTAGGATTTGGAAGGACGATCGGATCGGGAACATTCACGGGCCAGTTTTGGGGCGGCTGACCTGAATCGCCGGCGGGATTCGGGGGATATCCGGTATCGGCGTACGAAACCCAGAAATAATCGGCTCCATTCGGCTGCCATCCTGTATTTGGATCGGATCCAGTCGCCGGATAAAGCCATTTAATTTGAACGTTGGCGCCTGTTATGCTGTTGCTTTCATTCTGAAGATCGCTGTTGAGCGGGATGATGCCGGCCGTCGCCACCGCCGGACAGAGCATTGCCGCCAGCAACAGAAGCGATGCCGTTGAGATGAAGCTGCGATGCTTTTTCATATTCTCTCCCGAAATAATATTATTAAAATCAGGCTTTTTGTCGCCTGCCCGGAGGGTTGTGCATTCTGCAATGAAAAACAGCGGAGAAATCTCCGGATGAGACCTCAATAGGAATTGGGCTGGATTGAGCATGAAGGTTCGCAACGAAGCGGCGGAGGCGGGCATGGAACGAAGGCGCGCGAACGAAGGGCGACGATGGCGTACCCGACAGCACGTCGAGGCGCCCGATAGAGCGCAAGCGCCTTAGACATGCCCGGATCCGCCGCCGCAGTCGCTTCATGAGCAATCCGGGTTAAGGGCGATTATCCTATTTTGTTCCGTCCGTCGCCCCATACGCCCAACAGACAATTCTATCAGAAATAAACGCAGGTTTTTCGAAAAGCAGTTTCGTTCCGACAACGGACAGATCGGGGAAGAGGCGTTTTCCTGAAACCCCGGGCCATTGCCTGAGGCTAGTGCGAAAAATAGCATTATAAATCCTTGTCGAATCTTCGACTGCAATCCAAACGGGATTTTACTACAACTTCAGACGATGAAACAAGGCGGGCCGGAGCAAAGATCCGGCGGATCGGCGAAGGAGAATTACAGGATAAAGCGCGCGAAATATGCTGAATTGTCGTTCATGCCTGAAGTAGAATTTCACTCTTAGGGCGAATATTTGTCGAGAGAAGGTCTGGCGGCGCACCGGATTTCAGGTTGATTATGGTTTGATGATGAAAAAATACAGAATATTTCCGACTGGCGGTTCAGTTTGGCTGAAGCTTCGTGCAGCTCCGGGGCTATGCTGCAAGGCCTTGGTCTTGTTCTCATTATTCCTGGTTTTTCTTTCGGGACTGGATCCTGAGGCCGCGCAGTCTTCCCCGGCGCAGGCGCCGGCCGGAAGCGGCGAATGCGTGTGGATGTTCGAGTCCTATCAATCTTCGGAGTGGGAGAAGGAGTGGATCGAAGGCGAAGAGACGGGCGTTCGTACGGACGTCGAATGCGAAGTGCTGTCTGAAAGACGCGAGGCGGAGCGCTCCGAGCGCCTGATCAAGGCAATCACCGGTCTTGTATCGAACTCAGCGCCTTCGATTCCCCCGGATGCGATCGATCTCTTTTCGCGCATGATTTATGCTCGCCGCTGCGGGCCTGACAAAAAGGACACCGGCGAGCGCCGCGTTCAGCTGATCGAGCCTCTTATAGGTCTTTTGCGCGATCCGCTTTCCATCTGCGAACGCCCGCCCAGCGTGACTCGGGAGACGCACGGGACTTTCGGCTCTTTGGAGGACGAAGTGCAGTCGAAGCGTCATCTCCTGCCGGCGCCTTTGGCGCCCTGGTCCGACGATCCAAAGAACATGAAATCCTGGCGTCTGGGCGACATGGAAGACCGGGCGGCAGGGAAGCCCCCCCGCCAAAGGGCGCTGATCGATATCGGGGCCTCGTTATATGGCGGTTGGAATTCCTATACCCCGGCCGTTTGCGCCGCCTGGTTTGTCGATCGTTTCAAACGCCATAATCTCTCTTTTGACTGGATCGTGTCTTTCGAAATTGAGAAGCACGATCCCGACGATATTTTCAAGGACGTTCCGGACGACGTCCTTCCGCACTACATCTATTTCAATCAGGGCGTTGTGGCGGAGGAAGGCGGCCGTTGGAATCCATGGCGCATTTTAAAACAGATGAGCCTGTCCGATCAGGATTATATCGCCGTGAAGCTGGACATCGATGTGCCCGAGATTGAAAATCCCCTCATGGAGCAATTGATGAACGATGACGCCCTTCGCCGGCGCGTCGACGAGGTTTTTTTCGAACACCATGTCAATGTAAGGTCGATGCTCCGCTTCTGGCGCACCGAGAATCTGTCGATCACGATGAAGGACTCCTACCGCATGTTTCTGGACTTGCGCCGCAAAGGCGTGCGCATGCACAGCTGGCCCTAGCGGGAGTTTACTGGGAACGCGCCCGCGATCATCACCGCTATAAAGATAAGT
>CAZXSV010000095.1:0-7316 GCA_964642735.1 uncultured Acidobacteriota bacterium
GCCCTTCCAGGGCTTCTTATATTTCGTCTGCTGTCCGGGGGCTCGCTTCGCTCGCACCCCGGCTATTTTCTGATCGCCGCTTCGCGGCTCAAAAATGCGCTGCGACGATCGAAACGGCGCGGGTAAAGCGCCGGGAACGCAGTTGACATCGACGGGAGGGTTCTATACGCTTTCAAGCTCCTGCGTTCATGCGGGATATCGATAGCGAGGCAATCCCATGTCGGATCAGAAAATCCCTTCACGTTCGGAAGACTTCTCGGAATGGTACAACCAGCTGGTGCTGCGCGCGGAGCTGGCCGATTACGCGCCGGTGCGCGGCTGCATGATTGTCCGGCCGTACGGCTGGGCCCTGTGGGAGAACATTCAGCAGGCGCTGGACCGGCGGTTCAAGGCGACCGGGCACGTGAACGCGGCTTTTCCGATGCTGATACCGCGCAGTTTCATCGAAAAGGAAAAATCGCACGTGGCGGGCTTTTCTCCCGAGCTGGCGGTCGTCACGCACGGCGGCGGCGAGGAGCTGGAGGAGCCCCTGATCGTGCGGCCGACTTCCGAGACCATCATCGGCCACTCGTACGCCAAATGGATCCAGTCCTACCGGGATTTGCCGCTGAAGATCAATCAATGGAACAGCGTCGTCCGGTGGGAGCTGCGCACGAAGCTGTTTCTCCGCACGCTGGAGTTTTTCTGGCAGGAAGGCCACACGGCGCACGCCACGCTGGAAGAAGCGGAAGCCGAGACGCGCCAGATGCTGGATATTTATCAGGATTTCGCGGTCAACGACGCGGCGATCCCGGTCCTGCCCGGACTGAAATCGGAATCGGAGAGGTTCGCGGGCGCCGACCGCACCTACTCCATCGAAGCGATGATGGGCGACGGGAAAGCGCTCCAGTCGGGAACTTCGCACAACCTCGGCCAGAACTTCGCCAAGGCGTTCGGCATCCGGTACCTGGACAAAAACGGCGAACTCCAGCACTGCTGGACCACGTCCTGGGGCGTTTCCACGCGTTTCATCGGCGCGATCATCATGGTGCACGGCGACGACCAGGGCTTGATCCTGCCTCCCAAACTCGCGCCTTATCAGGCGGTGATCGTCCCGATCTACAGGAGCGACGACGAAAAGGCTTCGGTCCTTCAGGCGGCCGCAGGGATTCGGGCGGAGCTTGCGGCGGCGAATATCCGGGTGACGCTCGACGAGCGCGAAGGAATCAGTCCCGGGTTTAAATTCAACGATTGGGAAATGAGGGGAGTGCCGCTGCGCATCGAGATAGGCCCCAAAGACGTCGCTAAAAACACCGTGGTTCTCGCCCGCAGGGACAAGCCCGGTAAAGAAGGGAAGTCCTTTGTCCCGCAATCGAACCTCGCCGCCGCCGTGTCGCAGGCTCTCGACGCGATTCAGTCCGCGCTATACGAGCGGGCGCTCAACTTCCGCAACGCCAATACCGCCGACCCGAAGGATTTCGAAGAATTCCGATCGGCGGTGGAAAAAGGATTTGCCTTTTCCTATTGGTGCGGGGACGCGCAGTGCGAAAAGAGCATCAAGGAAAAGACCAAGGCCACTCTTCGCTGCATTCCTCTGGATCAGCCGGGCGGCGCCGGCGTTTGCATCGAATGCGGCCGGCCGGCGAAAGAAAAAGCGTATTTCGCCAAAGCGTATTGACGAGACGCGAAACCCCGGCTGTTCTCTCGCCGCTTCGCGGCGGCGGCAATGAACCTGCAGAGCAAGAGTCGAAAGGTCCGTGGCATCCGCGCGCTTTTCAGATCACGACGCCGGCCCGGATCCTGGCGGCTTCCAGCGAAGCGGGATCGAGCTGGGGATTCAGCTGCACGATGCGCGGGTTCTGCCGCATGTCGCGCGGCACTTCTCCGCGCGCGCCCGGGCCCACCAGGTAATAGTCGTGCGGGGATTTTTTGATCAGGGCTCTGAAATCCGACTGGTTGCTGACGGAAGCCTGATCGATTTTGGTCGCGGGCGATTTTAAAAGCTTTCTCACCTGGGCGATGAAAAAGCCGGCCCGGTGGGACGGCTGCGGCAGCAGGACGAGCAGAACGGACGAGTCGGCCTCGATTTGCTGAAGCCTCCTGATGGTCTGATCCGAATATCTGATTTCGATGGGGATGATCGTCGGCTTTCTTTTGTGAAAGAGCCAGCGGACGGGCTCGGACATGATGTGGCTGGCCAGAATCTTCTGGCGGACGGCGTGTTTCGCTATCGAAGCCTTGAAGTCGTCATACCCCGCTCCCGCGACCGGCACCTGCCAAAGTTGCGAAATTTCGGCCGCCGTCCCCTCGGCGACTTCGCGGCGCACATCCACATAGACCAGCAGCGGAGCGCGGCGCTCGTCTTCCTGGGCCTGCCGGCTCAGATACCTGGCGAACGCGGTGGGCGACAGCCCCGACTGGCGCGCTTTCGAGATTATGTTTTTGCTCAGTTTCCGGCAGTTTTCGTGGATCGAGCGGGGCGTGTCGGTCGCGGCGGCCACGACCGATCCTTTGCCCCGCGTCAGGACGAGCAGCCCCGAACGCCGCAAAGACAGGTAAGCTTTGTGTATCTGGCTCCGGTTGACCCCGGTCTGCTTCTCGATGTCGCGGATGGAAGGCAGGGTGTCGCCGTTTCGGAACGTTCCCATCATGACGGCGAGCTTGATTTGCTCCTCGATCTGCTGGACGACGGGGGTGGCGCTGTGTTTTTCAATGACAAATTCCATCTTTGGGCCTCCTGGGCGAGCGGCGCTGGCTGGAATTCAAATGAGTTCAAACAAGAGTTATAAAGTGGTTTGCCGTTCAAAACAAGCGCGGGATTTCGCCGCGCGCATTTTCCCCGGATTTCGCCTGCGCATCCGCGGCGGCGGATTCATCCCATCATGCGCATAAATTGCTGGAGCGAGCTGAAATTCATGTAAGCGTTGGTTTTTTTCTGCTCGCCGATCGTGGACTTCGGGCTGCCGCCGTAATCGTGCCCCGGGTATACCACGATGTCGTCCGGCAGCGACCGCAGCCTTTGATTCAGGCTTTGATACATCTTTTCCGGCTCGCCGCCCGGCATGTCGACCCGGCCGCAGGCGTCCACAAAGAGCGTGTCGCCCGAGAAGAGGCAGCCTTCGACCAGAAAGCATTGCGACCCGGGGCTGTGGCCCGGAGTGTGCAGCGCCTCCACCAGAAGCTTCCCTACCGGGATTTTGTCGCCGTCCGAAACGGTCTGAAAATTCGCGGCCCGACGGCTGAGGAATTCGGTGGACATGCCGAAATCCCGGGCCACCTCCTTCATGTATTCGATTTCGTCGGCATGGATGTAGACCCTGGCGCCGGTGGCCTCCAGCAGTTCCTCGAGCGCGTTGACGTGATCGGGATGCCCGTGCGTCAGGAGAATGCTTTTGATTTTCAGGTTGGAATCCTCGGCCAGCTTCAGGATGGCCTTCGCATCCCACGCCGGATCCACGACGGCCGCTTCCGCTGTTTCCGCGCAGCCGATCAGATAAACGAAATTCATCATCGGGCCGATTGCAGCCTGCTTGAGAACCATTCTGTCTCCCATGTTTCCCTCCATTGCAAGAGTATACCGGAATTCGGTGAAATTGCCTCATGGCGTTCGCCGGGAGATGAAAGGTATAATGGATGCGTCCGCGCGCGCTTGCGCGGTTGCAGCGTTGCATCGGTCCGGGTCGCGATGAATCGAACTGTTTTTTTCATCCTCTGTTGCGCGGTCTTCGGTCTGGCGCCTGCCCGTGGGGAGGACGCCGGCGATTCCTCCGGAGACGCGTTTTATCGGAAGGCCCCGCGGCCTCTGCTGGAGGTCTGGCTGCGGTTTCACGAAGCCGGCCTGTGCCAGGGCGTGGAGGCTTCGTTCGAGTTCAGCGATAGCGGAATGAAGGTGCGGAGCGTCGTCGAAGACGAGAAAAGCTTTCAGAAATTCCAGGAAATGCTTGCGCCGCTGCAAAATTCCTTCCGCATCGAACAGGAAACCGTGCGGCCCGATCTGGAGGAAAAAGAGGAGGACGAAGAAGGGGAAAAATCGCGCGACGACAACGATCCGCCGGCCAGCCTCTGGGAAAACAACGAATTGCGGTATAACCTCGGCGACCCTCTGGCCGCGCTGCAAAGGGACGGGGTGGCTTTTGTCGACGCGCGCGACTCGGCGATTTCGGACTGGGTGCTCAAGCAGCGGCTGTATCTGTACGCCGTCCAGACGATCGATTTGAACAGGAAGATGGAGCGCTATGCTTCGCTATTGAACCCCCTGGCGCGCATGGCGCGCGATGCGGCGGTCGCGCCCGATTTGCAGTCGAGAGCGAACGCGCTGTGTCTGGCGCACGCCGTGGAGCTGGGGAAAGTCCTTTCGAAATTGAATGCGAATCTCGGGCAGGCGATCCCGAAACCGGAAAAAAAGCGGAAGCCCCGGCGCTTTGCGGACGATTCGAAATCCGCATTGACCGCCTCGAAGCACATAGCCGACGCTGCGGGCGACGTCGCCCGACAGGTCCGACGGTTTCTGCACCCGGAGCAGTTCACCGTGGGATTGGACGACTTGCGTGCGCCCGGCATTCTCGACTGTCTGGAAAATCTGACGGCGATGACTCTGGATTTTCAAAAGGAAATCGGGAAGTCCGTCAAAAAGAAAAAGTAGCTCCGCGTGGATATAAGGGAAATGGAAATGAGCCGAAACGATCGATTCCTGAAGGCATGCCGGCTTGAAACGGCCGATTGCACGCCGGTCTGGTTCATGCGCCAGGCCGGACGCTACATGAAGTCCTACCGGGCCGTTCGCGAAAAGCACAGTCTGATGGACATGTTCAAGAATCCCGAGATATCGGCGCAAGTGACGCTGCAGCCCGTCGACGCTTTTCCGGTGGATGCGGCCATCATCTTCGCCGACATCCTGCTGCCGCTGGAGGGCATGGGGATTGGGATCGATTTCCCGCAGGGCGGCGGGCCGGCGATCCTCAATCCCGTGCGCGATCCCGCCGGCGTACGGGCGGTGCGGGTTGCGGACCCGGAGGAGGACCTGGGTTTCGTTTTGAAAGCCCTGCGGCTGGCGAAAGCGGAGTTGAACGGGCGGGTCCCGCTGATCGGATTCGCCGGCGCCCCGTTCACGCTTGCGAGCTATGCGATTGAAGGCGGCTCGTCGACGCAGTATCTGCGGACCAAGAGCCTGATGCTCGGCGACGGCGCGTCCTGGGACCTGCTGATGAAAAAGTTCGCCGCGTCCATCGTGCGCTTTTTGAAGGCGCAGTCCGCGGCCGGCGCCCAAGCCGTCCAGCTCTTCGATTCCTGGGCGGGATGTTTGAGCCCTTCCGACTATAGGAATTTCGTTTTTCCGTACAACCGGGAAATCTTCGCGGAGCTGCGGAAAGAGGGGATCCCCGCCATCCATTTTGCGACCGGGACCGCGGGGCTGCTGGAACCGATGGCGGAGGCCGGCGGCGACGTCCTCGGCGTGGACTGGCGCATCCGGCTCGACGAAGCCTGGCGGCGCATCGGCCCCGGCAAAGGAATTCAGGGGAACCTGGACCCCGCCGCTCTTTCGGCGCCCTGGCCGGTTTTAAGGAACAAGGCGGCCGAGATCCTGGATGCGGCGAACGGGCGGCCGGGCCACATTTTCAACCTCGGCCACGGAATCCTGCCCTCAACGCCCGAAGATTCGGTCCGGGCGCTTGCGGACTGCGTACACGAATATTCGCAAACGAAACGATGACGGCTAATCAAAGACCACTGTTTGCAGCGTCGTGATTTCAATGGTCTTGCCGCAGCGCGGATTTTTGCAGCGCAGCTTGTCGTCCAGCCGGATCCGGTAGCTGCGCGCCTTCGCAAACCTCGCCCGATCCTGTTCGTTGGCGCCCGCGGGCAAAGAGCTTTTTTTCGTCCGGCGGCGCCACTTGATTGCATACTCCGAAGTTGTCCGGCATTTAGGACAATAGATGTTTGCAGGCACGACTTCGTCTTTTTCCAGGTACAGATCGCGTTCTTCCATAATGCGCTCATTATAAACTGTAACGACGTTCTCCACACCAAGAACTTCATGTGATATATTCTCAGCGGCTTGGGAGAATTATCACACCATGGGATTTTTGCGAAGGCTTTTCTCGTCTGAGTCCGGTCCGTCGGCGGGCCAGATCAAAAGAGGGATAAAGCAGATCACCCAAATGCACGGGGAGGCGGCGACAAGGGTTTCGGCGATGGAGCGGGTGGCATCGTGGCGGACCGCGGAGGCTGCGTCGGCGCTTCTGCGCAGGTTCACCGTCCAGACGCCCCAGGCCAGCATGGACCTGGACGAAAAGCAGTATGCCGTGCGTCTGCTGGCGCAAATGGGGCAAGTCGCAGTCGACCCGATCCTCAAATATTTAAAGAGCGAGCCCGACGTCACCTTCCCGACCGCCGCGCTGAAAAAAATACTTTCGCCGGACGAATTTCATGAGAAACTGACCGGCATCCTGCATTCGCTTTCCACCGGCTACACGCGCTGGCCGGAAGCGAAAGCCGTGCTGATTCAACACCTTTCGGACGAAGCTTTTCCCCAGGTGCTGGAAAGCGTCCTTCATTTCCTGGAAGACGAAGACGACGATGTGTGCATCGCGGCCATCGACTACCTGGCCCGCAACGGCGACGAGACCGTGCGCGAGAAATTGCTCGAGACGTTTTTCCAGGCGGAATCGCGTCCCCGAGTCCGGGGAAGGATTGTCGATCATTTCTGCGAAAAGGAATGGCCCGTCAAAGGATTCCGAAAGAAAATGGAAGAAGCCATTTCCATGCCGTACTACCTGACCTCCAAAGGCACGGTCAAACGCAAACAGAACTGACCGCTGCGATTTTGCGGATTCAACCCTTTCAGGGTAGATTTTTTGGGCGGATGCGACCCAGGGCAGGCCGCAAAAAGCGCGGCCTGCCCTGGGCTCTGAGATGCAGCCGCTTCGCGGCAGACGTTTCGGGCGTGGGCGCGACCCGGCGCGATCGTCAGCGCATGTATTTTGCCCCGAAGGGGCTGTATCCCGAAGCTGCGATTTTGCGGATTCAACCCTTTCAGGGTAGATTTTTTGGGCGGATGCGACCCAGGGCAGGCCGCAAAAAGCGCGGCCTGCCCTGGGCTCTGAGATGCAGCCGCTTCGCGGCAGACGTTTCGGGCGTGGGCGCGACCCGGCGCGATCGTCAGCGCATGTATTTTGCCCCGAAGGGGCTGTATCCCGAAGCTGCGATTTTGCGGATTCAACCCTTTCAGGGTAGATTTTTTGGGCGGATGCGACCCAGGGCAGGCCGCAAAAAGCGCGGCCTGCCCTGGGCTCTGAGATGCAGCCGCTTCGCGGCAGACGTTTCGGGCGTGGGCGCGA
>CAZXSV010000095.1:7416-9678 GCA_964642735.1 uncultured Acidobacteriota bacterium
GCATTTTGCCCCGAAGGGGCTGTATCCCGAAGCCCAGGGTTGGCGGCGTTTTTTGCCGCCAACCCTGGGAACGGAAGGCGAAAGCCGTCAACCCTGAAAGGGTTGAATCCGATGTCCAGCCAACCGGATCAGCGTTCTCCGAAGAAGGCTTCAAGCGCCTGGTTGAAGGTCTGGGGTTTGTCCAAAAACATCGCGCTCCCCACATCTTCGATCATCTGAAGAGAGGTTCGAGGGATTTTGGCCTGCAGATGCTCTCCCAGGAGACGATTTTCGGAATTGACGACGACGAGAGTTGGAACCGCGATATGGAGCAGAGCCGGCCGCCGGTCGCCGGTATACTGATCGATCAGCAGAGACAATGCGGCAGTCATTGGCGTTTTCAGGCTGCCCTGGATCAGGTCATTATAGAGGTATTCCGGCTGGCGTTCTTTGAACAGGCTTCGGAAATATTTCTCGGCCACTTTTTTCCGGTCGTCCTGCAAGGCGAGAAAAAGAGACCGGAAAGCCTGAGGGGTTGTGAATCCTGGATAATCGTCCGCTTTGAAAGGCGCCGGCCCGCCGCCCACAAAGACCAGTTTTTCCGGTTTGAACGTTTCCGGACTCGAAATGTACTCCAGGAGGGTCGTGACGCCCGATTCCCAACCGATCAGGTAGGAATGGTCGATTTTCAATACTTTCAGAAAAGCGTGCAGGTCGGCGGCGTGCTGCTCGTAGGTATTGTGGGATTCGGTTTTGTCGCTCATTCCCTGACTGCGGGGATCCAGGGCGACAACCCTGAATCCTCTGCCCGAAAAATAGGAGATCTGGCTGCTCCAAACCTCGGCGGGAGAGGTCCATCCCGGTATAAAGACCAGCGTCCGGTCGCCTTCGCCTGCGTCCAGATAATGGAGCTTTATGTCGCCGATTTTTGCAAACTTGTCTTTCCATTCCTTCTCCGCTCCCGTCGCGATGGACAGAAGCAGCGCAACAAAGAAAACGATCCCGACCGGCTTTGTGTTCATAAAGAAGCCTCGCTTGTCTTAGCCATTTTGAAACATCGCCGATCCCTTGGCAAGGGGCTTGGATCCGCCGAATGCTCCGGCATAGCCTGGATTCGCTGAAAACAATTTTGGACAGCTGCAAAAACATTTGTATTATTAGAGGCGCTGCATTTGAATTCATTCGGTTAATCCGGGTTCAATCACTCGATCGGATCGGACTGTTTCGACGGCAGCGCTCTGAAGGCGGATTGCGTCGTCCCGGTTTGCTGAAAAGATCGATTGTGGAGCTTTATTCCGATTCCTGCTTCAAAGACCGGTTTAAGTTTAACCGGCTGTTGTAACAAGTGGCGACTGTAGAACGTAATTACCTGCGGAACGGGCATGAAAGACTTTAAAGCTTGGCTGCATGCCGGGCATTTTGCCGAATTCGGAATTTGCTCCGGAGGGTGGCAGTCCAGCGAAAGTCGTCTATGGGGGATAGGGTATCCGATATGGTTCGACCTATCATTGCGATATTAGTTGCTTTTTTGACTTTTAATTCTGCGACGGCTCTTGCGCAGCAGGAGCAGCAGAATGCTTCCTTTAAGAATTTTAATTCGTTCAGGCAGTTGGTCCCGGGGATCGACTTTTTTGCTTCCAAACGGCAGGATGTCGCTCCTTATGAAAAACCGCTGGCGGAAGCGGTCTCGAAGCTGCAGTCCGTGCTGGGAACCAACTTGCCCCAAGGCGCCATCTTCATCTGCTCGACGCTTGCCCAGGAAGATTCCGTGTATGAGCCGAAGGTGTTAAGATCCGGCTACAGCTGGACTTTCTCGGTCAGCACGCCCCAGGTGAGAATGCAGAAAAACATGGCGAACATGAAGCAGCAGATGGCGGGGCAGGTGTCTCCGGAAATGTTCGAGCAACTGAAGCGCCGGATGTCGGGCGGCGAAATGAATGCGCAGGCCGAGAGACAGATGGCGGCGGATATGATTCAGAAAACCGCTTACGCAATTCTACAGACCTCGTCCGACAAGGAACTGCAGTACCGGTCGTCGCGGCTTCTGGACGTGGGGAAAAGCCCCCTGCCGGACTGGCTCGACATCGGGATCGCGTCTTACGCAAGCGGCGCGATGAGCAATCTTTCCTATCTGCAGCAGCATATTGACGAAACCTTCCCAATCGACGATGTCCTAACCATGTCGCGTCCTTTTGTGGCGTCTGCCGTGCAGGGCGGCAACGGTGGCGGAATGGGCGGCGGGATGCCCTCCGGCGGCTTCGGCGGAATGTCGGGTGGAATGCC
>CAZXSV010000095.1:9778-16054 GCA_964642735.1 uncultured Acidobacteriota bacterium
ATGGGTGGAATGCCCGGCGGTGAAGGGGGCGGCAGAAATGGCGCCTCAGCCGGCGCCGGCAGAGGCGGCGGGCAGCGCGGAGGCATGCAGAGGACCATACCGAAGGACGAACAGGACCGGATGCTCTTTGACGGACAAGCCAGTACATTTTTCTGCTATCTCATTGAAAAAGTTGGAATTGATAAAGTCAAAGAGATGATTAAGGAAGTGAAGCAAGGCAAAAACAGCAGGGATTACCTGGTTCAAGCCAGCCTTTTTGGCAACAATTTCGAAAAAGTTGAACAGGAATGGACCGGCTGGGTTAAAACTCAACAGGCGCCGCCTGGAATGAGGGGCCCGGGCATGTTCTGATCCGGCAAAAACGAATAATATCGAGATCTGCAAATGGCTATGAAGAAAATGAAAATGAGTGCAATCCGAATCCTGGCAGCCGCCGTAGCGGCCGCCGCCATATTTGTCGCCGCAGGGCTGTGGTTGCGATCCGCATCCGCTCAGGGGCCGGCGGCGAAGAGCGTTTCGGCCGGCAAGCCCGCAGCGGCTTCGAAGGCCGAGACGAAATCTGCAAAAATCAAGGCCTATACTGTCGGCAATGCGCAGATAGTGAAGGAATTGGTTTTAACCGGGGAGTTGAAGGCGGCGAGGTCGATTGTGATCAGCTCTCCGGACATTCGAAGCAGCTCTTCCAATATGATCACTTATCTCGCTCCCGAAGGCTCTCAGATAAAAAAGGGCGAACGAATCGTCGAGTTCGATGATTCGTCGCTGCTGAGCAATAAATCGGAAGCGGAGCGGACGCTGGACGAAAACAAGCTGAAAATTGAAAAAACCAGGACGGATCAGGAGTCTCAGCGGGTAGACCTGCTCAATTCGCTGTCTCAGGCGCAATCCAAGGTTGATCAGGATGCATTATATTCCAAGATCGGCAAAGACCTGCTTTCGGCCAATGATTATCAGAGATATCAACTGAACCTGCAGCAGTCGAAGCTGTCGCTTCAGAAGGCTCAGGAGCAGCTGGCGAATTTCGAAAAAAACTACACTTCGCAGATGATCTTGAGCGAAATCAACCGGTCGCAGGCTGAAATCAACCTGAAGAAAATCGACAGCGACATGACTCTCCTGAAGGTCTACGCTCCCCAGGATGGAATTCTGATCTATGGAGACAACTGGCAAAGCAACCGAAAAATCCAGCCTGGCGACACCTTGTTTGGAGGGATGGAAGTGGCGAGCCTGCCCGATCTGTCCAGCATGCAGGTCATCGGCTACGTCTACGACACGGAATACAGCCTGCTTGCACGCGATATGCGCTGCACCGTGACTCTGGACGCTCTCTCGGGCTACCAGACCGGAGGGAAGATAGCATCGCTGACCAGCGTTGCAAGCCGGAAGGGTTTTGCCACCCAAAAGAAGGTTTTCCAGGCCGTCGTGCAGCTCGACAAAGTCGACAGCGCCCAGATGAAGCCTGGAATGACGGCGCGCGTTCGAATCCCGATCGTCCTGGCAAGCGAAACGACGGCGATCCCGAGAGAATATCTCGGCCTCGACGCCCAGGGCCGTTTTTATGTTTATAAGGGAACGGATCCCAAGAAAGCCGGCGTCCATTATGTGAAGCTCGGCGCAATAGGAGACCGCATGGTTCAAATAGCATCCGGACTGTCGGCAGGCGATCCGCTGCTGCCGCTGGGGAGTGGCGTGGAGGTGGCGCGATGAACGCAAAAAAATGGATGGTTTTGTTTATTGTGATCGTTTTCGTCGCCGGAGGAGCTTACTGGTATTTTACCTCCGGGAAAGCCTCTGCGAATATCAGCGATAAAGACCTGATTGAGGCGCAGCGCGTCGACTTTCCTCTGACCGTGAGCGCGACGGGGATGCTGGAAGCCACCAAGAGCGTGAGCATCAGCCCGCCGCAGGTTCGCAATCAGAGGCGTTTCAAATTGACGCGCATGGTTGATGAAGGCAAGTCCGTATCGGAAGGCGATTTCCTGATGGAATTCGACACGTCCGATATCGCCCGGAGCATGCGGGACGAAACCGCCAACTTCCAGCGCGTTCAGGAGGACCGCCAGAACAAGCGGTCGAATGCGGATCTCAATCTCAAGAACCAGAAGCTGTCGCTGGAACAGGCCAAGTCGGATCTCCAGAAGCTGCAGGTCAAGATGAGCTCCCAGGTTGATCTGTTGAGCGGCATCGAGGTCGAAAAAACGAAAATCCAGCTCGAGGCTTCCAGAAAGAATGTGGAGTCCATGGAAAAAAAGATCGAGCTCCAGACCAAAAGCAGCCAGCTCGACCTCCAGATCACCAGCAGCAACGAGAACCACTATCGCCGCCGGATGGACGATTTGTTGGACGCAATGGATTCCTACACCGTCCGGGCCCCGGTTTCGGGAGTGGTCATCTACAAGCGCGACTGGAACAATGAAGCCAAGACGGTCGGCAGCAATATTTTCGGCATGGATGCGGTCATGGAGATACCGGACTTGTCAACCATCCGGGCTCGAATTCAGGTGGACGAGGTGGATTCCGGGAAGCTGGAAGTCGGACAGACCGCGAATATCACGGTGGACGCCGTCCGCGGACAGACTTACATCGGGAAGGTCGTGAGCATCGGAACGATTCTGAAGCAGGCCAGCTTCGACCGGCCTCAAAAGACCTGCGACGCCTATGTGGAGATCACGGAAGGCGACAGAAAGCCGTTGCGTCCGAGCATGAACCTGAAAGCCCAGATTCTGGTCGGCCAGTATTCAAAAGTCGTCGCCATTCCTCTTTCAAGCATACAGGAGAGGGATGGACGGTCTTTTGTTCAAGTCTGGCAGCCGGAGACGAAAACATTCGCATGGCGGGAGATTCAGCTGAAAACAAACGACGGCGTGACTGCCGTCGTGGATTCGGGGCTGAACGCAAACGAAAAAATCCGGATTAAACCGAAAGCCTGAGGGGATTCAGACATGACGCACGGCGAGCAAAAAAAATCCAGTTTCCCGATGCGGACTATAGGACGCATCTTTCTTTTGGTTCTGTTGATTGTGGCCGGAGTGCTGCTTTTCCAATACCGGGAGAAGCTGTCGGCCCGGATTTCGAAAGTGTTGGCCGCATCGGATGAGGACCCGATCCCGGTGACGAAGCTCAGCAAGCAGCCTTTCCTGCTTACCGTGCCGTCGAACGGAGAAGTCGTCGGCATGGAGACGACGCCGGTCACGACTCCCAATACGCCCTCGGGAAGCCTCAAGCTTTCGTGGCTCATACCGGAAGGCTCTTACGTCCAGGCGGGCGATCCGGTCATACGCTTCGACAGCACCGACGCGAAGCTGAACCTTGAAAAGCAGCAGAACACGCTGCAGGCGAACGAGGAAAACACCAAGATCAAATCAAACCAGCAGTCCACGGATGAGAAGAACCTGAACATAGACCGTACGGACGCGGAACTGTCTTACGACTACGCTATGACGGTGATGCCGCAGGATGAAACGATCTTCTCGAAATGGGACATCATCACGGCTCAGGCCGACGCCGTCTACGCGAAGGCGCGGATCGACTTCTTGAAAAGCAAACAAAAAACGCAGCAGCGCATCGCGCGTTCCGATCAGCAGATCCTGACCATCGAGAGGAATCGGGCGCAATCTGAAATTCAGGTTATCAAGACCACGCTGGATTCCATGGAACTGAGGGCGCCGGTGTCCGGATTGGTTTTATATCGCCGGGACCGCAGGCAGGACCCCCAGATCGGCGATGAGTGCCAGCCTGGACAAGCGCTGGTGGAACTGGTGAACCTGGATGTGCTGCAGGCCCGAATCTACGTCCTCGAACGCGACGGGGGGAACCTCGCCAAAGGCCTGCCGGTCGTGATCAAGCTGGATGCGATCCCCAACAAGGACTTCCACGGGACGCTGTCGACGGTTTCGTCGGTGGCGGGCACGATCGAGATGAATTCGGTCCTCCGTTATTTCACCTGCGACGTCTCGATCACGGACGCCGGCCGGGATCTCAAGCGCATCCGCCCGGGAATGAATCTGCGGGGAGAAGTCGTCCTGGAGAAGTACGATTCCTGTTTCGTGGTCCCGTCCAGCGCGGTGAATTACCGGGAAAAGGAAAGGGACAGCATTGTCTACGTGCAGGATAAGAATTCCTTCACCCCCAAGAAGGTCCAAACCGGCCTCAGTTCCCATGGAGAGGCCATCATTCTGAGCGGCGTGGAAGAAGGCGACCTGATCGCGCTCCGGAATCCGGTTGAATCCCGGAAACTCTATCTCCCTGATTTCAGCAAGGGCGCCCAACAGGGCGGCCGGATGGGTATGCCCGGGATGCCGCCCGGCGGGATGCCCGGAGGGATGCCCGGAGGGATGAGAATGATGGGAGGCGGACGGCGAGGCGGTTTCTAGTTTGGTGCGGCTTTCAAATTTATCGAAATTGAGGTCTGATACATATGCTATCGATGGAAACGATGGTCGGCGCCTTGGCCAACCTGGGAAGGCACAAGCTGCGTTCTTTCCTCACCATGCTGGGCATGATCTTCGGCGTGGGCGCCGTAATCGCCATGCTCTCGATCGGCGCCGGCGCGGAGCAGGAGAGCTTGCGGATCATACAGAATTTCGGCATCCGCAACATTATCATCCAGGCGAAGGAATTCAAGTCGGAGGAGCTGAAGCAGATCCGGACCGAGTCTTTGGGAGTCAGCCTTCGCGACGTGGAGGCTCTTCAGGAAATCATTAAGCCTAAGCCGCTGATTTCCGCCTCCAGGCTGGTGAAGACTTATTCCATTATTTCCGAGAAGGCCAAAAGCGACAGCCGCGTTCTCGGTGTCAGCAGCACCTACCCCGTCATCCAGAACCTGAAACTTTTGCAGGGATCGTTCTTTCTGCCTTACGACGAACAGTCCAACGCGCAGGTCTGCGTCCTCGGAATCGTCGCCAAGCAGAAGCTGTTCGGATTCGGCGATGTTTTGGGCCAGCAGATCAAAATCAACGACATATGGATGAAAGTCGTGGGCGTTTTGGCTGATTCGGCCGCGGAGAAGCAGGAGTTTGAAGGGGTGAAGGTTCAGAATCCGAACAACGACATCTACATCCCGATTACCACCGCGATCAGGAAATTCGACACGGAATCCGTCGAGAACGAGCTCAACGAGATCGTCGTTCAAATCGGCCAGGAAGCCAACATCAAGGAACAGGCCTCCACGATCAACAACCTCATGTCGGTGATGCACCGGTATGTGGACGACTACTCGATCGTCGTTCCGGAGAAGCTGTTGGAACAGAACCAGAGGACGCAGGGCATCTTCAACATCGTGATGGGCGCCATCGCCAGCATCTCGCTTCTGGTCGGCGGAATAGGAATTATGAACATCATGCTGGCGTCCGTTCTGGAAAGGACCAACGAAATCGGGCTGCGCCGCGCCATCGGCGCGAAGAAGCTGGATATCCGGACTCAATTCATGGCCGAAGCCATCGCGATCAGCCTGGCCGGCGGCATCATCGGCGTGGGATTGGGCTACGGCATTTCGAGGGCGGTAGCCATGTTTTCGGGTTGGAGCACCGTCATCACCCCCGCTTCCGTCGGACTGTCCTTTGGCGTGAGTTCGGTCATCGGTCTTATTTTCGGAATCTATCCGGCGGTGCAGGCGTCGAACCTGGACCCGATCGAATGTCTGCGGTACGAGTAGTCAGGAGGAGGGTTGAAAAAATCCGGGACAGGCAGGCGCAGCCTTAAGAAGTATGAAATACAGAACCTCTTATTTTTCCTGATTCTTATCGTCGCTCTGGGAGTTTTGGTCACTTTTGTGTTCCGGCACTATGGGACCAGGGGCCAGGAGGCGGAGGACGACTCCGCCGCCGGCGTCATATCGGATCAATTGAATCCCGCTTCAGACATGGGCGTGTTCTACCTCGGCACGAAGCTCTCGGAAAGAAGCCTCCAATATCGCGGAACGCTGGAAATCCCGGTTACGGACGACGGATTGATACGGGATTTGTTCAATCTCCCGGGTGTGGAAGAAGTGACCGTGGACCAGCGGATGATCATTATACGAAAGAGCCCCGGGTCGCGCTGGGAAGCGATTCAGCCGGGCGTTCGCCAGATCGTAAAAAGCCACCTGCATCTCCATTACTAAGGGCCGCCACGCGCCCGCTCTCGTGCCGCGCCGGGCCCCCCCCGCAGCCGCGGAGCGGCGAAAGGCGTGTCTGGCGCCGCTGTGCGGCTCAAAAGCGCCATGCGACAATCGAGCCGCGCTGGGAGCCGCGGAGCGGCGATGGACAGTAGCCGGGGGCGAGCGTTTTTTGCGAGCCC
>CAZXSV010000096.1:0-10115 GCA_964642735.1 uncultured Acidobacteriota bacterium
CGCCCCAGTAGATGTCTTCCTCGGGCTCCCAGACGTCCTCGCGCCCGCCGCCGAAGCCGAAGGTTTTGACCCCCATGGACTCGAGTGCGCAGTTGCCGGCCAAAATCATCAGGTCGGCCCAGGAAATCCGCCGGCCGTATTTCCGCTTGATCGGCCAGAGGATGCGGCGCGCCTTGTCGAGGTTCACGTTGTCGGGCCAGCTGTTGAGGGGCGCCAGCCTCTGGTTGCCCGATCCGGCGCCGCCGCGCCCGTCGCTGACGCGGTAGGTGCCCGCGCTGTGCCACGCCATGCGGATGAACAGCGGCCCGTAATGGCCCCAGTCGGCCGGCCACCACTGCTGGGAATCGTTCATCAGCGCATAGAGATCTTTTTTGACAGCTTGCAGGTCGACTTTGCGGAATTCCTCCGCATAGTTGAAATCGGCGCCCATCGGATTGCCCATCGGGGAGTGCTGGTGGAGAATCCGGAGGTTCAACTGGTTCGGCCACCAGTCCCGGACGGATTTACCGCCGCCGGAAATGGATTTGTGGGTTTTACCCGTTACGGGGCACTTGTTCTCTTCGTTCATAGATCTTCCTCTCTTCCCTGGTTTTTTGCGTTCGGAACAGCGCTCGCGGCGCAGTTCATGCATCGGCCTTTGACCTCCACCTGGATTCTTTCGGCGCGGCCGAAAGATTTTACGGAATCCGGCAGGTTGAGTTTGTCGAAAACATCGCTGTAGAAATCCCGGGTCAGCCCGCACAGGGTGCACACAAAATGATGATGGCGGCTGAGATTGGCGTCGAATCGCGCCCGCTCCCGTGAGAGCCCAAGCGTCGTGACGAGCCCCAGGTCCTTGAGCCACCAGAGCGTCCGGTATACCGTATCCAGCGACACGGTCGGCACCCGCCGCCGCACCCCGTGGAAAACCTGCTCCACATCGGGGTGGTTGCCCGCCTTGAGGACTTCCCGGAATATTTCAATGCGCTGGTGCGTCAGCTTCGCTCCCTGTTTCCTGCATGCTTCTTCGAAACGTGCGATGCGTTGAGTGATTTCCTTCGGAGACATAGTCACGTTAGAATCCTAAATTGGAATTCAATCCTTAATAAGAAAGATATGGTAAATAGTTTGGCGTGTCAACATTAAAACCCCGGATCGCCCGTGCGGATATTGAAAACAGCATGGACGGCCAATGCCCATCAAGCACTGTGCTGAAAGAGGAAGCCATTTGCCTCTTATGCCGGGATACTGAATTCATTTTTTTATCGATCTTCAGGAATTCTTTGTGATTGTCAGAAGCATCCTACAGCTTCGTCCGCGGCAGGATCGGAGTAAAGATTCGAAATTATTAGAGTCGCCGGGCGCTGCTGGCAGAAGCGCCGAGGGAGGTCGTTGCTGAAGAATTGGAAAAGGAGCGATGAAGAGCGGATCCGCGGGAGTCGGAGGATAAAGGGCATTCTCCGGCGCCCGCGGATCCATGATGTAAAAATAGGGTGTATTCCTTTGATCGAACTTCGAATCCTGATCGGTCGCAGCGTCGATTATTTGACCCGTTTTACGATGAGTTCCTGTTTCGGGGCTTCTCCTCCGCCCGGTCCGCCGAAGCCGCCCATGCCGCCGCCCATGTCGGATTCATAGGTCATCTTGAGTTCATCTCCGGACAGATCTCCTTTGTACTTGAACGTCATCTTCATCTGCTGCCAGTCGATATTGAATTTAAAGGAGATTTTATTGCCATTGATTTTTCCGTCCTGGATCGCTACGGGCCCGCTCGGTCCCGGGGCAGTGCCGGTCAGCTTCTCTCCCTCCGCCTTGAACGTGAATGTCATCTTTGTGGGTTGGTCCATGACCATGGCTTCCCCTTCCCACTGGCCGTCAATATCGGCTGCAAGCGCCGCGCCTGCAATGAGCAAAAATCCTAATGTATAAACTATCGTTTTCATCGAAACCCTCCAAAATGGTTCCAACAGCATACACAATTATGGGCAAAAGTAAACGATCGGGTATGTCCCGCGTCCAAATTCAAATGGTGCCTGGCTAGGATGTCCCCAATTTCAATAAATTGGGGACATCCTAGCCAGGCACCATTTGGTGGAAATCTCGGGATGAAATTAGGGACATTCTAACCTGTCACCATTGGGGTCATTGTGATATAAACGGGGAATTCCAGGGGAGATTCCTATGAGCTCTGATCCGCGTGAAACAATCAACCAGTCCGATATGAGCATCCTGCAAATGTTGATCGTCGTCATCATGGTCGGATTAAACGCTCTCGATGGATTGGACATCCTTTCCATCAGTTTCGCAGCTCCGGGAATCGCAAAAGAGTGGGGCGTGGACAGGACCGCTTTAGGCGTAGTCCTCTCCATGGAGCTGATCGGAATGGGATTGGGATCTTTTTTTCTGGGCGGTTTGGCGGATAAGATCGGGCGCAGGCCGACAACCCTGTGCTGTCTTGTGGTCATGGCCTTTGGCATGTTTATGGTGACCACCACCATCAGCATTTTCGCCTTGTCCTTCTGGCGCATCGTCACCGGAGTGGGAATCGGCGGGCTGCTGACCGCCATTACCGCTTTTTCCGCCGAGTTTTCCAATATCCGCCGGCGGCACCTTTGCATCTCGATGATGGCTATCGGATACCCGCTTGGGGGAGGCGTTATTGGCGGATTCATCGCGTCCAGGCTCCTGGTCAACCACGATTGGCGTTCGGTTTTTTATCTGGGCGCCGCGGTTACGACTTTCTTCATCCCCGTAGTTTTCTTTTTTGTGCCCGAATCCATCCACTGGCTTGCGCGCGAGCAAAAGCCAGGCGCCCTGGAAAAAATCAACAAGACTCTGAAAAAGTGCAAGCACTCCGCAATCGCAGCCCTGCCGCAAATTACCGAGCGGGAGCGCCGTAAATCCGTCGGGGACATCTTCAGTCCGAGGCTTTTGAAAACCACCTTCATCATAGCAATATCTTATTTTCTCCATATCACCACTTACTATTTCATACTCAAATGGGTTCCCAAGATTGTGGCGGACATGGGATTCGCCGTTTCTTCTGCGAGCAACGTGCTGGTCTGGGCCAATGTGGGAGGCGCGGTGGGCGGTACGATCTTCGGCCTTCTGACTCTCAAATTCGATCTTAAAAAATTGTCCGTTTTCATTCTGTTTTTCTCCGGGATCTTTATCGCGGTTTTCGGCCGAACGCCGGCGGACCTGACCGTCATGTCGTTCCTTTGCATGCTGGCCGGCTTCTTCGGCAATTCCGGCATCATCGCCCTTTACGCCGTCGTCGCGCACGCCTACCCGACGCACGCGCGCGCTTTCGGAACGGGATTCATGCTCGCAGTCGGCCGGGGAGGAGCGATTTTATCCCCGATCCTCGTCGGTTTCCTTCTCGAAATAAATATGCCGCTGCCGTCTGTCGGAATGATCATGGGCGTTGGCTCTGTGGCCGGCGCGGCAGTACTGCTGCTGCTCAAACTGAAATCGGGCGATTCCGAAAACGCTTCCGATTCGGATTGACCTGACGACCGGGAGGACGTCGTAACAGAAACCCAATATGGCAGTCTGGTCAAAACTCTCGTATTTCAAAAAGGGACGATGGAAGGCGCAAACGCAAGAGAGCTTGTCTTCGTCAGCGGCGACCAGATGGGAGGCTTTGATTTAAATTTCATCGTCGGCGTTTACGAAAAGGCGGGCGATTGGGCGCCCAACCGCGGGGCGCACACGCACCTCTTTGACGAGATTCTGCTGTTTTTCGGCCACAACGTGAACGATTTGAGCTATCTGGGCGCCGACATCTCCATTGAAATCGGCCCGGAGCGCGGAAAGCACAATTTCAAAGAGCCCACAGTCGTGTGCATTCCCCGGGGACTTGCGCACTATCCCGTTGTTTGCAACAAAGTCGAGAAGCCCTATCGCATGATGCGGGTCGGGCTGGAGGCGGAATATAAGGCGACGGAAGTTCAATAGCGATTGGGGCAGCGCCGGGCCGGAATCCTCCCGGGACGCGGGCCGGCCGGCCCGCGTCCCGGGGAAGTTCGCTCTTATTGTTTTTCTTTTATCGATAGAAGCTCGACTTCGAAAATAAGTGTCGCGTTCGGGGCGATGGCGCTGCCCGCGCCGCGTTCTCCGTACGCAAGATTCGAAGGGATGTAAAGAATCCACTTGGAGCCCGCGGGCATAAGCTGAAGAGCTTCGGTCCAGCCAGGGATCACTCCCTTGACCGCAAAAGTAACCGGCTGATTCCGCTTGTAGGAGCTGTCGAACTCCGTCCCATTCAGGAAAGTCCCCCGGTAATTGCAGATGACCGTGTCTTCCAGCGTCGGCTTTCTCCCCTCGCCGTTTGCCGTGACTTTATATTGAAGCCCGCTCGGCAGGGTGACGACGCCCTCCGCAGTCTTGTTTTTTTCAAGGAAGGCCTGTCCCTCAATCTTGTTTTTCTCTCCCAAGGCAGCCGTTTGAGCCTGTTGCTTCTGCGCCATTTCCTTTTGCATTTCGGCGATGGCGGCGCGGGCCTGATCTTCGGTCAGGGCCGGTTTGTTCCCGGACAGAATGTCCTTGAGGCCCTGCATAAAAACGTCCGGATTGATATCCACTGATTGCGCTCTGAATTGGGTCCCGAGACTCATCCCGAGAGAGTAGCTGAGTTTTTCCTTCGGATCCTTGAACTCCTGAGCTTCCTGCCCGAACGCCGCCGTGGCAAACAATGCCGCTATTATTAGGACCGTGGATCGCATCGTTGGAACTCCTTTGAAAATATTAAACTTTTGCACCGTTGTTTTTACTTCGCGTCCGAAAGTTCAAGATACATGGTCTCGACCAGGCTCGGGAAGCGAAAGCCGCCGGGCTTTGCAGGGCTTTCCGCAATCCCGAAGGCCTTCTTAACCTCATCGAGAGATTTGCCCTCTTTGATAAGCGCTTTAACTTTATCCTGCTTTCCCTGGAGGCTTTTCATCAGAGTCTCGATATTGCTTTTCGTGACGACATCGTCGTGTCCGGAGAAGAATTTGTCCGCATCGAGTTCAAGGAGCGCTTTTAGCGTCCGGATCAATCCAGTCGAAGACCCCCCTTTCTGGCGGTGAATCAAAGGGTCCATCTTCAGAAATGCGAGATCTCCGATAAACGCCAGTTTTTTATCAGGGAAGAAGACCACGATATCCCCGCTGGTGTGGGCCGGTCCGAAATGCAGCAACTGAATCCGCATGGGAGAAAGGTTGAAATCCATTTTGTCGGCGAAGGTTTTGTTGGGCAAATAAGCCGCCAGCGTTTTGTCGCTCTCCATTTCTTTTTTACAGGCGCTGCTCGAGATGATCTCAAGCCCTTGAGGAAAACCCGTGAGACCGCTGACGTGATCCCCGTCGCTGTGAGTGAGGATAATTTTGGCGATCGGCTTCGGAGTGGCCTTCCTGATTTCGTCGATCGTTTTTTTCGCCTGATCGGCGGTCATTCCGGCGTCAATCACGGCCACTTCTTTTTCGCCGACGACAAAACCGGTGTTGGCTATTCCTCCCCTGACGATATATATGCCATCCGCAACTTTTTCCGCCGCAAGCGCGGACGACGGCGTCTGAGAGAGTCCGGCATTCGCTGCCATGAAACAAAAACCCAAAGACAACAACAGATATTTGCCCATCCGGCGCCTCCTTTGAAACCTGCACATTCTAATCCTAATTCGCCCGATGCGCCCGCGCAATTTCGCGAAACGTTCCGGATCCTGAGATTGCGTTTCCGAAAGTTCCGGCGATGTTGTCTTAAAATCCGCCCGTGGAGCAGGCTTTCCGCCCTTCATCCTATTCCGGAACCTTCTTCCGGGATTCGCTCCCGGCCGGCAAGGGATCGCGGCGCTTCAGAAATCAATGCTTCACAATTCCGCATTTTCCGTTCATCATTCCATTTTTTATCAGGCGTTTAGAATGCAGGGTTTCATTTTCATCTCGAGGATGCGATGAATCATTGCCGGTGGATTGCGGTTTTCCTGTTGTATTTGACGCTTATTTCCCCGGCCATTGAGAGCCGCTCGGGACTGGCGCAACAGCCGTCTCCCGTGCAGCTGGTCCTGCTGGGCACAGGGTATCCCTATCCCAACGCGCAGCGCGCCGGCCCTTCCTGTGCGGTGATCGTGGACAAAAGAGTTTTCATTGTCGATGCGGGACGCGGCGTCGGCATGCGTCTGGCTGCGATCGGGAACCCCTGGTCTTCAATAGAAGCCGTATTTCTGACTCACCTGCACTCGGATCACATCGACGGACTGCCTGACCTCTACCACAGCGCCTGGGAATTCGGCAAAGGAGCGCCGCTTGAACTCTACGGGCCAAACGGCGTTAAAGAAGTCGCAGGCGGGATTCTGCAATTCTACGGCACGGACATTGCGATACGACGCGACCTCACCGAAAAGCTTCCTCCTGAGGGCGCGCGGATCAATGTTCACGAAGTCCAGGAAGGCGTCGTGTTCAGCATCCCGGGCGTAGTCAAAGTCTCCGCATTTACTGTCGACCACCCTCCGGTGAAGCCGGCATTCGGCTATCGCTTCGACGCCGGCAAGCGCAGCATCGTCGTCTCCGGAGACACGAAACCCAGCCCCAATCTTGTCCGCTATGCGGAAGGGGCTGACATTTTGGTCCACGAAGCCTACGTTCGAAAGGATTCCGCCGGTCCGGAAGACCCGGATCGCTGGTCTATTTACCGATACCATACCAGCGCAAGAGAAGCCGGGGAAGTCGCCGCCAAAGCAAAAGTCAAAACCCTCGTATTGACGCACCTGATACCGTCCGGGGCGCCCGATCAGGAATTTCTGGATGAAGCCCAAAAGGCATTCAGCGGGAAAATAATCATCGGCCGCGACCTGACGAATTTACAATTGACGGTTGACGATTGACGATTGGAAATTTAAGGCCCGGCCCGCTGCAGTTGCCTGTCAACTGTCCGATGATTTTTGACAGCGAGAGCCGGATTGCCATCCGCTTCAAACGCAGCGTCTCATTGTTGAGCGGAAAGCCTGACGCCGAACTCCGGCGACAGCCGGGGAAGAAAACCGCGCGGGAAACGCGGCGAGCGTTCCCTCGTTTTCCGCGGCCAGGCTTCCGCGTCTTTCATTGCCGACTCCGCATTTCATTTTTTTGGGGGAGGGGGCAGGGAAGCCTTGAATTTTTCGATCTCCGCCCTGTAAGCGGACGCGATCTTTTCTTTTCTCTCCTTTGGCCAATCCGGATCCCATCCGAGGCCCAGATCTTCGCCGACCAGGATGATGTGAAAATCGACCGTCGGCGGTTTTTTTGAAAGGATCGTCGTAATGTTGCAGATCCGCTGGGGCGAATCGCAATCGCTGCATTCTCCCGTGGATGCGCATGGAGTTTGGACTCCAATGCACCTGGCATGATAAGGCGAAATGACTTTCTGAACCCGTTCGAGGGCTTCCTCGACGTTTCGAACGATTTTGTTTGCGCCGACCAGCAGAACGACTTTTTTCACTCCGAAAAACATCCCGGCGACGCGGTTGCCCATCCCGTCGGTATTGACGAGCTTGCCGTCGAGCGTCAAGGCGTTTGTGGATACGAGAAGCACGTCTTTGCGGTTTTTACCCATTTCTTCAAAAGAAAATGATTTGGGATCCGAGAAATCGAGCCCCTTGTTTCCCCACTTCCGGAGCATATCCAGAAGCCCGAGCTGGCCGACGGAGACCGATCCTGCCATCTCGATCGAGGCGTCCGCAGGGATCAGATCGAGGACGGCGGGAACGGCGTCCTGCGCCTTTTCGAAATATTTCACCTGAAAGTTGTTTTTCCTCAAAGACTTCACGACTGTTTCGATAATGTTCGTCGCTGTCATAGGGTTCGGGCTCCTTTTTTAAAGTCGAGGCTGGATTCCCAGCAGACGGGAAATGTTTCCGCTGAAAACCAGCGACTGTTCCTGAAGTGAAAAATGCGCTTCTTCCAACAACTTTCCTATAAACGCGGCTTCTTCGCCATGGCTGAACCAGGGCCAATCCGTCCCGAAGAGGATCCTTTCGGGGCCGTGCGCTCCGATCAGTCGGATGAACTCTTCGCGGGAGATCATGTGCGCTGCGTTGGACGTGTCCAGATACAAATTCCCGCCGGGCTTGAGGTGTTTTTCGATTTCGGCGCAGGGCGCCGCCAATCCGCCCATATGAGCGGCCACGAAATCGATCTCCGGGAATCGAGCCGCCAGCCAGCCCAGCTTTTCGGGCGTGGTTAGGAATTCCTTGGAAGTCCGGAAAAAAAGATCGGCTTTGCAAAAAGTGTCGAGGACGACGAAAAACCTTGCTCCGGCTGCAACATTCTTCGCCCGGATCTTTTCGAACAGCCGGACCGTCTCCGCCGATTCCAGGTCGAATTTCTGCGAAAAAGAGGAGAGCTTGAGCGCGCGTATGCCATGGCTGCTCAGCTTCTCCATCTCTGCGTCTAGGTTGCGGATAGACGGGTGCAGGACGCCTGCAGTGAATAAGCTCGCATCTTTCTCCGCCATTTTAATGAATCGGTCGTTGGTTTCGCACACCCCGGACGCCGGTGCGACCGGCAGCAGGAGACAGGCTCGGACCCCGGCGGCGCCGGCTTCCCGCTTCAAAGTTTCCGGATCGGTGCGTCCGGCCACGGATTTTGCGTCGAGGTGAAGAAATTCCGCCAGCCCGTCAATGCTCAAAACATTGTCAATGATAGCCTTCGAATAAATATGCGCATGAGAATCAATCATCGTAAAATTTTCCGCGAATCGTCAGCATGGTTAATGGGTTCCGCCTCTTATCGGGAATGTCTCGGCGCCGTTGCTCCAAAAAGCCTGCGCCAAGGCAGGCTCCACGGCGAACGCCGGAACAGGTCCTGATGTCGGGGAAATTATGCGGGTTAAGGGCTCCCGGAATTCGCCTCCGGAAAGATGAACTTGTCCGGTTGATCCGATGGAATCCCCAAAATTTCGAAATCGAGGCCGATGCGCCATAAGCCCGGAAGCATTTTCAGGCGCGCCTGCCTGAAACGATAGGCAGGGTAGCCGGGAAGGCGCTTTTTGCGTTTCGGCAAATGAATGGCCGTTTCTGTCTGAGGGCTTGCGTCCGGCGCCGGCCGGTATTGTTTTGTCCAGCCGAGCTTTCGAGGATACCATCCCAGCATGCGCAAACCCCGGCGGAGGCCGAAGGTCCGGCTCGAGACGATTGAAAAGCCCGAATCGCAGAGTATTTTCCGAATCCCCGTCCGGGAAAAGAAAAAGACGTGCCCATCCTTGCTGCGCGCCGGACAGCCTTCATTTTTATAATATCGAATCAAACCGGCGCTGTCGGCCTGCCCATTGGGCGCGGACAATAGCAATTTCCCGTTCGGGCGCAAAATGCGCCGGCATTCCTTCATCAACCCGACCGGACTGCAAACATGTTCAAGGACGTTGCAGACATGGATGTAATCGAAAAAATGGTCCGGATAGCCCGCCGCGGCCAAATCTCCGCAGCTCACATTCAGATTCAGCTTGTCCCGGGCGAAAGAAACGGCTTCCGGACTGACCTCGACTCCAAAGACATCCCATCGGGAGCTTTGGCGGACGCCGTCGATGAAAAATCCCAAACCGCAGCCGACGTCGAGGAATTTGCCGCTCGAATTTCGGGGAAGCATCGCACGGCCGAAAACGCGTCCTTTTTCCTCCTGCTTGTACCAGTCCGAGCCGTAATAATGCGGCGCGTAAAACCGGCTCAACTCGTCCGCCGAGGGGAGCGGGTCCAGGAAACGCGTGCGGCAACCGGCGCATTCGACGAGCTTAAAGACGGGCGCGGTTCCGGCCAACACTACGGGGCATAGAACAGACGGGGCTTCCGCCTGACAGACCGGGCATCGGGGAGGTTGTGTATTTTTGCAAGCCATGTCAAAAAATGAAGCATAGCACAAAATCGCTCGCGCGCGCGGCAGTCTTCCTGATGCGATGCAGAGACGGCCGCACGTCCGGATTGCTGCAACGTAATGCGCAAATGGCGGCGCGATTTCAACAACGCCGAAGGCGTTGTATCGCAAAGCCCAGGGTTGACCGCCGACGCCTTGTCCCGGTTCATGGCCGCAAAAAGCGAGGCTGTGCTCTGGGCTATGAGATTGAGCGGCTTCGCGGCAGTCTTCCTGATGCGATGCAGAGACGGCCGCACGTCCGGATTGCTGCAA
>CAZXSV010000096.1:10215-14396 GCA_964642735.1 uncultured Acidobacteriota bacterium
GGCGCGATTTCAACAACGCCGAAGGCGTTGTATCGCAAAGCCCAGGGTTGACCGCGTTTTTTGCGGTCAACCCTGGGTAAAGATGTGTTTTTGGTGCAACCCTGAAAGGGTTGCAATCATGCAACTCTTTCAGGGCAGATTGATTACGCCCTGCTCTGGGCTTTGAGATTCAGCCGCTTCTGTTTTTTTCTTTTCCTCGGCGCCCGCGGTCCTATAATTAATGAGCGCTCCCTCGGAGATGAAACAATGATCAATAGAAAACTGGACCTGATCGCGGCAGTTGTCTTCGGATTTTTGATTGCCGCTCCTGAGGCGGTTTGTCAGCCGCAAGTCATGGGTTGGGGCAACATTACGGGGATTCGCGTGGATGGCCACATCCATAAATTCGAAACGAGCCTTTGTGTAGTTGAGCGCGGCTGGTCGAACCTTGTCTGCACACGAAAAGAGGGGCAGAAAAGCCTTTTCCTGCGCGACGGCAAAAGACAAACGGTCAAGATTCCCCAGCTAACAGCGCGGCCTGATTGGACTATATCGGCTTCAATGGCGGTCGAGGAGACGGAGAGAGGCGCGGCGTCATTAGAGGCGGAAGCGGTTTCTCAAAAGGAAGCGGATATCGCCGGGGTGTATCTTCGGCTGGAGCTTCCGGCTTCCCTCTACTCGAGCGGCAAAGCGGAATTCATCAATCCGGAGCCTTCCGCTCCGTCTGTAGTTCTGTTGAAGCCGGCCGCTTCCAGGCAGGAGGAAAATCTGCCCGCCGTCGCACGAGGCGTGCGCTTTGTCGCGGAGGGCAATCGGCTCGAAATTCGTTTCGATGAGCCGTCCGAAATAGTCATCCGACGCAACGGATCTCTTCAGATTTTCATGGCGATCCTGACCGGCAAAGCCGCTGTCGGGGGGACGGCAAAGAGAAAATTCACTCTCAAAGTCGACGGTGAGATCGACCGAAATCCCGTCCTGATAGCGCTTGACGCAAACAGTCCGGGCCAGGCGTTTGACGGACTGGGCGGCAACTTCCGGATTCAGAATCCCGCGACCGACCCTGCGGTTGTCCAATACAACCTCGAAAACCTCCGTGTGGCGTGGGGGCGGGTCGAGATGCCATGGTCGGCCTGGCATCCCGCCGAAAGTGAGAATCCTCTGGAAGCGGCCGGCGCCGGGAAACTGGATGCCCGTGTGCAGGAGGCCATGGACATGGCGCGCCAACTGGCTCGGCGAGGAATTCCTGTCATCGTGAGCGCCTGGTTCCCTCCGCCCTGGGCTGTATTGGGCAAACCCAACTTTCGCCCCGGACCCGATGGACAATGGGGCAATCCGCTCAATCCTGAGAAAAAGGATCGCATTCTGGAATCGATCGCCGGCTACCTTCTTTTCCTGAAGCGGGCGTATGGGGTGGAAGCCGCCCTGTTTTCGTTTAACGAATCGGATCTGGGCATCAACATCCGCCAGACCGGCGAGGAGCATGCGGAACTGATCAAGGCGCTGGGCGCGAGGTTTGCGGCCAAAGGGCTGGCGACTCGGATGCTGCTCGGCGACACTTCTGATGCGAGACCGATTCAGTTCATCGAGCGGGCGATGCGGGATCCGGAAGCGGTGAAATATATCGGGGCAGTTTCCTTCCACTCCTGGCGCGGGTGTACGGAAGAGCTTCTCGCCCAATGGCGCGACGCCGCCGGAAAATTGAGTGCGCCGCTTCTGGTGGCCGAGGGGAGCACGGACGCGGAAGCCTGGAATTACCCTCAGATTTTCATGGAACAATCCTTTGCCCTGGATGAAATCGAGTTGTATCTTCGCATTCTGTCGATCAGCCGGCCCAAATCGATTTTGCAGTGGCAGCTCACCGCCGACTACTCCATCCTGGCCGGCGGCGGGGTGTTCGGCGACAAAAGCCCTCTTCGCCCGACTCAGAGGTTCTGGAACCTGAAGCAGCTGACCGCTACTCCCGCAGGAGCGTTTGCGCTGCCTGTTCGCTGCGACAGTCCTGGGATCAGCTGTGCCGCTTTCGGCGACATCGCGCGGGGGATTTACGCGATCCATATTGTGAACAACGGCGCGGCCCGCACTGCCGCCATCACCGGCCTTCCGGCCGATCTGAAATCGTTCCGGGCCTGGGTCTCCGACAGCGGGAGGGGAATGCAGCAGGGCGCGTCCATTCCAGTTTCGGAAAGGGAAGCGCAGCTTGATCTTGACGCCGCCAGTTTCACCACGCTGATCGGCGGCGGGATCGACGGCGGGACGCCTGATGCGACATACTTTTCGCAAGGAACTCCGGCTTCCTCGCCGGCGGCAACTCCCCGATAACGAAACTTCGGCAATCCTGCGGGTTCAAATGCTGTTTCGCGCTGCTATATCCTATGTTCGGCGAGGAAATTATCGATATTTTGCAGCAAGCGGGCGACTTCGGAATCGTTCAGCCAGGGATTGGACAGGTGGCGCAGAATTTCGTCCTCGGTCATCCCAAGCCGGCGCCCTTCTTCCACCGCGACGGCGTATCCCTCGATTTCGGTTGGCCGGTCCACGTAGTGGATGCTGTGGTCCCAGATATTTTCTCCTTCAGTGAACTGCCGGAGATGCGTCAGCTCGTGAGCCATGTCGAGATAGAGGTCGACGGGATTGGCCGAACGATAATAGCTGTCCGAAAGGACGATGGCGGGAATCGCGACATCGACATAGCAGTAGCCTTCCCGTTTTCTGATACGGACGCGCGCGCTCTCCAGCAGCGCGCTGAACGGCGTTTTGGGCGACTCGATGCGGCGCGCCACCGGGCTTTCCTCGATCCGGGGCAGCAGCCTCCGGTAGGGATGGTCTCCGCCGGGCAATCCGCGGACGACATGAGCGTATTCGGGCAATTCGATCGTCATTCGATGATTGTGCCAGATAATTTGGCCTGCGCAAGAAAAACAGATTTGCCCGCCGTTATTTATTTAGGAAGATACTGTCGGCGAAGTCCGCATTTAGCCGGCGACGTTAGGGCCTGGTAATGAATAAAGGGTGTATTTTGCTGCTGGTTCCCAGGCCCACTGGCCAGGCGTGGCGGCGGGCGGGCATCTGTTTTGTTGCCGCTCCTCGACGATGACGCCGCATCGCCCCCGTCGTGGCGCCGCGCATCTGCCCGCCCGGCGCTCGCGCCAAAATTCAACCTTTATTCATTGCCAGGCCCTTAGCTGAGCTCTCTGAGGATGGCGATTCCGGCGGAAGTCCCGATGCGATTGGCGCCCGCGCCGATCATGGCCAGCGCCGCGGCTGCATTTCGAATTCCTCCGGCGGCCTTGACGCCGAATTTCGGTCCGACGATTTTCCGCATCAGCGCGACGTCCGGGGTTGTGGCGCCTCCGGAGCCCAGGCCGGTGGAGGTCTTGACGAATCGCGCGCCGCTATCGACGGCAAGCTTGCAGGCGCGGATTTTCTGGCTTTCATCCAGCAGGCAGGTCTCGAGGATGACCTTGACCGGGCGTCCGCCGGCGGCTTCGACGACGGAGCAGAGCTCTTTCAAGATGTAATCGTCGTCTCCCTGGATAAGCCTGCCGACGTTGAGGACGACATCGATTTCATCCGCGCCGTCTTTGATGGCGGTTTTGGTTTCGAATCGCTTGACTGCCGCGGATGCGGCGCCGAGGGGAAATCCCGCCACCGACACGATTTTGACATCGGCGTTTTTCAGACAGAGGCGGGCGTGGCGAACCCACGAGCCGTGGACGCAGACGCCGAGGAAGCCGTGCTGCCGGGCTTCGGCGCACAGCCGTTCGATATCGGCGGCGGTGGCGTTGGGCTTGAGCAGCGTATGTTCGATGTATGACGCGATCTGTTTGGCGAGGTTCATAGTTTTGCCGGCCGCTGTTTTTTCCATCGAATCCTTATTAATGAAGAGACTTCTATTTTGCTCCGGATGATGCGTCCTGCCAAATGGCATTTTGAGGAATGGCGAGGGAAGCAGTCGCGGCGTCCGGTTGCTCATTGCTCATAGGAACGTCTCGTCGGTCGAACCGCTCGACTACCGAACCGAATCGATGCCGGGATTGTGGCTGACTGCATATCCGGCCGCACGGATTCTGCTTGAAAAGGCGGTCTCAATCGCCTATCTTTTTGGGGCGTCCGGCCGATAAGGTGATGGCACGCCGCGTTTGAACGTGTGGGGCTGTAGCTCAGCTGGGAGAGTGCCTGACTGGCAGTCAGGAGGTCACGAG
>CAZXSV010000097.1:0-14232 GCA_964642735.1 uncultured Acidobacteriota bacterium
CCGGGGGCTCGCTTCGCTCGCACCCCGGCTATTTGCTGATCGCCGCTCCGCGGCTCAAAAACGCTGCTGATTGTCTCGCCGCTGTGCGACTCAAAAACGCCATGCGACAATCGACCACGTGCTGGGAGCGTCTCGCCGGCTGCAGCCGCGGAGCGGCGAAAGGCATGTCTGGCGCCCCTGCCGGGGCTTTTTTATATTTCGTCTGCTGACCGGGGGCTCGCTTCGCTCGCACCCCGGCTATTTGCTGATCGCCGCTCCGCGGCTTGACGCTGCTAATTGTCTCGCCGCTCCGCGGCTCAAAAACGCCATGCGACAATCGACCACGTGCTGGGAGCGGCGTCTCGCCGGCTGCAACCTTCCGGCAATCGAAACGATTCGAGGGAAACGGGATTGTCGCGTATCGATTCAATGGCATGCTGCCGTTTATCGCAATGGCGTGCCGGAGAGACGCCGGCGCCGGCGAGACGCTCCCAGCAATCACCTCGGCGAGCGTCTGGCCTTCCACCAGCTCCATGACGAGGAACTGCTTTCCGCCCGCCTCTTCCAATCCGTGTATGGCGGCTATATTCGGGTTGTTCAGCGAAGCCAGCAGCTTGGCCTCGCGCTGGAACCGGGCGACGCGATCGGCGTCCCTGGCAAACTCATCCGGCAAGACCTTGATCGCGACATCTCTGCCGAGCTTCTGGTCCTTCGCCTGATAAACCTCCCCCATGCCGCCCTTGCCGAGTTGGCTCGTGATCTGGTAATGGCCCAGCGTCTTGCCGATCATGCAGGGTCCTCCTCCACGTCGACATCGGGTTCAATACAATGAAATCAGTTCATGAAGATGGGGCTATTGTATCCAAATCGGCTGCAATATCACGCTGCCCGTGGATTCATTATAGCCAAGGTCCCGTCCGGAGACTCCTTTGCTTCGGCGGCATCCAAGTCCAACGGCAAACCGATCCGGAATCCCTCGAATATTCGGAAGTTTGCAGCCCGGAACGCGGATAGCTTTCCCATATGTTTTGTCATCGACTCGTCCCTTGCCAGGTTTCCGGTGGAACGATCGATTCCCCCGGCGCGACAGCATCGCAGATTCGGCTGTGCAAGGGCGCGGCGGTCGATTATAATCGGCGCAAATTGCCGGTCGCTCCGGTTCATTGCAATGCAGCAGGAGAATTATCCTTGGAATCGAAGATTGGGGAAGGGGTGAAAGGATGAAAGGGAATTGCGGGTGCATTCATTTCGGAAGGCGGGATTTTTTAATGACAACGGCTATGGCGGGTGTGGCGGCAGCCCTTCCGGGGGCCGCCCTGGCGCAGAATTCCGCGAGCGTGGCGAGGCCGCTGAATCGAGGGAACAAAAGGAAACTGCTCCTGTTGAGCGACTCGCCGGATTCCTTCGCGCGCCTGATTCAGTCGGTGAAATCCATCAAGGAATTTGAATTTTCCGTTGTCACGGCCAAGACCGATTATCAGAAGCCGCAGGAAGTCGCCAAAACCATTCAGACAGAGGCGCCCGACATCATTTTCTTCGGCTTGCCGCGGACAAGCTTGAGCTCCGGAAATATTCCCGTTATGCTCGATCCCATCGACGTTCCGATCATACTCCTTCCCCCGATTCCGGACCTGATCATGATGGAGGCGAATGTCGCTGCGGCATTCCGTGCCAAAGGCTCCAACGCCCTGCTTGCCAATTCCGAGACGCACGCGATCGAATTGATGAAGATCCTGTCCGTTCCCAGCCTGCTGGAAGGCAAACGCGCCGTCATCTACGGCAGGCCATTCGACTCCACCAGCGTGCCTGCGCGCAACCTGACCGCGGAGGCCATTTATAACCGCACCGGCGTCCGTTTGGAATTCCGGCCGATCGAACAGCTGGAAGCGCAGCTTCAAAGCGTCGATCCCGACGGCGCCCGAAGGGAAATGGAAAGATGGAAGAAGGAAGCGGCGTCCATAGTCGAGCCCACGGATGAAGCGCTTTTTCAATCGTGCAAGATGTATGTTCTGTTGCGCTCCATAATCGAGAAAGAGGGACTGTCGGGAATTTCGATCGATTGCCTGAGTTTTTCTTTCAACTCCAATCGGAAACTGCCGGTGCCTTGCCTGGCGTTCACAAGATTGAGGGACGAAGGCTTTGCGATGCCCTGCGAAGCGGACGTATGCGGAATGCTGTCCTCCATGATGCTGCAGCAGATCAGCCAGAAGCCGTCGTACTTCTGCAATATATCCTCCGTCGATATCGCCAAGTCCAGCACGGTGCTTCGCCATTGCGTCGCCCCGCTGCGGCTGCTGGGCCGAAACGCCGCGGCCCTGCCGTACAAGCTGCGCGACTATCATGGAATGGGAGGAGTGACTCCTCAGGTTTCATTCCCGATCGGCCTCGAAGTGACGATGGGAGGGTTCACCAAAGACCTCAAAAACTTTGTGGCATGGCCCGGAAGAATTCAGCCCGGGATCGACGATACGAACCGCCCATCCTACGAAAATCCGCCGCCCGGGCTTAAGAACATGCGCCGGTACTGCTCAAACCGGGCGGAGCTTAAAATCAAGGAAGCCGAAGCATTTTTTCAGAAAATCGTGGGGATCCACCACGTGATGGTGGCCGGGGTTTACATGAAGGCGCTTCGTGAAGAAATGATCCGGCTGAATGTGAACCTCCTCGGCCCATTGGATTCGTCTTCTCCGGCATGACGTTCGAAGCGTCGGCCATATCCGTACGTTTCATGTGCGCAGGCGCCGCTGCAGGAAATGAGATTGCCGCCATGAACCGGACAGCCGCTGCCGGATTCTCGGGTCATTCCTGAGGTTGGCGCAACTCTCCGCTTTCGCCCGCGCTGCCATGCCCCTGCCGCGCAAGATGAGCCTGGCGCCGTGATCGGGAAAGCCGCACCGGAAGTCGCCGCCGTCCAAGGGACTGATAATTAGATTCAACGAGGTCGACCTCATAATTCCTTCTTTAAGGCGATGGATCTGGATCCGGCCCCCGCTATCGATCCTGGACCCGGGGCCTCTCCTCAGAAGCGGACGCGTTGGCGATGCCGCGCAGCATTCCGGCGAACAGAAACTGATGCAACGGATAGACGGAATACCAATAGAGCAGCCCCGACAGGCCGATGGGATCGAAAATGGCCGTCTGGCGGATGCGGGAGCCATCGGCGTCCGCCGTGACTTCGAATTCGAGCCAGGCGCGTCCCGGCAGCTTCATTTCCGCCGCCAGGCGCAACAGCCGGCCGGGTTCGAAGGCCTCCACACGCCAGCAGTCGACAGCGTCTCCGGTTTTCAAACGGCCGCCTTCAGGCCGGCCCCGGCGCATCCCAACTCCTCCGACAAGCAAGTCCATCCAACCGCGAAGGCTCCACAACCAGTCGCCATAGTACCAACCCGTCGCGCCTCCAATTCGTTGAATGGGAGCAAAAACCTTTTCCGGCGGCCCCGGCACGCAAAGCTCCCGTGAATCGATCAGCCGGTTGCCGAAGCGGACTCCGCCCCAGCGCGTCGTCGGGCCCGAGGAAGAAAGCGCATCCGACCAGCGCGTTTCGGCGTATTCGCGGTCTTCATTGCGCAGGGCATGAGCAATGGCGTCGCGCACTCCAATCGGGCGGACGTCGAAGGCCCGCAAGGCGCTGTCATCCTGAACAACCGTCGCGTGACGGATGCTGTCGATTAATTTCCGGCCGATCCGGGCATATAGGGGAGTGACGAGGCCCAGCCAAAGGCTCGACAGCCTTGGCGTCAATACCGGGACAGACAGCATGACCCGGCGCAGACCGCGCTGTCGCGCATACTCGCGCATCAGTTCGCCATAAGACACCCGATCCGGCCCGCCGATTTCATAGATGGCCGACCCTGACAAGGGAACGTCCCGCGCGGCGCACAGGTATTCGAGCACATTCTCGATGGCGACAGGCTGCGCCAGAATGGTCACCCAGCGCGGCGTTATCATGACGGGAAGGCGTTCAACCAAAGCGCGGATCATCTCGAACGACAGGCTGCCCGATCCCAGAACAATCGAGGCCCGAAACTCAAGGACCGGAACGCCCGACTGCCGCAATATCTCGCCGACTTCCTGCCGGCTGCGGAGATGCGGGGAAAGGCCGGCGGAGCGGCTTCCCAGACCCCCAAGATAAATGATCCTTGCAACCTCCGAGGCGCGCGCGGCCGTCGCAAAGTTCTCGGCCGCCCGGCGGTCTGTCTCTTCAAATCCATGGGCGGTCCCCATGGAGTGTACAAGATAGTAGGCGGCATGAACGCCGGCCATGGCTTTTTTGAGCGATTCCACATCCAACAGATCGCCTGGAACAACCTCGATCCCGGACGCGACGCGCCCGCGAAGAAATTCAGGCCTCCGGACAATGCATCGCACCGGATATTGCTCGGAATCAAACCGGCGAAGGAGACGCCCGCCGACATACCCGGTGGCGCCGGTGAGCAGAACCAATTTTTTCATGGCTGTTGCACCTCATGTTCCCGGCAAGCGGATCGGTTTTGAAGATCGATCCTGTCGACTGTTCAATAATAGCAGATGCCGCCGGAAGGGGATTCCGATTGTTCTTGAAGCACAAAATCCTTGAGGTCTTTCAGGCGGCAAAAGCCGGACAGACAAGGGAATTGATGCGGATCGATCTTCGCGTCGTTTTTTTGAGCCCGGACCGCCTTCAGTGAGCCGCTTTTCCGGCCTGACGCCGATGATTCCGATTTGTTTAAGCTTTGCCCGGCGCTTTGAGGATCTTGTCGGGCAGGGCGGGCGTATCCACCCATTTGCCGGTCGAATTGTCAGGGGCGCTGTGGAGAAATTTGGCGTGCAGCATATCGGGCGCGGTCGGGTATAATCGATGCTTTATAGTGATTGGGTAATGTTCAATCTTCGAAAACGGAGGGACCGACGATGGAAGAAGTCTATGAATTTTTGAAAAAGTGCGGCGTCTATTATCTCGCGACGATGGATGGCGACCAGCCGCGGGTGCGGCCGTTCGGCACGGCGCTGATCTTCGAGAACCGGCTATATTTTCAGACCGCTAAAGCAAAGAACGTCTCCAAACAGATGAAAAATAATCCTAAGATAGAAATCTGCGGCATGTCGGGCGAACGATGGCTTCGCGTGGAGGCGGCCGCCATCGAGGATGACAGGATTGAAGTGAAACAGAAGATGCTGGACGCCCATCCTCAATTGAAATCCATGTATTCGGCCGATGACGGCAACAACCAGGTTTTGTATCTTAAAAACGCCACCGCCACCTTTTATTCTTTCGGTGGAGAGCCCAAAGTCGTCAGGTTCTGACTTCTCTTTCCGCCCGCCGGGACCGAAAACAGCCGCGGAGAACGCGGAATTTATTTCCGCGTTCTCCGCGCTTTTTCCCGTAACTCATTCGGGGAATCTATTTCTTGGCCAGCGCGCTTCGGATGAGGCCGATGATCGCCATCAGAACGCCGCCGCCGACGCCGCCGCCCAGGATATTGCCGATCACTCCCCCCAAATCCATATTGCCGCCGGCAGCCGAGGACATCCCCAGCAATCCCAGCAGCTGGCCGCCCAGGCCGCCGCCCAGAATGCCGGCGATGGAATTGCCCAGAGTCCCCAGAGAAGATTTCTTCATTATCGAGCCTGCGACGTTGCCGCCGACGGCTCCGCAAACCAGCTGAATAATCAAAGGCAAAAGATTTTCCATAATATTCCTCCCGGTTCAGTATTGATGCTTTTCAATTTTGCCGGCCCGCAAGTTTCCTTTATCGAAGGCCGAGGCCGCCCGACAGCTATTTGGCCGTGACTCTCAGGTCGATTCTCCGGTTCTTCTGCCGGCCTTCTTCTGTGGCATTGTCGGCGACCGGGTAGCTTTCTCCATAGCCTTCGGCTTGAAGCCTCGCCGGGTCGACGCCCAGCCGGACAAGCTCCTGCGCTGTATTTTCAGCTCGCATTTGAGAGAGTTCGAGGTTGGAGGCCGGATCGCCGGTATTGTCCGTGTAGCCACCGATCTTCAATCCGACCTTTGGATAGGCTTTCATGATTTCGACGATATTTTTCAGCTGTTCGGCCGAGGCGCTTTTGAGTTTAGCGCTTCCCGTTTCAAATTCCAACCGGTCAAACGAGAACCACGTCGTTTCGTCGACGGGCTTGTTCGCGTCTTCGATAAAATCGATCAGCTTCTTTTCGACGCCGAACTCGGGAACGTTGAGGTCAACTCCGTTCGGCAGCCGGACCATCAGGAATTTTCCCAGCTTTTCCATCGCGTCGCCGATCTGTGTGGCGCTTTTTTCGATGGCGTTCCGGGAAGGACTGCAGCTTTTAAACGCGAAATACAGGACGGCGGCCAGGATGAGGAGCGGGATAAGCCATTTCCAGATCGAGGCGCCCTGCTTCACGCTCCGCTCGATTGCCTGCGCCGGTTCCGCAAAGTCCGTCATTCCCAAAACGCCTTTCAGTCCCGCAGGCAAAAGGTTTTTCAAGAATCCCGCCTGGCCGGCCAGCAAGTTCATCAAACCCGCGGCGTTCAGATTCGAGCTTTTGATTTCTTTTCCCAAAAGCCCCAACACGGAAGGCGCAACCAGACAAGCCAGAGAGGCGGTGACGTCCTTGCCGATGCCGCCGGCGCCGGAAATCCAATCGACGGCCTTGGAAAGCCGGTTTCCGAAAATGCCGTCCAGCAAGCCCGAGCCCGACGCCATCAGGTTTTTGGTGGCGTCGCCTCCCGCGAACGCGGCGGACGACCCTTTCAGAGTCTCGGCGCCGTAGCCTCCTTTTTGAATCATGTTCAGGATCTCGGAAGCGCCCCCGGATGTGGCGCCCTTTTGAACCAGCGCGCCCAAAAGGGCGGGGAATATGGCGCTCAATCCTGATTTTATTTTGTTCGCATCCAGACCGAAAAATTTGCCGAGTTTATCAACGATCTCATCGCTGAATTCATTCTTCAACAATTCGATAATGTTCACCGACATTGCTTCGACCTCCCGGTTCTCTGAGTGACTTTTTAATCCATGGCGCCCCTGCGCATTGCAGGGAAAAAATTTGACCGCTTAAAAGGAAATTTAATAACGGATCGCCGCCGCGAGATTGTTGGCTTGTGCAATCCATTTGGCCACGGTAGCGGCGCTCGGAGACACCCGGCAAAGCTGTTTCTGGGCGTTGACTTCGGTCATTTTCGCGGCAAGGTTTTCGGCGACGCGGTGCTTCAACTCCATCACCGTGTCCACGCCGGACGCCTCCAGGAGCTCGGCGAACTGACGTCCTATTCCTGAGATGCGCATCAGATCGGCGTTGTTGGCCCATTTCAGCAGCAGCTGCGAACTGATGCCCGTTTTTTCGCTCAACGTTTCCCGGTCCTTCGGGCTGCCGCACGATTTCAGCAAAGAAGCCGTCGTCTTCACTCCCGCCTGAGTCAGTTTGGACGCAAAGGCGGGCCCGATCCCTTCGATTTTTTCGATTTTATAACCCATTTGATTTTCCTCCAGAATGAGGCGCCGCGCGGCGCCCGGCCTCCTATGAACCTGCAGAACTGAAGTCTTATGATGATTGTGCCGCCGAATTCAAATGCCGGAGCGTCCATGCGACGCAACGGCGCCTGTCCTTCGGCCGGATTTTTGCCGGCAAGCCCATCTAGTGACCGGGCCAAAAAAGCCGACAAAACCGCCTCGGGACTTCTGTGGGCGATGGGGCGACACTGCCCGCGCCCTCTGACGGTTTAGACCGGCGGATCTTTAATTAGTCACAAGGAAATTTCTGAAAGCCGCCGCGCCTCCGCCGTTTTTTTGATGTGACTTAATGAAAAAATACCGGTCTAAATCAATCAGAGAACGGCGGCATGCCGGGCAATTCCGTTTGTATTCAGGCATATCGGGAAATTCCGGCTGCCGCCGAGTCTGCCTGGGAATAATTGCTTCGGACAGATTCCGCCGCCGAAACAATCACGGAGACGAATCATTCCCCTGTTCTCCGCGCCGCCTTTCGTGACCGGCGTCTTGGAAGTGAATTGGCTTGTAGCTTGAAACTCATTATCTCCATTGCTTTTGTGCGCCGGGGGGCGCCGGGTCTTCGAGCACATAATTCATTGACTGGCGGCGAAACCCCCTAGTATCCTGTTGCGAAATGAACAGGAGGCGTATTGACAGAATCGTCAAAGCCGGAAGATGAGCTTCTGGAGAGCGCGCGCACGGCGGCGGAGGGGGATTTTCGAGCTTTCGAACAGTTGGTGCGGCGCTATCAAAAAAAGGTGATCGCCAACTGTCGCTTTCTGACGCGAAACCCGGATTGCGCGGAAGACCTGGCCCAGGAAGTTTTTGTGAAAGCTTATTTCGGGCTCGCCCGCTATGAAGGGCGTTCGGCTTTCAGCACCTGGCTTCAGCGCATCAAGATCAACCATTGTTTCAATTATCTGAAAAAGCAGCGCGGGAAGGCGTTTGTCGATATCGAGGACGCGAATATGCAGACCGCCGCCGAAGTGGTGCGGCAGCCGGAAGCGGAAAAAGCCATGATCGCCGCCGGCGAACGGCAGCAAATCGCCCAAATCCTCGAGGCGATGCCCGACAATCTGCGGATTGCAATAATTCTGCGGGATATGGATCAGCTGTCTTACGAAGAGGTCGCCGAAACGATGGGCATCAGCCTTCCCGCGGTTAAAATGCGCATCAAGCGGGGCCGCGAGGAGTTCCGGCGCAGGTTCCGCGAAATGAACGGCGGGATGGGCCCGGCGCTCGCGCATCATCGCCGCTGACCCGGCTTTTTTGAATCTATGGACGACAGTCATTATCCCCGCGATCCCGAACCCGACGACGACGGAGAACGCCTGGCTGAGTTGTCGCAGCTCGATCTGGAAGCCTCCAAGGGTTTCTGGACCCGGGTGCGCAAGAAGATCGATCGTCGCGTCGCAGCCGGCCACGTGGCGTCTTTTACGTGGAATTTGCCGAAATTGGTTTTAATCGAATTTCTGGAAATCGCTTTTAATATCTTTTCCCCGGCGAAAGGCCGAAAAGGAGAATCCCGGTGAAAGAGAAACTCGCCGAATCTTTTCAAGGACTGCTGAACATGGTGGCCGCCGCGGCCCCTAAGGTCTTATTGGGCATCATTTTCCTGTTCATCGCCATCCTTGTGGCCAAGGCGATCGAGAAGATATTGCGGATGCTGCTCGTGCGGGTCCGGCTCGACAATCTGGTGCAGCAGACGGGCCTGGACAAGACGCTCCGGAGCATCGGCATTCGCCAGAAGCTGGATTTCTTCATCCCGCGGCTGGTTTACTACCTTATTCTCTGCCTCCTGGCCAAGACTCTTGCCGATTCGCTCAGCCTGACGGCGATTTCCGATGCGCTCGGGGCTTTCTTTTCCTACCTGCCGAACCTGATTGCGGCTTTTCTTCTGCTGTTGCTCGGCAGCGCCGTATCGCAGTTTATCGGGACTACCGTGCGCCAGGCGGCTGAAAACGCCGGCCTCGACTTTGCCCCTGCGCTCGGACGTCTCGTCTCCGGCCTGCTTTTTTTCATCATCGCGGTGATGGCGGTGTCCCAGCTTAAAGTCGACACCGAGATGCTGCGCCTGGTGACGGCCATTGTGCTTGCGGCGGGCGCCCTGGCTTTCGGGATATCCTTTGGTTTTGGAGCGCGGGACATTGTCCGCAACATCCTCGCCGGATTTTATGCGCGCAAATTTCTGGAGGTGGGGAAGCCGATAGAAATCGTCGGTCAGCGGGGGACTTTGAGGGCCATCACCGCCACGCACGCCATTCTCGATTCCGAGGAGCACAGCATCAGTCTGTCGAACTCACGCTTCCTGGACGAAGTCGGCCGGCAGTGAAAGGCCGGAAAATCGCCGGCTCGGTCGGCAAACTTTTTCGACGGAGCCGGCGGCAAACATGGATAAATCCTATTTTGTGTCCAATCCCCAGCTTTTGAACAAATCCTTATAAAACTGCGGCTGTTCAAAATCCGGGAGCATCGACATATATTGGTCGCGGTGGGAGTACAGCCTGCCTCCCCTTTTTAAACCGGCCATCAGCGTCGGCAGCTTCTGCTGCGGGATCGCGAGGATCATCTCCTCTTCCAGCGTGAGGGCTCTCTGGTACTCTCCCGGATCCGGAAGCACGACGCTGTATTTCCCGGTTTTCATCGGGCTCACGACGCAATGGGCGCAGGACGGGAGGAAGAAATGGCCGCTGACCTGAGACGCGCCGTCAAACATCATCGTCTGAAGCATTCCCCTGAGCTGCGCGGGATTCAAATATACGAGGACGACGTCGGGAATATATGCAGCCTTCTTCAGCGGCGCCGTGACCACTCCCACGTATTTGCCGACCTCGAAACTTTGATACGATTCTCCCATCTTCGCCATGGAAGCCGGCGTTCCAACCATGCCGAACGCCATCAGAGCCGTCGGGCACCAGTGGTCTTCCTTCAGCATGGCCACGGTTTTGCCTTCGCGGCGCGACACGCCGAAAGCCTGGCATTGGGCGAGGTGGTAGCCTCCGTCTCTTTTGGGCCGGAACGCCCCTTTCGGGATGTCCGTTTCTTTTTCCAGCATCTTGACGGCAATGGGGGACGTTCTCAGCAGCATCGCCGTTTCAAGCTCTTCCCCGTATTTGTTGAACGCGCTCAATTCCGGCAGGGCCCCCCCCTCGCTTGGAGCGGGTTTTTTCGGTATTTGAGCCGCGGAAACCGCCGCCGCCGATGCGGCCAGGGCTGCCGCTCCCAAGCCCAGTTCCAGAGCCTCGCGTCTAGAGTATCCATTTTTCACAGTCATTCCTCCTATGTTTGAAATTATAGGCGATCGACCCGCCTGTTTCCATGGCGCCGCTGCAACGACCCGGGAAAGGCGTCTCGCCGCAGGATTTTTCCGCCGGTCAGTCCGGCGTGTTGCCGACTCTCTTGTATTCGCCGGCGACGGCGATGTCGATGAAAGCCACGGGCTTGTTGATCGTCTTGAAGTTCAGCGGGCCGTGAAACAGACCCGCCGGGATGTAAAGCGCCGTCGGCCGTGTGATGACATGCTTTTCCCCGTGAATTTCGTCTTCCCCCAGGGTCATCTCAATCTCGGCGTCGAACGTCCTCTGGTCGCCCGGGTCGGCTGAAAAGAAATGGAGGTATTGGGGAAATTCATGCTGGTGGGGCTGGCTGACCATCACAAAAGGCCGGGTGATAAAAATGCAGTCGACCGAAAGATGCCCTCCGCCGAAGTTTTTCATATGGCGGGTCGTCGACACATCCCACAGTCCCGGGAATTTGGGGCTTTCGATAAGCACTTCCGTGGAAAAATATTTATCAAATTTTGTACTTGGCATGGGGCTCCTTGATTCAGAACAGGTTCGGAAAACGGGCCGAACGATGACGTTGCCGCGCCAGTCGCCGGGCCTGCGCCCTGCTATCCCGTGCGATTGCGGTCCGGGTCCTTCGACATCGTCTGCGTTTATTCGTCCCGCGTCAAGCATGAGATGAGGCTTGACCGCGGGATTATCGTTTTTGCAGCATCAGATTCAGCACGGCGCGGTTGCGCATCGATTTCAGCCGCTGATAGCCCGTCCCGTAAGGGAAGTCCGTTCGGGCTTCGAGCTTCTCCAGGGCGGTTTTGAAGTTTTTAGCCCGGAGAACGTCCGCCGCCACCCACTGGGCGAAGCCTTCCTTCAGCTCCTCCTCGACGCGGAGGACGCCGTTTTCGGCTTGCCACGCATGGGCATATTCATGGGCCGCCGCTTCGTAAGTCCATTCGGGCGGCAGGCCGAAAAGCAGCACGATTTCCGACTGGCCGTTGATGGAACGGAACTGCCCGAGCTCTCTGCCGAACAGGGCCGCGGCAGGCGCCGGGTCCTGCGCGACGAGCCGCCGGTTCACCGGCTCGAGCCCGCTCAATTTCTCGATCGTCAGCGCAAACGGCTTCCTGGTTTTCAGGTTGAGCCGCCTTCCCACGATGCTTTGGACTTCCCGCAGGATGCGCCGGATTTCTTCGAAGTCGACGACGGCCCGCTCGCCGCATTCCCCGCACGTGATTCTCCCGTCGGGGTATTTCCAGTAGTCGTCGCCCACCGGGGCGCCGCAAACGTAGCATGCCGGGCGGGTTTCTTTGCAGCGAGGGCAGAAAACTCCGCTGCCGAAACGCAATTGGTAGGCGGTCCCGACGATGGGTTTGCCGCAAGCGCGGCAGCGCGGCAGCGCGGCCAGGCAGGGCGGGCAGGCGCCGGTTTCCGGGTCGATATCTTCGGCATGGACCGGCAGATTGCAGACGCTGCACCGTGGCGCTTCCAGGAAGCAGCGTTCGCAGTAGATTTCGGGGCCGTCGTTTCTCTTGTAGTACTTTGTCCCGGCCGGGATCGCCTCGCCGCACAAGCTGCAGAGGCGCTCGGCGGCGGAAGCGTCCAGCCTTCGCACGGAACAGAGGATGGCAATGATAAACGCGCGCCGGTCCATTTCGCCTGATATCATACCGCAATTTCACTCCGGATCGCAGGCGTCTCCGCAATGCCGCGAAAAAAGCCGCGCAGGACAGTGAAAAATCGTCTTGCGGCCGCACGGCGCGGCGTTGCGACATTTCGCATTCAGCCGTTTTCCCGCCGAATCCCGGTCATCCTTCCGTGATCCAGACGATGGACGCCGGCGGGCGACGCTTTCCCTGGGCGGGCGGCGGCGCGGTTTCGCGATTCATGCGAACGAAATTCGGAATGGCGACCATGGGCGAACCGTCGGTGAACCGCCCTCGGATCACGACCACGCCTCCCAGCAGATCCGGCTTCCACTCCGTCGTCAGCGGCGCCGTGGGGCTGAGAGCTTTGGCGATGTCCTGGTCCGCCTGCTCGATATTGTAGACGAGCGGCCCGTAGCGCAGCGCCACTTTGCCGCGATCGGCTTCGATCTGGTCGCTCGCCTTCACCCGTTGGACCTTCATCGGGAGAACCAGTTCGATTTTGTCTCCCCTGCTCCACGTGCGCGCGATCGACGCGTATCCATTTTGGATCGAAGATTGAGCAGGCTTGCCGTTTACCGACAAAGAGACCATTCCCCAGACCTCGGGCGAATTCCGGTACAGATTGCTGATGTCGCGGTTCGGGATCCGCACCCGCACCGTGAATCTCTTGGATGTTTTCGGATTCACCGTGATCGACACGGCGCCGTCCCACGGATAGTTCGTTGCCTGAACCATCTCGACGTCGACGCCGCCCACGTTTTCCACCGTGATGGAGCTTCCGATGAACAGGTTCACGTAAATGCCGTCCCGGTCCTTCGCGTAAGTCCAGGTCGGCGTCATCAGGAGCGTGCGCGGGATGTTGCCGACGCAGCACGGGCAGGCGTGCCACGGGTAGCGCACGGAGTCGGCCGACAGGGGATTGTCATAGTAAAAATTCTTTCCCTCCAGGTCCATGCTTCCCAGGAGCGCATTGTACATGGCGAGTTCGTAATGATCGGCGTATCGCGCGTCGTGGTACATCAGGTTCATTTTCCAGTGGAAGAAAATCGCTCCGCAGGTCGAGCAAGCTTCGCAATACGCGTTGTTTCCCAGCGAATAGTTCGGGCCGAAACCTTCCGAGGTTTCTCCGCTTCCGACTCCGCCGGTGAGGTAATATTTTTTGTGGACCATGTTGTCCCAAAGCGACCTCACGGCGCTCTGGTAGTCGGGATCGTGCGTTTCCACCGCCACGTCGGCCATGCCCGAGTAGGTGTAGACCGCGCGCACCGCGTGGCCCACCGCCTCGTATTGCCGGGTCGGCGGGAGGTGGCTCTGGTCGTATTCGCCGCCGTCTTTGCGGCAGTCGAGCAGGAACTTGGCCAGCCGGATGTAGCGGTCGCCCCTTCCGCCGCCTTCCATGTCGTTGACGAAGCGGCCGAAGCGCACCAGCGCCTGTTCCATTTCCTGGTGTCCGTCGAACCATTCTTTCCTGGATGGTCCGAGGTTGTCGCACCAGCAGTCGGCGAGTTTCTTCGCGGCGTCGTACAGCCGGGAGTCTTTCTTCTTCGTCATCAGGTAGTGATTGATCGCCGACTCGATGAAGTAGCCGGCGACGTATCCTTCGTGGTTGCCTCTGCCCTCGGGCGTCCAGCGGTCGGGCCAGCTTTTCACGTTGCGCAGCGTGAAGGCGGTCTGGAGATAGCCGTCGGGGTGTTGCGCCGCGAGTATTTTGGGAATCCAGTCTTCGAGGGTCGTCCGCATTTTTTCGTGAGCTTTGAGGATCTCCGGATCGCCCTGAGGATCGATCATCAGGGCGATGCACATGGATTCGACCGTCTGGTGGACCCAGGCGTTGGAAAACACATATCCTTTGTGCGCGCCGTGCGGTTCGCCGCGCAA
>CAZXSV010000098.1:0-14055 GCA_964642735.1 uncultured Acidobacteriota bacterium
CTGGCTTTGTTGCTCGCTCCTTACATGCACGCCAGCATGCTCGTCGCTCGCGCCTGGCCAGCGAGTCTGGGGGCCAGCAGCAAAGTGCAAACGTTATTCATTGACAGGCCCTTAGCGTGTAGGAATATGCGCTCGGAGGAGCAACGGTCATGCGTTTGTCAAAAAAGGTCGCTTTGATCACCGGCGCCGCCCAGGGGATTGGGGCGGAAATCGCCCGCAGATTCTGTGAAGAAGGGGCGTTCGTTTTTATTGGAGATGTCAATGAGTCCACGGGCGGGAAAACGGCGCGAGATCTGGATGGCGCGGCATTCCTGAAACTGGACGTGGCGGCGGAAGAGAGCTGGATCAAGGCTTTCGCCGAGATCCGTTCCGGGAAAGGACGGCTGGACATTCTGGTGAACAACGCCGGGATCAATATTCGTAAAACTATTGAGGAGATGCCCGCGGAGTCGCTGGACCGGATGCTGGGCGTCAACGTCAAGGGGCCGTTTTTGGGGATCAAGCACGCGCTGCCGCTTATGAGGGCGTCCGGAGGAGGCGTGATTCTGAACATGTCCTCGATCTGCGGCATCCTGGGCCATAAGTATACCAACGAAGCTTATACGGCTGCCAAGGGCGCCGTGACGTTGCTGACCAAATCCGTGGCGGTCCGCTACGCCAAGGACAATATCCGGTGCAACTCGGTTCACCCGAGCACGGTGGACACCCCGATGCTCCAGGCGGTCCTGACGGATCCCGAGCGGCGGGCCGAGCGCTTCAACGAAATCCCCATGGGGCGGCTGGCGTCCGTCGCCGATGTCGCCAATGCGTTTGTTTACCTGGCCAGCGATGAAGCGGCCTTCATCAACGGAGTTTCGTTTCCGGTCGACGGCGGTCTGACCGCCTCGTGAAACAAAAAGACGCAGGACGGTTTTGTTGGCAGTATGCAAAATCTTCAATGCGAACTCGCAGCCTGTCCTTCGTCGCCATTGAATTCAAGGGCCTGAACCATGATTCCCATACAAAATCCTATATTGCGGGGCTTCAACCCGGATCCGTCCATCCTTCGCGTCGGGGAGGATTACTACATCGCCACTTCGACGTTCGAGTGGTTTCCGGGAGTTCAGATTCATCATTCGCGCGACCTGGTCCACTGGCGTCTTCTGACGCGTCCTTTGAATCGTGAAAGCCAGCTCAACATGCTGGGCAACCCCGACTCCTGCGGGATATGGGCCCCGTGCCTCAGCTATTCGGACGGGCTTTTCCACCTTGCCTATACCGACGTCAAGCGCTATGGCCGCACGACCCAGGGCGCCAGCGCCAGCATGTCCCTGCGGGATTTTCACAACTACCTCGTGACGAGTCCCGCCATTGACGGGGAATGGTCGGATCCCATTTATCTGAACAGCTGCGGGTTTGATCCTTCGCTGTTCCACGACTCGGATGGCCGGAAATACCTGCTGAACATGGTTTGGGATTGGCGGATCGGCCGCAATCGGTTTGCCGGAATTGCTTTGCAGGAATTTTCCCCGGAGCTGAAGAAGTTGATCGGGCCTTCCCGTTTGATTTTCAAGGGAACGGCGCTTGGATTTACCGAAGGGCCGCATCTATACCGGCGCAATGGTTTTTACTATCTCTTGACCGCCGAAGGCGGGACCGGGTGGAATCACGCCGTCGCTCTGGCGCGCTCGCGCAATCTCGCCGGACCCTATGAACTTCATCCGGACGTCCACATCCTGACTTCAAGAAACCGCCCGGATCTCGATCTGCAGCGGGCCGGACATGGCGACCTGGTCGAAACTCAGAGCGGCGAGACCTATTTGGTCTATCTCTGCGGGAGGCCTGTTCACAATCGGGGGCGATGCATCCTTGGCCGCGAGACGGCTATTCAAAAGATGGTCTGGTCTGCGGACGGTTGGCTGCGCACTGAGGATGGAACAGGCGTCCCTTCTATCGAAACGCCGGCGCCCGGCTTTCCCTCTCATGTTTTCCCGGAGGCGCCGCGGAAGCAGGATTTCGACAGCCCGGAGCTTCCGCTGGATTTTCAATGGCTGCGATCGCCCCGGCCGAAAGAGCTTTTCAGCCTGACGGAGCGTCCGGGACATCTCCGCATCTACGGGCGTGAGACGCTGGGCAGCGTTTTTCATCAGGGACTGGTCGCCCGTCGTCAGCAGGCGCATTGTTACAGCGCCTCCACCCTCATGGATTTCGAGCCGGAATCTTTTCAACAGACGGCAGGCCTGATCTGTTATTACAACAGTTCGAAATTCCACTATCTTTATGTCTCCTGCGATGATGAGATCGGGAAGCATGTCCGGGCGATGTCCTGCCTGCCCGACCAGGTCCAGACGGATGTTTTTTCGCAGCCTATCGCAATCCCGAGCGGCGTTCCGGTGCAGCTGAGAGTGGAAGTCGATTGCGAGCGTCTTCTGTTTGCGTTCAGAACGGGCGAAGGCGAATGGCATTGGCTGCCCGGGCCGCTGGATGCCAGCATCCTGTCGGACGAAGCCGGCCCACCGGGGAATCCCAGTTTCACAGGGGCGTTTGTCGGGATGTGCTGCCAGGATGCAACGGGGCGCCGCCGGGCCGCGGACTTCGATTGTTTTGAATATCTGGAGCGCAGCTATCTTCCCAAACCCTCATAGAGCGGGCGTCGCCACGGCGCCCAATCGGGTTTTGAGGCTTTGACAAAACAAAGGCCTGCGATGCGGGGAATCAAGGGATTTTCAGGCTTCGACAATGACGGCTGCGCTGTTGATTTTTCTGCCCGGGGAGGCCCCTTTATCCAAGGTTGCGTTGACCCGGCAGTTTTGAGCCGCGAGCAAGTCCGTGGCCTCCTGAGCTTTGACCGGAACGGAGAAATAGTATCCTTGAGCAAATTCGCACCCGAGTTCCCGCAATTTTTCAACCTGCTCGATAGTCTCCACTCCTTCGGCGATCACCTTGATCCCCAGATTCCGTCCCAGAGTGACGATGGCGCGAACAATTTCGTCATCCTCCATCAGACGTGAAACAAAAGACCGGTCGATTTTCAAACTGTCAAGCGGGAATCGATGGAGATAGCTTAGCGAGGAATATCCAGTTCCGAAATCATCCAGAGCCAATTTGATTCCGAGAGACTTCAGCTGGCCCATCAGATCGATGGCGGATTCGGGATCCGGCATCATGGCGCTTTCCGTGACTTCAAGGTTCAGGCTGCTGTGCGAAAGCTTCGTTTCGTCCAGAACCCGCCGGCACTGTTGAATGAGATCCGGCTGCAGGAACTGCCGGGCCGACAGATTGACGCTGATGACCAAAGGCGGATCGTTTTCAAATCGGGCCTGCCATATCCGCGCCTGCTGGCAGGCCTCTTGAAGAACCCACTGTCCGATCGGGACGATGAGCCCGGTCTCTTCGGCGACCGGGATGAATTCATTGGGGGGCACGACGCCGCGAGTCGAATGTTTCCATCGGACCAGGGCCTCGAATCCCCATATCCTGCCGGTGGCCAGGGACGCCAGGACCTGGTAGTAAACCTCGAATTCTTTTCTTTCGATTGCGCGTCTGAGCTCGGTTTCCAGCTGCAGGCGCGCAATGGTCTGGGCTCGCATGTTTGCATCGAAGATTTCATAGCGGCCCTTGCCGAGGGCTTTGGCGCTGTACATGGCGGTGTCGGCGTCGCGCAGCATTTCTTCGGGACTCTGATAGCTCTGGTTGAAAATCGCGATGCCGATGCTTGCGGTGGGAAACAGCTCCTGTCCTCCAACCATAAAAGGCTCGCCCAATTCCTTCGCTATTCGTTCGGCGACGCGGGTGACGTCCACGGCATTGGTGATGTCCTCCAGCAGGATGGTGAATTCATCCCCTCCAAGGCGCGCAACCGTGTGATTCCGTCCGAACCTGGCGACGGTGTCGGTGGCGCGCACCGTAGCTTCAAGCCTGCCGGCGATGGCGACGAGCAGCTGATCGCCCATAAGGTGGCCAAAGCTGTCGTTGATCAATTTAAAGCTGTCCAGATCAAGGAAAATAAGAGCAAAGGCTTTGCCTCTTCCTCTGCGGGCGCGTTCAAAGGAGCGGCCAAGACGGTCCATAAACAAGACGCGATTCGGCAGGCCTGTAAGGATGTCGACGACTTTGCCCCGCGTAATGTCCGTTTGGGAACCGGCCATCCGGTGCGCTTTGCCGTTGTTGTTGCGGATCCCGAGGCCGCGGCCCAGCATCCAAAGGTAGTTCCCGTCCCGGTGCAGCATGCGGTATTCGTCTTCGTAATGCGGAGTCTGCTCCTTCAGGTGAGCGGCGATGTCGGCGCGGACCCGTTCGACGTCGTCCGGATGAATCCTGCGGAACCACTCATCCGGATCTTCTCCGATTTCGTGCTCTTCCCATCCAAGCATCGATTTCCAGCGGGGCGAAAAATATATTTTGCCTTTGATAAGATCCCAGTCCCAGAGGCCGTCGTTTGCGGCGCGTGCGGCCAGCGCGTAGCGTTCTTCGCTTTGGCGAAGGGCCTCTTCCGCATGCTTTCGGGATAGCTGGGTTTGAATGCGGGCGAGTACGACAGGGAAATCGATGGGCTTCGTTATGTAGTCGTTGGCGCCCACGCTGAGCGCCTGAACTGCATCGTCGCTGCTGATTTTTCCGGTTACCATGATGATAGGCAGTTGGGCGGGATTATAGGTCTCCCGAAGGGCTCCCAGCACATCCAAACCGCTGGTTCCCGGCATTTCGATATCGAGCAGCACGAGATCAACCGGGTTTTTTCTAATATAGTCCAATGCCGATTCGCCGCTTTCGGCCGACGCCACCTGGAATCCCCGCCGCGACAGCCGGCGCATCATCATATCCCGGTTTAGAACGTCGTCATCTACTACGAGCAGAGAATCAGGGGATGGAGTCATGCTGGCATTCGCTCATTTGAAAGTGCAGCCATTGTTTGCTTCGGCGCCGTTGCGACGGTCTCAAATCGCGGCCGCCGAAGCCTGCTTCCATGGTTTGATTGCAGACTGCAACACACCCCCGAGCCGCGCTGAACCGGCTTTGACACAAATTGCTCCTGTCTTTTTATCTTCAAACCTTTTCGGCTGTTTGGCGGGCTTTGATTATGGCTTTTAGCCCGCATTATTCATGAAGCTTTTACTGCGGCGACAGATCCGGGCATGTCTCTCCGCGTTGCGCTCGCTCAGATTTCTCGACGCACTGTCGACTGGGCCCGCGGAATCTGCTCGTCGTGCGCCTCCCATCCAGGCCCGCCCCCGTAGCCTCGCTACAAACCCTATGAATAATTGGGGTTAGAGGGATCGCGCTTCAGCAAACATGCGGCATTGCCCGAGTCGCGCTGGCTGGGAAACCTGCCGGATGCGCCTTGCCAAGAATCTTCAGGAATAATCCGGGTTATGGCGCGAACCGCAGTTCTCCAAACCGTTCAGGGACATGAAAATTCGGTTCGGGCGTCCAGGTCGGACGCCACGCGGAATAAAATCGATTCGGCGCCCGGCCTTCAATGCGAAAGAGGTTCAAGCGCCAGACTTCCTCGGGATCGAATTTTGGCGCCAGAACTTTCATCGGCAAGGCAAGTTCCGCAGTCCATCTGTCGGCGTCGCGCACGACACGGCTCTTCATATCGCACATCAGTATGGTTTTTTGTCCGGGGCTGATATCGAGATCCAGCCAGTCCCCGTTGGGACTGATTTCGAATTCGCGATAATGCCGAAGTTCGTCTCCCGGGTTTTGGATGAATATTTCGGCCACGTCCCTCATCCAAAGCCGGTCGCGGCGGCTGTCTCCTCCTTCATAGACGAATATTTCCCGATACGCGCAGCGGAACCGGAGATAAAGGCAATCGTGCGACCAAAGCATCCGGACCTCCGTTTTTCTTTGGCGATCCGGATGTTCGCCGCGCCAATCGGCGCAGAAGGCCAAAGGCGCCGCTTTTTCCCACGCGGCAGGTTTGGGCAAACCCTGTTCGTCCGCAGTCCCGGTTAGTCCGGCTGCAACGATTCCGGAGTTCTGACGCTCTGGTTTGTTCATGGCGCGATTATCCTTCATGGCGCGGCAAAGGGCAATCCCGGCGGACAATGATTGCAGGAGTCTCGGCGGTTTTTTCCCGGCCGACTGATCCATCTTAGGCGCGAAATCCGGTGGGTGAATGTTATTTTAACGAAAGTATTTTATCGGGATTTGGCAATGTTTCCGCCCATGCGGCATGTGCTAGAATTCATCTTATATTCACAATGGCCGGGAGGAAATTTATGAGACTAAGCGCTCGGAATGTTTTGAAAGGGAAAGTCAAACAAATCAAAGTCGGCGCCGTCAATTCGGAGATTGTTCTGGATCTTGGACAGGGCGTCGAAGTCGTTTCGATTATCACCAAAGAGTCTGCGGAAAAGCTGCAGCTTGCGGTCGGCAAGGAAGCCTATGCGGTCATCAAGGCTTCCAATGTCATGGTTGCTGTGGATTAGTTGAGTAACGCCGCGGATTGCCAGGCAAGAATAGATTCTCCTGTCTGTGCAATCCGCAACAGCTGTTCGGCGCCGGCGTTGAAAACCGGGCTGTCGCAGCGCATCCGCAGAGCTTTATCTCCAAGCATCCACCGAGACGCTGGAAAGGCATTTAAAGTTGCCTGCCTGAAATACGGCGTCTATTCCGCCGCCGGTCACTACGACGGCGATGTCCTTTGGGTTTGCGAATCGGGGCGCCTTCGTGTTTTTTTGCAGCCATTCGCTCAGTTTTTCTTTGGCCGCATATCCCCGTTCCTTGAGGGCCTTGGCCGCCGACGGGTCGCAGACAATCAAGGCGCCGAAATCGCCGCTGAAACTTTCCAGGATGCTGCTGATACGGCGATCAAGCGGTCCGGTTTTAGCGCCTGGGCCGAAGACGCCCAGCCCCGTGAAAATGCTGACGACGCTTTCCCCTTTGTTGAATCCACGCTGCAGGCTGAACGGCGTCCATGGACTTTGAGCTTCGTTCTCCGCGATTACCAGATTGGCGTAATTCAGGCTGTTCCCAAGAGAGCCGGAATAAGTTTCTCCCGATATCCCCGCGTTGCCGAGATTCTTCGACATCAGGGTCCACGCCCGGCCGATCGTGGCGTTCGCCTGGCTGAAAGGTCCCAGAGCGCCGACTTCGAAATTCATGCCGATTTCTTCGCGCACCGGTCCGTTGATTACAACAGCCCTGGCCGGGGAGTCCGGGGAGTTGTAAATGGAAGGGATTCCCGAAGCGGCTATCGCCAGGATCACCGGGAAATAATCCGGTTTGGCGCCCGCCATGACCGCGTTTACCGCCACTTTTTCCACCGTAAATTCCCAAGGATCGAAATTGCCTCCGGCCATTTTGCCCACGACCTCGTCCGGGCGCCGGCTTGTTCCCTTGAGCATATCTTTGACTTTCTGCTCCGTGGGTAGAACGATCGGGAGGTAATCCGTCCAACCATTCGCCATAAAGAGGCGCTGCAGCGCATCGGAGGATTGAGGCCCGATCAGTCTTGGACCGGCTTTGATCTCTAAAAAGCCGGTCTTCTTATCCTCCTCTGTCAGCGGTTTGGTCAATCCGCTGACGATCTCCTGGATCATCCCCACGCCTGTCTCCGGGTCATTCCCTTCGATCATGGCTTTGTGTTGGGCTGAAGTTTTTCCGCTCACCGGATGGGGGGCGAAAACCAGGCGCGCATTCGGCATGCCTTTTTTTCGCGCCATATTTTTGGCGACCTGAACGAATCGGTTTGTGATGATTCCCACCGCGGGTTTCCCCAGCTTTTCAAGAGAGACGATGTTGGCGGCGACCGCCGGCCCGCAGCTGTTTCAATGCCCCACCGCCATGATTACGGCGTCTCCCTTGCTCTTTATTTCCGCCCAGAGCTTGCTGTCTTCCTCGTCGAAGGATCCGCCCTTTTCTCTGAATACGAGATTCGTCTTGGGCATGTTTTTGGAGAACCAATCCATGATGACGCGCAGGAGGCTCGCCCCCCCCTCGTATTTGACGTCGACGAAATAGACGGTTTTGCCGTCGAGGCTGTCAATCCTTGGGGCCATGGGGGCCAGGGGAATTGGAGGAGGAATCCCTCGCGGACTTAAAACGGAGATTTTGGCCTCTTGAGCGCGGGGAGATGCGGCCGCAAGCAGCAGCATTCCCAAAAGCAGGCAAGCATATTTTATTCTCATGTGTTCCTCTGATAGTCGATAGATTCTCGATCCCGTTGCCGTGCGGAAATGAAAGCGTCCACAGCGCCGCGTATCGCGCGGATGTGGTCCGGGCCTGTTCCGCAGCAGCCGCCGATGATCTGCACGCCCAGTTTGAGCAGTTCGGCCGCTTTTTCGCCGACATACCCGGGGGTTTCCGCATAAACCAAACCCGTGTCGGATTTGGCGGGCAATCCGGCGTTGCTCTGGATTGCCACCGGCAGCTTAGAGCATTGCCTGAACTCCCGGGCTATTTCAATCATTGTTTCAATGCCTTCTCCGCAGTTTGACCCGACGATATCCGCTCCGGCTTTTTCCAGCGCCGCAGCGGAACCTTGGACGGACGCCCCCAGGAAGGTGAAAAAACCCTTCGGATTCTTCCCGAAAGTCATGGTGGCCATAACGGGAACGCTGCCGTCCAGCGACCGGATCGCTTGGATCGCCAGGGAAGCTTCTGCCGGATCCGCCATGGTTTCGATGCAAAACATGTCCGGCGCCGCGTCCAGGAGTGCGCGCGCCTGGCGACGGAAACTTTCGTACACTTCTTCGGGATCCGCGGCGCCGTAAGGTTTCAGCATCAGCGCCGACGGGCCCACGGATGCGGAAACATAAGCCCGGTCTTGAACGGCCTTCCGTACGGCGTCGACGGCGTTGCGATTGATTCTTTCGGTTTCTTTTTCCAGGGAAAAATGCCTGAGCCTCAGGGGCGAAGCTCCAAAGGTGTTTGTCATGACAATTTCAGACCCGGCCGCAAGATAGAGAGCTGCAATCTCCTCGAGAACATAGGGCTTGGTGAGATTGTACGCTTCCGGCGGTTCGCCTTGCTTCAATCCTCGTTGCATGAGCATCGTTCCGAGTGCGCCGTCTCCTACGACAACGTCTCCTCGCTGCAATCGCTTCAGAATGTTTTCCATAGCACCTGCCTAAGGGTTGTTCCGCAATCGCGCCAGCCGCTGCGCACACTTGTGCGTTTTGCATTGGAGGCACGGCGGAAATTCGGGTGTGAATCGATGGATTTCTTTGGGGCCTGCAATCAGGACTCCCGACAGAGATTTTTGCGGCCGCATGTGAAAGCTGGAACTGAGGCCGATCCCGATTTCTTCCGGCCGCAAGAAATTGAAGATCTTTTCCTGGCTTGACAGATGCCACCCGCAGTTTCCCGGGCTGTAATGCAGCGCCGTGAAGTCGGCAGGCTGCTCCCGGCCTTCCAGCAGGAGATTTTGAAAACACTGGCTCATAAGGCTGCCAAGCCTTTCTGCGCCGGCGGTTGCAACGGCTTCCAGCATATATCCCAGCGCCGGCCCTCCTTTCGAAAAAAGCTCGCTTCCTTTTTCGGTCAGCGGACCGCCCATCGTTACTGCAAATAAAGCCAGGGCTTCAGCTTTTGGAAAGATCCAGCGAACCGGATTTTTCGGGGAATTGCCGTCCACCTGATAGATTTTTTCAAAATCAGCCGTTGTCAAATCCGCCATCAACCCCCTGGGGGCGGCCAACTGTCTGAAAATGTCGAGCGCTTCCCGAATGAGAGCCAGGATGCGCGCGGGAATGTTGGTGCGGCCGCCCATCCCTAGAACTTCCAGCACTTCCTCGTTGCCGGGCGTCACTTCTGAAACGACGAATTCAATGGCTTTTCTCATAGGTCTCGCCTGGTTGTCCGTTGCCCCTTGACAATCGCCTTGATTTTGCATTGAAAAGGGGCAGGCAGGCAAATCCATTTTTTAAAAGTTTCCGGTTTAAAATTCCCAATCGGACATTTTCTTGATCGCAAGGGGCTGCATTGAATGAGGACCGGAAGATTGCAGATGGAATGTTTCAAGAGGGAACCGGGAACTCTCTTGACTAAGGGCGGGCTGAACTGCAAAAGTACATTCTGGCCCTGGAGGATTTTATGGCGCCCATACCGATCGAGCGGGTGAGGAATGTCGGGATCATCGCCCATATCGACGCAGGCAAGACTACAACGACAGAGCGATTTCTCTATTATTCCGGCCAAACCCATAAAATCGGTGAAGTTCACAATGGCGAAGCGGCAATGGACTTTCGCGCGGACGAGAGAGAGCGGGGCATAACGATATCCGCCGCCGCGACGACATTCGGCTGGAACAATCACCAGATCAATCTCATTGACACTCCGGGACACGTCGACTTCACCGCCGAAGTGGAGCGGAGCCTTCGCGTGCTCGATAGCGCTGTGGTCATTTTTTCCGGCGTCGAAGGAGTCGAACCGCAAAGCGAAACCGTTTGGAGGCAGGCCGATCGATACAGGATACCGAGGCTGGCGTTTATCAATAAGCTCGACCGGGCGGGAGCAGATCACGCCCGGGTCTTCGATCAAATCGAATCCAGGCTCGGCGCCCACGCGGCTTTTGTGAATTTGCCGCATGGCAGTGAAAGCAATCTGGACGGGATTATCGACTTGATAAACGAACAGTTTTTGTTTTTTGAACCGAAAACGCGCGGGCGGGAATTCGAAATCCGCGAAATACCCGAAGACTCGATCGAGCAGGCTCGCGAGGCCCGGAGCAGGCTTTTGGAAAACACGGCGAATTCCGTGGATTGGCTGGCGGATCTTTACCTGGCTGGAGCGCCGGTTTCCGCAAAGGATTTGCGCCGGGGCGTCCGGGAGGCGACTTTGGCGGGCGGCCTGATTCCCGTCCTTTGCGGCGCCGCCCTGCGCGATATGGGCGTTCAGCCTGTACTGGACGCCGTATGTCATTATCTTCCTTCGCCTCTCGACAGGCCGCCGGCGCAGGGAGTCGATGTCGAAACGGGCGAGCCATTGAATCGCCCGTTGACGCCGGAGGCGCCGTTTTCCGCTCTCGTGTTTAAAGTCGTCGCCACGTCCAGCGCCGACTTTTTCTGGATTCGGATTTATTCGGGTTCCTTGAGCACGGAAGATCGCTGCTATCACCCCCGAACCAAGAGCAGGCTCCGAATGCGCCGAATCCTGCGTCTGCACGCAGATCGGACGGAGCCCGTCGAGGTGGCGCGCTGCGGGGATATCGTCGCAGCGCAAGGATTGAAGGATGTCGTCACCGGAGACACTCTGTGCGATCCGCAACATCCGATTACTTTTGAACCGATTCAGTTCCCTCAAACAGTCGTTTCCATGGCTGTGGAGACGCAAACTTCCTCCGACCGCGATCGGCTTTACGAGGTAGTCGCCCGCCTCCTGCGTGAAGATCCGACTCTGACCGTTGGGACCGATGAGGAAACAGGACAGATGATTCTGTCCGGGATGGGTGAATTGCACCTTGAAGTGACTCGCAACCGCATGCAGCGGGAATTTAACGTTGCAGCCTTTTTCGGCCGCCCGCGCGTGTCTTATCGTGAAACAATCGTCGGGCGAGGCGTCGGCAAAGGAGAGTTCGAAAAGCGCATCAGCGACGTGCTGGTCTCGGGGCGGGCGGTCGTGGAAGTGCTTCCGCGCTCAAGAAAGCCGGGCGACCGGAGTCTTCCTCCCGTCGAAGTGGATATTTCCCGCATTTCGAAGCTTTTGTCCACTGCGCTCCAAAGAGAAGCTCAGGAAATACTGATGCGCGGCTGCAACTCCGGGACTCATGGCTATCCGGTCGTCGATTTGAAGGTGAATGTCCTTGAGTTCCGCCACAACGATCCGCCCGATCCGGCAGTTCCGTTGCTCGGAACCCTTACTCTTGCTTTAAGAGAAGCGATCGCGCAGGCGCAGACCTTCGTGCTGGAGCCGGTCATGAATCTTGAGGTCCGCGCGCCCGACGAGAGTCTCGGCGCCATCATGAAAGACCTCGGCGCCCGCAGGGCGGAAATTCGGGAAACCGATATCGTGGATGGTTTTGCACTTGTTCGTGGTCTGGCGCCTCTGGCCGAAATGTTCGGCTATTCCACCCAAATGCGCTCCATTACCCAGGGGCGCGGCAGCTTTTCAATGGAGCCGTACGATTACCAGCCGGCGAAATCCTGGGTCTAAGGGCCTGTGTCCGCAATTGCGGCAACGTTTGCCTGCAGGATTTGAGGCGATTGAAAAGATTGTCTTTCTAAAGCATCCGATGCAGCCGCGTTCGGCGCATACGTCCCCATAATCGCGATCAGAAGCGCCAAGGTTTGCATTGGGTCGGAATGGGGCCGCCGATTCTTATATTTTAGCCGTTGGATCGAGCTCTATCCCGCAATAAACGCAACGTTTCCAGTCGGGTTCGACCGCCCGTTTGCATTTGGGGCAGGATGCGGCTAATTCCGCGCCGCATTGCGAACAAAAGATGAATCCGGATCGCCCCTTCGAGCCGCATTTCGGGCAGGGAATCAGCAAAGGCTCGCGCAGGACGAAATATAAAATAAATCCGATCCCATAAATGACGAATATGGTCAGCAGGGTCCACATGACATGACGCATGCCGCGCCGGCGCGCGTCGGCATAGACATATCCGATCAGCAGTATCCAGACAAGTGTGAACAGAGTGGACCAGGCGGCAAAGCCGACGGAAGCGGCCGTGGACCAGTTGTTGACAAACGGATCTCTGGGCGCCCAGTAAAGCCAAAAGAAGGCGGTTCCTCCGCCTGCAACCAGCAGCGCGATCAGCCAAACAGGGCGGGGAATGATGCGAAGTTCATTGAGAAAGCTCTTCATAAATTTCCTTCTCTGTGGCGCAAGCGCTTGCCGAGCAATCCCGCAGCCAGGGCTGTCGCCAGCCATGTCAATCCTATGTAAGCCGCCCAAACCGTTGTGGACGAGACGTCCAGCCATCGGGACAAAGGCATGTCCAGCGAGAGCACAAAAAGCCAGTTCAGGACTGCAACCATCCAGGAAAACAGAACCAGGAACAGAAGGGCGCCCCAATTCCAACGGGAGTTGCGATGAGCGGCCATCCGAAAATACAGCAGCCGCTCTGTTTTCAACAACAGCGCCGCCGGGGCTTGCGCTCTTGGCAATTTTTTCAACATATCCACCAGCAGTAACCAGCCGCTGAATTCCGCACGGCATAAGTCGCATTGAAAAATGTGCTCCTGGATTAGCCGTTGTTCTTTTTCTTCGAGCGCGCCTGCAGCCGATAAGGTCAACAGGTCGCTGTATTTTTTGTGTCTGTTCATAGCTCGATTCCCAGTTTGTTCCCCAGGGACTGCCGAAGGGCCCTCAATCCGCGATGCAAGCGAGTTTTGACCGTGCCCACCGGAAGGCCCAGAACCACGGCAATTTCCTCCAGCTTCATTTCTTCCTCAAACCTCAAGGTGATGACTTCCCGGAATGAAACATGCAGCTCGGATACGGCCTCGATCACGATGTCGGCTCGTTCGCGGGACAGGAGCTGTTCCAGGGCGCCCGGGCGGACGCTCCGGATCTGATTGGATTGCGCTTCTCCCGAAGGGAGAGCTTCATCCAGGCTTTCCGGCTTCCGGCGGCGCAGATAATCGATGGCTAGATTGTGAGCCACTGCAAAAAGCCAGCCCTCAAAGCTCCTTTGCGCGTCATAGCTTCGAGTGCGCTCGATTATTCGCAGCCATGTCTGTTGAAACAGATCCTCGGCGGCGCCCGATTCGGAGACCATCCGGAGCAGATACCGGAACAGACGGTGCTGGTAACGAACCATCAGCGACGCAATGGCGTGAGGGTCGCCATTGTGCAACCGCGTCGATTCACTGTCAAAACTCATCAGCCTTCCCGGCAAAGCCGCCATCAATGGATCCATCATCATTCCTGTGGATAATACGATTCATTCCGGACAAAAGATTCACTCTGCATCGACGATTTGCAGCGGACAACGGTCGATCGGAAACCGCGACTGCCAACTTTTCGCCGGCGCCTGCAAGTTCGCCATCCATGCCTTGTTGCATTGAATGATTGCAGAGATCAGCCGCAATCGTCAATGGTCAATTCCCCGGCTTAGGGCCTGACAATGAATAACGTTTACACTTTGGCGCGAGCGCCGGGCGGACAGATGCAAGGCGC
>CAZXSV010000099.1:0-13962 GCA_964642735.1 uncultured Acidobacteriota bacterium
CTACCCGAACATGTGGTGGAAATACTCAGCTCGAGAAAGGGTCTTCGCCGGAAACAATCGCCAGGACTCTCGCGCTTTAGCGCGGGAAACGGCGAAAGCTGACTCTTCATTCGAGAAGAATCCGAAGACGGATGATCCGCTGCCGGACAACAAAGTCGTTGTCGCTCCATGCCCCTCCAGGAAACATTTAGCTTCCTTTATCGGCGCGCAGGCAGTCAGGATCGAAGATTCAAAATCATTAAAGATCTCAGCCAGAAACGCTTCTCCCTTCTGCGCCCGGCTGTAAAGCTTTTGAATTCTATGGGCCCGGGCGGGGGATGTCAACCCCAAATTGAGCGAGCGGTAAGCTTCAGCGGTGGAAACATGCACGCCGGGGAAAATTACGACCAGGTGTTGGGGAGCGATGTCCGGCAGCAGTTCGATTTTTTCGCCTCTTCCGGCGCCCATCGCCGTGCCTCCGCGGAGGAAAAAGGGAACGTCCGAGCCCAGTTTCGCGGCGATATCCGACAGGTCCGACTCCGGTGGATTGACATCCCAGAGACGGCAAAGGCCAAGGAGGGTTGCCGCGGCGTTGCTGCTGCCTCCCCCCAACCCCCCGCCCATCGGGATTCTTTTCCTGATCGTTATGGAGGCCCCGCGCTTTTCTCCGGTTTTCCCGGCGAGAGCTACGGCCGCTTTCCATATCAGGTTCTCTTCCGTCGGGGTGTCGGGCAGGTTTTCGCAGCATAACTCCAGCCGGTTCGAAGGCCGCATCTCCATCTCGTCGCAAAGGCTGATGGTCTGAAAGATGGTCCGGATTTCGTGATAGCCGTCGGCACGCCGCCCCAGCACAGAAAGACCGAGGTTTATTTTGGCGAATGAACGCAAATTTATAAGCATAAATTTCAAAGCGGCACAAAAGCCGCAGGCGTTTTTTAACGCTTTGTCCTATTTCTTTTTGCGGAGCTTACCCTGGAGGGAATCCAGTTTGCGGCGGACTTTATCCGTTTCTTCCTTGTCAGTCCCGAGACTGATGGACTTCTTCCAATATTCCTGCGCTTTCTGGAAATCGCCGGTCTTGAAATACAAATCCCCCAAATGATCCTCGATGGTGGAATCGTCTCTTACGATGGCGCTTGCTTCCAGCAGGTACTTTTCAGCATTAACGAAATCGTTGAGCTTGAAAAACGCCCAGCCGAGCGAGTCAAGGAAAGCGCCGTTGCGAGGTTCAATAGCGAGGGCTTCCTTGACATATTTCACGGCTTCATCGAGGCGGACGCCCCGGTCCGCAAGCATGTAGCCGATATAATTCAAAGCTTCGGCGTTTTTCGGCCTGACTTTCAGCACCTCTTTGATCAGCGCTTCGGCTTGATCGTATTTCTTCTGCTTTTCGTAGACGGATGCCAGCTGCAATTTGAGGCGATCCTGGTCTTCTTCGTCGTCCGGCTTTTTGCTCTGGGCGTCGCGAAGGACTCTTTCAGCTTCCGAGTATCGCCTGTCCTGCAGATAAATGGAGCTCAAGTGCACGCAGATGTCCACGTTCGACGGATTGGATTGCAGAAGCTTGGAAAGAATTTCAGCGCCTTCTCTGCCTCTGCCTGCTTCCGACAGAGTTTTGGCGAAAATAAGAGACATCCGGATGTCGTCGGGGTTCTTGTCAAGATAAGGCTTCCCGAGCTCAAAGGCCTTGTCGAACTGCCTGCTCATCCGGTATGCGTTGACAAGGCTGGGAGTCGCCTTCGGGTCAGCCTTTATCATTTCCTGATAAACGGCAATGGCCTTGGGAAATTCTCTCAACTCTTCATAGGCGATCGCAAGACGATGCTGGTACTCGATTCGATTGGGATCGTCGGCGCCGGCGCTCGTCGCCGGATTTTCCAGGAGGCTCAAAAATGTTTTTGCCGACTTGTCGTATTCGCCGTTGCGTTCATATGCGATCCCCATCAAATATTGGGCGTCGATCGCATCTCTGGAATTCGGTTCGGAAACGGCGACGGGCTGGAGCGTTTCGATCGCTTCCCGGTATTGATGCAACTCCAATTGGGCCCGGCCAATAAAGAACTGGATCTTCAGGTCGCCCGGGTTGGCCTTCGCCATTTCTTTCAGCAGGTTTACAGCTTCCTCGTATTCATTGGCTTCCATCAGAGTCGCAGCCAGCTGCCGCTTGATCTGCGGATTGTTCCCTGTCACCGCCAGAAGCTTCCGGACAAGCGGGACCGCCTCTTTATTCTTGTTGAGTTTTGTGTAGATCTGGCTTAAAAGCCAGAGACTTTCCGGGGAATCCGGCTGTGATTCCAATCCTTTCAGGCAATATTCGACGGCTTTTTCTTCGTTGCCATTGTTTGCGTAATAACGCGCAATTTCCAGGTAGCCTTTGTCATTGCCGCTGGAAAGGCTCTGATACATTTCGTAGGCCTGAATCGCCTTTTCGGGTTGGTTAAGCTTAAAATATGCGTCTCCAAGAGCCGCGTACACCCGTTCATCTTTCGGCGCCAGCTCTTTGACCTTTTCAAGTTCCTCGGCCGCCTTCGTCATTCCCTCTTTTACGGAAGCGCTTCCTTCCCGGGGATAATAGATGTTGGCCAGCAGCCAGTGCGGTTCGGGCGTCTTAGGGTCGAGGCGCGCAGCTTCCTCCGCATGATAGATCGCTTCGCGGACATTTCCGCTTTTCTCGTACAAAACGGCCAATTCAAAATATAGGGAGGAGCTTTCCGGGTTGTGATCCAGAGCGATCTGCATTTCCGAAAGCGCCTTGGGCAGATTGCCTTCGCTCTCCGCCAATTTGGCGACCGCAAAATGATAATAGCTTGTCGCCCGATCCGGCGTTACCTGCCGTCTCAGCTCCCTATCAAGGTCGATAGGCTTTGAAGCCGTGCGCTGCGCCCAGGCGGGAGCGCACGTTAAAATGAGGCCAAGGAATGGCCACCACGACCTGAGAACCAGAAGGCTACGGCATTTCATAGGCGGTTTGTCCCTTATCTCCGGATTTCGGCACGCGCGCACAATTATGGCACATGGAGGCAGGCGTTTCCAGCATTGCAGATTTTCGCCGGCGCAGGCTTCTCGTCCCCCGGAAGGCTTCCGACTGATTTTCGGCGCCGGAATGGAACGGCGGCCTTCATTTTTTTTGGCTCAAAATAGCGGCGCGTCATTGAGTGCTTTGAAGGAGGAAGGTTTTCTTCCTCTCAAAAAAGGCTATTCCTGGAGGAAATAAAAATGGCAGCGAAACAAATGAGAGTCGCCTGCATGCTGATTTTATGCCTTGGCGTGGCATTAAGTTCCGTTTCGGTGCTGGCTCAGAAATCCAGCCCGGCCCAGTCAGCCCAGTCGGCGGAAAAAATCAACTTGAACTCGGCGACAGTCGAACAATTGCAGACTCTTCCCGGCATCGGACCGGCTACGGCGAAAAGCATCGTTGAACGGCGCACGAAAGCGGGAAAGTTCAGCCGGATAGAGGAAATCATCAATGTCAAAGGAGTGGGCGAAAAGAAGTTTCAGAAGATAAAGGATCGCCTGGTCGTTTAGCGAAATCCGGATTGAAAAACTCAGAGCCTCCAGTTCAAAGCTCTCGACTTTGAGCTGGAGGCTTTGAACCGAAAGTTTTAGCCGAATGTCATTCGGGGGTGCACCCGGATCCATTGCGCGGGCTGGACGACGGGAGTCGGGAAGCTCTGAATTCTACGTGCAATAGCCACCAATTCCCCGCTTTCGTCCACAAGACGGTATTCGCCGGATTCCCAGTCAGCAGAAAGAAGGTTGAGATCCATTCCGTTGATCAGTTTTTTCTTGTCGCTTTCCGTAATGACGATCGCCGGCATTTCACGGAGAAGGCTCTTTAACGGAATGATCCGGCTGATATAAAAATCGCGAGGGAAAAACTGCTCGCCTTCGCTTAACGGGACGGCCAGTTCAATCGGAAATTCGCCGCTGCGCGTCCGGCGCAGACGGATCAGGTGCGCGCCGCAGCCGTAATCCCGTCCGATGTCGTGCGCCAGGCTTCGAGCATAAGTCCCGGCGCTGCACGAAAGCTCGAATTCAGCCTCCGAATCCTTTACGTCTAAAAGGACAAGCGATTTGATGTCGACCGTTTTGGTGCAGGGCGCCACTTCGATGCCTTGCCGGGCGTAGGAATACAAAGGCCGGCCCTGCACTTTTTTCGCCGAATAAGGCGGCAGCGTCTGTTCCATCGTCCCGCGATATTTTCCGAATATTCCCTGCAGTTGCGCCGCGTCCAGTTTCGGATGTTGATCTTCCCCCAGGGGCGCCCCATCCACATCGTAAGTGTCGGTCGCGAAGCCAAACCGCATGATCCCGCGGTAAATTTTGTCGGAGGAGAGAAAATAATCGGTCAGACGAGTGGCCTTGCCCAGAGTCAAAGGCAGGACTCCGGTTGCAAACGGATCCAGCGTGCCGGCATGGCCGACTTTCTTGATTTTAGTCAGGTTCCGAATCTTCGCCACGACATCGTGAGAAGTCCAGCCTGACGGTTTGTCTATGATGATCACTCCGTCCACGCTACGGTTCCTCGCGTTCCCTGATTTCTTCGATGAGTTTGTCGATTCGCTCTCCATAATCCTGGGAGGCGTCTGACAGGAAAGTGATTTCAGGCAGGAATTTCATGCGGACGCGCTGTCGGAGTTCGTGCCGCACCCATCCGGCTGCATGATTGAGCGCGGCCAAACCCTCCTTTTTTTCGCTCTCGGAACCCATAATCGAAACGAATACCCTGGCGTACCGCAGGTCCGGACTCATTTGCACGCCGGTCACGGTTGCAAAACCGACGCGTTTATCTTTCAAGTCGCGGGAAATCATCAAACTTATTTCATGCTGGATTTGAAGCGCGACTCTTTGCGGTCTCCGCGATAGCTGCATAGTGAACCTAAGGATCGATGAATGTAACCTGGCAGTCGATAAGCAGCCCTTCGAGAGTGTTCTCGGCTTCTCTTACAAACTGCTGAGCAACCCTCTCCAGGACGGCATGATCGGCGCCCACGGTAACGGCGGCCAGCTTTGCGCGCTGCCATAAATCCTGGAACTCCACTTCGGCGATTGAAAAATTCGACCGGGCGCGCAACCGGTCCTGGGCTTTTCGCAAAACCATCCGCTTTTCTTTAAGCGACCGCGAGTAGGGCAAGAAGAGTTCAAGCGTGCAATAGGCTATCGGCATTGAACATTGGCTATTGACAATTGACCATTGAAGAATTGGGCGTTTTAATTGTCAATTGTCAATTGAGAGAAGTGGGCTGTATCTTTTCGATAATGTACGCCTCGATGATGTCCCCCACCTTGACATCGGAGAAGCGCTCGAATCCGATTCCACATTCGAATCCTGATTTCACTTCCGACACATCGTCCTTGAAACGGCGCAATGAGCTGATCTTCCCTTCATGGATCACGGCGTTGTCGCGGAGCAGTCTTGCCTCCGAATTGCGTTTGATAACGCCGTCGAGGACATACGATCCTGCGATAAACCCGAATTTCGGCACTTTGAAGGTGTCGCGGACTTCGGCGCGGCCGACATATTTTTCCTGGGTCGTATATTCCAGCATGCCGATCATGGCTGCTTTGATGTCATTGGAAACATTGTAAATGACGGTATAGAGCCGGATCTCGACGCCTTCGGAATCTGCAAGGTCCTGCGCTTTGCGTTCAGGCCGGACGTTGAATCCGATAACGATCGCATTGGAGGCGGACGCCAGGATCACATCGGTCTCGGTGACGGCGCCGGCGCCGCTGTGAAGTATTTTGACTTTCGCCTTTTCGGTGCTCAGCTTGTTCAGCATGTCGGACAGGACTTCGACCGAACCCTGAACGTCGCCTTTGAGAATGAGGGGAAGCTCTTTGACCGTTCCCTCTCTCATTTGTTCATAGAGAGCCTGCAGAGAAAGACGGGAGGTCTTGCTCAACGATTGCTCCCGCTCCTTGGTTTGCCGGTACTCGGCCACCTGCCTTGCTTTGATGGCGTCTTCGAAAACCTGGAAAGTGTCGCCCGCCTGGGGCAAATCCTGAAGCCCCTGTATTTCAACCGGCACGGAAGGCCCCGCGGAGAGAATGTTGCGGCCTCGATCGTTGACCAGCGCCCGCACGCGCCCGCTGACCGAACCGGCCACAAAGGAATCGCCCAGCGACAGGCTGCCGTTCTGGACCAGGACCGTCGCAACGCATCCGCGCCCTTTATCCACTTTGGCTTCCAGGACGACGCCGGAGGCAAGGCGTCGAGGATTCGACTTGAGATCCTTCATGTCGGCGACCAGGAGTATCATTTCCAGCAGCAAGTCGAGATTGGTGCGCTGTTTGGCTGAAATCGGAACCGTAACGACATCGCCGCCCCAGTCTTCAGCCAACAAACCCTGATCCGACAGAGCCTGTTTGACTCGATCGATCTGAGCTCCGGGCTTATCGATCTTGTTGATCGCCACGACAATCGGCACATTCGCCGCCTTGGCATGGTGAATCGCCTCGATAGTTTGAGGCATGACCCCGTCGTCGGCGGCGACGACCAGAACTACAATGTCGGTCGCTTGCGCTCCGCGGGCCCGCGTCATAGTGAAGGCTTCGTGACCCGGGGTGTCGAGGAAGGTTATGCTTCTCCCCCGTATGTCGACCTGATAGGCGCCGATATGCTGCGTTATTCCGCCGAACTCCGTGGCAATCACGTTGGTTTCACGGATCGCATCCAGCAGCGATGTTTTTCCATGATCGACATGGCCCATGATGGTGACAACCGGCGACCGTGAAACATGGTCTTCCGGCCTGTCGACCACTTCCTGTTTGAATTCGGCTTCCTGCTCAAAGCTGATGATGTCCGCGCGGAATCCGAATTCAGCGCAGACTTCCTTGGCGGCCTCCAGATCCAGCGCCTGGTTGATCGAAGCCAATATGCCTTTGGATATGAGCTTTTGGATAATGTATTTGGACTTGATGTCCATTTTTTCCGCAAGCTCTTTAATTGTGACACCCTCTGTGATCTTGATAGGCTTAAAGTCCTCTGGAGAAGCAGGCGGCCGCGGCAGATCCACGACTTTGGCAGCGATCTTTTCGACCACCTCCGGTTTCCCGGGTTTTTTCTTTCTAAACAGCTGCCTGGAGGGGAAGGCTGTTTTCCCTGCGGCGGCTCTTTCATCCCGAAGATTCTTGAGAATCTTCTCGGTAATCTCGGGCGTCACCACTTTTTCGGTGCTTGTCCGCAATAAAACTTTTGTCTTCGCCTTCGGTACGACAATCTTTTTCAGCAAGCCCGGATGAGCCGCAGCCGGCGCGGCGGCTTCGACATGAACGGCCGGCTCGGAGACCGGCTCGACAACGGGCGGAGTCGGCTCGGGCGTTGCGGCGGAAGCGGCAGCCGGCGCGGCTTTTTCTTCGGCCGGAGGAGCTTCAGATTCCGGCAGGGCGGCTTCAGCCGGCAGAGTCGTTTCGGGCTCCGTCAAAGGCGCTTCGGCCGGAAGCTCGGGTTCCACGACAGCCGGAGGCTCCGGCGCCTTTTCCACCTTTGCCGCCGTCAGGTCGACGAGCTCGGCGTGTTCGCGGTCGTAATGTTTTCGCCCCTTGCGAGGCGCCATCGAAACCTTGGCCGGGGGCTCTTCCGGTTGTTTCACTTCCGGAGCTTTTACGACTTTGGGAGCGCTTTTTTTGGCCTTCTTGGGCGCCGGCGGTGCTTCCTCCACCGGAGCGGCTGCCTTCTTGGCCGGCTTTTTATCAGCCTTTTTGGCGGCTTCGGATTCCTTTTTCTTTTCAGCTTCCAGGACTTTGGCTTCTTCCGCTTCTCTCTGCGAAAGAATCTTTTTCCGGATAGTCTCCGCAAAATTTGTGTCGATCGTCGCGGTGGGGGAGAAAACGTACAGACCCAGACGTTTCAGTTCAGCGAGCACTACCTGGTTCTTTACTGAACACTCTGTCGCCAGTTCCGCGACGGTTATTTTATCCATATTCGCAAAGACCTCTGCAACGTTTTGATCTTCAGCAAGAGTCCCGAGCAAAACGAGCATGATAAACTACTAAGCCCGCTCTTTGCAACAAAACGATGCTGAAAACAAGCTGGCTCAGCTGTTTTTATCTTCGGACGCTGTCTCGGCGGCTTCGGAAGAAACCTGCGGGGATTCCTCTCTTACCGCTGTTTCTTCCGGCGCCGTGCTGCTGACGTCCGGGGCGTTTTCAACCGCAGGCCCTGATTGAAGCTCCGGCGATTCCTCCTCGTCCGATTCCGCCGCCTTGATGGCCGTGGGCACATCCATGCCCTCAGGCACCTCTATTTCCACTTCTTCAAAAAGATCCTTCGCCGCTTCCATGATCTTGGCGGCCGTTTTGTCGCCAAAACCCTGGATTTCCTTCAATTTATCTTCCCCGAGCTCCAGGATGCGTTCAACGTTTTCGATCCCGGCTTCCCGGAGTTTTTCAATCAACCGATCGCTGATGCCTTCCAGTTCGGAAAGGGAGGTCGAGGATGAGGTAAGAGATTCCATGACGCTGAGCACTTCCTGTTTCTTCTGCTCCTCGCTCTTGACGTCTATCTGCCATCCGATAAGCCTCGAAGCCAGCCTTACATTCTGGCCTTTTTTACCGATTGCCAGGGATTGCTGCTTTTCCTCGACGATGACTTCCATCCGCTTTCCCGCCTGGTCGAGAATCAAAACTTTGGATATTTTCGCCGGATTCAGCGCATTGGCGGCATATTGCGCCGCGTCGTCGGACCATTGCACAATATCTATTTTTTCTCCCCGGAGCTCCCGGATGATGGAATTGATTCGAGAGCCTTTCATGCCCACGCAGGCGCCGACCGGATCGACATCCCGGTCGAGAGACGCGACCGCGACCTTGGCGCGGTCTCCCGGCTCGTGCACCGCGTTTTTCACCACAATCGTGCCGTCGTAAATCTCCGGGATTTCCATCTCGAACAATCGGACAAGAAGCTGGGAATCCGTACGGGAGAGAATAACCTGAGGGCCTTTTGCAACTGGCAAAACCTTTACGATTACGGCGCGGATTCGATCGCCTTGTTTATAGGTTTCGGCTCTGGATTGTTCGCGCAACGGCAGCAATGCTTCAGTTTTTCCGATGTCCACGATGATATCGGGCCCTTCGAACCGCTTGGCGACGCCGTTGACCATTTCGCCTATCTTCTGGGAATAATCATTAAAAATATTCTGCCGTTCCGCTTCCCGAACTTTCTGAAGAATGACCTGTTTGGCGGTCTGGGCGGCGATTCGTCCCAAAACATCGGTCGGCTTGGGTATTTCGACCGTATCATCGACCTCCAGCGTCTCGTCGATTTCTTTCGCGTCCGCAAGCGAAATTTCCAGGCTTGGATTTTCCACGTTCTCCACGACTCTTCTGACGGCGAATATTTCGACCATGCCTGTCTCAGGATCGAACCGCGCGTTGATATCCTCGCTCGTCTTGTAAAACTTCCTGGAGGCGGCCACCATCGCATCTTCCAATGCGCTGATGATGATTTTGGAATCGACGTTTTTCTCTTTGCTGATCTGTTCGATCGTCTGAGCAATGATGTTGGACATAATCAGGACCCCTGCGGCCTTCTGCTTAAATCAGCGATCAAATTGGCCTTTTCGATATCGATGAAGGCAATTCCGACATGCCTGTCCGGCATCACTTCGAGCTCCACCCGGCCATCAGACACGCCCAGGATCTTGCCTTTAAAATTTTTTTGTCCGTTTATGGGCTGCCGAATTTGTATCCTGGCTTCTTTCCCACAAAAGCGCCGGAAATCCGATTCCTTGACCAAAGGACGGTTCAATCCCGGCGATGATACCTCCAGCGTATAGCTGAACGGGATCAGGTCTTCCACATCCAGCAACACGGAAAAACGTTTGCTGAACCGTTCGCAATCCTCCAGCGAAACCCCGCCGGGCTTATCGATGAAAACCCGGACGACGGAATGGCTTCCTTCCCCCTTGATCTCGACAAGAACCACTTCCATTTCCATGGAAGCAGCGAACTGCTCCGCCAGTTCCGCAATTCCGGCTTCCAGGGATTGGCGCTGTTTCCCGTCCGTCATCGCCATTTTGACCCCAAACAAAAAAAGTGGGCGCTCGCCCACTTTTGTTAAAAGCAGCAATCGAAGTATACCCGACCGCAGATAAAATAGCAACTCGCGCTTACAGGGGATTGAAGCAGGAGAAAAACTGCCGTTCTCCCGGATTAAAAGACAAGCATTTGCATCGAAAGCCGGGACGGCGGCCGCGCCGGGAAATCCGCGGCGCTTTTTCTTTGCGGCCCTACTTTTTAGGAGTTGCAGCCGTAGGTTCAACCAAATCGGCTTCGTTGACGTACAGCTTCGACACGCTCTCCGAATCGACGATTTTGACCGCCGGGTCCCCTTGCACCTGCGCATAAATGCCGACAGCCGACGATCCGCCGACGGAGCAATCTACGACCGCGCTGCCTGCCTGCTTGAGGACCACATGGATCGTCGGGTTGTCCAGCCCGTATTTGGAAAGCGCCGCGGGTTTTTCTATCAGCTCCACCGTCTTCTTCTCCAACGCGTCCAGGATTGCGTTGACCGCGTCCCATTTGGCTTTCTTCTTCGCGTCTCCGACAAACCACTCCCCATCTTTTTTAACGAGCTTGAAATTTCCCTTCGGATTCGTCAATTCGATGGAATCGACCTCCCAGCGCTGAAAAACGGCCAGGGCTTTCTCGCGCAGCCCGTCTCTCGATTGCGTGAGTTTTTCGATCAATTCATTGTCTACATAAAAAAAGTCGGACCGGGTTTCATCTTTCGCCAGATAAAGCTTTTCGGCGCTCGAATCACCGGCGCCTCCGGAACTCGGGCTTTGTTCAGGGCCTACAGTCAAATGCTTGATGGACCGGTTTTTGCCGTAGACAAGACTTACGTCCACGAACGGCTTGACTATCTTGGCTTCCGGCTGCCCCGCAGCCGGCGCTTCATGGAATTTCTTCACCCTTGCCGTCGCCAGAGCGTTCAAAACGCCTCGGACCCCGGGAGAATCCGCCGCAACTCTGCCTTCTTTTTCGACGAGCCACCATTGATCGTTGCCGTCTTTTTCGAGAGCGATATCCCCCTTGGGGCCTTTAATAGAAAGGCTCTGGACTTCGTTTTTGTCAAAAGCCAATACGGATTGATTTCTCAGATCGTCCAGTTTTTTGTCGAAGGCGCCGGCGGCGGAGCTGGCGACCAGAAACACCTGCTTGCGGCCCCGCACTAACGCGTAACTGTTGCTGCCGGTGGGATTGCTGCCGCCGAAATGGATCTCGTATTCCTTCCCCGATTTTGTCTTGAGTTTCAGAACAGTCTGGGGCGGATCCAGTCCGAACCTGGTCAGATCCGCCGGATTCTCTTCCACAACGGATTCCCGCCTTATATCGGAAGCGTAGTTAGCGAGACGGTCGACTTCATCGGCGTCGGCTTCAAGCCGGCGAGGCGAGGATATGATCCATTCCTTGTCTCCGTTCCGCACCAGAGTCACGTTCTGACCGGCGGCGAAAACATCGATCTGCCGGATATCGCCGCTCTCCAGCTTCCAGATCTGGTTCTCAGCCTGCTTCGCCTTTTCACGCTTCTCTCCACCCTTGATTTCATAAAAGTAGAGATAGGCGCCCAGACCCAGGCAGAGGATCAGCAGCATCAGGGTACCCTTGAAACGCACAGTCCATTACCTCCTTCGGCGGTTTACAAAAACAACAATGCCTGCAACAAGAGCTATGCCGGGAAGCAGCGCCACTACGAACCACATCACCATCGACAGCTGGCTCTGAGTCAGAACGATCCGGCGGTCCTGCGGGTCTTTCGGCCGGATTGATATAAGATCTTCATCTTCCGAGAGCCAACTCGTCATATTCATGAACAGGTTGCCGTTGCCTTGTTCCGGGAAATAGGAATTAACCGCGAAATTGGAGGTGCCGACCACAACCATTCGCGACTTCACCGCAGGCGCCGTATCGGAAGAAGGCTTGATTTCTTTCGTTATCGCCACCGCAAGGGGGAGCGGGCCTTTCAGGTCGGAGTCGGGATCGAAAGAAGCCGCCCGGCTGCCGAGATTCGTTTCTCCCCAGCTGCGTTCATTGCTTTTGAACAGCGTCTCGACCGTCACCCCTGCCGGGGGATTGGGCTCCGGCTGCAGGGAGCGGATCAGCGGGAAAAATGTCATGATGTTCTTGAGCCGGCTGGTGATTTTATGGTTTTCGTATTGAAGCACCAGCGGGATGCTCTCGCTGGCGCCCATCAGCCGTCCCACGCCGCTGACGTCGAGGACGAGGTCTTTGTCCGCCTTGACTCCCCAATCCTTCAAAAACGCTTCAAAAGAAGGGGAGGGGGGAGGGTCGGCCAACAGCAGAAGTCCGCCGCTTTTCTGGTTCAGGAAGTCATTGATGAATTGCATTTCCTGAGGGAAAGGTTCGGTTGTCGGACCCGCCAGAATCAGCACCTTGGCGTCGTCCGGCGCTTTGCCCTGCTCGGCCAGATTCACCACGTCCACAACGTAGCCCTGATCTTCCAGCCTTTTCTTTGCTTCGGAGTAGCCGGACTGTTCGACATCGGACGGGTCTTTCTCGCCATGCCCCTGGATGAAGTAGACTTTTTTGACTTCCGCCCTGCGGACTTTGATGATCGAGTTGGTAAGGTCCTCCTCTTTGACCTCTTCGGAGCGCTTCTCAATTTTCTCCGTCCGGTCTCCATAGGCGACGATGACGGTTCCAAATTTCGTCTGGGCGCCGCTGAATGGATTCTGGCTGATTCCGTAAACGCTGACGCTGTGCTGCTTCGCCAATTCAGGCCGCCTGTCCGGATCGATGAACTCATAGCGCACATGCGAGCTCTCGGTGCGGAATTGCGTCAGCAGCTCTTTTAAAGGAGCGTAGTCGCCGCCCGGGAAAAAGGCTTTGATCTGGACGTCTTTATCAAGCTTATCCAAAACCTGGACGGTTTGAGGCGCGAGCGTGTACCTGCCGATTGCGGTCATGTCGAACCTTTTCGGGTGTCTCTGGCCGATATAGTTCAGGCCCGAAACGATCGCAATAACAAGAATCACCGAGATCACGTAATTGCTTGCATACTTGGTGGAGCGCTTTCCCAAAGAGGAAAGGATCTGGCGGTAGTTCGCCGCGATCCCCACGATGACGAGAACTCCTCCCGCGATTGCCAGTCCCAGGTTCCATTTGTCCCAGACATTGGAAATCGAAAACCAGATCGCCGCAGCGACCAGAAGCAGCAGGCCCAATGTGTCCAATTTCTGAAGATATTTTTTCATTAGCCTTTCCACCGCATGGATTCAAGCGAACGATAAGCCAGAAACAACCCGACGAAGGCGAATGTCAGATAAAAGATTATGTGCGATGTATCGATCACGCCTTTGATGAAATCGTCGAGATGACTGATGACCGAGAGATAGCTGACGACGCTTTTGGCGGCCCCGGACATCGAGGCTGAAAAAGCGTCAATGAGCCACAAAACAAGGCTGACGCCAAACGTGATGATGACCGCAACAATCTGGTTTTCCGTCAATGTCGAGATAAACAGCCCCAAGGCCAGCAAAGCCGCGCAATAAAGGAACATGCCAAGATAGCCCGACAATATCGGCTTCCATTCCGGTTGGCCATAGATGAACAGCGGCGAAATTGTGACGACGCTGCTGCAGAACATCAGCAGCAGGAAAGTGACGCTGGCCAGGTATTTTCCCGCCAGCGCTTGAAAGTTTCCAACGGGAGTCGTCAACAGAAGTTCGATGGTCCCGCGCTTCTTTTCCTCCGCAAACAGCCCCATGGTCAACATGGGAATAATGAAGAGCAAGACAACGCTCGTGGTCTGGAACAGACTGCGGGTCACAATGCCCGGGACGTCGATCGCCTGCGCGCCCTGCCCCATCTGCGCCTGCATCATGGTGGCTTCAACGACTTGCCCGAGCAGTGAAAAGAAAAAGAATCCGGTCAGGAACAAAAATACCATCAGGACCACGTAAGCAATCGGCGAGACAAAATAGCTTTTCATCTCGCGCTGCCAGATCGCCAGTA
>CAZXSV010000100.1:0-13778 GCA_964642735.1 uncultured Acidobacteriota bacterium
CACGAGATTGATTTTGTAACTCCGGATAAAGACTTCATTGAAGTCAAGAGGGGGAAGGCCAGCCCTCTCGATTTCAGCTGGTTTTCCAAGGTTTTTCCCCGCGACCGCCTGACAGTCATTTGCAGCTCTCCGTTCACGTCAAAACAGGTGACCGGAGTCACAATAGAGGAATTTTTGCTCTCGGCGCCTACTTCACTGGCATATGCTCCTTGCTAGGCCGTGATTGCAGTTGCACCATGGCGCTGGGCGCCACATGCGCTGGTGACAGTAGATGGGTCGGTGCAAGGGTTTGGATGGAATTTGTGTCGCGCAGAATAAGTCAGTTTCCAGAAGATGCAGGATTTGGCAGATAAATTGGCTATTATGGCTTGGAGTAACAGGAGAAATAGTCCGGGCTCCGGCAATTGCGGACACAGCGATAGGACGAAGCTCGAAAATTGACTTACCGTGAACTTACCGCGAAACATAGCGGTGTAGTGCGGAAATAGCGGAAATTGAAGAGAGAAAAACCAGGGCTAAACCGTTAATAGACCGCAATAGACGAATTTGTTCTCGATTTTGCGGGGTTATGAAAAGGACTTAAAATCACAGCTATATCAAACAAAGAACGGAAGTATGCGTGAGAAGCTGGCGACGAGTAAAGTTGCATCCCCGATCTGGCGCCGGGATCGATAATTGGGCTGTTTGATTACCTGCAGAGCGAGTGGACACTTCAGGTGTGGCAGAAAACGTTTGAAATTGGGCGACGGCTTCAAATCGCTCTCCTTTGCTTCCACTGGCAGCCAGGGCTTTTTGTCTTTCACAATCAGGAAGTCAATTGTCACGAGAATGTCGGCAGGCAGATCCATGGTGTCGTAAACGCCCTTCAGCGTTTGCTTCCATTTCTTAGCTTTGTGAATTTCATCAAGAACCAAGAGAGGAATTATCTGTCCGGATTTTTCGGTGCGGTCCGACGGGAAGACAGATTTTGGCGACTTTGTCCAGAGGCGGCGGAATTCTGTCTCGTCCCAATTAAAATATTCTCCAATTCCCCGGTTTTTCAGCAGCATTTTCCCAAGCGTGGTCTTGCCACACTGGCGCGGTCCGGACACGAAGGCCATTTTCCTATGGGCAAAGGGAAGACTATCGAGGGCGTTTTAGATATACCGACGCAGCATGTGACCATACCACGATGTGTCCGCAGTATGGTCAACAATGAACTGCGCCCAAATTATGGACGCATCGAACTTTGGTCACAATATCGGAAGCACGTCTTTTAGGTCCAGGTCTCTCTCACCGCAACCGATTGCTTCCATTCAGCATTCGCATATGCGCCTCGTTCTCAATTTCTATCGGCCGATTATCGCATTGAACAAAATCAGTCTCCCATTGAAAAAGCGCTCAAGTGAACCACGTGATCATCGACAACCAAAGCGGCTCCGCGCAAGTTTTGGCCGCTAAGCCGGACGTCGATCCCTTCCCCAACAGCCGGGAACTGTTCTGCATTTGCTTTCCCGATCCGATTCAGAAACGCATTTGCTTCTGAAGAATTGCAAAGCATTTTGGTTTCGGAATCCTTCCGCCTCGCGTGGTCGAGGGCATCAAGGCCGTAGCTGCGAAGGAGTTTTGGAAAGAGCTTCCGAAAGGTATCGGATGAATCGAAAAGATCGAGTCCGGTCATGCGTTCGCCCACGGCAAAAATGGCGCCCGACTGCCCTTCCAGGATCGTGAATTGTCGCACGTAGTCCTCAAGCCGCACCGATTCCTGCTCGTATATGTCGCTCATTGCCGATGTTTCCGAATGCACCCTGAAACTTGCCGATTTGGCGCTGATATCCCGCCACACTTCCGCCTGGTCGGATGTTCGATGCCCTGTCTTGTGCAGCGACTCGCTGACATGAGCCATTTTCATTGCTCTCCCCGCGGCATAATGCGTCCGGGGAGCTGAAGCGAACTGCTCACTCCTGTGACTCCACCGCCCGGCTTCCACGCACGAAACCGGTATGACTAGAGTTTTTCCGGCAGCGACAAGGATGCTGAGATTGAGAATCCTGTTCTGTTTCGCCCCGATGAGTTCTTCGCCGTCGAGCAAGAACACAGGCATGTTCCCGGAATTGACAAACTTCAACTCGGGGACGCTTCCGCCTTCGCTGACCTCTGTAACGACAGAGGACTTTTGTCCAAGCGCTTCGTCCAACGTGAGATACCCTGGATTTTTCACATCCACGCCAAACAGCGGGAATACGGTCAGATCGCGGAATGTTGCCGGCTCTCCAATTCGAATGCCGGCCGCTGTATCAATGATCTTTTGCATACAAGCTCCTTTCACAACCACAGGCGCGATTTTAAGCGGTCATAGTGACATCTGAGGTCATTTTGAAAGGGAGAAAAGCCGGTCCGCAAAAGATTTGATTTGATCACGCATTGCCAGCTTTTCAATCCACACGGAGAACGCTTCCTCTAATTAATCCATGTTTTTCCGTGCAACTTGTGTCCGCTATAACCGCTTGGTGCGAATGCGACTATGGCAGGATTTTATTCTCCTCAATTGAAGCTGACGCCGACGGGGACCCCGATCGGCGTCACCCGCATGAAATGCCAGCATAGGAATGACACTGGATGTTTATAGGCATTGAGTTCCAGGGTCAAACAGACAAGAAACAAATCGGTTGCCCCGCATTGATAATGCAGTCAACCTCGCATCGGAACGAGCCAATCCACACTGACTCAGCAAGGGACCAAGGCGTCTGATTTTCAGCCGGCGCCTTCAACGAATCATGGCTCCCAGCGCAGACAGCCGCGCTGAAGAGCCGTTACCTCAACAGCCTCCAGCATTACTTCAAAGGTATTTAATAGGTCGAACTGGCTGGTTGCCGTCAAATGCCTGGCTTCATGCTCGAACCGCGCAGGGCTTTCTTGATGAAGCGCTTCCCAGCAGGTCAGAATTGCATTCCTTCGCCGCTTCAGCAAAGCATTTGTGGGAAGGCGGTCTCTTTTCTCACGATTAACCTTCGGCATGGCCGGAACCAGATTCCACAAATCGTTGTTCCGCCAAAGAGAAAATGGCAGCACGTGGTCCACATCAAATGATTTGTTAATGGAGATTCCGCTCCAGACACACTCTTTTGAAGGCATTTTCAAATAAACGTTCTTGGCTTCAGCGACGCTTCGCTTAAAGGTCGGGATTTTCAGTAGTCGGCCGACAACTTCGCTTGGGCCGATTGTCTTTTTGGATATTTCCGAGGTCAATTCACTCCAGCGAAGAATTAGCGCATCCCGGATCCAGTGGCCGGAAAGGCACAGCTCTCGCCAGATATCTCCGCTGACGATCAGCTGGCGGCGAGCATTCTCATAACTAAACAGCCTTTCTCCTTTCGAAGAACAGCCTGCATGGGTTATGGGTCCCTCTATAATGATCGGGATTATTTTCCGAAGCGTCAGGTGAAAAAGCCGTCGCTGGTCTGTGCTGAAGAAATCATCTCTTAATGCGACAGCAAAGCTGTCCAAGCCTCCCGAACGGCAAAATGTATGAATCAGCTGTTCAAGAGAATTGCGAAAGCCAATGTGCAGTTTGCCGGAATCGGACTCTCCCCGGATCTGTGGAATAAAGCAGGATTTGTCCTCGAAAAGGGGCCAATAGTAATAAATCCAGCGCTCGGCTATATCGTAAATCGGAATTCCTGCCGATCCATCCTGCCGCCATTCCGCAATGTGATAACTGGTTAGCGCAATATCACAAAGGGCGCGGAACAGGGCCAGTTTATATGTTGCCACCTTACGGTCTCGATTAAGGACGCCTTCGATCTGGTCGATAGGTCGAAGCGCATGATCTGAGCGCAAGGCGAAAAGAAGCGTGATCCAACTGAATCCCGGCCTGCCCAGGCTGTCGGCATTTTCCCATCTTCCGATAAGCTGAAAGCCCAGCCGTTCGAATAGCAGCTCGATCGCTTCAGGGATTAACTTTGTATAAAGCCGTCCATGTTCGTCGCGGCCAATCGCATCGATCCCCGGCCTTCCCTTTGGGAAAGATATGAGCAGGCGACCATTTGGCTTTAGGAGGTTTCGAATATCGAAAGCGGCGTCAAACTGCCGCTCTTGAGGTATGTGCTGAAAAACAGCTGAACAAAGAATGCCATCAAACTTCCGGCCAATATTTTCGGCTAGTTCCGGCAGGCCGCCGTCGTAGATGCGGTCCTTCAATTGAGGCGACTGTGAAGTGGCAAGCTTTCGCAGATTGTTGCTCGGCTCGGCGCCATAGGCATCATATTGCTCCTTTATTAGAAAATCTAAATCGCGGCCGGAGCCGGAACCGATGTCGAGAATTTCCGAACCAGGTGAGAAGGCAAGCTTAAAATAGTCCCGGATTCCTGATTCTGCCGAGGCGTACATTGCAAACATGCTATCAGCGTTGTCGTCGTAGTATTTAACCGTCAATGCGTCCATTTAGGATGCATTCTATAGCTATCATCGAAATGCGGGTACAATAAAAAGGCTTTCCGAGAAACCCAAGCGCACATAACCGGGAATGCTTGTGCCTGTCATCCGCAAACATGAATAATGCGGATTGAATTTCTGCGCGCGGCCGACCCGCATGAAATGCCAGCATAGGAATGACACTGACGCCCCAGGAAAGAGCATGCGTGGTACGCAGTGTATTTTCCAGGGAAGCAGGTTCCACAGGCCTGTTTTCCACGCTCAGTGCTTTGCCCAGCCATAATTTCAAAAGGCGAGCGGGCATTGTTATACAGACTGCTTATAAGACTGCATAAAAACAGGGGAACAGAAGGCGGCGCACCCATATCACAATCTATGTTTTTCAAGAGGGCGCTATGAAACTAAACCTGCTGCGCTTGTTCGGCGCATGCCATGTGTTTCGCTATCGACCCTGCTTCCCGAGATGCCCTAAGGCGTTCCTACCCGCGAGACGTCCCGAGGTCATGGAAAAGCTGGAGGAGAGCCCGGTGGAACCCTTGATACTGTAGCTGTCGCCGTACATGCCTCCGGCATCGAAGCCGCCTGCGTAGAGTCCGGGCACAACCTGGTCTTCATTGTCCACGACTTCCATTCTTTCGTTTATCTTTATCCCGCCCATTGTTCCCAGGAAAACGGTCTGCGTTTTGATGGCGTAAAAGCGTGGACCGCGAATCGGCCTCAAGTAGCGCGGATTTTTGGCAAAGAGTTCATCGTGTCCCTGGTCGCAATAGCGGTTGTACTGATCCACCGTGGCTTGCAGGGTAGAAGGGTCGACGTGCATGAGCACGGCGAGACCGGCAATGGAATCTGCCTGATAGACCTCGTCGGGACGAGTAATTGGCGCTTCCTCGAGCTCCCTGGCGAGATTAAGCAGTCGCGAGCCGGGCGGGAAGTCGAGCGCCATTGCCTTGTCGATGCCCCTTTCCATGAGCTGCCGGACAATAGAGGTGTCAAAAATGGTATAGCCGCCGCCCTTGCTCTGCTTGACGGAAGCATTTCCCATCGATGTGTCGTCGAATGTGACCGTCTCGTCGCAGAATCTTATTCCCCGGTTGTCGACCCACAAATCGGGTTGGACGACGGCAAACCCGATTTCGGTCATAGTGCCCGGCCTATCCATGCCGGTTCGGAGCGTCTCTATGACGCTGATCCCCTCCGAGGCGGCGCCGATGTCATGAGCCATGCGGATGCCGTCTCCCATTTTGCCCTCGTTCCCGACCGGAAAGAGATTCACGTTGAGATCGAGGCCCGTGTGTCTCTTTATCCATTCGGCATTGTTGGCATATCCTCCGCTGGCCACGACAACCACACGGGCGTCTACGCGCACCTCTTCGCCGTTTTCCTCTACGATCAGCCCCGCGATCCTGCCGCCTTCCATGATGATTTTCCTGACAGGGGTTGAAGTCTTGATCGTTACGCCTTTTTCAATCGCTCGAGCGCTCAATGCTTTCACCACGTCTTCGCCGGAGTTGGCGACCAGGTGATAAGTCTGTGGAGCGCCGGGGATATTGGTAACCACATCCGTGAAGACAACGCCTCTCTCCTGCAGCCAGGGGATGGTTTTGCTCGATTCATCCACGATTGCTCTCACGAGACGGGGATTGGCAAGCCAATGACTGTATTCCATGATGTTCCGAAAAGCTTCATCCCGGCTGTAGAAAATGCACTTTCTGCGCTGCATTTCGCTTTCTGCCGCAAAGGTTCCCCTGAAGTTGACGGAAGTGCCTCCAATGGCTGGCTGCTTCTCAAAAACCGCGACTCGAGCGCCCCCTTCCGCAAGTGTTACTGCGGCCGCAAGCCCGCAAGCTCCCGACCCGAACGCCAATGCATCGTATTCAACTATGCGTCTCATCTCACTCACCTTTCAGCTTATCCACAATAGCTACCGTTAAAGGATTAAGGCGCCATCCACATGGAATGGAATCTCGCATGTCGAGGTTCTACCATGATGCCGCTATCATGAACCAATAAAAAAGCATAAGAAAGAGCGCGCGTTCCATAATTTTTACCGCGCTCCGGCCGTTGCCGCATATAATGGCCCCAGGCGCCACAAAACACAAAGCAGCATGTAGGTCTTCATTTGGAGGGTTGCATGCCTGAAATCGGTCAGAGCCTTTTGCATTACAGCATTTTGGAGAAAATCGGCAAGGGCGGGATGGGAGAGGTGTTCCGCGCCAAAGATCAGAAGCTCGGCAGGGACGTGGCGGTCAAGCTATTGCCCGAAGAGTTCGCAAGGGATGCCGACCGTGTCGCCCGCTTCCAGCGCGAAGCCAAGCTGCTTGCGTCGCTGAATCACCCGAACATAGCCGCCATCTATGGTCTGGAGGAGTCAGGAAAAACAAACTTCCTTGTCATGGAGCTTGTCGAAGGACAGACGCTGGCTGATAGGATTAAGGCCGGCGCCATCCCCGTTGAAGAATCCCTGAAACTCGCTCTCCAGATTGCGGAAGCCCTTGAAGCCGCTCATGAAAAGGGCGTGATCCACCGCGACCTCAAACCCGCCAACATCAAGGTCACGCCGGATGGCAAGGTGAAGGTGCTGGATTTCGGCCTGGCGAAAGCGTATGCGGGAGAACAAGCCGAGTCGAACCTCTCAAACTCGCCTACCCTGAGTGATATGGCTACACAGCAGGGCGTGATCCTCGGCACCGCGGCTTATATGTCGCCGGAGCAGGCCAGAGGAAAGGCTGTGGACAAGAGGGCCGATATCTGGGCATTCGGCTGTGTGCTGTTCGAGATGCTGACGGGTCAAGCCGCATTTCAGGGCGAGGATGTGACTGAGATTCTTGCGTCTGTTGTCAAAGGCGGAGCGAACCTGGATCTGCTTCCCGCTAATCTCCATCCCAGAGTGCGCGAAGCTATCACGCGCTGTCTGCAGAAGGATTTGAAGAGACGATATCAAGGCATGGCGGATGCAAGTTACGAGATCGGGCAAGCTTTGGCGACTCCCGGCGGCGTCTTGACGCAGCCTGTAACGACGGCAGAACCTCCAAAAAGGTTGAGAGTAATGCTGCCGTGGATCGCGGCGACGGCAATTCTAGGCGTGATTATCGGCGGATTGGTTGTATGGAAGTTCAGGCCGGCCGAGCCACGTGATGTCATGCGTTCCGAATACAGCCTGCCGGACGGCCAGCAATTCGCCGAAATTTATGCCCATAACTCTCTTGCTGTTTCGCCTGACGGCAAGCTGATCGTTTACAGCGCAGCCAAAGGGCTTTACATCCGCTCTGTAAATGAACTGACAGCCAAACCCATTGCAGGAATTGAGGAGAAGGCTATTTCTCCCTTTTTCTCACCAGATGGCAAATGGATTGGATATATTTCTGCCACTGATATGGGGAAGCTGAAGAAGGTCGCTGTCGGCGGAGGGGCGCCGGAGGTTTTGTGTGCTGCAACTACTGTTCAGGCATGGTGGGTTGAAGATGGCACAATTATATATCCTCGTGAGCATGACATCATGCGAGTTTCTGAGGAGGGGGGGACGCCGGAATCCATCCTTAACCTGAAGTCCGGAGCTCTCTCTCGTCCCCAAATGCTGCCGGATGGGAAGTCCATACTTTACACGTCACGTCCCAATAATGGGCAGCCCAAAATTATGGTGCAGACGCTAAAATCAGGACAGGCCAAGGAACTATTCACAGGTCTTGAAGCCCAGTATGTTCCGACCGGACATATAATTTACAGGTTGCCAAACAATAACAATCTCTTTGCCGTTCAGTTCGACCTTGCCGGGCTTAACGTCAAAGGGCAATCCGCCACTATGCTCGAAGGCATTGTGCAATATGCTATTTCTCAATCGGGAACGCTGGCCTATATACCGGTAGGACCGGGCGCCGCAGCAGCAAAAAAAACTTTTGTATGGGTGAATCGGGAGGGAAAAGAAGAAGTGCTTCCAGTCCCCCCGAATAATTATCACAAAATTAGTATATCTCATGATGGAAAACGAGTGGCTTTGGAGGTGACGAATCCGAATGCCAACATCTGGATCTGGGACATAATCGGCAAAAACATGAGGCCGCTGACTTCTGACGAAGGCGCCAGCAATGCTTCTCCACTTTGGACCATCGATGGCAAACGGATCCTTTATGCATGGGATCGCGAAAATGTTTTTAAGGGTGGTGTTTACTGGAGGGCGGCCGACGGCAGCGGAGAAGCTGAGAAGCTTGCTTCCGTTGCCGGCCGCGGGCTTTTTCCTAATTCGTTGTCTCCAGATGGGAAGAGCCTGGTGCTATGGGAAATTGTTTGGAGCCCTACGCTGCATCAAGCCATCGGGTTGCTGTCTATGGAAGGCGGCCGTGCGAGGAGGGATCTGCTTCATGATGAGAAGTATTCCATGCAGGCGCCGCGAGTTTCGCCTAACGGAAAATGGATGGCATATGAATCGTATGAATCGGGCAAGCCTGAAATCTACGTGTGTTCCTTCCCCGATGCGAAGAAAGGCACAAAGGTCTCAGAGGGTGGTGGGAACTCTCCGCTATGGTCGCCGGATGGCCGGGAGCTTTTTTACAACAATGTGGATGCAACCATGGCGGTTCCAGTGGAAACAGAACCTCAATTCAAAATAAACGGAATGCCGACAGTTCTTTTTCGGGGAACTGCAGGAAAAGATCTCGGTCCCAATTGGGCGGACATGGCTAATTTCACTTATTGGGACATTGATCCGGATCCGGACCCCGGGCATTTGCGTTTCCTGATGATGAAAGACGCTTCGGAGACTCCACGCAAGATCCACATCGTAGTGAACTGGACAGAAGAGCTGAAAAGAAAAGTGCCGATAAAATAGCGCATGGCTGCGAGATCACGAACCATACGATTATTGAGATTCGTAAGATAGAGCCCTGAAGTTTAGGCGAGACAGTAATGGAATGCAGCCCCGAAGGGGCGAGAGATAATAGCCCCGAACGTGAGCCCACACCCTTATACACAAGTGGGGGCGCGACAATTGAACACATTGGGGATCGCGCAGCATTGCTGCCCTGAAAGGGCTGAGACTCAAAGCCCAGGGTAGGGCCGCGTTTTTTGCGGCCCTACCCTGGGTGGTAAAGCGTGAGCTGTCAACCCTGAAAGGGTTGTGCGATGCAACCCTTTCAGGGTAGTGCGTAAATGCCTCCTTACCCAGGGTTGAACGCAAAAAACGCGTTCAACCCTGGGCTTTGGGTCGCAACGCCTTCGGCGTAGAGTTGTGTATAAGGGTGTGAGCGTGAGCCCGGGGTATTGGGATTCGTAAGATAGAGCCCTGAAGGGACGACACATGTCCTTGCAGCAGCGTCGCTATATTGTGCGATCCTCAATAATTCCCGGATGCCCATACGCCGCGGTATTTGAATGGACTCCGTCTGCAGAACGCCTACTCCAGGCATATCGAATCAGCTGTTTCCGGAAGCAGCCGCGGTTTATCGACAATAGCGGCTTCGGAGTCGTCTCTGCAAATCACTTCCGAAACGATGCGTTCAATTACTTCTGATCAATAGGTCCGCATAAGCTCGAAGCAGTTTATTGATGCGGGTTTGATAGCCACGGTCTTATTACCGATACCATTCCAGCATGTCTTTATCGACACGTATCGTCAGCTGCACCTTTGCTGCGGAGGGCTTCAATGCGGGTCTGACCACGGCCCTTGCGTACTGCTCCGGCGAGATCTCCGGTCTATCGGACGTGTCCACGACATCCGAAGCCATGGATGAGAGACGCTTCCAGTTGCTTCCTGATTATTTTAAGAATGTGCAAGAACAGAAATGGAGCGGCCTCTGCTTGCGTTGATGAAAGAACCTGGGCTCAGGGCATTATAAATGGGAGCATGGCCAACATTCGGCCTCCGCACTATTGCTTCTCGAATAACGTAACTCGTTCGAAGGATCTACCCTGAGCATCCACGCCCCGTGTTGTGTTCTGAAAACTGCGGCCATCTTTGCTGACGACGCTTTGGATGACGGCGACTTGTTTTCCGTTTAGCAGGTACGTCACAAATGTCGTATGCGCATCGATAACGGTGAAGACAGTGGAAAATCCTTTGCCGGAATCGCCTCCCGGGAACTGCGCAATCCCTCCTTGAATAGGGAATGCATATTTTGATGCAAAGGGCGAACCATCGGCGCTGACTCCGGTGGAGACGACTTCGAGATTCCCGTTCACTTCACGAACCGCCAATGTCTCTTCCTTCAACGACTCCTCGGGGCTGCCGGCCGGCATTTGCGATTTGGCGAAGTTCAACTTCCATGTTCCAACCCGCAGATCCGCCCCGGCGGCGGATCCGATCAAGCTCAAAAGAACCAGCCCTATCACTGTTTGACGCACAGGAACCTCCGTTCTCTTTTTGAATTGAGAAGTGCGGATGCACGTTGCTTCGACTCCATTGCTTCGTTCTTATTTTCACCACCATGCTTTATTGAATTTCCCTTCCGGCCCCCGGACAACCGGCGCGAAGAAGCACAAGATACATACCGAAGCGGAAGCGCTACTCCTTTAAATTCATCTTGCGCAGCAGGGCGAGGTAGCGCGGGTGGGAGCGTAAGGGCTCGTAAAAAAGACGGAAGGCAAGAATATTGATGATCATGCCGTCGTGTTCGTCGACGGCCCTCTCCAGCCAATCGAAGGCTGGGTCCAGTTCACCGAGCAAAATGTAGATATATGCAGGAGCCATCGGCAACAGATAGGTTGTCTCGCCCAATTCCAGCAATTCATCAAGAATCTTTCTTGCCTCATCCGGACGGCCCGCCAGCATGTAAGCGGCGCCCAATTCCGTCAAATTCACGGGGATACGGCCCCCAAGCCTTACGCCCATCTCGCATGCCTGAATGCCCTCATCCAATTTCCCCATAATTACTTGAAGAAAGCCCATCATCAAATAGGCCTGGTTATATTGCGGATCGAGTTCCAGCGCGTTACGGAAGTGCTCAATTGCCGGGCCCCATTGTTCATTGTAGGAATATCGGTGGCCAAGCTGCCACTGAACGAGCGCCGACAGAGGGTCGAGTCCCAGCGCTTTCCTGGCTGCGTCGACCGCCGCATCCAGGCGCCGCATCGGGGTAAGGTAATACAAGCTGTAAGTCCACCAGACAAAAGCGGACTGCGGGCCGAGTTCCAGTGCCCGGAGGAATTCGCGTTCGCATCCCACCCAGTCGAATTCGCTGAACTGAAGAATGCCCATCATGGCATGGGCTTCCGGCAGCGTTTCGTCGAGCTCAAGGGCTTTCTGCACGGCCCGGCGGGCATTCGCACCGGCCGTCCTGGGCCGCACATGCCCCAGGAAGCCCAGGTACCAATGAGTCTCCGCCAATCCGAACCAGGCAGGCGCATATTCGGGATCCACAGCGATCGCCTGCTCTAAATACTCTTTGCTTTTCGCAAAGCCTTCCGCATTGTATTTGTGCAGTTGATAGTGGCCCTTCAGGTACAGGTTATAGGCTTCCATATTCCGGGTGGAGCGTTTGACAAGCGGCTTATCTCCCGGCAGTTCCACCCGCAGTTTGTCGACGATGGCCTGGCAAATCTCATCCTGAATCGCAAATACATCGGTCATTTCACGGTCATACCGTTCCGACCACAGATGGTATCCGTCCGCCGCGTTGATGAGCTGCGCGGTTACGCGGATTCGGTTCCCGGATCTGCGCACACTCCCCTCCAGAATTCTACGGACATTGAGTCTGGAGGAGATCTCGCGGATATCTCCCTCCTTGCCCCGGAAAAAGAATGAAGAAGTGCGCGCGGGGACCTTTAATCCCGGTATTTTCGTCAATGCATTGATGATCTCTTCGGCAAGGCCGTCGCTGAAGTATTCCTGTTCTTTGTCGCCGCTCATGTTGATGAACGGGAGTACCGCGATTGACGGCTGGGCCTCAGCGGCAGCCACTGGGGTCATTTCAGCGAACTCCTGCTCCAGTGTCGCCCTGACCTCCGACATTGCCTGGTAGCGCCCGGAGGGCTGCTTTAAGAGGCACCGGCGCACGATCTTTTCAAGGGATGGCGAAACCTTCAGCGGAGCGGGGTCGTCTCTCAACAATGCCGCCATGATTGCAGGATTGCTTTCTCCGGGGAATGCCCTTCTCCCGCTGAGCATTTCATAGAGCACCAGTCCGAAAGAGAATATATCCGAACGCGCATCCGCTGGCTGGCCTTGCGCCTGCTCCGGTGACATGTAGGCTACAGTTCCCAGCACTGCTCCTGCCTGTGTTGCAGGAAACTCCGCCGTTGAGGCAGTGAATGTAGCCGGGAATGCCGGCGAGACGCCGCTCCCAGCATTCTGCTCATAAAGCTTCGCCAGCCCGAAATCGAGCAGCTTCACCGAACCTTCAGCCGTGACCATGATGTTTCCGGGTTTCAGGTCGCGGTGGATGATCCCCTTCTTGTGAGCCGCTTCGAGTGCAGCTGCAATTTGAATCGCCAGGCGGACGGCTTCCCCTTCAGCCAGGGGACTAGAGAGAGGCTTGCCCTCGACGTACTCCAGAACGAGGTAACCCTCCCCGATATCGTGCAACTGGCAGATGTTTGGATGGTTCAGCGCCGCGATGGATCTAGATTCCTGCTTGAAACGTTCGCTGTGCTGCTCCTTGACCGTCTTTATTGCCACAGTGCGGCCCAGGCGCGTGTCCCGCGCCTTCCACACTTCTCCCATCCCTCCCGCGCCGATGCGCGCTAGGATTTCGTATGGGCCGAGTTTGGCGCCGGGGGAAAGTGTCATTTCTTTAATAGTGAAGTCCAGTTATGCATGACAGTGAATGACGATGGTTTGCTTTCCATTGAGGGGATCAGCAACAAGAACCGCTGCCCGTCTGAGGCTGCATCCCACCTATCGATTTACCTTCCTGCAAGGGGCGCGTTGAAAAGCCTCCCCCATGCCGCCCTTGCCGAGCTGGCTCGTGATCTGGTAATGCCCGAGTGTTTTGCCGATCATAGAGAGCGACTCCTCCACATCGACAGCCGGGTTCAATGCTTTGAAACATGGATCAAACAGATGCGGCTAATGTAACAAAATTGCGTCAGCAAGCATAGAAAAAGAAGTGGCAATGCGGCGTTGATTGTACCTGCCATAAATTTTCGTCGAGCGGATATCCGTTCGTTCAGGCGATGACGGTCTTCAGTTTAACAAGATAAATCAGGAGACTGTCAGCTCAACTCAATAAATTCAATGCTTGCAGTCCGGATGGAATTTTTAGCAGAGACAATCCAGAAATGAGGATCGCAATTGATTTATGCATATGCATATCGAAGCATGCAACGGTATGATAGGCAAATGAATAATAAACACATAACTGCTCAAATGCCTCGGAAAAGCGGTGCAGCAGAAGCATTTATCGATAAACAGTTGGCTTGGGGACGTGTTGCATTTT
>CAZXSV010000101.1:0-13415 GCA_964642735.1 uncultured Acidobacteriota bacterium
TCCCGACTGCCAAAGCCCGGCGGCGCAGCTAGCGCCCGCCCCTGAAGTTCGTTGCATATCTCGCCGGCTCTCGACGACGCCGGAGGCGTTGAGCCTCCCCGGAATATTCCCGATATTCCATCGTCGGCCCGCCTTGCCGCGCCTCCGATAGCTCGCCGATATTCAACGAACTTCAGAGACAGGACGCTTGAAGATGGACGCTTCCGTCGCCAACAAGCCGGCTGTTTACCCGAAGCTCAATTTGGAATATCTTTACCGTTCGGTCGCAGTCGACTGCGGCTGATTTTTTTCGAGGTGGATTCCATGGCTCTTATCGGTGCAAACGAACTGAAGCGAAAAATGCTGATCGAAGTGGACGGTCAGCCGTATGCGGTAATGGATGTATTCTTCGCCACTCCCAGCGCGCGCGGCGCATCCACGATGGTGCGGACGAAACTCCGGCATTTGATCACGGACGCGGTGCTGGAAAAGACATTCAAGACAGGCGAGAAATTCCGAGAGCCGGACGTCGCTCTGACTCCCGCGTCGTATCTTTACTCCGACGCCGATGGCTATTATTTCATGGACGAGGCAAATTACGAGCAGTTTGCGTTGACCGCGGAGCAGCTCGGCGCCGACCGGCTCTATTTGAAAGAAGGCGTTTCGCTGCAGGTGCGGAAGTACAATAACCTTCCGATATCCATGCAACTGCCTCCGTTTGTAGAACTGTCGGTCGCCTCCACAGAGCTTGGCGTCAAAGGCGATACGGCCTCCGGCGGGACGACGAAACCGGCGACTCTCGAAACGGGCCTGCAGGTTCGCGTGCCGCTTTTCATCAAAGAGGGCGATGTCGTTCGCGTCAGCACGCAAACCGGGGATTTTGCGGGACGGGCTTAACCCGGATTATTCATGAAGCTTCTGCGGCGCCCCGAACTTTCATGAATGTTTCGGGTTGAGTTCGTTTGCAGCGGACGATTCCCCCCATCATTTTCTCAATCGCCAGTCGTGGATTCACTCTTTTTCGTCGAGCGTCCGGCGCATCTTTTGAAGCTTTTCGCGGCTTTTTTTGTCCAGCTGAGGATATTCCATCTTCAAATCTCCCAGCGTGTCCAGAATCGTTTGGGAAATGATGAGCCGGGCGTTTTCCTTGTCATCGGCGGGGATCACGTACCATGGCGCAATCCGGGAGCTTGTAGCCTCAATGCAGTCCTGGTAGGCTCGCTGGTATTCTTTCCAAAGCTTTCGTTCGGCGACATCCTCCGCGCTGAATTTCCAGTTTTTGCGCGGATCGTCGATTCGCGACAGGAAACGGCAGCGCTGCTCCTCCTTTGAAAGGTGCAGGAAGAATTTGACGATCCGCGTCCCATTCGCGTGGAGATGCTTTTCCAAATCGACGATGGAGCGGTAGCGCTCTTCCCATATTTTGTCGTTATGCAAAACCTCTTCCGGCAAGCCCTGACCTTGCAGGATTTCCGGGTGGACGCGCACGATCAGCACTTCTTCGTAATAGGAGCGATTGAATATTCCGATGCGGCCCCGTTCGGGCAAACAGAGTATCGTGCGCCAGAGGAAATCGTGATCCAACTCCTGGGCGCTGGGCTGCTTGAAGCTGAACACCTGGCAGCCCTGAGGATTGACTCCTGACATCACGTGTTTGATCGCGCCGTCTTTGCCGGCGGCGTCCATCGCCTGGAAAATCAGCAGCAAAGAATATTTATTGTGAGCGTACAGCATGTCCTGCAGGTCTCTGAGTTTTTCCACATGCTCCCGCATCAGGCTCGAATAGTGCTTTTTCGACTTGTAGCAGGGCTCGACTTTCGTAGGCCACTTCGAAAGACGGATTTTATCGCCTTCCTTCGCGCGAAACTGATTGCTCTGTATTTTCATAGCCCTCCTTTATGAATCCGGCGCTGCGGCATGCCCTATGCGGTTTGCCGGATTATTAATTTGAACTCGGTTTTGCCATGATAATGCACGATAATACGCGCCGGATGGAAGATGTTTAATGTTTTGCGAGGATGAGCGATGCAGGAGCATGAACTTGAAGCGCTGGGCGTTTTCCGCATTCCCGTGCCGATACCGTTTAAGGAAGCCGGCGGGCCGGCGAATGTTTATGTCATTGAAGAAGAAAGCGGTTTGCTGCTGTTCGACGCCGGCCTCGGGACGGAGCTTTCCAAATCCGCTTTGGCGGCCGGGTTTTCCCGAATAGGGCGGCGGTTTGAAGACGTCAACCGGATCATCCTGTCTCACGGGCATATCGATCATTTTGGCGCCGCCGCCTGGATTCTGGAGAAAAGCGGCCGAAACATTCCCGTATACATCCAGCGCGCCGATACGGACAAGGTTTTAGCCTCGGGCGCGGACTGGCCGGAGCTGCTATCCAAAAACGCAGAATATTTTAAAATGCTTGGATCGCCCGCTCAGGCGCTTGAGGAAGCGATTTCCGCTCTCGGCGGCAATGCCGGAGTCCTGGGAAGAAAACTCGAGGCGGCGACGCCAATCAACCAGGGCGATAGTTTCCGGTGCAAGCATCTCGCGCTCGAAGTGCAGCACATGCCGGGTCACACGGCCGGGCTTTGCTGCCTTTACGACCGCGAGCGCCGCCTTTTCTTTTCCGCCGATCATCTTCTTGAACGCGTGTCTCCCAATCCGCTCATGGAACTGCGATCGGACGGAAGGCCGCCGGCGTATAAGCCGCTGATCAACTATTTCGAGTCCCTCCGCCGTACGCGAGAGCTATCCATGGATCTCGTACTGCCGGGCCACGCTCAGCCGTTTCGCGGGCCGATCGACGTCATAGATTCCCTGTTCGCCTTCTATCGAATTCGGCAGGCAAAAATCCTCGACGCCCTCAAACGCAAACCGATGACCCCCTATGAAGCGATGAGGGAACTTTTCCCCACAAGCTCAATCAAGGGTTTTGACTTTCTGTTGACGCTTTCGGAAGCCCTCGGGAACCTTCAGCTGATGGAACACCGCGGGCGGATCAAGAGCGAGATAGACGGGGATCTCATGCGATTTCGACTTTCATAAGAAATATTTTGCATTTGCCGTTTGAGATGTAATCTATAAGTCTTTATGCTGCTATTATATAGCCGCCCTCGGCAGGGCCGGCGCAGCCGTTGAGCCGGGAAGGCGCGAAACGGCATTCCAAGGGCGGGCCGCGGGTCTCTTCATCTGAAAGTTATCACTTTTTCCACTCCGGCAATTCAGCATAGTATATATTCAATAGGGAATTTATAACGCTTGCGACAAGCGACAGCCTCGGGAGCGATCCATGGTAAATTTTGAAAAGCTTGGCCAGTTTTATATCGGCAGACGATACAGTCTTGCCTCCAACAGCCTTGAAGATTCTCTCGTAATGTACGATTCAAAAGACCTTGTCACCCACGGCGTTTGCGTGGGCATGACGGGCAGCGGCAAGACCGGCTTGTGTCTTTCGATCCTCGAGGAAGCCGCCATCGACAAAATACCGGCGCTGGTCATCGACCCCAAAGGGGATATGGGCAATCTGCTGCTTTCCTTTCCCAATCTCTCCGCCGCCGAATTCCTTCCCTGGATAAACGCTGATGACGCTTCAAGGGCGAATCAAACTCCGGAGCAGCATGCCGCAGCGCAGGCTGAAATATGGAAAAACGGACTGGCTCAATGGGGCCAGGACGGGAATCGAATCGCCGGCCTGCGGGAATCCGCCGACTTCACGATTTTCACGCCCGGCAGTTCGTCCGGAAGATCGGTTTCGGTGCTCAACAGCTTTGCTTGTCCCGCCGCCGCCGTTCTGGAAGACGGAGAAGCGGCCGCGGACCTGATTTCCTCCGCGGTAACGGGGCTGCTGGGATTGATCGGGATCGTCGCCGATCCCATGAACAGCCGGGAGCACATCCTCATTTCCAACATTATTCAGCATCATTGGAAAAACGGGCAGGATTTGGATATCGCCTCGCTGGTTCGCGCCGTTCAAACGCCTCCGTTCGAACGCGTGGGCGCTTTCGACACGGACTCATTTTTCCCGGTTAAAGACAGGTTTGCGCTGGCGCTGGCGCTGAACAACCTTCTGGCCGCTCCCGGATTTGCGGCATGGCTGGAAGGCGAACCGCTGGACGTGGGCCGTCTGCTCTACACGGCTGAAGGAAAGCCGCGCATCTCCATTTTCAGCATTGCTCATCTTTCCGACGCCGAACGTATGTTTTTTGTCACGCTGCTTCTGAATCAGGTCGTGTCCTGGATGCGGACGCAGCCGGGCACGACAAGCCTCCGGGCCCTTGTATATATGGACGAGGTGGCCGGCTACATGCCTCCCGTCGCCAACCCTCCGTCCAAAAAGCCGCTGATGCTGTTATTCAAGCAGGCGAGAGCTTTCGGCGTTGGAGTTCTGCTTGCAACGCAAAATCCGGTCGACCTCGATTACAAAGCCCTGTCGAACGCAGGCACCTGGTTTATTGGACGTTTGCAGACCGCTCAGGATATTGAGCGGCTGGTTCAAGGTTTGAGCATGGGCGGAGAGGAATCGGACGGCAGTCTGAGAAAGACTCTGTCCGCGCTCGGCAAGAGAGTCTTCTTCATGAGAAATATCCATGAGGACGCTCCGGAAGTTTTTCAGACGCGCTGGTGCCTTTCCTATCTGCGGGGTCCGCTGACCTTGAACCAAATCAAATCTCTGAGCGCCGGAAAGAAACCCGTTGAAATTGCTCCGTCGATTGCGCGTTCTTCCGCTCCAGTTTCGGCCGCTTCAGCCGGGAGGCCCGGTTTGCCGCCCCAGATATCGGAATATTTCCTGCCGCTCCGGGGCGCCCAGCCGGCCGGCGCGATGATTGTATGCAAGCCGTTGATTTTTGGCCTGGGCGAGGTGCAGTATCCCGGCGGTCAAATCCAGCGCAGGGCTTTTCTAGCCGAAATCGACGAGAATTCAGAGATGATCCGTTGGGATGAAGCGCAGTCGGCGCCGTACGATGAATCCCATCTGGAAAAAGAGCCGTTCGAGAATGCGCAATTTGCTCCTTTGAGCGCATCGGCCTGCAAGCCTGAAAACTATAAAACCTGGGCGCGCGATTTCTCCAATTTCCTTTTCCGCACTTCCCAGACGGACCTGTTTCGCAGCGCTGAATTTAAAATCACATCCAATCCGGGAGAGTCCGAGAGCGATTTTCGGGTGCGGATCAGCCAATTGGCCAGAGAAAAAAGGGATAAAACCAGCGAAGCGCTGAGAAGAAAATACGGCCCCAAAATAGCTTCGCTGGAAGACCGGATCCGAAAGGCCGAACAGCGCGTTGAGAAAGAAAAATCGGATGTCAAGCAGGCCGGCCTTCAGACGGCTGTTTCGCTGGGGGCGACGCTGCTCAACGCTTTTATGGGAAGAAAAAAGTTTTCCGCAGGGACGATCGGCCGCGCTTCCTCCACGATGAGGAGCGGGATGCGGACGGCGAAGGAGCGGTCCGACATCGCCGCCGCTTCAGAGAATCTGGAATCTCTGCGCAGCCAGAGAATGGATCTGGAGTCCGAGTTCAATGCTGAACTGGAAGCCTTGAGCGGGTCTGCCGATCCCATGCTTCAGAAAATTGAAACGGTCGCGCAGCGGCCGAAGAAAACCGATGTCAATGTGCGCCTTGTGTCCCTGGTCTGGCAGCCGCAGTGGAGCGCGCCGGCCGGAGAACGCCGCTAGCGCTCGCATTCGCAATCGCGAACACGGGCGTTCAACGTAATTTGAGGGTCTTCCGTGCTGGATCTTTTGGCTCAAAATCCGCTTTTGCTTCTTTTTGCAATAATCGGGCTGGGCTATCTTATCGGCAACGTCAATATTTTCGGCTTGAAGCTGGGAGTTGCCGCGCTGCTCTTTGTAGGCATGTTTTTTGGCGCCGTCGACCATCGGCTGCGACTGCCCGAGCATATCTATATCATCGGGATGGTCCTTTTTGTCTATGCAATCGGATTGCAGTCCGGTCACGGTTTTTTCGCCTCGTTTCGGAAACGTGGGCTGCGCTTCAGTCTGATCGCAGTTCTGATCCTTTCCGCCGGCGCCGGAGGCGCTTACTTCCTCCACAGGATTATGGGGTTTTCAGAACCGAGCGTCGCGGGCTTGTTTTGCGGGGCCTTGACCAGCACGCCGGCTATGGCTGCGGCCGTCGAAACGGCCAAAGATCTTTCAGCCAATCTTCCGCCGGAGAGCAGCAAGCTCTTCATCAGCATCCCGGTCGTCACTTACGGATTGACCTATCCGTTCGGTGTTTTCGGGGTCATCCTGGCTTTTTTTATCTGCAATAAAATTTTCGGGAAAAATTCCAATCAATCGTCGGCCGAAGAAGATGAAGATGCGGCCAAAGAGGTTCTCAGCCGCACTTTTGTCGTTTCCAATCCGGCGATCATCGGCAAAACGGTGGGAGAGGCGCTGCAGCCTTTTCGGGACAGCGGGTTTGTCCTGAGCCGGATTAAAAAGAAAGACAGGACCGACATCGTCGTTTCTCAAACGATCCTGGATCTCAACGATCAGGTCGTCGCCGTGGGAGACGCAGCCGCCCTGCAGAGGGCGCACATGGTTTTCGGAGAAGAAGCCCGGGAACATCTTGCACAGGGGCTGGGCGGAATCAGCTATCGAAGGATTTTTGTCTCGAATAAGGCCGTCGTCGGCAAAACAATCCGGGAGCTGAATCTATCGCGGGAATTGCACGCTGTCATAACCCGGGTGAGGCGCGGCGATGTCGATATCGTGCCCAGGCCGGATACCGTCCTGGAGATGGGCGACCGCATCCGTGTCCACACTCATCGTGAGAATATGCAGCGGACAACCAAGTTCTTCGGGGATTCGGTAAAATCGATTTCCGAAACAGACTACCTTTCGCTTTCGATGGGAATTGTTTTGGGCTTTTTCCTGGGAATGATCCCGATACCGCTCCCGCACGGTCTGACTTTTAAACTCGGGCCTGCGGGAGGGCCGCTGATAGCCGGACTGATTCTCGGACGGCTGGAACGTACCGGGCCGATCATCTGGGAAATGCCTCTGAACGCCAATCTTGTGCTTCGTCAGGTGGGTTTGGTTTTCTTCCTGGCGGCAATCGGCACCAAAGCCGGCGACGGCTTTCTGGCGACCATTCAATCCGGCGGGTGGTTGCTGATTGCGGCTGGGGCGATTCTCACCACCGTGATCGCGACTGCGACCATACTGATCGGCCACCTCTATCTCAAGCTTCCGATGGCGGCAGTGATGGGCATGGTATCGGGCATCCAAACCCAGTCCGCTTGTCTGGCTTACGCCAATCAGCAGACGGAAAGCGATCTTCCCAACATCTGGTATACAACGGTCTATCCTGCGTCTGTGGTGGCGAAAATCATTCTGGCTCAGGCGATTGTCTCGACTCTGGTGCTGTTTTGAGAGGAATAATCGGCGGCGCCCAATGATTTTCCGCCTCAGAGCCTTCAATCCGGACCCGCCGATTTCCTTGAATTTCCAGTTTGCGCCGATTTTATGCGCAGGATCGATGAGGCTCCGGCCGCGCCGCCTCGCTGCGAATTTTCGGCAATCATGCGGGTTGAACGCCTACCGGCGAAACAGGCTTTATCGTCGCCTGAACTCTAAAAATATTTCGCGGAAATATTTACCAGGATGAGGAGATCCTGTTATCCTCTTGGACTTTCGGGGATCTGTATATTGCGGGAGCGTTGCGATGCGGAATGGGATCGGATTCGATAACGAGAAATATCTGACGGAGCAGTCTGCGGAAATTCTTCAACGCATTCGTCAATTCGGCGACAAGCTTTTTCTCGAATTTGGAGGGAAGCTTCTCTACGATTACCATGCTGCGAGAGTTTTGCCCGGATACGATCCCAACGTCAAAATGCGACTTCTCCAGAAGCTCAAAGATAAAGTGGACATCATCCTGTGCATACACGCCGGGAATATCGAGCACAAGAAGATGCGGGCCGATTTCGGCATTTCCTACGACGCCGATGCGCTCAAGCTGATCGACGATCTGCGGGAATGGGGCCTGGATGTTTGCTCGGTGGTGATCACAAGGTTTGAGGAGCAGCCCGCGGCCATTCAGTTCAAAAACCGGTTGATCCGCCGCGGCATAAACGTCTGCACCCATCGGTTCACCAGAGGCTACCCGACCGATGTGGAAACGATCGTAAGCGATGAGGGATACGGCGCCAACAGCTATATCGAAACGATGAAGCCGATCGTTGTCGTCACGGGGCCGGGGCCGGGGAGCGGCAAACTGGCTACGGCGCTTTCCCAGCTGTATCACGAGCGCAAGCGGGGAGTCCGGGCCGGCTACGCCAAGTTCGAGACTTTTCCAATCTGGAATCTTCCGCTCAAACATCCCGTCAACGTAGCCTATGAGTCGGCGACGGCCGACCTGCGCGATTTCAACATGATCGATTCTCATCACCTCGAGGCTTACAACCAGAAGACCGTCAACTACAATCGCGACGTCGAAGCCTTTCCGCTTTTGCGGAGAATCATCGAAAAGATCACCGGGGCGCCCTGCGGCTACAAGTCGCCTACCGATATGGGCGTCAACCGCGCAGGGTATGGAATCATCGACGACAATACAGTCCGCTACGCCTCCATTCAGGAGATCATCCGGCGGTATTTCCGCTATTCATGCGAGTACGCCATGGGACTTGCGGACAAGGGAACGGTGGAGCGCGCGGAGCTGATCATGAAAGAAATCGGCGCCAAAGCGGAAGACCGGCCCGTCGTCTTTCCTTCGCGAAAAGCCGCTGAGGAAGCCCAGATCAGCGGCAAAGGGAATGAAGGCATTTATTGCGGGGCGGCGCTGGAACTGCCCGACGGAACCGTCATTACAGGAAAAAACTCCTCAACGATGCATGCCGCCGCGTGTCTGATCATCAATACGGCCAAACACCTCGCCGGCATTCCACCCACGCTCGATCTTCTTCCGAAAAGCATTATCGAATCCCTGAATCATTTCAAACGCGAAGTGCTTCGGGGGAAAAGGCTCAGTCTCGATCTCGAAGAGACGCTGATAGCTCTCAGCATCAGCGGGACTACGAATCCGGCGGCTCAGTCGGCGATGGAAAAGCTGAAGGAGATACGGGGATGCGACGTGCACATCACCCACATACCGACTCCGGGGGATGAGGCGGGATTGAGGAAGCTGGGATTGAATCTGACCTGCGATCCGGATTTTTCGACCAAGAATCTCTTTTTGAGCTGAACCATAGAATCCCATATAGAATTGCGGCGTTGCACGCGCCGCAACTGCAGAAGGATTTCGCCGCGGAAGACGCGGCAAGGCATCCTCCCAGATCCTCCGGGCGGGTTTCCGCGGCAGGATTGTCCTGGAAATCGATTGCAAGTCTCAACTTGAGCGGATTCTGCGCCGAAGAGCGAATTTCCAGAGTTCGATGAAAACAAGCGCGCTCAGCGATGCGGCCGCTGTGACGGCCAGGTCCAGCTTTGTCATCGGAACCGTGCCGAATAAGCTGTTCCCCGCGGGAGTGTAAATCACGGCGAGCTGAAGCAAAGCGACCAGCAGAACCGCTCCCGCCATGGATGGATTTCCCAAAAACTTCGTTCGGAACAGGGATTCTTTTTCGGACCGGGATTCCAACGCCACGATCATTTGCGTCAAAACCAGGACGGTGAAAACCGTGGTCTGCCACGCGGGATCCCCGAGCCGCCACAGCTCCCAGGCGGCCGCAATGGCGATGACGCTCATCAGGACGCCGATGACGGCGATGAACGAAACCATCTCCCGGTTGAAGATTCCTGATGAGTGCGAGTGCGGCGGCCTGTTCATGACGTTTTTCTCCGCAGGCTCCACCCCCAAAGCCAGAGCCGGCGGGCCGTCGGTGACAAGGTTCATCCAGAGAATCTGCAGCGGCAACAGAGGCAGAGGGAGGCCGAATAGCGGTCCGAGCAGCATCACCGCGATCTCGCTGGCGTTGCACGTCAGCAGATAGCGGATGAAACGCCGGATGTTGTCGTAAATGATCCGTCCTTCTTCGACGGCGGAGACGATCGTGGCAAAGTTGTCATCGAGCAGGATCATGTCGGCGGCGCTCTTGGAGACGTCCGTGCCCGTGATCCCCATCGCAACCCCGATGTCCGCTTTTTTCAGCGCCGGAGCGTCATTGACTCCGTCTCCAGTCATCGAAACTACTTCCTGCTGTTTTTGATAGGCGTCGATCAGCTTAAGCTTATGCTCCGGAGAAACGCGGGCGAAAACCGAGACTTCGCGGGTGGCGTCGGTCAATTCCTCCATCGTCATGCGCTCGATTTCCTGTCCGGTCAAAAAGCGTTCGTTTTTCGAAATGCCGACTTGCTGGGCGATGTGCCGCGCTGTCAGAGGATGGTCGCCGGTGATCATTGCCGTGCGGATGCCTGCGCTGTGACATTTCATCACGGCTTCGCGGACTTCGGGGCGGGGAGGGTCGATCATTCCGAACAAGCCCAAAAGAATGAGATTCCGTTCCAGAGCTTTTTCCGCCGTCTCCTCCGGCGGAAGAGTCCACATGCGCAGCCCGACTCCAAGGACGCGCATCCCTTTCCCGGCCAGTTTGTCGTGAGCGGCCATGATGCGGGATTTCCAGGTTTCATCCATTGAAAACATTTTCCCTTCGACCCACACGCGGCTTGAGATGGTCAAAAGGCCGTCGATGGCGCCTTTGGTGAAAGCTACGTAGGGAGGCGCGCCGGTTTTCTCCGCCTCCAGCCACAAGGGCCGCAGGCTGAGCGGCAGTTCATCGGCGTTTTTCGGCGCGCTGTGCAGCGTTGTCATGCGCTTGCGGACAGAGTCGAAAGGGAGCTCGGCTACGCGGGGGAACGAAGCGTCGAGATTGTTTTTGAAAAAGCCCGAGCAGGCGGCCGCAATGACGAGCGCCCCTTCGGTGGGATCGCCGGTGGCGTGAAAGCGCTTGCGTTCTCTGTCTGTGGAAAGAATGGCGTCATTGCACAGAGCCCCGCCGATCATCAGCAGATCCAGCGCGGGCTGAACTCCCGGCGGCGGGATTTCTCCATGAGGCTGCAATGTGAACCCTGTCTCATCCGTGCATTGGTCCAGTTCGATGGTGTGGTTGGCCACATCCACCGCCATGACGGCCATCTGGTTCATTGTGAGGGTCCCGGTTTTATCGGAGCAGATGACCGTTACCGAACCAAGAGTCTCAACAGCGGGAAGTTTGCGGATGAGCGACTTCCGTTTCAGCATGCGTTGGGCCCCAAGCGAAAGGGCGATGGTGACGACAGCGGTCAGGGCTTCGGGCACGGCGGCCACCGCAAGGCTCACGGCGGTCAGGAGAAGTTCTTCGACGCTGCTTTCGCCCCGTATCCAGCCGATGATGAAAATGATGGCAACGAGCGCCAAAGCTCCCTGGGCGAGCAGTCTGCCAAGCCGGTTGAGGCGCTGCTGCAATGGCGTCGATTCCTGGGACACCGACTGCATCATGCGGGCGATATGTCCCAGTTCCGTGCGCATCCCGGTTTCGGCGACGATGAATTCGCCGCGGCCGTAGCTGACGATCGTGCCGCTGTAGACCATGTTGCGGCGGTCGCCGAGAGCTTTCTCGGACTCGAACTGTAGGCTGCCGTCCTTTTCCACCGGCTCCGATTCGCCGGTGAGCGCGGATTCGTCCACGCGAAGGTTGGCGCACTCCAGAATCCTTCCATCGGCGGGGATGATGTTGCCGGTCTCGACAAGAACGATGTCTCCGGGAACAAGCTCCCGGGCGGAGATTTCCTGCACTTTCCCATCGCGGCGAACCCGCACCGTCGGGACGGCCATCCGCTTGAGCGCCGCCATGGACTGCTCCGCTTTAAATTCCTGCAAATAGCCGAACAGGGCGTTCAGGATTACGATGATCAGGATGACAGCCGCTTCCATCCAATCGCCCAGAAGCGCCGAGATCAGCGCCGCAACCAGCAGCAGGACGGTCAGGACGCCGCTCAACTGTTCGGCGAGAATCTGCCATCGCGTCCGGCCCTCCTTGCCGACAAGTTCGTTGTGTCCGTGCTCATGCACGCGCTGCCGGACTTCGGCGGTGGGAAGCCCTTGCGCCAAGTCGCTATTCAGCTGCTGCAGGGCGGCGGGGATCGAAAGCCTGTACCATTCGGTTCGCATTAAAGTCGGCTCTTTGTTTTTGATTGTCCGTTGTCAGCCAAAAAATAAAAACTAACATAAATGGGAGGCGCAACTCTAATATATTGATGCACGGAAGGTCTTTCACGCCATTCGTATGGGGGGCGGGATAAGGCGGCGGGCGGCTAAATCGCTTTCTTTTCATAGACGGCAACTCCGACCATCGGTTTTGGAGATTCGCGAGGGCGCCCGGTCGGAAAACTTTGTCCGTGACGCAGAGGCGCCGGATAGCCGATAATGCCGGTTTGGTTTTATCGTATGTCATGCCATCCCATCGGAGGCTGCTGCAGTGAAAATATCGGATCTTTTTAGCGTGGAAGACTACGGAGTCGTCATTACCGGAGGCGCAAGCGGGATCGGGCTTGGTTACGCCGAAGCGCTCGCCAGCAATGGTGCGAGAGTGACGATTCTGGACGTTCATCCCCAGCGAATCGAAGTGGAAACAAGGCGGCTGCAAGCTGAAGGGCTGGATGTCGGCGGGCAAATCGTCGATGTCACCGACCACGAAGCGCTCGATAACGCCATTGACGACGCCGCTCAAATATACGGCCGGTTGGACGTCGTTTTTGCGAACGCCGGAATAGATCCCGGAGCGGGTTTCGTCGGGGACTGGGCGGGCGCCGAGAGGCCGCGCATCCCCGAAGGCGCGTTGGAAAATTATACGGACGAGCGCTGGAGCCGGGTCATCGACGTCAACTTGAACGGCGTTTTTGCAACCATCCGAGCCGCCGTGCGGCACATGAAGCCGAAAAAGTCGGGACGCATCATCGTAACGACTTCGCTGGCTTCGACGCGAATCGAGCCGGCGATCGGGGCGGCCTACATGGCCGCAAAAGCCGGAATCAGGAATCTGATGAGGACCGCAGCCCTGGAGCTTGCGGCCTACAACATCACGGTCAATGCCATTGCGCCGGGTTATATCGTCACCAACATTGGCGGCGGACATGCGCACAATCCGGTCGAGCAGAGGGCGGTGGCCAAAACCATTCCCATGCATCGCGTCGGCTTCCCGGCCGATCATTACGGGGTGGCGCTTTTCCTTGCATCACCGGCCTCGGACTATATCACGGGGCAGGAAATAGTGGTCGACGGAGGATTGGGACTCGGGGTGGCGGATTGACCCGGATTATTCAGGAAGCTTCGGCTACGGCGGCGCATCCGGGCATGTCTGCGTTGCGCTCGCTCAGATTTCTCGAGGCGCTGCCGAGTACGCCTGCGGCATCTGCTTGTCTCGCGCCTCGCATCCATGCCCGCCCCGCCGCCTCGCGAACTCTCTTGAATAATCCGGGTTAGGGCCTGTCAATGAATAACGTTTGCACTTTGCTGCTGGCCCCCAGACTC
>CAZXSV010000102.1:0-13400 GCA_964642735.1 uncultured Acidobacteriota bacterium
GCGACCTCCGGCGTGACAGGCCGGCGTTCTAACCAACTGAACTACGACCCCACCTCAAAAGGCAGCAATCATAGCGCATTATTCGACCCAAGTGCAAGCCCGATTCTCCTGTAAATTGCACTTCTTGACAAAAAATGCCGGCGCCGTCGCTGGAAGGCATCGGTCTAAAAGCGAAACCGTTTGAAAAGAGCGCATGGTCGCGATCATTTGCGGCGATTCGGGATTCGCGGGATGCTTTCCGACATGCTGGAATCGTCTCCGGCCGAATGTACAACAAAAATCATCCAATTTATTATTATATCCTAATCTAATAAATTGAATACTTGGCGCAGGCGGTGTTATACTTTAAACTGATTCACCCGTAAGTAATGATTGTGGAAACTTCAACCCGAATGTCGCGCTGGCGCACTTAATTTGATTCGAATGAATAAGCAGAGTGGAGAGGCTACAATGAACATACGATTTACACGAATGCTTATAGCATTATCTCTGGTTCTCGTGTTTTCCATCCCCGGTTTTGCTCAGCAGACCGATTCCCGAAAAAGACTCTATTCCGCCAGTTTAGACGGCACGACCGGGCTTTTTAAGGCATGGGATGCTGAGACCTTGAGACGGGGCGAGACGAATTGGACCTTCGGCTATGATCAGGCCGTTCGTTTTCCCGGAGAGCTGACCATCGGCAGAGCCACCGCAGGATTGGCAATCGGCATCTTTGATCGATTAGAAGTTTTCGAATCCATGGATGTTCAACGGCATATCGTCGCGGACAATATCAATTTCTACCAGAATAACGGAGTTGCGGCGCCTGCAACGGCTGGAATAGTCAATTACTACCATCAAGCCGCTCCATTCATGGACGTGCCCAGATCGACAGGTCGAAGCGACTTCCACTTTGGACTAAAGCTGAACCTTCTATCGGAGTTCCGCGGAAATCCCGCCAGCATCGGCATTACGGGCTTTGCCACTGCGCCGGGGCAAACGAGCGATGTGGGGCTTAAACGCGGCTTGTCTTCCGGCGCCTGGCAGGGAGGGCTTGCTTTTCTCGCGTCCAAGACGATGGGCGACATTGCACGCCTGCATCTGAACCTGGGGTCCAATTTCTACACGTCGCCCGCGAGATCCAATGTGGATTTCCAGAATGAATTCATTTACAAAGGCGGCGCCGAATTCCTTCCCTATAAACGAATTCGGATAATTACGGAATTAAGCGCGATCGAATATTTTGGCGATGGATCTTTCGGCTTGAATCCCACGACGCCAATCGACCTGATATTGGGTCTGCGGACATATCCGTGGAAATGGCTGTCTTTGGGCGCAGGATACCAGGCGTCCTTCCAGCGCTCGAACAATGACAACAATCCTGACCGGCCGGCTGAAGTCGTGGACGCCAGCCGTCACGGTTTTGTGGTTCAGGGCGCCCTGGCGACGCGGCGCAACGATCCTCCCAAACTGACCTGTGCGGTCGCCAAAAGCTCCATTCTTCAGATGGACACCACCACGCTGCGAGCCAATGCCGTCGATCCGGACGGGGACGCTTTGACGTATTCCTGGAGCGCATCGGGCGGAAAGGTTTCCGGAACGGACGGTACGGCGACTTTCGATGCGAGCAACATTCCCCCGGGAAGATACACGGTCACCGCAAACGTTTCGGATGAAAAACACCAGGTCAGCTGTTCCTCCGACATCACCGTGCTGAAACGGAACTATGCTCCGACAGCTTCGATTGAGCCAAGCTCCGCTGAAATCACTCAGGGAGAAAGCGTATTGCTGCGCTGCATGGCTTCCGATCGGAACAACGACAGACTGACCTATTCATGGGCGGTCGACGGCCAGCCGCTGGCTGCAACCGGATCGGAAGTTTCCTTCGGCTCCGAGGGACGGAAGCCGGGCTCTTACAATGTGACCTGCTCCGCAAGCGACGGAGAGGCCGCAGCATCCGGATCCTCCAGGATCAATGTCAAGGAAAGGATCATTCCCAATCAGCCGCCCACTATAGAATGCTTGACGACTACGATGGACGTGGCTTCCGGCGGATCCATCGAGCTCCGTGCTCGAGCCGCCGATCCGGATCGAGACCGATTGTCTTATCGCTGGTCCAGCACCGGAGGTTCGGTGTCCGGTTCCGGTGAAACGGCGGTCTTCAACGCTTCCGGAGTGAAGGCCGGCAGCCATACCGTCAGCGTCGCCGTGGAGGACGGCCGAGGCGGAAAAGCTTCCTGCTCCATGACCGTGAACGTTTCGGAACGGTTGAGCATAACGAGGGAAAAATGCGGCTTCTTCGCGCCCAATCGCTCTCGTTTGGACAACTGCGCCAAGGCTATCCTTGACGATCTTGCCGTCCGGATGAAAAACGATCCGAAACTGGCTGCAAACGTCATTGGATACACCGACGGTTCCAGAATGGAAAAGTCGAAGAAAAAGCTCGGAGAAACCCGCGCTAAGGCGGCTGCCAAGTATCTGGAGCAGCAGGGAGTCGAATCTTCCCGGCTGAACATTACGGACGGCGGACCGAACAACCCTGTCGGCGACAATAAAACCGCCGCCGGACGAAAACTCAATCGTCGCGTCGAGATTGAGATTGCCGTTCGCTGACCCTTGCTTCGGAACGGACGGGCGCACGAAACCGCATGCGCCCGTCCGTTCTCTTCTCAGGAATTTTCCGCAATACCGCCTCATGCTCTGTCGCTTCATTGCCCTCTTGATCGCAGTTGCTTTATCGCTTCTTCCATGCGTTGCGCACTCTCAAGAAATCGCCGTTCCCTTCAAACGAATCGGCCCCTTTGGCGGCGATGTCCGTTCTCTCCTGATCGACTCGAAGCGAAAGGGAGTTGCTTATCTGGGCACAAGCAATGGAAAGCTTTTCAAGACATCAGATTCAGGAAAATCGTGGAATCCGTTGCATCCGGGGATCCGGCCCTATGAATATGTGATTGACACGCTCATTCAGCATCCTGGCGAAAAGGATCGCCTTTACGCGGGATCCTGGGATCTTCACAGCGACGGAGGAGGCCTGTTTGAGTCGAAAAACGCCGGGCAAACCTGGACGAGGATGAACCTGCCTTCTTCTTCCGCCGTTAGAGGATTTGACATCTGCAATGCCAATCCCAAATACATGATCGCCGGCGCCCTTGCGGGCGTCTATGTTAGCTCCGACGAGGGGCGCAACTGGAAAAAGGTTGGAGGAAGCGATCTTGAAAAAGCGGAATCCGTAGCCATCGATCCCAAGGATTATCGACGGCTTTACGTTGGGACCTGGAGACTGGGATACAGGTCCGGCGATTTTGGCAGGACGTGGACCCGCGTTGACAAGGGAATGCCTCTTGATTCCGACCTGTTTTCCATTTCTCCCAATCCCCGCAGCCCGGAAATCGTTTACGCCAGCGCGTGCTCGGGTGTCTACCGTTCATCCGACCGGGCGGCGTCGTGGAAGCGGCTGAAACTCCGCTCCGACCGGTATGCCATTCGCGCGCAGATCGTTTATCTGGATCCGACGGATCCGAACCGAATTTATGTCGGAACTACCGAGGGGCTGTATTTCAGCCCGGACGACGGGAAGAGCTGGGCTCGGCTGACTTCAGCGGATATCACGGTAAATGCGATACAGGTGGATCCGGAAAACAGCCGGCGGATTCTGATCGGAACGGAGTATCACGGAATCATGATCAGCGAAGACGGCGGGGGCGGCTGGAAGGAATCCAATTCCGGATTTGTCCACCGGCAGATTCCGTGGGTCCTGCCGGATCCGTTGAATGCTCGACGGTATTTCTTCGGTCTTCATTCCGGCGTTGGGGGTCTTTGCATTTATGACAGCCGCAAGGGAAATTGGGACTTATCCCAGATCGAATCCGGGATGCGGATATTTTCATTTCTGATTCTTCCGCAAAACCAAGGCTATATTGCGGGCGGCGCCCAAGGAGTTCATTGGCGGGAGAAGGGGGGCGGCCCGTGGAAAAAGTTGACCGGTCCCATTGCCAAACGAACCGTATACAGCCTGGAGATCGATCCCGGAGGCTCCGTGATTTACGCCGGAACAGACCATGGGATCTACCGGACCTCTGTGTCCGCGATGAATTTTCGCACTCCTCCAAACTATCGATTCAGCCCGAAGGTCTGGCGTCTGACTGCTTCAAAAGGATCGCCGGGAGCGGTTTATGCGGGAACAAGCATGGGGCTGCTTCGTTCCTGGGACAAGGGAACGACCTGGAACGTCGTTTCGGCGGCGGGCCTGCCCGATCGCGCTGTCATCGAAAGCGTGGCTGTTTCTCCTTCCGATTCCAATCACTTGTTCGCCGGCACTCCCGTCGGGCTTTTCGAATCTCTCAACGGAGGAATCCACTGGAGGCGGGCCGGCGACGAAAGAACGCGCGCGGCCATATCCTCGATTCTATTTCTGGACGGCTCGGGAAAAAATGTTCTGGCGGCCAACAAGACGTCGGGAGGAGTTTTTCTCTCGAGAAATGGCGGAGAAACCTGGGTTCTCGTGCATTCTCCGGAGAACGATTCACCTGTTTATTGTCTTGCAAGGGATCCGGAACAACCTGCAACCATTTACCTCGGAACTCGCTCGGACGGCGTCTACGTCCTCCGCTTTCCGGACGATATATATTCTTTTCAGACCGCCGGCGGCCGCTGAGATCGTCCCTTCCGCCGAATTGAACAATCGATGCGGCGAGGCGCTGCATCAATCTCTGATTTTTTAATCCGCATCCTGTTCTGCGTCATGCTTTGCGCAGAAGCTCCAATGCAGTGCGGACCTCGGCCGGAATGACGAAGTTACAAGCCCTGTTTGCCCTTCGTTGAAGGGAATGAGTTCCGCCGAATCTTGATTGCGGAGGCCTGCGCCAAAAAGCGGTCGAACGCCTTATTTGCGCGCTTGCAGGCCGGAAACTCTGATATGATTTGCGTGAAGAGGCTTCCATGAAAGCGCGAAACAAATCCCGGCTTGCATCCCTGATTATCGTCCTTTTTTTGTTTCCGGCGGGCTTCTCGCAAACGCGGCGCCCGCCTCAGCGTCCCGCCGCCGCTCCTTTTCTGCAGCATGTAAAATTTTACGAAGAGACTCCGCAGCTTTCCAAGGTTGTTCTGAAAAGCGGCATGACGGTACTGGTCCATGAATGCCGCGTTCATCCTGTGGTTTCGGCGCAGGCGTTCATTCCGGCGGGCATTTTGTCGGAGCCGCCGCAGAATCCGGGGCTGGCGTCGTTGTTGAGCGCCATGATCCGACGGGGGGGGGAAAACAAAACAGCGGGAACGCTGATTCAGAACGTGCAAGCCCTGGGAGGGGTTTGGAGACATTGGACGGGCTCTTCCAACGCACGCTTTGAAATTGCAGCGCCGGCGGCCCAGTGGAAGAGAGCTCTCGGCATTCAGGCGGAAGCGCTGTTGAATCCTTCTCTGGATCAGGAGGAGCTTTTGCTGGAAAGCAAGCTTTTGCTCGACCAGGCAAGGGCCGAACTGGACGATCCCGTTGAACTTGCGGAAACAAAGCTTCTGGAACTTGGATTCAATGGGGACCAGATGGAGGAACGGAGCCACGTCCTGAAAAGCGGCCTCCGAGGAGTCGTGCGCGAGGATATGGTTCGTTTTCACAAGGCGGCGTACTCTCCATCGAGAATGACGCTTGTCGTGTCAGGCGATGTCACATCCGGAGAAGTGATCAATGAAGTTGTGCGCCTATACGACAAGCCTTCGGCAGAGTTGAAGGCGGGCGTTCCGCCGCCCGTGTCAGGACCGCAAGACAATTTTCGACATAGGACATTGCGTGGCGATGTCGCCATCCCGTTCCTGCTTTTCGGCTTTCACGCTCCGAAACCCGGTTCGGACGACTACGCCGCGGTCGAGGTGCTGCAGGCCGCCCTCGGGATCGGCGAAGGATCCGTTCTCTCCACCCGTCTGAGAAACCAGAAAAAACTCATTTTGGATCAAAGGACGAAACTGACCGATTTTCGCGATTCCAGTTTTCTCCAGATTCAGCTGCAAGTGGAGCCCAAGAACATCGATCCAAGCGAAATTGCCTTGTTGACGGAAATCGAGCTGCTGAAAAGGCTGGATCTTGACGAGGCGGAAGTGCATCGGGCGGTCGCCCAACTGGAGCTCCGTCACTGGGCGCGGCTTGGGACGGCTTCCGGGCGAGCTTTAGCCTATGCCAATTATGAATTGCTGGGGGATTGGAAGAAACTTAACGCCTACCTCTCCGGGCTCAGAAAGGTCAAGCCTTCCGATGTCCGCCGCGTCGCCAGCCAATACCTTAAACTCGAAAACTGCTCGATTCTGGAATTCATGCCTCGCTCCTCGGATGAACGCGACCTTCCCGTTGAAGCCGTCGAAAGAACTTTAAAGGATCTGCTGAAACCTTCCGCCGACCAGGAACAGGCGGAGCGGGAAAAAGAAACCGTCCCGGCTTTCGATATTCCGGAGAGCTCCGGCGTTTTCAAGCCCAGCGAAATCCAATATCCGTTTCAAACGGCGTCGATCCTGCGCGGACCCGATATGTTTGTCCGGGAGGATCATATGGCTCCGACCATCGATATGGGTTTGTTTTTTCCGGGCGGTCGACTTTTCGAAAACAAGGAAAACGCCGGCGTCACCGCTCTATTGACGCGCTTGATGGCTCAAGGCGCCGCGCCTGGCGGCGCCTCCCGCTTCAATCGCCAGATTGAAATCTACGGAGGCAGGATTCGGCCGATTGTCGCCGAGGACTATTTCGGTTTTTATTTCACAATCCTTTCTCAAAATGTCGATGCGGGATTGAACCTTTTGCTGGAAGCAGTCAAAAAGCCCGAATTCGACAAGGACGCTGTCGACCGATTGAAAAAACTGCATTCTTCCGCAATGCTCCGCCGCTCCGACTGCGGAGGCTGTTCGTCGCAGCCGCTGAACGCTGCGCTCTTCGGCGACTCCCCCTACTCTCTGGACGCCATCGGAACCCAAGCGAGTTTGTCCGCTATCGGCGTTGATTCGCTGCAAAGCTGGTATAATAGATGCGTTAAAAACCGGAAAGCTCTTGTCGTTACCGTCGGAGATACGAAAGGGACCGCCCTGGCATCCTATTTTGTGAAGCAATTGAGCGGGTCCAGGATTCAGGCCGTTGAACTGCCGGCCGAATTTTCGAAACCCATGAGCGGCAGGCAGACGATCGATAAAAACCGGCCTGGCGGCGCCAGTCGGATTATATTCGGGTTCCAAGCCCCGCCGGCGGAAGACGACGACCGTTTCGGAATGATGGTTTTACAAAGCTACGCGGGCGAGCAAAGCAATCTTGAACAGCTGATGAGAGATCAGCAGGGCGTTGGTCTGCGTGTCCAGACGCGTTATCAGCCCAGATTGAGGGGGGGCAGCTTTGCGATCTGCGCATCGGCAAATCCCGACAACGAGAATGCGGCGTTCAGCATTCTTGCGGAGCAGTTGTCGAAGATTGCATCCGGGCCAATCCGCGATAGGGATTTCCGGTCGGCAGTCAACGCCGCCGCCGGAGCTTTTTGGATCCGAAGTCAAGAGCGCCTTTTCCAGATTGAAGATGTCGCCCTGAACATTCTGGCCGGCAGAGGAATCGACGAATACCGGGGGGTTCCGAAGACGCTGAGGGAGCTGAAGCAGGAAGAGTTTGAAGAAATCGCCCGCAAAGTTCTTAAAATGGACAAGGCGGCGATTTTGCGCATACACGGCAAACCTCCTTCCAATTAGGCCGGCTTTGCGCGCTGGTTTCGTATAATTTCCGGCTGTTTTGCCGGAGGGTTTTTCATGGATTTCATTGAGAAGGCGCGTCGCCTTTTGCCGAAAACGAGGATGGGGATTATCGCTTCCATCGTCGTTGCGCTATGGGCGTTGAAAAGGCTTTTTTTTACGCCGCAACCAGGCTCTCTTTATCCTGCTCTCGGAATCGCCCTCAATTTTCTGAATCTGCTGTTCGCGCTTTCATTGATTTATTTTGTCTGGAAGCTTTTTATCAGAGTGCGGGCTCGGCTGCTCTGGAGAATACGGCGACGGCTGATCCTGGCGCACATTTTTATCGGCGCCATCCCCGTTTTTATCGTCCTGGTCATTTTTATTTTTTCAGCGAGACTCTTTTATTATCAGCTCAGCTTCTACTTGATTTCAAACCAGATCGGTCTGCACTCCTCCCAAATTCATGCCTTCAACCTCACGCTGAAGGACAGCCTTCAGCAATTTATGATGAGCGCCGCTCCCCCGAATCCGGCAGCTTTGAAGGAGTCCATCGATTCGCACGCCAAATACCTGCTTGCCAATTATCCCTCCGCGTCCATCATTTTCCGCTATAAAGAGCCGGTGTCCCAGCAGGTTTTGGTTTATGCCAATCAGAAGAAAGACTCCGGCCGGATCCAGGAATACCGCATCCCGGAATGGCTCGGAGGCAGGGACTTCCACGGCCTTGTCGTTGAAGACTTTCAGCCGCAGCTTTACAGCAGAAAATTGCTTGTCCGAAGCATCGTCGTCAGCGATTTTCAACCCGATTTTCTTTTCAGTATCGAGATTTCAGTTCCATTCGACCGATATTTTCTAGGAATTCTGAAAAACGCTTTCAGCCAGGGCATGATGCTGACCGGAGCGACCGACGGCGGGACTATAGAATCTGCAAATGGGATTGTCTCCGATATTGCCGGATCGATGCCGATGCCTTTGTTCCCGATTTCATGGAGCAAGGGGGATGAAGAGGAGCCCAGGGATTTTATATTTGTCGACCTGTCCACCTCCAATTTAATCAACAATCTGTTTCAATCAAAAATCGTCGGCGAAGTCGGAAGGGACGCATTCACGTTTTTAAAAATCATCATCGCTTTTTTCCTGCTCGTGGAATTTATTTCGGTAGTGATAGGGATTTTGTTGACAAAAAAAATCACCAATGCGATTCACAGCCTGGATCGCGGCACGGAGTTTGTCAAGCGGGGCGATTTCAGCCAGCGGATTGTCGTCCGGTCCGAGGATCAGCTCGGTGCGTTGGCGACATCTTTCAATCAGATGACGGAGTACGTGCAGCGTCTCATCAAAGAGCGAGTCCAAAAAGAGCGGCTGGAACGCGAACTTGAAATTGCCAAAGAAGTGCAGCAGCGATTGTTTCCCAGCCAGAATCCGCAAGTCGGCATGCTGAAAGTCTCCGGCGTCTGCCTGCCGGCGCGAGTTGTCAGCGGGGACTACTACGATTTCCTGCAGCTGGGGCCGAACGAGCTGGGGTTGGCGCTCGCGGACATTTGCGGCAAAGGCATCTCCGCAGCCCTGCTTATGTCCAATTTCCAGGCCGCCCTGCGAAGCAACGTCCTGAATCTTTGGAATCCAAACGGTTCCGCGGGCGATAGGACGCTCGCCAAAATCGTGGGAAAATTAAACAGCCAGATCTACAGCTTCACGTCCGCCAACAAATTTGCAACATTTTTTTACGCCGTTTACGACGACCGGGATCAAACTCTAACTTACTGCAATGCCGGTCACAATCCTCCGCTCCATTTCAACGGCAAGGATGTAAGGCGGCTGCGCACCGGCGGCACCGTAGTGGGCATATTCGAGGATGCAGAGTACCGTCAGGAAACTATTCGCATGGCGCCGGGGGACTGTCTGGTCGCCTACACGGACGGCATAATCGAAAGCCTTAATGAATACGGGGAAGAATTCGGGGAGGGCCGGTTGATTCAATTGATACAGAAATACCGCGAACTTGATGCCGATAAGATGAAAAGCGCCATCGTCGAGCAAGTCCTTTCCTGGACTTTTTCGGAGGAACAGGACGACGATATGACGTTGATTGTTGCGAAAATGTCCGAGCCATCGAAATCCGCATGATTTTTCGAATTGCTTGACGCGTGTTGAAAATTGGACATAATTCATTTATACAAGAGGACATAGAAGACTTGAAATCTGATCTCGCAGCGACAGCCCTATGACAAGGCGCTCTTTTTTCACCACTTTCGAAATCAGCCAGATCTGCGGAGTCAATCCTACGACGGTGCAGAATTGGGTCAAGGGGAATAAACTGAGGGCGTTTCAAACTCCCGGCGGACATCGACGAGTCCGCCGGGAAGATCTGCTATCCTTTATGAATGAGTTCGGGATGCCGATTCCTCCAACCCTCTCTATGAATTCCCCAATGGTTATGCTGGTCGACGACGAGACGGACATCCTCGAAATGCTGGAGGGAGTCATGACCTCCGGGGATGAGGAAATTAAGATCGTCAAAGCTCGGAGCGGGGTGGAAGCTTTGTTGCTGATTGGCGAAAATAAGCCTTCGCTCCTGATCCTCGATATCATGATGCCTGGGATGAACGGCTATGAAGTGTGCCAGAAGCTCAAATCCAATCCAGGCACTCAAAAAATCAAAATCATCGCGATTACAGGGGACCATGATCCTGCAATGAGAGAGCGCGTCCTCCGTGCAGGGGCCGACCTGTTTTTTACGAAGCCAATCGATGTGATAGAATTCCGCAGGCAGTGTTTTGGATTAATAAAAAATTAAAAAAGGGGGGGAAATGTCGGTTCTTGACCAACCGGATCGGTGCGCTGCTATCGATCCCAAATCGATGAAGTCTCTGGTGGAGCAGTTTCCGGAACAGGCCCAATCCGCCGTTGCAAGCGTCCGGAAAGTTCGGCTTTCTGTTTCCGGCAACATAAGATTCCTGCTCGTCACAGGGCTCGGGGGATCGGCTATCGCGGGAGATCTCGTGCGTTCGATCGCCGGACGGGAATTGAAGATTCCGCTGCTCGTCAACCGCGACTATGAACTCCCCGGGTATGTGGATGAAAATTGCCTTGTTTTCGCCTGCAGCTATTCCGGGAATACGGAAGAAACCCTAAGCGCATACGAACAGGCGCGCCGGGCGAAAGCCTCCGTTGTCTGCATCACTTCCGGGGGGCGGTTGGAGGCTTTGGCGAAGCGGGATTCCTATCCTGCGCTTTCTCTGCCGGGAGGGCTTCCTCCAAGAGCAGCTTTGGGATATTCGCTTTTTACTCTTCTCGGCGCCATGGAATCTTTACGTTTCCTTCCGGATATGTCGGCGGCGACCGACGAAACATTGGATCTTTTGAAACGGCTGTCCGCCCGATATGGCGCGGCAAGCCCCGAATCCTCCAACCCCGCAAAATCCCTGGCGCAGTCGCTGCATGGCAAAATTGCGGCGGTTTACGGCTCCAACGCGATTTTGGACGCCGCAGCCTATCGATGGAGATCTCAAATTGCGGAAAATTCGAAAAATCTGGCTTTCCACCACGTGCTTCCCGAGATGAACCATAATGAACTCGTCGGGTGGCAGTTGCCGCCGGAAGCGTTGAATAATGTCGGAGTGGTGTTTTTGCGGGACCAGAGCGATCACCCGCAGGTTCAACGAAGATTTGAATTGACTCGCGAGCTTATCGACGGCAAAGCCGGAGCTTTGCACGACGTATGGAGCGAAGGCAAATCGCTTTTGGCCCGGATAATGTCGATTGTCTACTTGGGAGATTTTGTGAGCCTGTATCTGGCGTATCTGAACAATACGGATCCCACTCCCGTTCAAGCGATCGACTATTTGAAGCAAAAGTTGAGCGAGGTTTCTCGCCGGCCGTGAGGATCGGACATGCGCCTTTTTAGAAAAATTTCCGGGACGGCGTTTTTGCTCGTGATTTTTATAGCATCGCAAAAACCGGCGAAGGCGGAAGCGAAGCATTTCGCCTTCGTCAATCCGTCCTACGTGATTACCGCGGAAGCGGCCTCGCAACACTCCTTTATCCTGAACTTCATCAACCTGTCCGATTTTGTCATTGTCGCCCAGCCCAATGAATTTATTTACAAAGGCGCATCCGGCCGGTTCTATAACGGGCAAGTTTATGAAAAGGAACATCAGGACCCGCGAGGCGAATCGCAACGATACTCCGCTTCGGTCTTAATTAAAGGCCGGTCTTTTACCGGGTTGACCATCATCGGAGCTTTTCGTGAACAGGACAAGATTGAGGAGTTGAGCCTTCGGGTAGGGGCCAAGCGATTCTATCTTCAGGCGATGGAAAAGTCCGCGTTCGAACAGTTGGCCGCGAAAATCGGGGAGCTGGATTTGGGGGGCGAAAGCGGCGCCGAAACTCTACAGCAGGCGGGCCTCGCTGAAATGGGAAATGTGAAAAGCACCGATGGGACATCCGAATGGGATCGGGACTGGCAGGACCTGATGACGTCCGATGGAGTCAACCCGCCCAAAATCCTCGAGAAACCGGAGATTCAGCCCACCGACGAAGCCCGCAAGAACCGCACTTACGGGAAGGTGAGACTGTCCTGCATCGTCAACAAAAACGGCGGGATTCAAGACATCAAAGTGGTCCGAGGCCTCGGCCATGGTCTGAATCAGAGAGCGGCCGAGGGTGTTAAGAACAGCTGGCTGTTCCTTCCGGCTACAAAAAACGGCGAAGTGCTCGACAGCTCAATCGCCGTTGAAGTTGAATTCCAGCCCGCCGAAAAAGACGGCGCCCGGCATTGAGAGTCTTCATTAAAAAGCTCTTATGCAATCAGGAAGCCCGCTCCAGGAAATGAATTTCCGCCTCAATCGTGAAGATATTCATAGCGCTCCAATGAGCCTTGATTGAGTTCGGGACTGCCGGCGTTTACGATTCTCATTTCTTCATGCAAACTTTGCAAATGAGACCGGACGAGGAAAATACGGCGCCGATGAATCCAAGAATGGGTGAAATGCTGCCATGAAAAAAGCATCTTTGTTCGCAAGACTTCTGATCCTTGTTTCCATTCCCGCGCTTGCCGGCGACTGGACGCAATTTCGCGGACCTGCCAGCGACAATATCTCAACGGAAACCGGTCTTTACAGGAGTTGGCCGGCTCAAGGCCCTAAGGTTCTGTGGAAAACAAACGTCTGCGAAGGCTACGCCGGAGCCGCAATCAAGGAGGGCCGGGTTTATGGTGTCCTTTCGGTAAGCCTGCAATCGCAAATATTTCCGCGTGAGCCCGCGCAAGTTTCCGCCCATTCAGCAATTTCGTAGCGATTAAGGATGATCGGATGGGACTACTGTTTCCCGGACATGGTACAGCCAGTCAGTTTGAAGATGGCGAAGTCTTGCCTCGGTCTATCGTCTCGCGATAATTCCAGGGCATCCATGCTCCCGGATTCTCAACCAGTTCAGCAGCATGTTTCTGCAGTTCGACCAGATAGTCGAAGGGATCGGCGCCGCACCGCTCGCAGGCATAGATGAGACTCATAAACAGGTCGCCAACCTGAGCGCCGTTCTGGGTTTTATAGAACAGAGAGCCTTTGCGATGCAGGATGGCCTTTTTTAAAGCGCTTCCGCAGTGCAAATCGTATTATCGAGAGGCGCTCCCGGCACATTGAGAAATTGGACAAGTTCCGTCCAGTGGTTTTTCATATAGAAGATGGCTTGTCCAAGACCCGAATTGGGCTCCACCTTTTTCTCATTAATTTGTT
>CAZXSV010000103.1:0-13388 GCA_964642735.1 uncultured Acidobacteriota bacterium
CCAGGCTGCTCCACGTCGTTTTCCCGCTGTGCAGGCCGCCGATGGTCTTCGACATGATTGTGTAAGTGCGGCCGATGACCGAATTCGCTTCATTATGCGGCCCCATGACGTTGGTTCCATAATTCATGCCGATTTCGTTTCGTATGGGGCCGTTGACCACGATAATGTTGGCCATGGAGGAGGTGGAGTTTCCGAAAGGGATGTGGTTGGCCAGAGCGAGGATCGCCGGAAGATATTCCCGTTTGGCGCCGGCCATCACAGCGCAGATTGCCACTCTTTCGACCGTAACTTCCCGCTTGCCTCCCGGCCAGTCCAGCGTCTTGATGACTTCGTCCGGTTTGTGGGAAGTGCCTTTCAGCATGTCCGCCACCCGCTCTTCGGTCGGAAGGATGATGGGAAGATAGTCCGTCCAGTCCCGGTCCTTGAAAAGGCGCTGCAGGTTCTCTTCAGTGTCCGGTCCGAGAAAACGGGATTCCCCCGGGGGAGGCTCGGGCGCCGGCCCTCTGAATTTCTCTCGGTCGGTCAGCGGAACTGTCAGGGCGTCGACGAACGCCCTCATCATCGGTTTTCCGCTCACGACGTCTTTGCCCTCGAAAACATACCTGTGGTGGACCGATTGAGGCTGTCCGGCCACCGGGAAAGGAAAAGAGATATATCGAATGGGCGATCCGTTGGTGTACTCGAAATCGTGTCCCTGGGCGTATTTGATAATATTGGACGCCGCGCCCCCGACGGCGGGAATTTTGAAGTTCTGTTCCAGCGTTTTGCAGTTTCGGCTCACGGCCGACGTGCAGCTGTCTCAACCGGATATCCCGACCATGGCCGCATGGCCCTTTTCGGATATTTCCTTCCAGAGTTCCGGCTGATCCTGCATGTAGGAGCCTTTGACGCTTCGGATTTCCACCTTCACGCTTGGCATGTTCCGGGCAAACCAGGCTTTCATTTCTTCATAAATGCTGGGCGCCGCCTGCGGGCCTCCCCAGCCGATGTCCACCAGAAATATTGTCTTCCCTTCCAGCGTGTCAAGCCGGGGCGCGAGCGGCACGCGGTCGACCATTCTGTTCGGGGGCGTCGGATTCAACACCCTCAGTTTTTCCGAAGAATAGGCTGTCGAAGAGACAGCGGCGAGAAGAATGAGAAACGTTGCGGGCAATAGCCTTTTTTTCAAGTTGCACCTCCGTTTTGACCGGAAGAAATCTGATTTTCCGCAAGATATATCAGCAGTATTCTTGCCGAAGAGCGCAGCAAATGCAACATTCCTAAAAAATAAGCAGGCGTCCCTTTCAAGTCCGCACTGCCATCCGGCCGCAATTTCGTTTAGAATAGAACTCATTAGCTATAGGAAAAGCGAGGGCCCCATGAAGAAACCAGCGCCGAGAACTCTTTTATTCGCGCTTTCCGCATCGCTGTTGGGAGCATTCATCTTTCGGCCGGCGCCGGCGCAGCTGTTTGAGAACAAGGGCAATTGGGAAGCTTACAAACGCAACCGCTCAATCTTCGGCCTGACGGCGGGCGAAACGCCCATGAAAGAAGTTTTTGCGGCTCTGGGAGACGCCGAACTGTCCCGGCCCGAAGACAGCCATGACCTCAGCTATGCGTGCTATAAAAGTTTGGACGAAACGACTTTCATTATTTTTGGGACCAACTATTTGCATGATTCCACGACCCTCTATACGTTCGCCGTGTCCGCAAAGCCGCCGGAGGCCGGGAAAGTGAAGTGCGTCGCAAGCAGCCGCCTCAAACGGCGCCCCCAAACAATGGACGGCATCGGCCTTCAGAGCGCAAAATCCGATATGCTCGCCAGGCTGGGAGAAGCGTCCTCCGAAAAACAAAACGAGCTTGTTTGGGAGTACCGCTATTACGAGAAATATGAAAAGCCGCGGATCGGCTATTCGGAAGCGGGGCCCGCCGAAGCGCGCTATCTCCTGAAAAAGACGATCCGAGGCGGCTTCCACAGCCCGCAAATAACCGCGAGATTGGCGGACAATAAGGTTGTGTATTTTGAAGTGGGGGCTTACGGAGAAGGCGACTTCTCCCTCGAACGATTGCCGTTGGATAAAAAGTGATTCCTTCCTCTTCTCAGCCTCACAGGCGATATATCAATTTCATTTGAAGGCTTGGATGCAATTTCAAACGCCGGAGAACGCCGGGTCCGGGCTTCCGAAGATCGGCACTGTTTCGGTTGCCGCTCCGGCTGCAAGCGCTTATTGTCGGCTCTTGGCGCGTTCGATCGTTTCCACTTTGGTGTTCCATCCGCTGAGCTCGAAAACAGGCCGGCCGCCTTTTAAAAGTCTGGGATTGAATTCCACCGCAACCGTCTTGCTTTCGCCGGGCATGAGCGAAAAGTAGTTGTCGCTGTAAAACGCGGGCAGGATGTCTTCCTGCGTCGCGCTGCTGATCGTCCTGATGCGGGTCTGCACGGCCGGCGAAGAACTGGCATTGGAAAGCGTAAGGACGTACCGGTCGTTTCCTTTGCCGATTTCCCGGACGACGGTGGATTTGGAAGAAACGGCGGCGCGGAGGCGCACTTCCGGCAGGCGGTTCAACGGCTCATAGCGCATGTACTCTTTCCAGTTGTGCCAGTACAGCGTGTCGCCCAGCGTCTTGCCGAAGCGGTCCTTCACCGTCAGACGGATGAAGACCAGGTCCGTGGGCGATTTGGCGAAATCGGCGGTTGCGGTCGCCAGCCGGACGCCGTAGGAGTCGGGGCCGAGAATCGGCGTATTCCATGTCTGTTGCGACACAACCTTGCCGTCAAGGTCGAACACCTTCATGGTCGTGGAGACGCCGCGGTAGGATTTCGGCGTCATATTCGAAAGCACAATGGAATCGTCCCGGGGGTCCCAGACGGCGTGCGTCGGCTGGTTCGCCGCTTTCGCCCCGAAGTAGCCGGCGTTCGCGTCCAGATACCAGTCGTAGGTCTGCCACATGAAGCTCGGCCACGAGGACTGGCTCATCCACATTAAAAAGCCGTTGGAACGCTTAACCGTCAATCCCTCATACACGCCCTTGAAGTTCTCGTAGTTGATAAGCTGCGCGATCTTCTGGAATTCCTCCAGCGTGTAAGCCTTGCCGGCGGCTTCCACCATTTCAAGCACCTCTTTCTTATACCTGGCGAACGCCGGATCCGATACATTCGGCTTCTGGCCCCGGACATTGTCGGTCGGGACCGAAAAACCGCCCGGCTTGTAGAGCTGCAAAGCGTCCATATAGGTGTTGGCCGGCCCGTTCATGTGGTAGGTCCAGTCGTGGAGCGCCCAGGACTCGTTGATCGGCCACAGTTTCTCTTCAGGCAGAAACCTTTTCATGCTTTGGAGGCTTGGCACGTTGGGGATGCCGCACTCGCTCCGTAGCGTGACATACGGCACTTCGTCGAAATACTCCTTGACGCCTGTTCCGTTATTGCGGTTCGGCATGGCGGCGATGGCGTAGCCGCCGCCGCTGCCCACCGGGTCGCTCGCGGAGTTCGGGAAGTAAATCCTCGTGCCGTCATAATCCCGCGTGCGCTGCCTCAAACCGTCGTCGAGGCTTTTCGGCGGGTTGCTTTCGTTTCGGCCGCAATAGAGCGCCAGCGCAGCGTGATGCCGGTTTTTCTTGATTTTGTCCACGGCGTTGTCGAGGAACATGGCCTCGTCGTCCGGGTTCGGACCATCCGCCGGATTGGCGAGCCAGAAGTCGTCCCAGATGAGGATGCCATATTTGTCCGCCGCGTCGTAGAAAGCCTTATTGTTGGTCATTCCCACCCAGTTGCGGATCATGGTGTAGTTTTCCTCCGCATGAAGCCGCATCTTGTCGTCGTATTTTTCCGGCGTGTCCGTCTTGAGTCCGTCGTCCATGCCCCAGTTGCCGCCTTTGGCCACTATCCTCACTCCGTTGCAGTAGATGCTCAGGCGGTTGCCGTCGATCGGATAGGTGAATTCGCGCACGCCGAATTTGAAGCTCGTCCGGTCCTGCACTGCGCCGCCCGCGCTTATCGCCACACTCGCCGTATAAAGCGGCTGGCCGCCATAGGCGTTCGGCCACCAGAGTCTCGGATTTTTCAGGACGATGCCGTCGATCATCACTTCCCGGCCGGCGTTTTCGGGGACGCGGACCGTCTTTGAAAAGCGAATATTGCCGGGGGAGATGACGCCGTTGACGATCACGTTTGCGCCCGTCGATCCGTAGTTGCGCACGTCCGTCCGGAAGGTTAGAACGGCCTTCGAGGCGTTCAGCGCAAAGGTGCGCACCATGCTCTGGCCGACTTCCGCCGTCGTTTCCGCATAAATTCGGATTTCCCGGACTCTTGTCGGGACGGTCCGGTTCCCCTGCTGCTCCACCTGCCTCCGTTTCGTGCTGGTAAAACGCACATACCGCGCGATCTGCGGCGCGGGGACTCGCACCGGGAAATTGTCGTTGCCGGCGAAGGAAAGCCTGACGGCGGCCACTGGTCCGGGGACTTCGTTGGAAATGTCAAATCCGGAATACTCTTCCGTGCCCGGAGTCGCGTCCGCGCGCCGGACGCCGAACCAGCCGGTATTCACTTCTCCGCCCGCATAGGAATCGAAGTTCCGCCAGTTCACGCCGTCGTCCGACACGTGCAATTTGAACTTCGCGGGATGCCTGTCTTCAGCCGCGGCAGCGGCGCCGCCGGCTTCACTGCCCCAGACAAGCTGCAGGCTGTTGATCTTCGTCAGGCTTCCGAGGTCTATCGTGAAGCCGGCGCCATCGATGTCCTCGCCGATCCATTGAGTGTTTCCATCATTGTCGTTGACATGGCCGGGGTTCGCGGCGTTTTGCGTCGCGGGCTGCGTCACAGCTTTGCCAACGGCAAGGTTTTTCGCCGAAATGTTCGCCGACGTTTCGGCGATGTCGAGGTCGGTTTCGATCCAGGGGTTTTCCAGCCTGACGGCGCCGCCGTAGGTCACGGTTACGTCATTGTAAATGCCGATGTCGCGGCCGCGTATTGTCGGCAGCCAGTCCCAGCCTACCGCCGCGTGGATCGTCGGGTTGTCCTGGCCGAGTTCGCCGCCATTCGGAAGAGGGCCTTCCGCCAAGCCCTGCGTGGTGACCAAGCCGGGCGTTTTGTTTCGGTAAATCAGCACCGCAAGGAAGTTCTGTCCGCCGTATTCGGCCAGCGCCGAAACATCGAATTTTGCTCGGATGAAAGCGCCCTCGATGGAATGCGCATAGCCCGGGAGGTTGTTCGCCAGCAATTGCCCGTTAAACCAGACATCCGCCTTCCAGTTGATGGCGTCAAAGTTCAAATAGACTTTTTTGCCCTTTTGCGACAGCGGAATATCGAATGAGTTTCGGTACCAGAAATCGGCAGTAAAGAAAATATCGGAAGCCTGGAACTGCCAGTCGTCATAATAGGGATCCGGAACCGCGCCCGCATTCAGCCAAGACACAAAGGCCGTGCCGGGGACCGTGGCCGGCAGCCAGCCGGAGTCGTCATATCCGGCTCGCGAAAGGATTTCGCCGCTCGAATTCGCCAGCGACGCGCGCTGGATGGTCCAGTTCCCGCCCGTCAGAACCTGGAGGCCGTCCGCTTTCGGAGCGGGCTGCGGCGCCGGCCTGTAATCCATGTCGTTCACGCCCATGACTTCCACTTCGCGGATGATGTAATTCGCGCCGGAAGATTCTTTGCAGAAGATCCGCAGATACCGGCTGCTGCGGTCCAGCGACATTCCTCTGGCAATGTCGTCGGCGCCGGGGCCGCGTCGCAGGTGTTGGATGTGGGCCAACGAAAGGCTTGTTTCCACCGCCGAGTCGGCCGCGCCTGCGGCGCTTGCCGCCGTTTCCCAGGTTTTGGCGTCGTCGGAAACCTGTATGTCGTAAGCGACGGCGTAGCCGGCGCCCCAGTGCACCTTGACGCTCTGTAGCGCCGTTTTGGCGCCAAAGTCCAGGTACACCCATTCCTCGCCGCCCGAGGCACTGATCCATTCGCTGTTCACCGTTCCGGGAATCATCTGCCCGTGCGTGGGGTTGGATGCGGACGTGCCGCTCGAATCGATGACTTCATTGGAAAGAATGCCAATGACGCCGTCCGCAACAAGCTGGCCGGTGTTGTCGAAATTCGCGGCGCTGGAATGCCAGACGGCCCGCCTGAACGCTACATTCCGCGCCGGGCGATCCGCCCGGACGAAGGCCCCGCTGGAGCCCTGTCCGAAGGCTGCCGGCGGCGCCGCGGACGCGGACGCCGAAAAAAAAGCGGCAGAAACGCCGCAAAACATCGCTGAGACAACCAACGCCGATCGAGCTCTCTTTTTCCCCATTGCCGGCAATTCCCGTTGTTTTATGAAATTTACCCGTCGCCGCTTCCCGGCTTTCCATCTACAGGCAGGCATTTTACTATCAGAGGATCGAAATAGCATGGGAATCTCCGACAGGAAGGGATAACTCGCCGCAAGGCAGTCGAAGATTTTGCGAATCGCGTCCGGGGTTCGACTGCACGCAGCATCGGGGAAAACAGTCGTGCGGCTGAAGCTGCCTGGCGACGAAGGTGGATGGAAATTCTGTTTTGGGGAGATCCGTGCGGCAGGGCTCGGCAAACAAGCTTCCGCGCCCGGAGGCCTGCTGCGCCAAAAACAGGACTCGAGAGCCGGGGCGTCAGGAAATCTTAACCCGGATTATTCATGAGAGTTCGCAGCGAAGCGACGGGGGCCGGCATGGATACAAGGCGCCCGATGGAGCGCAGCTCGGTAGACATGCCCGGATCCGCTGCCGCATCAGAAGCTTCATGAACAATCCGGTTTAAAGGCAAAACCGGCCAGCCATGGTCGCAACGAAGGCGCTTAACTAAAGTTTCTGAGGCCGGCAAAGACTTTCATCGGATTCTGCGGTTCGCCCGCATGTCTTGCAAACGAACTTGGCGTCTTTCACCAGCTCTTTGTATTCCTTGAGGTTGTTTGTGAGATAGCCCATGTTCACCAAATAGCACAGATGTTCATCATGCAGCACATGCGGCATCTTGGGTTTGATCATTTTCATCCTCCATTTTTATTCATTGAACAACGATCGATCGGCCGGTCCTTCCGCAAAGTATGTATACAACAACGGTCCGTGCTGCGCAATAGGGATTGCCCCAGCCGCAATGACCCGGGAAAGCCCGGCGGCTAAGGCTTGTCGCCGATCAAGGGAAGCGCTCTGTCGATCGCGAAGTGAACGAGAAACCTGTCCTTTTCCCGACAATCGTCCGCGGCAGGACGGCGTTCTCTCCGCTGGATCTGCTCGATCATCGGGCTGTTTTTTTCCTCTTTTGTTTTCGTCAGATAGAGGCGCTTCCCTGAGTAGCCTTCGCCGGACTCCATAAATAGATACACCGCGTGCGGATTGGATTGCAGGTTCTGATGCGTCAGCCGATCGGCCATGATAAAAGCGATCGAGTTCTCTCCGATAAAATGAGGTTTGGCATAAACGGCGGCAGTCAAGAGTCCGGAAGAATCCGCAGTAGCAATAATGCCCCGGCCTATGGCTTTTTCAAAATATTCGCTCAGTTGCATGATTGAATCTCCAGAAAGAACAATGAGTAGACTTTCCCGGTTTTACGAAGACAAGATTGTCGGGGAAGAATATCGCAGCCTGACCGATGCCTACGCCATCGGCTTCCGCCGCCACCTCGAATTCAAGCCCGGCTCGGCCGGGCGGCTTCATCTCCTAAGCGGGAAAAACTCCAATCCCGCAGTCTAAGGAATGGCCGCCGTCCCCAGGAGCGCTCCCGCCATAATCCTGTAAATGCAGGTGTTGTCGATGTATCGGCCGGTCCAGCTTGCATCCAGGTCGTAGATCGCCCGAAGGTTGGGCTCCATGCCAATCACGCATTTATCAAACAGTCTGCTTCCGGGGCCCTTTGCATGCAAGGGAACCAGGGAATTGGAGTGGCCGATGGAGTGGTACCACACATCCGGAAGTTTGCCGGCGCCATTATCCTTCACATGAGCGTAATCAACGCCATGATCGAACCGGCCGTTTTTATTGACGTCAAAAAAAGTCGAACCTGCCACCCGCCCGTCGCCCCACAGGTAGCCGCATTCGTGGTCTGCCGTGACAATGAGGAGGGTATTGTCAAAGTTGTTCCCGTTGGTGTTGCGGTCGAGGTACTCCACCACGGCATTCACCGCTTTATTGAAGTCCATCTGCTCCTCGATCATGCGGCCGGCCAGGTTGGAATGATTGGCCCAGTCGACGGCGCCCCCTTCAATCATGAGCGCAAAGCCTTTTTTGTTGTTGTCCAGGACGTTCAAAGCGGCGCGCACCATGACGGCCAGATCGGGAACTCCTGTGTTTGCCGGGCTGGCGTAGGGAAGCGCTTTGTTGTTCAAGCCACCCATCCCGCTGCGGTAGCCCTGAAGCGTGTCCGCAACCTGCGGGATTCCGAATACCTTGTCCGGAGTGCGTCCCTTGGCAAGTTTTTCAAACTGCTCTTTTTTCGTGATCAGCGTCCATCCGTTGACGCCGCCGGAGAGAGCCTTCCAGCTTTCCTCGCCGCCGACATAATCGTATTTTGCCGCCTTACGCTCGCGGGCGTTATTGTCGTACAGGGGATGGCCCGCTCCCATGACGACTTTCAAAAAGCCATTGTAGTTGCGGGCCGCGTAGTTCGCATTGTTTGCGATGGGATGGCTGCCGTATATCGCCTCCCTGGCCATCGCGGCGTAGTCCATGCGCGACCGGTTGTGAGCGTAGACGGCGGCCGGCGTGGCATGGGTGACCGGGACGGTGGATACCGCCCCGATGCTGACGCCTTTTTTGGCCGCCTTCTCAAAAAAAGTTTCAATGGACACATTTCCGGGCGTGAAATTGACTTCATGGTCGTAAATCTTCACGCCTGAAAACATGGCCGTGGCGGATGACGAGGAATCGGTGGGATGCGCCTTGGCATAGTCGAAGTTTTTAGCCATGGAGGTCGGACTGTACGCCTCCCCTGCGTGCTTATCGCGTTCGCCGGCGGAATTGGTCTGCATGGCGTATTTATGCTCGAAACCTTCGTATACGGCCTTGTGGCCGGCATAGAAATCCGCGGCGCGGACTGAGTTGAAGCCCTGGCCGTCGCTTATCATCAGGATGACATTTTTAGCTGTGCGGTCCGCCGTAAAACTCAAGGGCAACAGAAAGCAGAACAAAAAACCCATCGTCAACAGAACAAGAATTCGCTTTTTTGTGGAGAAATTAAAAATCATCAAAATCAACTCCTTGGGAGAAAATCTTGCGCGGGGGACCAGTCTCGACCCGCCGACGCTTCCTCATTATCGTTCAGAATACCCGCACTGTCTCCTGCAAATCAACAGGATTGTCCCGGCGGCCCTTCCGGTCGCCAGCATGGATTTTTGGATGACGCGATCCTCATTGAATTCAAACCTCCGTCCTCGGTGTTTCGTCAAAATCTGTTCCATTTTTCGCCGCCATCGAACAATATAGGTTGGCGGTTCGGCGCTCTGCGCTCGGCCGCGCCGGAAAAAGTTTTCGCGAATGGGGAGGAAATGATGAAGAGAATGATCGGCGCTCAGGCCCGTGCGATCCGGGCCCCCCTTATTTCCCGGGGAGACGACCTGGAGAGAATCGTCGTCGAGTGCATTCTTGAGGCGGCGCGAACCGATGGGTTCGAAATCAAGGACCGCGATATTGTCGGCGTCACCGAGTCGCTTCTCGCCCGCGCGCAGGGCAATTACGTCGAAATAGTCGAAATCGCCGATCAGGCCCGCGATCTCTTTCCCGACGCCTTCGTCGTGCTGTTCCCGATTTTGAGCCGAAACCGCTTCTCGTTGATTTTGAAAGGCTTTGCGATGAGCGGCAGAAAAGTCGTCGTCCTGCTGAGCTATCCGTGCGACGAAGTGGGAAACCACCTCATGGATGTCGACGCGATGGAGGCCGCCGGCATCAATCCTTTCACCGACGTGCTGTCGAAAGAAGACTACCGAAGGCATTTTGGGCACAGTTTCAAGCACCCGTTCACAGGACTCGACTACATCGACATCTACTCGGATCTGGGCGTCGATGGAAACATCGACATCGTGCTTGCCAACAACCCTATCAAGGCTCTGGACTATTCCAAGGACGTCGTTGTGGCTCATATCCACGACCGGAAGAGGCTCAAGACCAAGCTGGCGGCGGCCGGCGGAAGGAAAATCGTCGGCCTCGACGATTTAATGAGAGAACCCCGCCGCGGCGGCTGGAACCCGGAATACGGACTCTTGGGTTCAAACCAGGCAGGACCGACGCGTCTGAAACTCTTTCCCAGGGAAGCGAAACATTTTTGCGAAGGAATCCGCCGGCGGCTTCTTGAATCGACCGGGAAACGCGTCGAAGCGATGATCTACGGCGACGGCGCCTTCAAAGACCCGGTCGGGAAGATTTGGGAGCTTGCCGATCCTGTGGTCGCTCCGGGATTCACAGCCGGGCTCTCCGGAGTTCCGAACGAGATCAAGATCAAGTATATCGCCGACAACGAACTCGCGGGAATGCCGGCGGCCGAGGCCGAAGAAAAGCTTCGCGCGATGATTGCCGGAAAAGACGCCGACCTGCTCGGCAAGGAAGCCTCGCTCGGCACGACGCCACGGCATCTGACCGACCTCATCGGCACGCTGTGCGATCTCATGAGCGGCAGCGGCGACAAGGGCACGCCGATTATCCACATCCAGGGCTATTTCGACAATTTCTCGAGCGAGTGAACCGCCACCGGCTTCTTCCAAAGGCCGTTTTCAATTAAGGAGTCGAGGCGGACTGAAGAATTGTCTGCGAACAGAAAACTTTTCGTGCATCCGCGAAATTCGCAACGCCTGCAGCGCCGCGGCCCTTTGCGGTTTTCAGGCAGACAGGCCATGATCCGCGTCAGAGATCGGGAGATTTGCTTGAATCCTGAAACTCGAAGCCTCTGAAAGAATTCATTTCGCTTCCACCACCGCTTGGTCCCTGGCCACCAAAAGTATCGGGACTTCCCCGATGCCGACCAGGTCGGCCACGGATTGGGGCAGCCGTCTGTATTGAAGCGTCGCGACGATGGTCACCTGCCCTTTCGCGATGTCTTTGGGCACATTCCATTCATACTTTTCCACGACGGCTTCAAACGGTTTCAGCCTGTTGTCGAATACATCTGTTTTTTCCGAATACCATTGGGCGATTGTCTCTTCGCCCTTCGGGTTCAGAAACACCTTTCGGAACAAACGGTCGCCCTCAGGCAGCGAATCTCTCGAAATCCCTTTAAAATCCTGCAATCCCATCATCATGCCGAGATCCAGGTAGGCGGCTTTGTTGGTCGTCACGCTGTAGCTTTTTTCCGGAGCGTCCAGGGGAGCAAGGCTCGCTTTAATGGCGTAGATCCCGCCCTTGGAGTCCCGCGCCTCCAAATGGAGCCACAGCTGCCTTTCTTCGGTGGATCCGGTCGGTATCCGGTGGCCGGCGCGGCTATTGCTGACAACCACTGAAATTTCAAAATTGCTTCCCGGCTGAACGCTCTCGCCGCCCGGATGCAGATGAACAATCGCCGCTCCGCTCAACATGGCTTGGGAATAAGCGCCCTGGAACAGATGCTGCGCAACGTCAGCGCGTTCCGCTCCGCCCGCTCCCGCCCTCCCGGGCGCCGGCGGGACATGGCAGCTCATGCAAGGGATGTTCGCTTTTGCGTATGGGCTTTCGCTCCACTCCGTGTATGTCTCTTTCACCCAGGCGCCGTAGGGGCTGGTTTCGTTGTGGCATACGCCGCAAAGCTTTGCGCTTTCATGCAGCGGCGAATATTGGGTTTCGTGCCCCATGGCCTTTGCGTCTTTTCGTGCGCCGAGTTTGACCTTTCCGGGTTTGACCTCGAAGTTGCCGTTGACGGGTTCATTTCCATGAATCCCGGCAATCGAGTGACACAAGTCGCAGGACACTCCATCCGCTTTCGGATTCGCTTTCCCCGCCACCGGAGGCGGGATGTCTCCCGCCAACAACGCCTGCGGCGCATGGCAGCCGATGCATCCGGCTTCAACCGGCTTGACCTTCGGCTGGATCCTGGTGTGAGGCAGCGCCAGCTTAAAATATTCCGCCTGATCCCAGGGCAGCACTTGCGCCTTTGCCATGGCAGATTTTTGATACTGGGCGTGTATTTGTTTGTGACACATGGCGCATTTTTCGGTCGGTTCAAACGCTTCGTAGGGATGAAGCGCTTTTGAGGGCTTTGCGGCGGCTTCCTGTGCCATGCAAAGCTTCCCGTCGGCAGTGCAGAGGCTGAAAAGGGCGATCGCCAGCGTCATTGAAATGGGATTTTTTTTCATAGTGCTTTTATTCTATACGGGCCATCCCTGCGAAATCCACGCTTTTATTGAACGTTTTTGCAGACAATAGCTTCCATCGTCAGAATCGAATCCTCGCGGGCAAACCCTCGACCAGGCGAAAGAAGGGGTTGTCTCGCATTCGCCGCGGACGGGGCCGGCTATTTTCGAAATCCGGCAAAAGCTTGAAGCCCCCCGCAAGCCTATCGGGAAAAGGTTGCGAGAGTGCAAATGGCGTGGATCAGCCCGCGAAGGAATTGGGCGCCAAACGGCTCGGAACGGGATATTTTTTCGCAAATCCAAACAAATCTTCGCAATCTCACTTTGCAGCGAACAACAAAAAGCGCTCAGATAGGAGCAGTTGTAGTAGAATTAGCGAATAATTAATTTGCCCTAGCGGGCTGAACCGCGGGAGGACTGATAAAACAGCTCAAGGTTTGGCAAATCCGCAGAGAGAAAAAGTGAAAAACAGGAGAAAAGATCAGAGGAGGAAATAATTATGTCAGCAGTAAGAGTAGGGGCCAAGGCGCCCGATTTCCAAGCCCCGGCCTATTATAAAGGCGGCTTTACCACAGTAAAGCTGTCCGACTTTCTAGGCAAGTGGGTCATGCTTTGTTTTTATCCCGGCGATTTCACATTCGTTTGAGCGACCGAAGTGTCAGCGGTCGCTGCCAACTATGAAAAATTGCAGAAACTGGGCGCCGAGGTCATCTCGATGAGCGTCGACAGCCAATTCGTGCACAAAGTTTGGAATGATCAGGAACTCAGCAAGATGGCCAAAAAAGATGTTCCATTTTACATGGCTTCCGATGGAGGCGGTAGTATCGGAACGCTCTATGGAGTTTATGAACCCGAAGACGGCGTGGATTATCGAGGCAGGTTCATCATAGATCCCGATGGCGTCATCCAGGCGATGGAAATCCTGACTCCTCCCGTGGGGCGCAAATTTGACGAGACCGTTCGCCAGGTCCAAGCGTATCAGTATGTGCGTGCGGCCAAGGGGACCGAAGCCTGCCCTGCTGGATGGGAACCGGGCAAAAAAACTCTCAAACCGGGGCCGGATCTGGTTGGCAACGTTTGGAAGGTATGGGATCCCTACAAGGATCACTAAGGGCCTGTCAATGAATAACGTTTGCACTTTGCTGCTGGCCCCCAGACTCG
>CAZXSV010000104.1:0-12877 GCA_964642735.1 uncultured Acidobacteriota bacterium
CCAGAAAACACATGACAAGAAAAAAGACAGGGAAAATGGAGCTTTCCCTATCCTGTGGAATCCGCCGCCGGCCGGCATCGGAGAGTCTGGCCGAAATAAATTATTGATTCCCAATAAAATAAGAGCTATTTGATCCGCAAAGGCTCGTTTTGGACGGAGAAAAGGCGTCAAGGTTGCGTCGCCGCGGCGCTGTCATGAAACAAAAGGAGCGCCGGGCGATGTCCCGCCGCGGCGCGGCCCCACGCTTTGTTTGAAAAGTGTCGGCGCCGCTGATAATGCGCCCCAATGAGCTATTTTATTGTATTGGAACGACATATTCCGCTATCCGCGGTTTTGGACGAAGGAAAAGCGTCGGTTTTTTTTACGAATCCACCGCATCCGAAATGAAGGCAAAATTTTATATAACATTGAAAATATATAACTTAACTGAAATGGCATGACGATTGCATAGAAAAGTGTGCGGGTGTAGTGAAAAAAAAATAAAAATGATCCATGTGAGGGAATCGATGAAAAAAGCCAATTTAATTCGTCGCATAATATATACATTCATAGCAATCAGCGCACTTTCATTGCCGGCATGGGCGACGCCATTTTCGGCGACGCTGCCCGACAACCTGGGAACTCCCGGCTACGGCCTCGACGGAGGATTGCTGACGTATAGCGTCGCCTCTCCAGGAGCTTCAAATCCCCAGGCCAACCTTGCTTTCGACCTTTTGGGATTTCATTCTTTAGACGGCGGCAATTGCTGCACCGATACGTTCACCCTCAAAATAAATGACACGGAACTGTTTCGGGGAGCTTTCGACATGGGCGGAGGCGGAGGCCAGGTCATCAATTATATCGCTCCCGGCGTTACCATTGTTTCGACCACAAATTACGGCACGACATGGCTGGGCGGGATTACAAAATTCAGCGTTGATTTCGACCTTCTCGCCGGAACCAACACATTTGTTTTCGACTATGGCTATATGCAAGGCCTAAGCGACGAGGGATGGGGGCTGCAAAACGCCCTTATAACGGCGAATGTTGAAACTCTCGACCAGTCCGCCGTTCCTGAACCCGGGACCCTGGTCCTTCTGGGCAGCGGCCTGGCCTGCATCGCATTCATTAGGAGAAAAAAGTAAAAGGCCGGACAATAATAATCCGTAAAAACAAAAGGCGGAGCCTCAAAGGCTCCGCCTTTTTTATTGGTGCGCCGGACAACAATAAATCGCTGATCTCAAAGGGAAAAACCGCTTGCCTTCGTCCGTCCTCCTGACCGGGCTGTTTCGGCGCCTTCAAATTATTTTTTATTTTTAGCGATGTATTGGATCGGCTTGACCTTCGCCGTCTTCGCCGGCCGGACCGACGCCTCTTTGGTGATCCTGGCGTCGATGAAGATGAACGGTTTGCCGACGCGTTTGATATCCAGCGGGCAATGCATCACGTTCTTGGGTATGAAAATGTAACAGGGATAATTGATTTTGACTATTTTGTCGCCAAGCCTTATCTCGACATCGGCGTCGAAGTCGGCGAAGTTTTGGGTTTCTCCGATGAGGTAAATCCACTGGTCGAAGGGATGTTTGTGAGCCGGGGCGCCCAACGAATCCGGTTTGGTGATCCTGGCGAATCCCATCGCGAGGACGGATTCGGGGATGTCCAATGTGCCGAGCCCGGTGACCATCGGCTCTTTGATCGTGTTGTGGATGGATTTCCAGGGTTTCAGTTCAACGACATTCGGTTCCCGCACGACGTTCTTCAGTTTATCCATGCCTGCCATAAGCTTCTCCTCCAGTCAGATGCGTTCGCTGTCCGCACATATATCGAATCTGCGGATTCCATGGGGCGGCATTTTATATCAAAGCCGGCCGCCGCCTATCGGAAATCCCGCCTGTCCGGAAAAAAAGTTTCGCCGGCGCTCCCGGGACAAGCCGGTCGAATGAGGTTTGGTTCGGATTTCCGGGTTTTTTGACCGAATCTGTAGTAACATCATGGCCGCGATTTTGGACAAAATAGAATATAACTTCTTATCCGGACAGTCGGAGTCAGCTCTTTAGGATATGGCTTTTTGAAAACGGGCGGGCTTGTTCCTGTCTTCCCTGGCTGCGTTTGAACCAGATTCCGGTCGCTATAGCACATCAAGAGAAGGAGGCGACATCCAAATGGCCGAAACCAAATACGGGAAATACATCATCCGGGAACCCCTGGAAAAGGGAAAGGCGCCGATGCTTCACATATGCGCCGAGAAAGGATGCATTGGCGCCCAATTCGGGAATTTTCCGGTTGAAGTCCAGCTGCTGTGCATCAGCGAACCGATTGCATTCCCGCACCCGCCCCACGCCCATGACGCCGATGAAATCTTTTTCATTTTCGGCAGCAATCCAAAGAATTACTACGATTTCGACGCTGAAATCGAGGTTCATTTCGGCGAAGAGAGGGAAAAACACATCATCAACTCCACCTCGATCGTGTATGTCCCGAAGGGTTTGGTGCACAGCCCGATTGCCATCACAAAGGTGAATAAGCCCTTTCAGTGGATGCATGTTCTTTTCACTCCGAAATACGACATGACCGTGGGCGACGTCTCGCAGCACCCTTCGCACCCTCGGGAGCAATATTCGCCTGAAGAGATCAAAAAGCTAAAAGGGCGCTAGAAGTCCCGCTTCAACTTTCCTGACAGGGGATGCGGGATCGGCGGAGTTGATCTGAAGAATGTCCGGGCGCGCCGGTTTGCCTGTCTTCCGGCGGCAAAAATGGAAGCGCGCCTTCCGGAAAAAGCCCGGGGCCGTGAACCAGCGGCGAAATTATGGGAGGAGCCTATGAAGCCGACTTATGACGAGATCGCCAGGTGGATGAAAGAGTACTTTTCCGAGTATAACGACAGCGCGCAGAATGCGAAAACAGTCCACAGGATGGACAAATACTTCGCCCCGGATTTCAAATTCATCCCGTATATGTACGTATTTGGCGGGCCCCGGAACGCCATTGTCGGCCGGGAAGCCTTCTACTCCATGCTGACCAGCCATCCGCAAGACTACGAAAAGTTCATCGTTCATGACATCTTCGTCGACGAGAAGCGGATGGTCGCGGTCGCCTTCCTCGAGGCGACCATTTATGAAACGGGCGCCGACCGCGTCAAGGTGAAGAAGGATTACCTGCCTCTCTACGAATTGACGCTCGATGAAAGCGGGGCCCTCAAGATAGCTACCGTGCGATTCTTCTGGGAGGCTTTGCCTCCCGAGGTCGACGGTTCGGCCTATGCAGTGGACGAGTCCAAGTGGGGGGATAAAAACTGACGGCGGGCCGGCTGCGATGTCTGAAACCGCCGCAAGATCCGGCTGCATTGAATTGCTGTTTTTGAATTCCCCGGCAAACGAGTTTTTCGGGGGATTCCGGTGTCGTTGGGAGATCGATAGTGCCGCCTTAATCCGCATAATTCATGAAGCTTCATGAATTATGCGGGTCCATTGAGTCCGGAAGTTTTGGAAGGAGGATGACTATGACTCGCAAAGAGATCGTTGATTTCTTCGGGAAAAGAGACCAGGCTTGGCAGCGTCATGATGCCGTGGCGCTCTCCGAGTGCCATTTGGAAGAGGGGACGGTGGAAAGCCCCTTTTACGGGAAAGTAGTCGGGCGCAACGCTGTCCTGAAAATATACAGTCAATGGTTTTCATCATTCCCGGACGCCGAATATTCCACCGAACACCTCCTGATTGGCCGGGACAAAGCCGCGCAGTTCATAAAAATGGCCGGGACCCAGAAGGGCGATTTCTGCGGACTCGCGCCTACCGGCAAGCGATTCGAGATGCGCTGCGCATTCATGTTCAGCTTTGCGGATGGCAAAATCGCCCAGGAACTCCGGGTTTACGACTTCACCGGAATCCTGATTCAGCTTGGCGTGCTTACGGCCAAGCCCGCGTTTTAGCCCGTCCGGAGCGGCCGCAGCATCGCCCTAAGCATTGTCAGGGCGCAGGTTTTCGCCGATGGAAGATGGAATCCTTCGGAGATGGCTAAAGGATTTTCGTTGAAAGCGGAAGTTGTCAAAACAAAACGCGAAATGGAGATCGCGACGCTCAGGCTGCCGACCCATTTCGAGCACTGCGTTGCCTTTCATTCGTGCGGCGATCCGAACCGTGCGCTTCGATCCGTGCTGCAGGAACGGAATGCCGTCGTCCTGAGTCAGTTTGTCTTCGCGGGGAATTCGCTTTATTCCGAATTGATTTCCAATGCCGGCGGCGCCTCGACAGACGGCGGATTCTGCTCCATGCAGGCCGTGGCGCTTTCCGGGATCATCCCCCAGCCGGTTCTCTGCGGCGGCCGCAAGATCGGATTTACTTATGAAGACGGTTGCGCCCGCTATTGCCGTTTGTCCGGACTGCTTCCGGCGGATTCGGCCGCCTCGCGAGCCGCGCAGGCGAGGTCTGCCTTTGAGAGGGCGGCAACGGCCCTGGCGCAAAACGGATTCCGCTTCGCCGACGCCGTGCGCACCTGGATCTACCTCGACCGCCTGCTGGAATGGTACGACGAGTTCAACGCTGTTCGAAACGCCTTCTTCAAGGAGGCTGAAATCCATGGTTCCCGCGTTCCGGCCAGCACGGGAATCGGGGCGGGGAATCCATTTGGCGCCGCTCTGACGATGGATGTTTTTGCGGTTCAGCCGAAGATTTCCGGATTTACGGTCCGGGCCGTCGCTTCGCCGCTTCAGAATCCGGCGCTGGACTATAACAGCTCTTTCAGCCGCGCCGTGGAGCTCGGAAGTCCGACGCATCGCAAACTGCTCCTGTCCGGCACCGCCAGCATCGCGCCCGACGGAAAAACCGTTCATCAGGACGAGCCGGAAAAACAGATCCGGCGCACGATGGATGTTGTCAAGGCCATGCTCGAGTCGCGGGAAATGAACTGGAAAAACCTGTTTCGCGGGGTCGCTTATTTCAAAGACATGGCCTTGCTGCCGATATACAGACGAGTCGCCTCCGAACTCGACATCCCGCGTTTTCCGCTTGCCATAGCGCGCGCCGACATCTGCCGCCGCGATCTGGTTTTCGAAATTGAAGCGGACGCGGTGCGAACTTGCCCCTCCGGCGCGACGGAGGCAGAAATGAAGATTGTTTCTTGCAGGCTTCCGGTTTAGAATTGACAGTAAATCGTGACAGTGCTTTATTTTTGAAAACAACCACGAAGCGGGGGGAATAAAACAGTGATCCATAGAGCCGTCAAGACGACATTGTGCGGATTTGCCGCACTGGCTGCGCTCCTCGTCGGCGCCGCGGACATGTCCGCGGCCAATCAGGCGAAAGCGCCCGGCAAGGCGACGCGCCCGAACATCCTGCTGATCATCGGCGACGACATCGGCATCGACGTGACAACGGGCATGTATCCGGGATTGATCGACAGCCTTGTCAAGCAATACGGGCCTTCGGGGCGCAATCATCCCGATTACAAACAGATCAACGGCCGTCCGGCGTCCACCCCTACGCTCAACACCCTTGCCAGCTCGGGCATGAGGTTCACCCAGGCCTGGATGAATCCCTTTTGCTCTCCAACGCGCACCTCGATTCTCACCGGGCTCTATTCCGCCAAGACGGAAGTTCTGGATTACAACAACTGGCTGTCCCAAAACCATCACTCCTTCGTCCGGGACTTGAAGGAAAAGGGCGGCTACAGCACCGCGCTTTTCGGCAAGTATCACATGGCCGGCTTGGGCGTATACCCCGGCATGAAGCCCAAAGAGGCGGGTTTCGATCTCTTCCAGGGCAATCTCCATGGCGGCGTCGCAACTTATTGGCAGTGGGACTATCACCTGCAGGACAGCACCGACGCCCCGGACAAGTATCGAACCGAAAAAGCGCCCACGAGATCAATCCCCGGCGTTGCGCCGACCACCTATGCGCCGGTAGTGAATGCCGCCGATGCTATCAAGTGGATAACCGAGCAGGAATCGAAGAATCCCGAAAAGCCCTGGCATGTTTGGCTGTCGTTTAACCTGTCGCATATTACAGGCAATCAGAAGCCGAATCCGATGATCGTGCCGAGCATCGACACGATGGATGAAAAATCTATTCAAGAGATGAAAGCGTGCGGCGGCACATTCGGCTCGGCAATCGTCGGAAAATGCTCTTCCGAAGCGCTGATGCGGGCGATGACGAACTCGATGGACACCATCATCGGCAAGGTGCTCAATGTAGTCGACAAGCTGGATAAAAATACCTATGTCATCTACATCGGCGACAACGGCACCTGGATGTTCGGGCCTCAGCGCGAGTTCATCGACAACATGTACATCACGAGGCGTGACCGCAGCAAGGGCACGGCCTATGAAAGCGGCGTCCGCGTCTCGATGGCGATTCGCGGGCCGCGCATCAAGGCGGGCTCTCAGAGCGACGAGCCGGTCCATGGCGTGGATCTGTTCTCTACCATCCTGGAGTTGGCGGGCCTCGATGCGCCCAAAACCGTTCCCAACAAAGCCGGCGACGGCACGGTTGCCGTCGACGGCGTATCGCTCGCCCCGGTCCTTTTCAAGGGCGCCAAGGGGTTGCGCGATCCTAATAAAGGCTATCTGCTCGCGGAAACCAGAAATCCCGTAAAGAACAACCAGCGTCAGGCCGCCGCGAGGAATGCAAAATACAAGCTCCTGTGCATTGACGGCACGGAAACGGCAAGTTGCACGTTTTATAACCTGATGAACGACCCGCTCGAAGAGTATCCTCTCGCAAAGCCCGACAGTTGCTCCAAGTACCAGGACGGCACATGGGCGCCGACCGCCCAGGAGTGGCACTTCTGCCGCCTGCAGGAGGTCATCAGCAAAGAATCGTTCCTGGCGTCCCCGAAAAAATAGACGGGAAAAAATGCAGGGGCGTCCGAACCTTCAATTGGACGCCCTTCGCTCCCCCGACAGGCCCTTACTCCATGTGCTCGTTCTTCCGGTCTGCAATTGTTCACCGGATCGATAAATCTTTTCAGGGTCCCGCGGGCGTGATAGAGGGTGTTGCAATAAGGCCGCCATAGCTTCGGTAACGTCCCTGATCGAATTCTCGCAGGAAGACCGGGACTTTCTGCAGAAAGTTGCAGAGCTGATACCCGGGCAGTTGCGCCGGGGGATCGTAGTAGGCGAATGTGGAACGGAGAAGAAGGCTCCGGTCATCGGTCGGCAGTTTCTTCACGTTTTTTACAAAGTCGGAGAACTGTTCGTAGGAACCCCAATCGAGCAAAACGATCTCAACGTTGGAAACATAAAAAACCGACACGTCGATTTTGCGTTTACGGAGATATTCTCCCACGGCGACCAGGGCTTTTTTGCCGGAAAAATCGCCTACAACCGGAATAATGAGATTTCTGTTGTGCATTCCGAGCACAAAATCATAATCCTTCGCGCTTGCGAGAAAGCTTCCCTGCTTCCCTTTCAGATCTCTCATGCCCAGAAGCTGTTTGAAGTTCGGAAAACGGCCAAACCTGCGGCCTCCCCTTGATTCGCCTCCAAATCCTATCTGAAAACCCAAGGTGCGGAAACTCCCGTATACATACTCCAGACTTTCCTGATCCTCGACGGAAAGGGGGAACAGAAAATCCTTCTGAATTGTCTTGCGGATTTCGGCCAGGTTTTCAGCGTAAGTTCTGCCGTCGGCGGGAATATTGTCAAAGAATGCGAGAATCTCGTCCAATGGAGCGTCGTCGCCGGGCGCCTTCCCTTTCGGAACGGGCCTGCTGAGCAGACGGGAAATAAAAAGAGCGCGAGTGGGAGCGAGCTTAAAAATGGCTTTGTACATCAGGTGCTGGATCATTGCCTGGCGGCGGATGTCCACGATGAAGGCGATGCGCGGGCGTATCCTGGCGATATAGGTGAAATTCTGCTCCGGCCCCACGCCTATATAAGCCTTGCCGGGCACGGCGAGTTCTTGCAACTTGTCCGCAATGGTGAGATAGGAATCCTCGCTGGAAGTGAAATTGTCGGACATGAAGTAGCCGCCCTCTTCGGACAGGTTGCGAATCAAACCCGAAAATTCCTCCGGGGACAGCCGTTCCGTTTCTATCGGGGCCGTTGACGACACGGCGGCGGCAAGAAGGACGACAGCACAGGCGCAGAACAATGCATGAACTCTATTTGTTTTCATTCGGACTCCGCCGTTTTCAGCATTAGGGCGGATTGGCCTCAGTATTGAGCCGCCACAAGCTGCTGATAAAGCTTCCTTATTCGAATTTCAAAGAATTCCTTTGATTTTCGAGGACGATTTTACTGCAGGTCGGGAGGGAAAAGGCCAATAATTTGTTTGCATTTTCTTTTTCAAGAGGCTTGCGACTGTTACTGGGCCGGAATGGAGATCGGAAATTGAAGTTGGGGCAGGCTATCCGCGTGGATTTTATAGGCTTGGTTGCTTCAGGAATTGCCTGCATGCAAATTATCCTTCTTGGCGCGATCGGGCCCGGACATAGATGCCCTTCAGTTCAAAGCGGAAATCCCCGCCTTATGGGTGGGGCAATCGGGACTGGCGGGTTTGCGCCGGAAAAACATGCAGGGACAAGATCTCGATAAAGCCGCGCCGGCTCGCGCCAAAATGCGAACGTATTTTTGCGCAGCCCCTCAGGATGCCAGTTTGGGCGCGCATCTCGCGCTGCAATGCGTCACGCCCTGCGCTGCTGAAGCGCTGATACTTTTGCCAATTGAGGATAATCGCGATCGCGGTGCAGAACCGTCAACCCATGCCGCAAAGCGCACGCGGCAATAAGGCAATCGACGGATGATCTTATCGTCAATCCCTGCCGCCGCGCCATTCGATAGAGCCAGACCGCTTCCTCCACCACAGAAATGCCGAGTGGAGATTCGACTGCAGGCAGCGCCAGCATCGCATCGCGGGCTATGCGGAACGCCCGCTCGTCACGGAAACCCTGCAGCACCTCCTGGATGACAGGCAGACAAGTGACGATCTGGTCGAACTCAATAACCTTTTCCAAATTCAGGGGATTGCGGCTGCGGAAAACCTCTATCCAGACAGAAGTATCAAGCAGGATCAACTGGCTCATCTAGCCACTCCCGCGACGAGGCCGATCCTTCCGCATGGCGGCAAAATCGCCCTCCCAGAGGCCGGAGCCGGCGAGTTCCAGGATGCGGCGGGCCTTTGCGCGCCGAATAAAATCCCGGAGCGCCGTGTCGACGGCCTTGGAATATGTCTTCGTGCCCGCCACGCGAACGGCCTCTTCCAGCAAATCCTCATCAAGCATAAGATTTGTACGTTTCATGTGTATAGAATACGTCACTCCAGTTTGGAATGCCACCAGGAAGTGGAAAGCATAAGCCGGCGCGCCAGGATAGGCTCTTTATCCGTGACTTCTTTGTGTTTTCCAAATTGCAGGGCAATTCTTATTCAGGCTGCCTGTGCCGCGCCAATCTTCTTGACGGGAGTCCTCGTGAAAAAAAGAACGATGGCCCCTGCGCCACACCAGAGCGCAAGCGCATAGAACGCTCCCTGGTACCCGTGCCCGCTGTCATACAGTCGCCCGGCCACATAAGGCGCGATGGCCCCCATGGTCGTGTTGATTGCCAGCGACAGCCCGATTAAGGAGGCGAACACTTTAGTGCCGTAATAGTTGCTCAGAACCGTAGCGAGGCAGACGACGCCTCCGCCGAATCCGATTCCGAGGCACGCCGCGACAGCTGCAAGCATCCATGGGGTTCCGGCATTGACGGCCAGGATCATGCCGATCCCGAATATTGCTATGAGAGCCGCCCAGATATATCGAGGTTCAATCCGGTCGCCCAGCGCCGCAACAATGCCCTTGCCGAAAAGGCTGGTCAGGGCGATCAGGCTGATCGCCCAGGAGCCTGCGTCACGGGTATGCCCGATATCCATCAAATGCACCACCCCATGGCCCAGAAACAACACGTATCCGCAGCCCATGCCCATGTGACAAACCATCATTATCCAAAAGGACCGGTCGGATACGACTTCGCGGTAGGACCAGGCGTCAGCGGTCAAATAGACCTTGCGGCGACTCTGCCCGGCGCCGGTTGAGGCCTTTCCCGCTGTATTGGAAACGCTCCCGTCCGGCGACTGTCCCAGATCCTTGGGCTCTTCCCTGATAAAAATGATTGAGACCAATGCCGCCAGGAAGGCCAGAGCGGCTATTATCGCCCACCCCATTCGCCAGTTCTTATTTGAAAGCTCAAGAACTCTATTCAGCAGCGGGGAGGCGACGAAGCCCCCCACGCCTGTCGCGGTGCTGAATATCGCCAGGGCAAGGGCCCGCTTTCGGATAAACCATTTCGCAATTCCCGCCTGGGCGCCGACCACTCCTCCGGTTGCCACCCCCGCTCCGACAACAATTCCAAATGCCAGGGCGGCATGCAGTCCGCTGTTTACAACGGTCGCCATAAGAAAAGACCCGACAAGGACCAGCAGGCTTCCGGCAAACATGGTCCATCGGACTCCAAATCGCCCGACACATAAAGCGACAAGCGGACCGGGAAGTCCAGACAGGATCGTATAGAGGGAAAAGATGCCCCCCAATGCTTGACGGTTCAGATTCAAATTCTCAGCCATCACCGCATCGAGAACCCTGGCGCCATAAATAGGGAAGGCCAGGTTGATGCAGACAATCAGCCATAAAGCCGCCAACAGCTTCCAACCGTAGAAACTCTGATGTGGCATACGCTTATCCTAATCAAGATTTCTTGCCAGTGAGGCAAGCAGTATAACATCGCATGTGCCGTTCATAATTCATAAAGAGAGGATGAATTTTCCCCTGCATCCTAATCATCCTGCCGTTCTGAAAAGACGCCGCCACATAAAATAAAACGGAGAGCAATGAACAATACTTTCTTTTATGCAAATTTTTTATTTCTTGTATTTAAAAAGTCATTTTTATGTTTCGAGAGCCGGGTCGCCGGCGTTCTCGCCCGCAGAGCATTGCGTCTCGCGGCCCTGGCGCAATTCGGCTCGGGATATTCCTGCTATTTCCATATTCCGGTTGAAATTGAGCCATACATGATGAGAATCATAGGACAACCATAACAGGAGAGGGGAAAATATGAGTTCATCGCATTTTGGCGCTGGTCGGCATTGGGGCTGTCTAATCGTCGGCGCGTTCATTCTCACGTCCTTTATCGGCTGCAAACGCTCAGTCGGACCGGATGGTTCTGAAGCGACGAAGCTGACTGTCCTCGATCCTCGAGGACAGCCGTCGGGAGTATTCGGCCGGCGAGGAACGCCGGATTCGCACATGATGGCGATATTTAATCCGGAAACGCATCCCGTCATTTCCCGCGATGAACTGGTTCCCCTTCGGATGGCGCCCAGGCTCGACAGCCTGGACAATAAGACTATTTATCTTGTCGACGTGGGTTTCGCCGGAGGCAAAGAGTTCCTCGAAGAAGTGCAGGCGTGGTTCAGCAAAAACATGCCGTCGGTAAAAACAGTGTTGCGCATCAAAAGCGGCACTCCGTTTTCAGACAGTCCTGAACTCTGGGCCGAAATCAAGCAAAAGGCGAATGGCGTGGTTTTCGGCGTTGGCGGCTGAGACGGCTGTTCGGCGAGTCTCGCCGAATTTGCCCGGACCATGGAAGGGGAGTACGGCGTGCCCACAGCACCCATCGTCACATCGCGATTTGCCGAATATGTCATTCGAGACGGCCGCTCCCATGGAATGAACCTGCGCTGGACCTTTCCGCCCTATCCCGTCGGGTGGGTCCCCAGGGAAACGTTGCGCAAATACGTTCAAGGGAACGATCCCATAACCAAAGTGAATCTGATGACGGAAGTTGTCGATGCCCTTACAAAGCCGTTGACCGATGAAGAGAAGAACCCCCAAATACCCGAAAAGCCCAAAAGGCCGCGCTTACTGAAGCCGGATTCCGAACAAAACCTCCATCGGCTGTTTCTGAGCAACGGCTGGACCGACGGGTTGCCCATAGTGTTGCCGACAGAGGAAAGAGTCGCTGAAATGCTCGCCGGAACCGGCCACAATCCCCAGGAAGTGGTCGGCAGGATGTCCGTCACCACGCACGAGGAAATGAAGGAATACACCGTTGAGAAGGTGGCGGCAATCGCCGTGATGGCCGGCGCCAGGCCGGAGCACCTGCCGGTCATCCTGGCGATAGCTTCGACTCAGCACCCCGCTATGCCCAGTTCCACGGGATCTTACGGGAGCATGGTAGTGGTGAACGGTCCGGTCGCCAAAACAATCGGAATGAACAGCGGCGTCGCCGCGCTTGGGCCGTTCAATTACGCCAATTCCGTCATCGGAAGAGCCTGGACGCTGATGAGCATCAACTTTGGCGATGCGCGCGCAGGCGACACCTTTATGGCGACCATCGGCAACGGCTTGAGTTTTACCAACCAATGCTGCGCCGAAAACGAGGGAAAGAGCCCCTGGAAACCATTTCATGTGCGCAAAGGATTCAAAGCCTCGGAGAGCACGGTCAGCATCTTCCGCGGATGGAACGTCATGACTTTGGGGATCGGCACGGCGCAAGGGCTGCTGCAGAGAATTAAATCGTTTGAGTCCATGGGGACCTACACTTTTGTCGTGGACCCGCTGGCCGCCAAATCCATGAAATCGGAAGGCTGGGATGATCCGGACAAGCTGGGCAAATGGCTGGCTGAAAAGTCAGGGTCTCCTTTTCTCAGACCGGAAGGCATCCATTTCATCGTCGTGGGCGGCGAGACCAATCCCATCTTCCAGACAACCGATTATGTCTATTATAAGACGGCTTCCGTGGACAAGTGGATGCCCAAAGGCGGAATCAAACTCGACGAGAAGCCTCTCCGCATGCCCGCCTACCGCGAATGCGAAGACGAACTGTGCATTTTAGGCAAGACAGCGAAGCAATAGCTGCCGACTATTCGCTTTCCGCTCTTTCAGTGCAGACAATGCGTCATGCCTGCAGCAGCGGATTTTTGTCGAAGCC
>CAZXSV010000105.1:0-12603 GCA_964642735.1 uncultured Acidobacteriota bacterium
TGGCGATTTACCTGAACCGGAATGTACCCACAGATTTTGCTGAGGAGGCATTTTTTTTGGTACCTGGCTAGGATGTCCCCTTTTGCAAAAGGGGACATCCTAGCCAGGTACCATTTCTCTATGGATGCGAGGGCGCTGCGGAGATCCGGCTCCTTACGCCCAACATTACAGGAACCGGTCGATGCGTCTTGCCGGAGGGACTGTTGATCGTGCGAATGTCCTTGCCAGGAGCTTGCACAAGCATGATGCTGCTGCCGCCGCCATCCAGATTGATCGATTGACTGCAGCCGTTTGCTTTAAGAATTTCCGCGAGTTCGAATAGCGTCACCCCTTCGCTGAACCCGGGCTGCCGTCCGTCTACCACAACCAGCAAAAGCCATGCGCCCGTGTCGTCGAATCCCAGGGCCGTACGTGGATGCACAGCTTTATCTGCCGGATCGGCGACAATTCTGGAATCCATCAGCAGAGTGGAGAACCAGTCAGCGACTGCTTCAGCGACAGAATCCAATGAATCGGGCGTTCCGATATGAGGTTTTCCCGAGACATCGATCCAGAATGAAGTCCGGTTTTTTTCCACAGGACTGACAACTTTTTTGCCGGATACCGTGATCCCTTGAATATCTACCGGCCGGCCCTCGTACCAGTCAGGGAATGCCGAACTATCATTTAGCGCCGCGAAAGCGTTGGCGTTAACGGCGGCAAGCGCGCGGAATTTGGTGAACAACTCCGTTGGTTTTGTCAATTTGCTTTCAGCGGGACCTGCGCCGTCAGGATCTTCTCCCGGAACTGCAATTACCTCAAGTCCCGGGGAAGTCAGGGAAATTTTTAGAAAATGAATTTTTAGAGTCCGAGGAGTTGATTTAGCCTCAGTCCAACAGAGCAGCGATCCAGGCTGATCCGGAAACAGATCCAAAGCCTCCTGACATAATCCAATGCTGGAAATCAAAACCAGGATGACAATTCCCAGTATCTTTTTCATAGCCACTCCCGCTTCAAATGATTTATAAGCATATTTATCCTGAGGGGCAAAGGCAAAGCCAAAGGCTAACATTATTAATTAAATGGTGCCTGGCTAGGATGTCCCTTTTTACAGGGCGGCGTTTTGTTTAAGGGCGACTTTTTTGAGATGGCAATAGGCTTTTATAAATGATTGCATTTATCCATTGGCTGGCGCGGGGGTGCGCAGTTCCGGAGTGACGCAATGGAAAAGCCGCTGCTGAAGGACAAAAACGAATACCCGAGCGACGACGTGCTGGCGCGACACCTTGGAGACGCGAAGGCTGCCTGGGACGCATTCACCGCGCGCCTCGCAGTGGACTTCTCTGACGCATCCATCGAGTGGCGATATTACAATGACGGCAAATCATGGCTGTGCAAGCTCATGCGCAAGAAGAAGACCGTTTGCTGGATATCGGTCTGGGACCGGCGCTTCAAAACGACTTTTTACTTTGCTGCAAGGAAAAGTCGGGAAATCGAGCGATTGCCGATCGCTCAGACTCTGAAAAACGCTTTTCGCACACAGACCTCGAACAGCATGCTCAAGCCGATCACTATCGAGCTGAGGAGCAAAAGAGCGTTAGGGGATGTATTCACTCTCATTGGATACAAGAGCGGATTGAAGTGAAAAAACAAAGTTGGCGACTGCAGGTGTAGGCGCCTTTTGGCGTAAAAGGGGACATCCTAGCCAGGCACCATTTAGCTAGCGGGACAACGGAGGATCGAGATGTTGGAATATCGCCCCTGGACCTGGAAAATTCCTGAAAAAACCACCGACATGCGGCGCAGCATCACCCGGCAGGATGCCTTCGAAAGAGTGAGCGGCCAAGCCGTGTTCACTCGCGACGTAAGCCTTCCCGGAATGCTGTACGCAAAAATTCTTCTCTCTCCTTATACGCATGCACGCATTAAGAGTATGGACGCGAGCAGAGCTGAAGCCCTTGCCGGCGTGAGAGATGTGCTCCGATTCGACGATCCGGACATCGAATCGGACAACGAGACTCTTCCCGGTTTCGAGGTGTCGCGCAATTACAACCTGCTGACTCTGCCTCGGACCTCCGAATTCTACCACCACCCGATGGGCGCGGTGGTTGTAGCCGACACAGAAGAGATATGCGACCGGGCTCTGCGGCGCCTGAAAATAGAGTGGGAGGAGCAACCGTTTGTCCTGAATATGGAAGAATCGCTTAAAACGGATGCGCCAAAAATCATGCCTCAGGTGAAGTTCATGAATCCTAGAGCCAAAGAGCCCAACACGGTTCTGACCGCCCGCGAGGAATTTGGCGATGTCGACAAGGGCTTTGCGGAGGCGGACCGGGTGATCGATTACACAATCACCCGGTCTCGCAATACGCCTGCAGGCGTTGAACCCATGGCATGCGTCGCGCAATGGAGAGGAGAATTCCTGGACCTCTGGGTCCACCACCAGGACCTTCCACAGGCGGCGCTTACGGCTGCAAACGCTGTCCGTGAAAAGCCCCGGCCCCCGCTTGCCGATTGGACCAAGATTACCGTGACGATGCCCTACCAGGGATCATGGTACGGCGGCCTCTCGTGGCTTTCTTATTCCTATGCATTTGTCCGGCTCGCAGCCATCCTGGCAAAAAGAGCAGCAGGAAAACCCGTGAAACTGATTTGGGACGAGAGCGGCTACTATTGCGGCGGCGACGACGCCGGGACCTACAGGTGCAAGGTCGGAGCGAAGAAAGACGGCACAATCACGGCTTATCATTGGCACATGCTCGGGATTAGAAATCCGGCAATGGAAAAAACGCATGCCAGCACCAGGATTCCCAACATCCTCGGCACGCAGGAATGGGCTTTGGTCAATACCGGGCACAACATGTGCTACCGGCATGGAACCCATGCCTGCTGCCCCCATAATGTGATGTTCGACAGAGTCGCCGCCGAGATGGGATTGGACCCGACGGAAGTCGCGCTGAAGAACGACGGCTGCAATGGACATGACTCGGATTGGATGGCGCGATATCAAAAGGAAAATGGATTCCCCCAGCGTTGGAGCCTGAAAGAAGTCATCGACAAAGGCAAAAAGGCGATCGATTGGGATAAGAAATGGCATCCGCCCGGCGCCGTGAAACTGGCCAATGGGAGAATGCACGGCTTGGGTTTCATTCACATCAACGAATGGCATTGGCATGCGCCCATCCCCGGAATCTCATTCGCTTGCGTAACGCTGCGCAACGGCAAGGCCGCCATCATCGCGGTGCGAAGCGACATGGGGATCGACACCGAGTCCGGCGCGCGGCTTGCCGTGGCCTCCGAGGCAGGGCTCAAATATGAAGACACGGTCCTGCTGGAGAGGCGCACCGACAACAGCAATTTTCATTTTTGGCAGATCGGCGGATCTTTTGGGACCGGCTACATAAACACGCAGCTGGTGCTTGCCGCGAGGGAATTGAAGCAGAAGATCCTGGAATACGCCGTCAAGCCGAAACCCGCCCTGTACATAAGTCCGGCGCAGCCTCCCCTGTTTCCCAACAGGAAACCTGAGGATCTGGATGTCAAAGACAGCATCGTTTTCGAGAAAGCCAATCCGGACAACCGAAAAACCGTGAGAGAGGTGGCCGATGCATGGTGGGCGCAGGACCCGCCGATTTTTCATCCTGTGGCAGGCGTACTTTATGGATTGACCGCCGATGGGAAGCCGGATCCGGAATTGTACGCCATGGCCCGGCAGGCGCACTTTATTGAAGTCGAGGTGGATCCCGAGACCGGCATGGTTGACGTGACCAGGATCGTCTGCGTCAATGACGTAGGGCATCTGTTCAATCCGGAAGGAGCGTACGCGCAACAATACGGCGGCGCCGTGATGGGTTTGGGCAGAAGCGGCACGGAGGAGCATATTTTCTGTCCAAAGACAGGCGTGGCTCTCAATTACGATTTGATCGGGTATTCCATCGGCGCCATGAACGACTATCCTGATGTCGATTGCCTGATTAATGAAAGCCATCTGGGCTATGCCGCTTACGGCGCTTACGGAATCGGGGAGAATGTCGGGGCCAGTATGGCGGGAATTACGGTCTCAGCGATTTACAACGCGACCGGCAAGTGGGTCCTGGATTATCCTACAACGCCCGATCGCGTCCTCAAAGCGCTTGGAAAAATATAACAGACGTGCACGCGCAAGCGCCGGCGCTCCGCGCAAAAACAATGAGTCCTTAAGCCGATGCCGGTCCCGCAGGCGCCCTTTCAAAAAGGGACATCCTAGCCAGGCGCCATTTAGTAAAAAGGGGACATCCTAGCCAGGCACCATTTGCTGGAGGCGGAGGACTTTGCCTTTCCTGCGCGTGAAACGCTGGACGGCGTCGCCAAACGCCCGGACCGATCCGTCAGGATGCACCGCCAGGGCCGCTCCCGAAGGTATCCCATAGCAAACGGCGCCGTCGGGGACCAGTCGCGCAAGCGTCTTTAATTCCTCCCATTCCTCCTCATCGTGCGTGTCGCAATACACGCCGGCGAGTCCGAGGCAGGGAAAGAGCGCCGCGCTTCGGTCGTTGAGAGGATTGGGCCAGCGCACCCAGGATTTCGCCAGCATGATGCTCCCGGCAGACGCGCCGATGAAGAGTTTGCCCTGTCGGCGCTGGCTGCGGAAAAAATCAATCATCCCATTTTCAGCCAAAACCTTCATCCCTACTTCCACATCGCCGCCGCTCATGAAGATGACGGGGCAATCCTCCATCGCTTGCATGGACTTTCTCGGGTCGGACCGGGCGCCGCACAGAGCCGCCGGAATTATCTTCCCGGCGCCGGCTTTCTGCAGCAGCTTCGCCATCATGGCGCGGAACTCCGGGTTGTCGCCCGACGCGGCGCCGATGTAGGCGACGTCCGGCTTGTCGATTGCGGCCATCCGGAGAGCCTCCCGCATCAGAGGATCCGGGCCGCGCCCGGCCGCGGACCGGCGGCCGCCTGCAATCAAAACGACAGGCATCTGTTTATCGGGCATTCGCGACTCCCTTTCCCGCAGGATCGCCGATATCGAGCGGGAAATGCCGCTTGGCCAGGAGGAATTTTCCGGAAAGCTCGGGCAGAAGAACGCGAACCTCTTCAGCCGTCACCCGGACGCCATCGCCAAGCACAAGATGCATGGCGTCGCGGGCTTCGTTCAGAACCGTTTGTGCGGGACGGCTGCCGTCCATCGCCAGTCGCAGCCTCACCTGAGACGGCGAATCCTGGTCGAGCCGATATTCGTCAATTCCTTCCACCGAAGCGACGGCCTGGTCCATTTGCCGGTGGGTGACGGGTCTGTTTCGAGCCCCGAGAAAAAGGCTGACCAGCCTTCCCTCGATCGAAGACAAGGTCATGACGGAATTCCGGCCGCACTCACAAGAACGGGACGCCAGCCGGCCCAGGTCTCCGATCTCGAAACGCAGCAGCGGGAACCAGGAGTTGCCCAGCGTCGTAACAAGAATGCGGCCGATCCTTTTTTCCGAACCTTTCACCGGGAGAAGATCCACGCGGCAGAATTCGCTGTTCTGGTGAAGGCGCCCGCACTCGCATTCCATGAAGACATACCCTGCCTCGGTGGACCCATACGAACTTGCAATCGGAGAAGAGAAGACTCTCCGGACGTCCCGGAGGTGCAGCGCGGAGGGGAATTCGTAGGTCAGGGCGATCAGGCGCGGCTGAAAAACCGTTTCGCTGTTGCGCCGGACCCAACGCGAGAAGCGGGCCAGCAACGAAGGACTGGCTTCGAGAACCGCCGGGGCGTACTCCTGCAGTTCTCCCAGAATCCGCCGCTCGTGTCCTTCGGGCCATTCGGCGACGCTTCCGTATTCGTTGAGGTAGAGGTAATTCCGACGGATCCGTCTTTTATAATTCAGCGGAGCGCCCCTGCTGCGAGGCCCCACCGAAAGCGCGCTCGCCAGAATGGCTTCCCGGTGCGCCCCTGTGCAGACGCTTGCGGCGTGGGCGTTCAGAGCCCACGAAGCCCTTTCCGAGGCTTCCCACCAATCCTGGTTCCAGATGTTGGTCAGCGACTCGTCGGCGGTTCCGCTCGTTTTCACAAACCATACTTCTTCACGGGCGAGCGCCGCGTCCAGGTCGAGCCCGCGCGGGACGACTCCATACGGGAAATGTTTTCGGATGTCCGCCTTGGCGAGCACGGGCAGAGAGCCGTAGCGTTCATCGATGGAAAAGCCTTCGCCGGGATCGAAAGGCCGCCACTTTCGGTACATTGCGGTGCGGTTTAATGCGGCGTCCAGCGTTTCAAGACAGCCGTCCCGGTAAGTTTCGGATCCGGCGTCCCGCAGCGGCGTGTCTTGCATGGCAAACAGGGCCAATCGAGACCGGGGCCGGCTTTTCAGGGCCGCCCCGGCTGTGTGAGGATGGAAGGCGCCTGCTACTTTTTAAATTGAGCTATCGTCGAGGTGAGGATGGCTTTCTGGTCGGGGCGCAGTTTGAATGTTTTGGCGATTTGGACCGGGTCGATCATCGCGCGCAGGATGCATGCCAGACCTTCGGAGGCGCAGTAAAGATATACATTCTGAGCGATGGCGCCGGCGCCGGCGTAAGTCCAGGTTGCGCCGACATCCTCCCCTCCCCATTTCATGCCCTTGGTCTTGGACATATCGGCGACGTAGACAAGGCTTACCGGCGCAGTCTTCGCAAAATCCTGTTTCATCGGGCCCGTGGCGGAGCCTTCGAGACCCGAAACCGCTCGCACGTCTTCTTTGGAGATGACTTTGAGGGCGTGCTGTTGAGCGTCATACACAAACAGGCCGTCGGCAGTCGTCACATAGATGTCGATGTTCTGCCAGTCCACTGCGGAGGGAGCGGTGCGGTGGTTGGGCGGGCGGTTGACGCCGTCGGCGGCCCAAAGCAGATTGGACAGCTGCTGCATCGTCAATTTAGCCTCGGGTCCGAAATTGCCCCGGGTGCTTTGTCTCAAATTTAAAGACTCCATCAAAGGCTTGCCCCCGGTTTTTTGGGCAGGCGGAAGCTTGATCACTTCCTGCGCCAGGGAAAAGCAGGGAACGAACAGCAGAGCCAAGCCGGTCAGCCAAAGCGTCGCAATGCATCTTTTCATGGTAGTTCTCCTCTCCGCTTTAAAGAATGCTTCTTTGTACCACTTTTTGACGGAGCGCCCTAGCGCAAAAATGGCGCCGTTCCTCCGCGCGCTTGGACATCGAAAACACAGCGTTCTCCGCGCCGGCGCGGTTTCGCCGCTACTCGCCCGATGGCGCGAGCTGCCAGTCCTGTCCGGCGACTGTCGGCAGATAGTCGACGCCCGCAAAAACGATGCCATTCATACGCCAGATCCGGTTTTCGCCGGTGGCTTTGTTTCTCCACACTATGTCTGCCATGCCGTCCTTATTGAAGTCGGCGATGCAGGCGATCGTCCAGTCGGGGTCCGAAACGGAATCCAGATAACCGTCGCCTGCATGCGCCGGTCCGTTCATGTACCAGACATAGTTTTCGCCGGTCGATTCATTGCGCCATAAAATGTCCGCATGCCCGTCCCGGTTGAAGTCGGCGACGCCTGCGATCTTGCGGCCGGCGTCGGGCACGGAGGGCAGATCGTCGACGCCCGCAGGAGTCGATTCATCCATGCGCCAGATCCGATTTTCTCCCGTGGAGTCGTTGCGCCACAGGATGTCGGCTTTCCAGTCGCCATTGAAATCGGCCACTGCGACGATTTTCCAATGGACGTCCGTTTCCGGCGCCAGGAGCTTTCCTCCCGTCAATCGATTCCCATTCATATGCCAGAGGTAATTGTCCCCGGAAGCGCAGTTGCGCCACAGGATGTCCACGCGGCCGTCCCCGTTGAAATCCGCCAGCCCGGCAATCTTCCAGTCGGGGTCCGATACGGAATCCAACGAGACTCCGCTCATCATCTGGCGCCCGCGCATGACCCAAAGATAGTTGTCCCCTGTCGCCGCGTTCCGCCACAATAGATCCGGATTGTCGTCGCTGTTGAAATCCGCCCCGACGGCCGGCCCGCCCGAATCCAGAGCCAGCCATTTCAAGTCCGTCACACTCTCCAGATATTCCCCGCGGGTTCTCGCGACGCCGTTCATGAACCAAACGTAATTCTCCCCGGTCGAGCCATTCCTCCACAGAATGTCGGCCCGACCGTCTTCGTCGAAGTCGCTTGCCGAAGCAATCCTCCAATTGAGATTGGACACTGCGTCGAGAAAAGCTTCGCCGGTCCGGACTGTCCCGTCCATGAACTCTACGCTGTTTTCTCCCGTGGACGTGTTGCGCCACAGGATATCCGCCTGATTGTCGTGGTTGAAATCGCCCAGGCCGGCGATTTTCCATTCCGCGTCTTTCGTTTCGGCCAGGAGCGCGCCGCCCTGCTGCACCGTTCTGTTCATGAACCAGACATAATTCTCGCCGGTCGAAACGTTGCGCCACAAAATATCGATTTGCCCGTCCTTGCTGAAATCGGCCGCTCCCGCGATGGTCCACTGAACGTCGGACACCGGGTCCAGGCGCACTTCGCCTTTAATCGTCAGGCCGTTCATGAGCCAGATCAGATTCTCCCCGGAGGCGGCGTTCCGGCACAGTATGTCAGGATTCCCGTCCTCGTTGAAATCGGCGATTGCGGCTGTCCTGCAATTCCGGTCGGGCGCCGGAGCGAGATAGCCGCCTCCCGCGCGGGCGATTCCATTCATGAACCAGATATAGATATCCCCGGAGGCGGCGTTCCTCCACAGGAGGTCCGGCTTTTTGTCCCCGTTGAAATCGGGCGTCCGCGCCGCCGGTTTGCTCAATCCGATGAATACGGACCGGTCGACTGCCGTCAGGTTCAGCCTCGCGGCGTCGTCCCTGGATCCGGACCGGAAAAGGTACTCGTCTGCATACCCCAGGCTGTTTTGTGTCTGCAGATAGTATGGACCGGGCGGCAGTTCCTCGATGCAGAAGGCTCCCTGGGAATCAGTCACGGCCGATCCCGCCAAAACCCATTGAACGTCATAAGCGTTTATCCGCACGCCCTGGAGGGTGTTTTGGCCGACGGCGTCATAAACAATGCCGTAGACGGCCAATCCGGCTTCCAGCGCAAAATCGATGTCGGGCGTATCCGCGTCCTGAACGACCGACACCGGCGTCGCATGGCTGAAATCCGCGGCGTCGTCGTAATGCCGGTTCACAAATCCATAGGCGTAATTCGTCCTCAGGTAGTAGCTGCCCGGGGGCAGACCTTCTATCCGGTAGCGGCCGTGAGAATCGGTCAGACTCTCGCCCGAAGGATTCCCGCCGCCGTCGAAAGCCTGCACGTAGATGTTCGCTATGCCGGAACCGTTGAATGCGGACCGGACCCTGCCGGAGATCGATCCGGCCGGCGGATCGAGTTCTGCGGCAGTCAATGCAAAATGAATGTTTCCCGCGGTCCCGCCGGGAACGACCGTCACTTTGACGGCGCCGTTTCGGTCGGTGGAGCTGCCGTAATAAAGGTCGCGATATCCCGTGACTTCAATCCCGACATAATAATCGCCCGGCAACAAGCCTTTCAGAGAATACGGCGTCTCCCCCGAGGATATCAGAGCCGCAGTCGATCGGAGCCGATTCCAATAAGGGTCGTAGGTTGACACCACCGCGAGTCTTGTTTCGCAACCGCATGCGCTGTACAGGATCGTTCCCTCGATGGCGCCGCTTGAAAATGCGAAATTGATCTCCGGCGTATCGGCGTTGTCCGCTACCGCAACCCTGGCCGCCCCGGCCGCCGATCTGGAATTTCTGTAATAACCGGATGCGAATGCATTATCGGTCACTTCGGCGGAATGCGCTGCCACAAGATATTCGCCTGCCGGCAATCCGGCAATCCGGTAATATCCCTGGGAATCCGTAATCGCCCGCCTGTAGGTCATGAGGTTGGCGTAGGCATAAACGTAAGCGTTCAATATCCCGGTCCCATCCGCTTCCTTCAGGACGCGGCCGGATAGGGATCCGCCGGCGGCCAGCGCGAAGTCGATGCCGGGCGCGACCGTTTCCGGCGCTACGTGGACAACCTCCGCGTTCCATTCATGCACGGTGTTGTCAAAGATGGTCGTTGCATAATTCGGATCGTCGACTTTCGCGAAATAATCGCCCGGCGCGACATTCACAATTTGATAATACCCCCCGGAATCCGTCGTGGCGGCGCCAATCGACGACGATACGTCAAAGCCAAGGAAGCCGTCCGCAATCTTCACTTGGACGCCGGGAATCCCCTCCCCGTCGGAAGCGCGCGTCACGCGGCCGGAGAGGGCGCCGTACTTCGACATCCCGATATTGATTCCGCCGGTGTCGGCGCCGGCGAGCACCGCCACCGGGACAGCCTGTTTATGATCGCGGGAATTTTGATAATACCTGCTCGCATAGACGGAGCCGGAAGACGCTTTTATAAAGTAGCTGCCGGCGGCCAACTGGCTGATTTTAAAATTGCCGTTGGCGTCGGTTAATCCCGTTCGGATCAGGTCCCGGTCGATGCTGAAAACCTCAATGGTGATGATCGGCAATCCGCTTCCGGTGGAATCGCTCGTGACCCGCCCTGAGATCGTGCCTTCCAGCGCGCACCCAAAATTGATGTCGGGAGTCATGGTATTCAATACAACCTCCACCGCGGCCGCCGATTCTCTGAACGTGACGTTGTCGTAATATTCATTGACATAGGTCCATGCGACGTTGGTCCCGACGAAGTATTCCCCGGCCAGCAGTCCCGTGACGCTGTAATAGCCGCCGGCGTCGGTCGTGGCATGCTTGACCGAACCCCAGTTGGCGTTGTACACCCAGATCGTCATTCCGGATATGCCGGCGCCGTCAACATCGCGGACGACCCGGCCCGAAATGCCTCCCAGCGCCAGCGCCTGCAATTCAAAATCGATCCCGGATGCGATGCCGTCGTCGGCGACCGATACCGCCGTCGCGGCGCTTTGAGAAGCCGCGTTGTCGTAATATTCGTCGATGTAGCCCGAACCGGCGAGAGTTTTCAGGCGGTAGCTGCCGGGAAAGAGTCCGATGAAGCTGTAGTTGCCATTGACGTCGGTCGATGCGGATTTGACAAGGTTCCAGCCGGCGTCATAGGCGTAAACAAGGATTCCGACCACTCCGGCGCCGTCAAAATCGCGAGTGACCCGTCCAGAGATGGTCCCGCCCTGGCCGAGTCCGAAATTGATGTCGGATGTCGTTGAATCCAGATCAACGCTGACGAAAGTCGCAGTCGCCTTGTCGAATGCATTGTCATAATATTCATCGATGTAAAGCGAACCGGCGCTGGTGTTGACATAATAGCTGCCGGGTTCGAGCTTGGAAATCGTGTAGACGCCGTTGGGATCGGTGATGCTGATGCCGGCCACGCTGCCGGAAGCCTTAAATGCATACACCGTAATTCCGTACAATCCCGTCCCGTTGGAATTGCGTGTGACCCGCCCCGATATGGCTCCAAGTTTGGATAGCCTGAAATTGATGTCCGAAGTCGTCGTGTCGGACGCGACGTTGACTGCGGATGCGACGCTTTGAGATGCGGCGTCGTCGAAATACTCGCTGCGGTATTCAGACCCGGTGTTGATTCCGATGTAATAGGCGCCCGGGACCAGCCTTTCGATTCTGTAGTCGCCGCTTGCATCGGACGATCCGGAGGCGATGATATTCCAGTAGGCGTCGTAAGCCATGACAATGATGTAGGGCAGACCGGCGCCATCGGAATCGCGCTCCACTCGTCCCGAGACGGATCCGAAGATCTCCATTTCAAAATCGATCCCTGAGACCGCGCCGCCCTCCGCAACGACGATTGCAGTCGCCGAGCTTTGAGAATATTGATGAGAGTAATACTGACTCGCATAGTTTCCGAGGCCGTAAGCTTTGACGTAATAGCTGCCGGCCGCAAGGCCCGTGACGCTGTAATTGCCATTGACGTCGGTCGAAGCAAACCCGGCGTAGTTCCATCCGCTGTCATAGGCATTCATTGCTATCCCGGAAAGCCCTGTCCCTTCGGTTTTGCGGACGACTCGTCCCGAAATCGATCCGGTTGCATCCCCGGCGGTTGCATCGTGAACGAACAGAGCCGACGCTATCCCGATCGCCAAAGGGAGCGATAGAAGACACAGGAGAGCATTTTTGATCTTCGGATTGGGCATATAGGGCCTCGATCGGCAAATTGGACCGCAAGCGACAAGACATTATTTCGCTTCGGTCGCGAAACTGTTTCCTCAATAAAGCTCGGCAATGAGCGAAGGCAAGCCATTGCCCAAAGCCACTTGCCCGAGACTGCTCTCAGGCCGCTCCTTTGGAGCTCCGCGCAGAAACATAAATTTCGAAAGCAGAAACGATCAGTCGACTCCGCGCTGCAATTGCGGAGTTTTCAGTCAGGTTGTGGATTTTAACATAAATGGCGCAATTTTAGTGTTCTCCGTGCCTTCTTTTGCGGCAGAGCCGGAATATCAGGCATCGGCCTGTGAGAATGCATGCTTTCGCCCGCCGGTTTCAAAAAAAAGCTTGCGAAATATCCGGTTCTGTTACAAATTCGGGCTAACCATGTGAAAAATCAGCCTGTCTGCAAACCTGGCGGATTGAATGGAACTTGAGCGCGGCCATTTTTTGCCGAAGGAGATTCGTTATGCCGGATGAAGAAACCAACAATGGTGAAGGAAGCGGAATCAACCGAAG
>CAZXSV010000106.1:0-1751 GCA_964642735.1 uncultured Acidobacteriota bacterium
CGGTGTGTAAGACCGATGCTCTGCCGCTGAGCTAACCGCCCGCAATCGAAAGCGCAAAACTGTACCATGTTTTGCTTGACCGTGTCCACCTTGGCTGTATGCGGATAGCAGCAGCGCATCCGAGCGAGACGAGGGCAAGCGGAAAGCAAGATGGCAGCATCCGCATATTTCAGTCAACAGAATACTGCCGGACCTCTTTGCAGCAGCTATTCCGGAGCATCCCGATAAAAAGACGCTATAATTGACACGCGGGTGAACCGGGAACTTTTAAAAATGAAAGCAAGAGAACTCCTCAACTTGGGCATACCCGAAGGCGATCCGGTCAAGCGGGCTTCTGAAATTGCAGAGAAAGCCTTGAAAAGCGGCGTCGCCCGGGAAACGGTGCGGACAGACCTGCGATCCGTCGTTCAGAATCCAAGATCCTATTCCGGAGACCCGGTTTGGGGCGCCCTGGCGGACTCCCTCCTGAAATCGGGAAACGCAAAGGCGAATTTCATTCCTCGCGGCAGTCCGGCGCCTTATCGGCGATGGGGCGGCGACGTGGACGTCGAATCCATCCGGCAAATGGAAAATGCGTGCAAACTCCCGGTCTCGACGGCAGGCGCGCTGATGCCCGATGCGCATGTCGGATACGGCTTGCCGATCGGCGGGGTCCTTGCCACGCGCAATGCCGTAATTCCCTACGCCGTCGGAATGGATATAGCCTGCCGGATGAAAATGACGGTGATGGACCTTCCGGTTTCAGCAATCCGGGGAGAGGAGGGGCGGCTCAGAAACGCGATCCGTCAGGCGACCTCTTTCGGCGTCGGGGGAAGGTTCCAGAAATGCAAAGAGCATCCCGTTATGGAAGAGGATTGGTCGTTCAGCAAAATCCTTGTTAAAAACAAAGACCGAGCCGCACATCAGCTCGGCACCAGCGGTTCCGGCAACCACTTTGTCGAATTCGGCGTCCTGACTCTCGACCGGCAAGACCTGGGCTTGCCTGGCGGCGCCTATTTTGCGCTCCTTAGCCACAGCGGAAGCCGGGGGACCGGAGGAGACGTGGCGACCTTTTACAGCAAACTGGCCATGAAACTTCATCCCGAACTCCCGAGGGAGCTGATGCACCTGGCGTGGCTGGATTTGGACGCCGACGCCGGACGGGAATACTGGCAGGCAATGGAACTGATGGGGAAATATGCGGCGGCCAACCACTTTCTTATCCACCGGGATATCGCCAGACTGCTCGGAGCGAAAGTTCTGATCGCTATCGAGAACCACCACAATTTCGCATGGAAGGAAAATCATTTCGGACAACAGGTCATTGTCCACCGGAAAGGATCCACACCCGCAAACCAAGGAGACATCGGCATCATTCCGGGATCCATGGCGACTCCCGGCTACATCGTCCGCGGCAAGGGAGTTGCGGAATCGCTGAACTCAGCATCCCACGGCGCAGGCAGAAGGCTGAGCCGGACAATGACGAAAAGCCGGTACACCTGGAACGACGCGAAGAAGTTCCTGGCTGAACACGACGTCGTATTGATTTCAGCCAGCCTCGATGAAGCGCCGATGGGATACAAGGATATCGAGTCGGTCATGGCCGCCCAATCGGACCTGGTCGAAATTGTCGCGCGATTCGACCCCAAGCTGGTAAAAATGGCGCCTGATGGCGAACGGCCCGAAGATTAGGACGTATCCATGCCTTGGCGAAGAAGAGGACGATGAAACTGGAAAGAAATGTTTTGGATTTATCCGCGGCAGGATCTTTT
>CAZXSV010000106.1:1851-12151 GCA_964642735.1 uncultured Acidobacteriota bacterium
TCGCCCAGATCGCTTAAGGCAAATCCTTCCGGGGCCAGAAACGCGAACGCAACCGAGTTTTTAAAAAGAGGCCCTTTTCCTGTAACTCCCTTATTTCCAGTAGATGGATCATCTCCCAGACTTAGGATTCCATAGTCAAGACCGCCCAGATTCCGGCTCGTTTCAGAAAAATTGCTCTGTCCTAATCCGCGAACTGCCCCGCTGGCGCTGATCGCATTGTTCATCCCTTGCGCATCGACGCCAAATCCATAGCCCCAGCCCTGGCCAGGATCGGCGGCGACTTTATAAAATACGGACGATCCGTTGAGTGAAGCGGAAATTGGCGTTAGAGCGTAGCTGGTATTGAAAAACAGGCCGGTCAGGACATCCACATGAATCAATACATCCGAAGCCGAGGTATTGGTCAGAACAATCGTCAAATTCGATCCTGACAGCTCAAAGCTTGCAGACGCTGATTTATTATCACCAGATCCGGTATAAAGGATCCGGGACGCATAAAGCCGGGAAATATCCGTAAATACAAGTATAATAAAAAGTAATAATTGTATTAACCATCGAGACATACAATCATCCACTCCATCCAGGGAAGCAGATGCTTTATCGGCTATTTGGCCTTTTTCAATACGGCCGATTGGCGCTTGAAGTCGATTAAAAGGGCTGGCGAACCGGGAGCGACGCCAAATGCGACGATAGCGGCGGTATGCATGGTTTCACGGCCGCATTTTCTCTTCGGGCGAGCGGTTGCCGGCGAGGCGAATTTATGGTAACGTTGTTTATCTTAATAACTTAAGCAGCCGGAGGGGGAGTTGGACTTTCAGAAATCAACAGTGCGGGAGTATTTCGAATCCTTTGTCATCACCGCCATTATCGCGCTTTTTGCCACACAATTCACGGTTCAGGCCTTTAAAATTCCGACAGGATCGATGGAATCCAACCTGCTCATTGGAGATCATCTTCTTGTCAACAAATTCGTCTACGGCCTGAATTCCGGCTTTATTTCTAAAATACTTCCCTGCAGGAATCCAAGGCGGGGAGACGTCATCGTCTTCAAATATCCGAACAGTCCTGAAACCGCTTACGTAAAAAGACTCATCGGGATGCCCGGCGATAAAATTGAAATGAAAGGCCGAACCATTTACATCAACGGTCAGCCCCTGAAAGAGGAATATACGCAATACACCGATCCCGACAGCATTGACAGGCAATACGGGCCGGAGACGGTTCCGCCGGGCCACTATTTCGCCATGGGCGACAACCGGGACAACAGTGCGGACAGCCGGTCGTGGGGTTTTGTCCCGCGCGATTACATTCTTGGCAAAGCTCTCGTAATCTACTGGTCTTTTAAAACCCCGAAAGATGAGTACCTTCAAACAGGTCTGAAGGATCGGGCGAAGCAATATTCCGATGTCGTCATAAATTTCTTTACGAAAACACGGTGGGGGCGGACATTCAAAATCATTCGATGAATCGTTGACAAAAAAAAAGCGAATTCAACCAGCTGTTGTTCTGAACTATTGCCGGAAAGCGCTGCTGGCGTTTTTTTTGACCCTTGGCGGCGCGTTTCTCCTGGCCGAATTGCCTGCGTCGAAGCCTTCCCGAACTGCGGCGGAGAGTTGCGGCGACAAGCTGAAGAAACTCGAAGCGAACAGCGAGGACGCAGAATCCCCCAAGCGGCAGACTCTGACGTTTACCCAGGACGAAGTGAACTCCTACCTTGCTCTCGTTCTTTGCTCGAAATATGACCCTTCATTGAAGAGCCTCGTCATGACATTCGAAGAAGACCGGCTGAAAGGAGTCGCGGAAATTGATTTCGATCGCATGGAGGAATCCCCGAAGCTGGCGCCGAAACTGCTGAACCTTTTGTTCACCGGAACGCACGTATTGTCCGTAAAGGGAAAGCTGGCAAGCGGCGAGGGCTATGCCCGTTTCATTCTGGAGCAGGCGTCGTTCGACAACAGTACTCTTCCGAAAGCTTTAGTTGAGAAAATCATTACCATGGCGGGCAGGAGTCAGAAGCCTCCTTTCGATCCCATGAAGCCTTCTGAAATGCCCTACAACATCCGGCAGGCGGAGGTGCACGCCGGATATTTGGTTGTGCATCAATAGTGCGACCGAATTTCTTCGTTTTTTATAGTATAGTATGAATTCCTGAATATTTTCTTTGGGGGGCGACTGGAGTGAATCAGAAACAGTTCAATGCCAGATTGAAGGATGCAGGCTCCAACGAGGAGCGGCTCTCCTTATTCGATGCTTATGCGGAAGAGTTATTCCAGAAGGACAAGTACGCCCAGGCCATCGACGTCTATTCCCAGGCTTTAAAATACCAAAAGCAGCAGAATGTGAAAGCCTATTTCACCGGAAGAATAGGGATCTGCCACTTCAATGCCGGCAACGATAAAGAGGCGATCCGGAATCTTTTGAAAAGCGCTCAGCTGTTCGATCCCGAGAAGCCGGAATTCATGGAAGACATGTACGGCTTTGTCTACTTTCATCTCGGCTCCCTATATGAATACCATGGGAAAACCGTCAAGTCTCTGGAAGCTAGAAAAATCTGCGAACAGCATGTCGGAAGCCAGGAAAAAGACACTCGCTGGATGCTTTATGCGGGAATCGGCCGCAATTATGAAGCGCTGGGAAAGCACGATGAAGCCATCCGCTATTCCCAGAAAGCCATTCAGGTCCTCAGCGACAACGATCCGGGATTGAGCTATCTCTACGAAAGCATGGCCAACAACTATCTCGGGCTGAAGCAGTACCACGAAGCGATCAACCATTTTTCAAAGGTCCTGGAGCTGGACCCGAAATTCGAACGCCGGGACGAAATTCAATTGAAAATGGCCGAATGCTACCGGCAGCTTGCCAACTACAAAATGGCGCTCGAAAGCTATGAAAAAATTCTTGAATTGAAGCAGATCTCCGATAAAAAAAGCGACCTGGCCTGGCTGCGTCTGAAGCTGGCCGACTGTCACTTCCGTCTGGAGTCTTACGAAAAATCGCTGCTGCTCGCGCTGGAGACTTTGCGACGCAATCCAAAGAATAAACTGGAAAAAGCGGAAGCCCGAAGCTATCTCGCGATTAATTATTATGAACTGGGGCGCTGCAAAGAAGCGGTTGAAGAAGGGGAAGCGACTCTGAAATTGGCCAAAAGATTCAACAACGACGACCTGCTCTATATCAGGATGGCCATGAGCTTCCACAAACTTGGAGACAAGAAGTCGTTCGAGAAATACCGCGCCCTCGTCCGGGAGCTGTTTCCGGAAAACAATTGGAACAAATATCTGGAAAAACTGGTTTGATCCGCATTATTCATGAAAGTCCGCGGCGAGGCGGCGGGAGCGGGCATGGATGCAAGGCGCGCGGCGGGAGGATTCCGCAGGCGCACTCAACAGCACGTCGAGAAATCCTGCGAGCGCAACACAGTAGACATGCCCGGATACGCAGCCGCAGTAGAAGCTTCATGAATAATCCGGGTTAGAACCTGTTGGCGATTTTAAGAGTGCAGCCGCATCCGGGGCAAACTCCCCGTTTTTTCACTGAAGCTTTTTAACTCTGAACCGGGAACTCTGGCATGCAAAGAGCGGCGCGGCGAATCGCGGAAAAGCTACGTGCCCACGGGCATGAAGCCTTCTTTGCAGGCGGTTGGGTGCGGGACTTTCTTCTCAGACGAAAGCCCAAGGACATCGACATTGCCACCAGCGCTCATCCGGAAGAAGTGGCCCGGCTATTCTCCAAATCGAGGGCGATTGGCGCGCAGTTCGGCGTTATCCAGGTTTCCCTGTACGGCCATGATTACGAAGTGGCGACATTCCGCAGCGACAATCCCTATCTTGACGGGCGGCATCCATCTTCGGTCGAATTCTCCGGCCCCAAACAGGACGCGCTGCGAAGGGATTTTACCGTCAACGGGCTTTTCTATGACCCCTTTGCAAACCGAATCATCGATTACGTTCACGGGAAAGCGGACATCCAGAAAAAAATCATCCGGACCATCGGCGCCCCGCAAGATCGATTCTCCGAAGACAAGCTCCGGATGATGCGCGCCATAAGATTCGCCTGCGGGCTGGATTTCGAGATCGCGCCCGAAACATGGGAGGCGATCCGAGCATTGTCCGGCGGCATTCTCCAGATCAGCTGGGAAAGAATCCGCGACGAGCTCCTGAAGATAGTGTCGGGTCCGGCGCCGGCGCGAGGGCTTGACCTTCTTCATGAAAGCGGCATTCTGGCCCGCATCCTGCCTGAAGTCGAAGCGTTGCACGAAATATCCGGAAGTCCCGGGGAATCGGATTCGTTCGCGCAGACCAAAACGGCGCTCTCCCTGTTGCACAACCCATCGGTCGTCGCGGCCGTCGGCGTTCTGCTGCAGGACGCCGCCAAAACGGGCGAAGCAGCCCGCGAAGCATGCCGCCGGCTGAAGATGTCCAATGTCGAAGCCAGCGGCGTATCGGACCTTTTGGAATCCCGAAACAGCCTCCTGCAAGCAAAAGAGCTGCTGCAAGCCGATCTCAGGAGACTGCTGGGGAAGCCGGACATCCGCGGCCGCCTGGAACTGCTGCGCGTTTATTGCATCAGCAAACGGCTTTCCCTCGACAGCTATTCGTTTTGTCTCGACAAGCTGGACGAATATGAAAGAAATCCCATCACGGCCTCCCTGATAACGGGAGAGGACCTCGTTGAGATGGGATATCAACCCGGCCCCGTTTTCAAACAAATCCTTCAAACGATAGAGGACCTGCAACTGGAAGGCGAGCTCAAGACCCGCGAAGAAGCGTTGGAGCGCATTAAGCAAGCTTTCCCCTTGACAGGAAAAATCCAAAACTGATTCAGAGGTTTTCTTGGACCCTTTTAAGATTGAGTCTCGAGCTCAGATTGCCGCAGCTGCGGTGCGGAAAATCCGCCGAGGCCATCTCTGGATATACGCGGGAGAACTGGAACGTGAGCCGGCTTCGAATCCGGCGATCGTCCAGGCGATCGACGCCGCCGGCAATTCTTTGGGATACGCTTTTTACAGCCCGAAATCGCAAATACGCCTCCGTCTTTTTTCTCGAGATTCCACGCCGCCCACACCGGAATTTTTTAAGGCCAGGATCCAGCTGGCAATCGCCCGGCGTAAAAACGCTCTCCGGGAAGAGTCCGGATGCCGCCTGATATTCGGAGAGGGAGATTTGCTTCCTTCCATCGTCGTCGACCGCTATCGCGACTGCCTTGTTCTGCAAACCCTTTCCAGCGGCGCCGACGCCATCAAGCCCTGGATAGTTGAAATCCTGCAAAACCTTTTGAATCCGGCAGGAATATTGGAAAGAAATGACGCGAAGGCCCGGCGGCTCGAAGGGTTGCCGGAAGTCACGAGCGTTCTGACGGGAACGATTCCGGACGAAATCGAGATAGTGGAAGAAGGAATCCGCTTTATCGTGAACATGCAGCGCGGCCAGAAAACCGGCTTTTTCCTGGACCAAAGCCAGAACCGGGTCGCCGCCCGGAAGTATGTTTCAGGACGAGTGCTTGATTGTTTCACCAACACCGGGGCGTTCGCCCTTAATTTCGCCGAAAGCAGCGAATCCGTGCTGGGAATCGACATATCGCCCGATTCCCTGGAAATGGCCCAAAGGAATCGAGATCTCAACGGATTCAGAAACGTAAAATTCGAAGCCGGCAACGCTTTCGACCGCCTGCGCGAGCTGGAAACGGCAAAGCAGTCTTTCGACGCCATATGCCTGGATCCTCCGGCGTTCGCAAAAAACCGCAAGGCGCTGCCTGGAGCGCGCAGCGGCTATAAAGAGATCAATCTGCGGGCGATGAAGCTTTTGAAGCCGGAAGGCATCCTCATCACGTCCAGCTGTTCCTATCACATGTCGGAAATGGAATTTTTCGATGTCTTGTGCGAGGCGGCCCGGGACGCTCGCCGCTACATCCAGATCATAGAGCGCCGCGGACAGGCGACTGACCACCCGGCGCTTGCGGGCATGCCCGAAACACACTATCTGAAATGCTTCTTCCTGCGGATTATTTAACCCGCATTATTCATGAAACTTCGTCGGCGACGGCAAAACGCCCAAGCTGCGCGGCAGCGGAAATGCCGAAAAAAAGCCGTCCCCGTCTGCGATCCCAACAAAAGGGGCGTCCGCAAACGCAGGCGGCTTTTTGAAAATGCCGCAGATCAGAGGATCTCGTTCCCGGTGGAAACTACTTTTTGCTTTGCGCAGCCTTCGCGGCGTCTTCCGGCGTCGCGTCTTTGGCGCATCGGAAGCCGAAATTATAGACCGCCTCTCCCAGCCAGGCCGATCGGTCCCAAATATGAGCGGTCTTCGCTTTATAGGCATAGGAAGAGCCGCGCAGCACTCGATACTGCTTATGATAATTGGGATCGTCTTTTTTGTTTCCGGGATAAGCCTTGTAATCGGTGCCGGTCCATTCCTGAACGTTGCCGAAGGTGTCATGAACGCCGAACGGGCTGACATCGTCGAATTGCCCGACAGGCATGGATGTTTTAAAACCGGCTTCGTAGGTATTGGTCTTGTTCACATCAAATTCGTTTCCCCAAGGGAAATCTCTTCCGTCGGTCCCGCGGGCGGCTTTTTCCCATTCCGATTCCGTCGGCAGCCGCTTCCCCTGCGCTTTGCAATATTCACCGGCGTCATTCCAGGTGATTCCGATGATGGGGTGCATGGCTTTATCGGGCGTGATAAAAGTCCGCCAATCCTTTCCGTCTTTGGCGCCTTCCCCGACATAGCCTGTTTTCACCGAGAATTCCTGAAATTCGAGGTTGGTGACTTCATATTTGTCAATCCAATAGGCCGGCAGGTTCACCTTATGTTCCGGGTAGGCGGCGAAACTGTCTTTTTTGGGGCCGGTGTTATTGCTGCCCATGATAAATTCGCCCGCAGGGATTAAAACCATTTCCCCGGGCACGACCTCCCCGGCATCGCTTTCGGAAACTTCTGTTTCCACCGGTTCGGCTTTTTCTTCCTTTGTGCCGCAAGCGCTTAAAGCAACCACACAGAGCAAGAGGATAAAGGCACAAAAAACTTTTCGTAGCATGACGGCCTCCTTTTAAGACTTGAGCGTTTTCCGAAGGTTTGATTCTATTACAACTACCGCCTGTTTAGGAATACCAGAAATCAGCGCAACCGCAAATTCTTGCCTCCGCTCGCCCTTCTACCCCTATTCCCGTTGCATTTGATGAGATCTGTCACTATGATTCGCAACCATAGACAAGGCTGTTTTTGCGTTGGATCAGGCGCCGGCAGAGGCTCGAGATGGAAAAGACGCATGTGAAGCTGCGACCGGATCTCGAGATCCATCGGGAAGCGAATTCTTCCATAATCGTCAAGGATCCGATCGTCAATAGATTTTACCGGTTCGCTCCGGTGCAGGCGTCCGTCCTCGAACTCCTGAAAAAACAGCTCGACTTCAATTCCATCGCCGAAACCGCCTCCCGGGAGCATTGCACGGAAGTCCTGGAAAGCCAGGTGAAGGAATTCGTCGAAAAGCTCCAGTCGCTGCTTCTGCTCGACAACGCCTACTGCCGGACCAGACTTTCAGAGTTCCGGCACGGAGGGAAAAGCCGGCGCCGGAATCTGCTCTCCATAAAAATTCACGTTTTCAACCCGGACGATCTGCTCGCCGGACTGGAAAAAAAAACGAGGTTTTTTTTCAGCTCCTCTTTTCTGATTTTGACCTCGGCGCTTTCCCTGACGGCGATCAGTCTTGGCATCCTGAACTGGGAGTCGATCTTCTTTTCGTTCGGAAAGCTGTTCTCGCTTTATTCGATTCCCTCGATCGCAATCGTCGTCTGCGTCCTCATGACGGCGCATGAGTTCGCCCACGGAATCGCTTTGAAGCGCTTCGGCGGCAAAGTCCCGGAAATGGGTTTTCTCATTCTCTATTTCATCCCGGCTTTCTACTGCAACGTCAGCGATGCGTGGATGCTGAAAAAACGCGAGCGCTTGATTGTGACGCTGGCGGGAAGCTACATCCAAATCTTCCTCGGGGCTTGCGCCATGATTGCGTGGAGACTGCTGTCGCCGGAAACCCTTGCGAGCCGGGCCTGTCTAATTGCCATAGGCTTCACCGGCGTCATGCTGTTTCTGAACCTGAATCCGCTGATACGGCTGGACGGTTACTACCTGCTGAGCGATATCGTCGAAATCCCCAATTTGCGGCCCAAAGCGCTGGCTTTCCTGAAAAACAAGCTGGCGGATTTCATTGCCGGAACTCCCGTTGGGAAAAGCCAGTCTCCCGGCAAAAGAGAAACGCGGATTTTACTTTCTTACGGTTTAGCATCATTTTGCTTCACAGCCATACTCCTGCTGATTATAGTTCTGCGTTTGGGGGGCTGGATGATTCAAGAGTATCAAGGATTCGGTTTGTTCCTGGGTACGGTTTTTCTGCTGGCCGCCGTTCCGTTTGCCGCAAGAGAAAATGCCGCCTATGCCAAAACTCTGGTTCGGTCGGCGGTCAAACGCATTCAAAAAAATCCCTGGACGCTTATTCTGCTCCTGCTGATCGTTGCGGCTTCAATGCTGCCATGGGAATTGAAGGTTTCCGGCGATTTTACGGTCCTGGCGCTTCAACGCATTTCCGTTACTCCGCAGGTTGCGGGAAACCTGAAAGCAATTTATGTCGATCAGGGGGACCGGGTGCGCAGCGGCGACCTCCTGGCCGAAATCGAAAACCTTGATCTGGTCAACAGTTTTCAGGAAACAGCCGGCGAACTTGCCTCGCAAAAAGCTTCGTTGGATTTGTTGAGGGCCGGGTCCAGGCCGGAGGAAATTGAAAAAGCGCGCAGATTGATTGAAGCCAAGAATGCGGAATTTTTAAGCGCGTCCCGAGTTGAGAAATCCCGGGAACTGCTGCTTGAAACCATCGATAAAAAGGCTGCCGAACTTGAAAATGCGCGGCTGAACTTCGAAAGGACGCAGAGTCTTCTGAAAGACGGCTTGATCGCCCGAAATGACGCGGACCGGGACCGAACCGCACACCAGGTGCGACAAAAGGAATTGCAGGAAGCCAGGGGGCAATTGGCGGTTCTGGAGGAGCAGACCGAACGGAGCAAGGACGTCAAACGAAAGGAATTAGCCCATGCCGAAAGCGAACTCCGGATTCTGCTGGCGGGAACGCGCAAGGAATCGATACGGGCGCTCGAAGCGCAGGTGAAAAAGCTGGAAGAAAAGCTGGCGATCCTGAAGAAGCAAACGGAGCTGCTGAAAATCAAAAGTCCGATGGATGGAGTCGTGGCCAGCCCTTATCTTCGAAACCGGCTCGGCGACTATCTGGGCAAAGGGAATACTTTTTGCGAACTCGTCAGTGAAGGGACGGTGCGGATAGAAATGCCGGTGCCCGAAAAAGAAATCGACGTTGTGAGCCTCGGACTCCCGATAGCCGTCAAAGTCCGAGGTTTTCCCAAACGGAAGTATGAAGCTCGTGTCAAAAGCATAGCCCCGGTGGCGGACTCGAACGGGCTGCAGAAAACGTTGCTGGTGCACGGAGAATTGGCTAATCCTGACGGCAGTCTGAGGGCAGGCATGACCGGCGTCGGGAAAATTCTTTGCGGAAAAAGAAAGATAGCCGAAATAGCCACCCGGAGAATCATCCGCTGGCTGAGGACTGAGTTTTGGGAATATCTGCCCTGAAACGCCTTGAATCCGATCAAAAAACCGAGTCGGAAAACGCTGCGGCCAGAAGTCGAAAATTGCGACAAAAAAACCTGGAGTTTCGTTTTTTGTTGACAATAATTGCGGCGACCTGCTAGCTTGGGCCATCCTGAATGTAGGTTGAAGCACAACGTAAGTAGCAACAAAGTTTAAATTAGTAGGCAATTTAGTTTTCTCGAATAGCTCTCTCACCTTGAAGGGCGTCGGAACCATTTCCGGATGCCGCTCCCAATCTGAGCAAGAGCGAAATCAGGCTGTTAAGCAATTCGCATTCAGGGCGCAGGTTTTGCCATGGATGGCAGGTTGATGCGTAGACTCATCTGTGCGAATTGACTTCCCTTCTGCACGGAACTTCGACTGCCAGCTCCACGGCAATGCACCTCTGCGGATAAGCTAAAGCCGTTTCTCATGTCGTTTCAGGCATTTTGAACCGGAAAGTCTTTCTTTTCGGGCATCAAATCCTGAAATAAAGTTTTCATTTTTATGCATTGCGACAAGCTGGTTGAATCAGTGGAAAAAGAAACGGAGTCCGTTATGACACATGGAATCCTCTGGTTCTAGCTCTTGATTAATGACATTGCCTAACATTCTCAGACAAAAGGAGTAATTATGAAATCCGATATCGAAATCCTGGAATCCCGTGAGACTCC
>CAZXSV010000107.1:0-12059 GCA_964642735.1 uncultured Acidobacteriota bacterium
CGCGGCGCCTTGCATCTGTCCGCCCGGCGCTCGCGCCAAAGTGTAAACGTTATTCGTTGACAGGCCCTAAGGAGCGCTGTATCTTGACCGGGCTAAAAACTCGCCCCCTCCCGGGCGCCCCATGACTTTGCCTTCGCGAGCGATGACTTTCCCCCGCTGAAGCACCAGCCAGGTAGAGCCTCGCACCTTCATTCCTTCATAGGGAATGTAGTCGGAACGGGATAAGCTCATGGATTTGGACAACGTGATTTCCGCCTTGGGATCAAAAATGACCATATCGGCGTCGCTGCCTACAGCCAGCGTGCCTTTGCGGGGAAAGAGTCCGAAAAGCCTGGCGGGATTCGTGCATGCCAGCTCGACCAGCCGGTTCGGAGAGATTTTGCCCGCATGGACGCCCGAGGAGCAAATCAGCGACAAACGTTCCTGAATGCCCGGAAACCCCCGGGGCGCCTGGATAAAATTCTCTTTGCCGAGGTTTTTCTGCCCGGCGTAATTGAAGGCCCTGTGGTCGCTTCCGACGGTATGAATATCGCCGCTGGCAATCGCCTTCCACAAAACATCCTGGTGCCAGGAGGGGCGGAGAGGAGGGACGCAATAGTACTTGACGCCTTCGATCTCGTCGTATTTCTCGCAGGACAGGGTCAGATAATGCGAACAAGTCTCCGCATACACGACGGATCCCCGGTCCCTGGCCGCCTTGACCTTTTCAATTGCGTGCGCCGAGGAAATGTTGGCGAGATAAATCGGCGCTTTGGCCATTTCCGCCATGCTCACGGCGCGAGCGGCCGACTGCGCTTCCACTTCCGGCGTACGCGCCGCCGGCAGATATTTGACCGAGGTCTTCCCTTCCGCAACAAGCCGGCGCAGGAAAAGGTCGATGACTTCCCCGTTTTCGGCGTGAATGCAGGGAAGCGCGCCGGCGTTGCTTGCGCGCTGCATAAATTCCAGCAATTCGGCGTCGTTAATATGGCTATCGCCGCAGCCGTCGAGCCGGACATGGAAGCTGCTCACTCCGGCGTCCACCATTGCGGGCATCTGGCTCAAAATATCTTCATTCACCCGGGACAGGGCTATGTGAAAACCGTAATCGACAATCGACCGCGAAGCCGCTTTGCTTCTCCAGTCTTCCAGCGTCTGGGCGAGCGTTGCGCCCGGAACGTGCTCCGCGTAATCAATGACCGTGGTTGTCCCGCCGGCCGCCGCGGCGGCCGTCCCGGTCTCAAAATCGTCCACCGTAGTCATTCCGTCGATTTGAGCGTCCAGGTGAGTGTGCGCATCAATGGCGCCGGGCAAAACCCATTTCTCTCCCGCATCGATGATTTCGCTGGCGATTTTGGAAATTTCCTTTCCTATTTCGGAAATGACTCCGTTCTTCACCAGTATATCCGCCTTGTATGTATCGGCGGCGGTGATAATCGTTCCGTTTTTTATCAAAGTAGTCATAGTCTCTCCAACCTGCTTTGCGGCAGGATTGACCTCCCGCCTGCAACTCTCGTCCGGCTCCTGCGGACGCGGCCAATCCGGCGCCGATTCAAGGCATCAAGCCTTGGGCGCTTTGCAGGCAAAAAAATTTTCAGTCAGGCGCGCACGCCTCCACTCCCGATGGAGTTGGGGAGTCATGGGGGATTATAGCAGAGCCGGCCGCCGGTGTCCCGATGAACCGCGATCGCAATCAATATCTGACAAAGAACCGGAGTTCAATGCGGCGAACGCGGGGCCGACCGGCGCTTTATTGGCGCTGGAAAACGAAATTAAGGGCCTGTCAATGAATAACGTCGATCTCCCGCGGCTTGTCCGGGCATCCCCGCGACGGATTATCGCCCGTCGAGCCGGACCTGGACGGATTGCAGGCATTGCGCCCTGACATCCACTATCGTTCTCTTGGACAGGCGGCCGCTGACAATCTGGAATTCGAGCGGACTTTTGGGGCTTTCCGGCAAGCCCGCCACACGGGCTCGCCCTTCGCTGTTTGTGCCGACTTGCAGCTCCATTTTGCGAAAACCCAGAAATCCATAGCGTATGCCGACCGAGACTTTCGCGTTGTAAACGGGTCTGGACTGGCTGTCGAGCACCGTAAAGCTCGTCGCGCACGCCCCCAGGTGCCCGTCCACCGTGGGGATTTCAGTGTTTTGAGCGAATGCGGCGCCGGATAGAATGAAAAACGCCCCCAAAGCCATCCGGGATATCGGTCGAAGCGCCCTGACCAGTTTTTCTCTGCCCACGTGAATTCCCTTCTATAAAATGTTTCTCTTCCCGTTCATAGAATAAGCCAACTGTTTGAATTCTGCCATAGGATCCGATGAAAAACGCCGGGAAACGTTTCAGAGCAGTTTCAGGCGGATTAAATTAGGTTGGATCATGAATTACAATCTCCTACAATGGATGTCCATGCCTTCAAATTTTTGTCTATGAGAGGACGCTCTCCATGAAACCAGTCCACATCTTTACCGTTGTGCCAAAACTTCCCGACTCCCTGGAGCGGTTGCGAGCGCTTGCCTACAACCTCCGGTGGTCCTGGGACCACGACACCATCGCCCTCTTTCGACGGCTCGACAGCGACCTGTGGGAAAAGAGCGGACACAATCCCGCCCGGATGCTGGGCCTGATCGATCAAAAAAGGCTGGAAGAAGCCGCCGGGGACGATTCGTTTTTAGCCCATCTCGAAAGGGTCGCCAGCGAATTTGACGCCTACATGGGAAACAAGTCCACCTGGTTTCGGAAAAACCATGGGGACGCGGACAATCCCGTGGTGGCCTATTTTTCGGCGGAATTCGGGCTGACGGAATGTCTCTCCATTTTTGCAGGAGGCCTCGGAATTTTAGCCGGCGACCACTTGAAATCCGCCAGCAATCTTGGGCTGCCGCTCGTCGGCGTCGGATTGCTCTATCAGCAGGGCTATTTCCGGCAGTATCTGAACGCGGCGGGATGGCAGCAGGAGGCTTACGAAGACAATGATTTTCACACTCTGCCGATGACCCTTGTGCGCAAAAGCGACGGGGAAGAGCCGCTGACGATCGAAGTTCCTTTTCCCGAAAAACCTGTATTCGCCCGAGTCTGGCAAGTCATGGCGGGCAGGATACCGCTTTATCTGCTCGACACGAACATCCCCGCCAACAGCCGGGAAGCGGACCGGGACGTCACCGACCATCTTTATGGAGGCGACCTGGAATATCGCCTTCGGCAGGAGATCCTGCTTGGGATCGGCGGCTACAGGGCGCTGGAAGCCTTGAACATCCATCCGACCGTTTATCACATGAATGAAGGCCATTCCGCATTTTTGTCGCTTGAGTTGATCCGGCGCCGGATGGAACAGTTCCATCTTACTTTTTCACAGGCTCGCGAAGCGGCCTCCGCTTCCCTGGTCTTTACCACCCACACTCCGGTCGCCGCCGGTCACGACTACTTCCCTCCGGAATTGATGAACCGGTATTTCAAGGATTTCATACCGAAGTTCGGAATCGGGCTCGACGATTTTCTCGCCTTGGGCCGCCAGGATCCTGCAAACAACCAGGAGAAATTTTGCATGACCATTCTGGCGCTTCGGCTGGCCTCCTTCAGCAACGGAGTCAGCCGCCTCCACGGACAGGTCAGCCGAAACCTCTGGCGTCAACTATGGCCGGGAACGCCCGAGGACGAAATCCCGATCGGCCACGTCACCAACGGCGTTCATTTCCGATCCTGGATTTCCCAGGAAATGAATGGGCTTTATGAACGATACCTCGGCCCGAACTGGCGCGAACAGCCGGCCGACTTGAAAGCGTGGCAGCGCGTCGATTCCATTTCCGCCGAAGAGCTCTGGCGCACACACGAGCGGAGAAGAGAGCGGCTTGTCTCCTTCGCCCGCGCGCGCCTTTACCATCAGCTGCTTCGCAGGGGAGCGCTGCAGGCTGAGGTGGAGGAGGCTGCCGAAGCTCTGGACCCGGAAACGCTGACGATCGGGTTCGCCCGACGGTTTGCCACCTACAAGAGAGCCACTCTGCTGCTTCGAGACAAGAAGAGGCTCGCCGAAATACTGAACAATCCAAAAAATCCCGTTCAAATCATCTTTTCCGGCAAAGCCCATCCGCAAGATTCGGCCGGCAAAGAGCTGATCCGCGAGATCGTTTCCCTTGCGCGCGAGCCGCAGTTCCGCCGCCGGATCGTTTTTCTGGAAGATTACGATTTGGCCGTCGGCCGCTATCTGGTCCAGGGCGTCGATGTCTGGCTCAACACTCCACTGCGTCCCAATGAAGCCAGCGGCACCAGCGGGATGAAAGCCATCGCCAACGGCGCCCTCACGCTGAGCACTTTGGACGGCTGGTGGGACGAGGCCTGGCATATGGCCGGCGAAAACGGCGCCCCAATCGGCTGGGCGATCGGCCGCGGCGAATCCTATCTCGACCGCGAATATCAGGATACGGTGGAAGCCGAAGCGCTGTACAACACGCTGGAGGGGGATGTCGTGCCCACATTCTACGACCGGCGCGCCGACGGGCTGCCCTATCGATGGATTTCCCTGATGAAATCGTCCATCCGGACTCTTTGCCCCCTTTTCAACACCAACCGAATGGTTCGCGAATACGTCGAACAGCTCTACCTTGCCGCCCATTCCGGCCAGCGGGAGCTTCTGGACAATGGAGCAGTCCGGGCCATGGCGCTCGCCAAATCCATGGACCGGATCCGCAGCGCCTGGCCGCAGGTCCGCATCCTGACTTTGGCGCCCATGAAATCCGCGGAAATCAAAATGGGTGAAGGCCTCTCCTTTCAGGCTCAAGTGCAAACGGGTTTGCTCGAGCCCGAAGACCTCACGGTGGAAGTCTATGCAGGACGCTTGAATTCGGACGGCGAAATCGTCGAACCCATGATCGTTCCGATGAAACCTGTCCGGCGCGAAAAGGACGGATGCCTATTCGAAATCGCCGCGATTCCCTGCTGCAGCAGCGGGCAATACGGCTATACGGTCCGCGTTTTGCCCCGGCACCCGGACCTTAGAGTCAAGTTTGTTCCCGGCCTGATAGCATGGGCCGACGGGAAATCGCCTGCGGGCGGATGAAAGAATCCCGGAGTCTGCCTTGCTCCAATGCCTATTACACCTATAGCGATGGGCGGCTTTGCGGGCGCGTCCGAGTCCGCAATCCATTTCGATTCAGGGATTGACGAAGAACGTCGCAAACAGCCAATCATTGCACTCCGCCGAAGACGCGGGAGAAGATGGCGTCGACGTTGCGCAGCTGCAGGTCGGGATTCACGACGGACCGGATTTCCTCCCGGGTCAGCGTTTTGGAAATATCGGGGTCTTCCTGAAGCGTCTGGACGAAATCCTTGTCCTCGTCCCAGACTTTCATGGAGCAGCGCTGCACCCAGCGATAGGCTTCTTCCCGAAGCACTCCTTTGCGAGTGAGATCCAGAAGCAGCTGTCCCGAATAAGCCAGGCCCCGGGTGAGCTCGATATTCCTGAGCATCCGTTCCGGGTAGACGACCATTTTCCGGACAATTTTCGTCATGGCGCGGAGCATGTAGCAGACGCAGGAGGTCGCGTCGGGAAGGATCACCCGCTCCGCGGATGAATGCGAGATGTCGCGTTCATGCCAGAGCGCGACATTTTCCATCGCGACCACGGCGTAGCCGCGCAGCACCCGGGAGAGCCCGGATATCTGTTCGCATTTCACCGGATTGCGTTTATGCGGCATCGCCGAAGACCCTTTCTGTCCCGCGGCGAACGGCTCTTCGGCTTCTCTCACTTCCGTCCTCTGAAGATGGCGGATTTCGGTGGCGAACTTGTCGAGGGAGCATCCGAGAATGGCGATGGCGCACAGATATTCGGCGTGGCGGTCCCGCTGGAGCGTCTGCGTCGATATCGGCGCGGGCGCAAGCCCCATGCGCTCGCAGACTCGCGCTTCCACGTCGGGGTCCAGATGGGCGAAAGTCCCGACCGCGCCGGAGATTTTGCCCACCGACACCCCCTCGGCGGCATGCTGCATGCGTTCGCGATGGCGCCGCATCTCGTCATACCAGACCGCCAGCTTCAATCCGAAAGTGGTCACTTCGGCGTGCACCCCGTGGGTCCGCCCCATCATGAGAGTCCTGCGGTGTTCCCGCGCCCGGTCCCTTATCGCCGCTTTCAGTTCGTCCATTGCGGCCAGTATTTTCTCGCTGGCCTGTTTCAGCTGCAATCCGCGGGCGGTGTCGATGACGTCGGTGGAGGTGAGTCCCCAGTGGATGTACCGCGAATCCGGCCCCACGAATTCCGCGACGCTAGTCGTAAAGGCGACCAGGTCGTGGTGCGTAACGCTCTCGATCTCCTTGATGCGAAGCGTCGAAAAACCGGCCTTCTTCTCGATAGCCTCCATCGACTCCTTCGGAATCCATCCCTTCTCGGCGAGAACTCTGCAGACTTCCAGTTCCACCCGGAGCCAGGTTCGAAACATATTTTCTTCAGACCAGATTTCCGCAAAATCTTCCGGCATGTATCGATCGATCATGGTGCGACCCTCAAATTGGAAATTGAATCCGCTTCGCCCCGGGTTAATAGCGATACGTTTTCCCGACTTTGTCCGCCAGGGCAAGTTCGAGCCGGGTCTGGTTTGTCGTCAGGCCGGACCGGCCTTCAAGCGCTCTCTGCGCCGACAAAAGCGCCAGTTCGGGAAGATTGTTTTGCTTGCTGAGATGAGCCAGGACGACATGCCGCGCCTTGCCGTCGAAATCGCCGCCGAGGTACTGGGCGACGGCGTCATTGGAAAGATGCCCGCGGCGGCTCATGACTCTCTGCTTCAGGGCCCAGGGGTAGGGCCCCACTTGAAGCATCCGGATGTCGTGATTGGACTCCAGGATGATCGCGTCGCATCCTTTCAGACGCTCCAGCGCAAGGTTCGAAAGATAGCCCAGATCCAACGCGATGGCGATTTTGATCCCGTCTTTCTCGATCACGAACCCCAGCGGATCGACGGAATCGTGCGGCACTGCAAAAGGCGTGAACTGGATGCCTTTGAAGTCGAAGCTCTCGCCGGAATGAATCCGCCGGCATTTTTTCGGATCCAGCGTCATGCCGGAGCTGTTGAACGTTTCGTCCGTGACGAAGACCGGGATATCCAGGCTCTTGGCGAAAGGGCTGACGCCGCGGCAATGGTCGCCGTGCTCGTGAGAAATCACGATTGCGCCGATCTGCTCCGGCTCAATCCGGCATTCGCGAAGCCGGCGCGCGGTTTCACGCCCGCTGAGCCCGACGTCCACCAAAATGTTGGCGGACCCGTCGCTGATCAGCGTGGTGTTTCCCGAGCTGCCGCTGCCGAGTATCGTAAAACTTAAGCCCATGAATCACACATGGAGCGCCGCGGACTTCAAGCCTCCGCCATTCCGGCTGTCCAGGGCAGTTAATGTCAGACAGGAAGGGTCGAATATCCTGTTGGCAAGATTTCGGATGTCCCGGGCGCCGACGCGATCGACGGCGGCCAGGATTTCTTCCAGCGATTTAAAACGCCCGTAATAAATCAGCTGTTGAGCCAGGTTCGTCATCCGGCTGCTGGAGCTTTCCAGACTCAGCATCACCGAGCCTTTGATGCTCTCTTTAACGCGCTTCAGCTCCTCTGCCGGGACCGGCCGCTCGCGGAGCAGGCGGAATTCTTCCAGGGTGAGATCGAGGACTTCCTTCGCCTTCCCGGGCGCCATCCCGGCGTAAACGACAAGCGCGCCGGCGTCGCGATAGAGATTGAGCATCGAAAAAATGGAGTAGACCAGGCCGCGTTTTTCCCGGATGTTCTGAAACAGCCTGGAGCTCATCCCGCCCCCGAGCACGCTGCAAAGCACGTGCGCACAGTATTGCTCTTCGGAGGCTATCGGGGGGCAAGTCGTTCCAAGGCAAATGTGCGTTTGTTCCAGATGCGCCTTGCGCCGCACGAAACGGCCGACGCAGATCTCCGGCGGCTTGCCCGGGTCAACGGCGCCCCCGGGTTCCAGGCCGGAAAAGAAGCGTTCTGCAAGTTTGTACGCTCCCCCGTGCCGGATATTCCCCGCAACCGCGACCACCATGTTCGAAGCCGTATAATGATCCTTAAAATGCTTTTTAACGTCCCGGCGGGCGATCCCGGCGACCGACTGCTTCGTCCCCGAAATCGGCTGACCCAAAGCGTGCCCTTTCCAGAAGTTCTCGAGATAAAGATCGAGGATAAGCTCCTGGGGCGAGTCTTCGACCATGTTGATCTCTTCGAAGATCACGTTGCGCTCGCGCTCGACTTCCTCCGGGGGGAACGCCGGGTTCAGGACAATGTCCGAAACCAGGTCGAAAGCCAATGGAAGATGTTCATCGAGGACTTTCGCGTAAAAACCGACATATTCTTTTTCGGTGAAAGCGTTCAGCTGGCCGCCGACCGAATCGATTTCCCGGGCGATTTTGGCCGCCGACCGGCTTTTCGTTCCCTTGAACAGAAGATGCTCGATGAAATGGGAAATCCCGGAATTGGCCGCCGTTTCGAACCGCGAGCCGCTCTTGATCCAGACGCCCAGGGAAGCGGAGCGCAAATGAGGCATGACCTCCGTCGCAACGGTCAAACCGTTTCTCATTACTCTTTTCCGTATATCCATGCAATCCCCGAAGCTTTCATCCCGTTCCTGCCGAACGGGACTATTGTTACCACAGTGCACAACAACCCGCAACCGGCTAACCCGCATTTCCCGCCAATGTCCGCACATCTCTTGCCTTCCCGCTTCGTTCCGGGAGTTTTTCTCCCGCATCGGGACCGGCGGCGGCGCGCGACATTCTCAGTCCAATCGATTTTCAGCCATTGGACCGCTCGCCGGCGGTCCGGAGATAGGCCGGCCCGACGAGGCTGAGGGCCTGCGCATAAATAAGTTCGCATTTTGGCGCGAGCGCCGGACGGGCAGATGCAAGGCGGCGCGACGCAGGCGATGTGGGACATCGTCGAGGAGCGCTAACGCAGCAGATGCCCGCCCGCCGCCGCGCCCCGCAGGGCTGCTGGCTCTCAGAATTGCAAATATCTATGTCACTTTTTCGCATGTTCAACCAACCTGAGAGCCAGCAGCAAAATGTGAACTTATTTATGCGCAGGCCCTAAACCTGTTTCAAGAGAATTTAAAATGCTTTGGGCCGGGCGTCTCTTCCCAATCCAAACATGCCCGGAAAATGGTATTGTTGAAAAGAAAGCGCCGCTATGAACAAGACAAACCTCGTCGGAAAAAGCCTGGAGGAAATCGAAGCCATTGTCGCGGGCATGGTTGAGCCTCGATACCGCTCCCGACAAATTTACGCGGGCATGTACAATCGCCTGCTCCGTTCCTGGGACCAGTTCACCGACCTGGCGAAGCCTTTTCGTGAAAAGCTCAAAGAACGGTTTGTCATCGAATGCCCCGAAGTTCGACAGGTATTTGTTTCGAAGGACAAAACCCGCCGTTATTTGTTCGAGCTGCCCTCCGGGCATAAAATCGAATCCGTGTTCATCCCGGAAGAACGGCGGGACACTTTTTGCATTTCCACGCAGGTCGGATGCGCCGTCGGCTGCCTGTTTTGCGTCACCGGCAAACTGCCGATGCGGCGCAATCTTACGCCCGGCGAAATCGTCGGCCAGATCCTGGCGCTGCGAAGCGACCGGGACACGGCTTCAAAACGCCTGAACATTGTGATCATGGGCATGGGCGAGCCGCTGCACAATTATCAAAACGTGATGGCGGCGATACGGCTGATGACCGATGACAGCGGCATGGCCATTTCGCCGCGCCGCATCACGCTGTCAACCGCAGGAGTGGTCCCGGGGATCAGGAAGCTGGCCGAAGAGCCGGTCATTCCGAATCTGGCTATTTCTCTGAATGCGACGACGGACGACGTCCGGGACAGGTTGATCCCGATCAACAAAAAATGGAATATCGCGGATCTGCTCGAAGCCTGCAGGAGTTTTCCTCTCGAACGCAGGAGACGGATTACTTTCGAATACGTCCTGATCGGGGATGTGAACGATTCGCCCGAAGACGCCCGGAGGCTGGCTGGCTTGCTGCAGGGTTTGAAGAAGAAAATCAATCTTATCCCGCTCAACGCGGACCCCCGGATTCCGCTGCAGCCTCCGAGCGAAGAAAAGATTTTGACTTTCGAAAAGATTCTGGCGGATCGCCACATCACCGTCAACGTCCGCCGGGCGCGCGGCGGCGATGTTTCGGCGGCCTGCGGCCAGTTGGCCGGAAGCGAAGAATCGCAGCCCGACTTCCGGTAGCGCCCCCGATTGATTTGCAGTCGCGGACGCCCACGCTTCCAGCGATTCACCGAATTCCGATGACCGCCATCATGCGGCCGGAGTTTTGGCCTTCGGCGCGATAGGAAAAAAAATCACGGACGTTGCATCGGGTGCACAATCGGAGGTCATGGCTGTTCGCGGGATCGACGCCCGCCTGATTCAACTGAATTTCAAGCGCTTTCGAAAGGTCCAGGAAAGATTTTCCCGGCCGGCCGTTCACCGGAACCGCCAAACGACAGCCGGGATACTCCTGTTCGAAAAGCTTGGCGACCTCCTCTCCCACTTCGAAGCAGCAGGCTCGAATTCCAGGCCCGACCGCCGCAATCAGTTTTGCGGGATTGCTGCCGAAAACCTGCGCCATCTTCAGAACAGTTTTTTGCAGGATGCGCGCAAGCGTTCCCTTCCAGCCGGAGTGAACGACCGCCGCAATTCGACTTTCCGGATCCGCCATCAGGATTGGAAGGCAATCGGCTGTCTGGACGGCTACGGCCAATCCCCGGATTTGGGTAATCAGCGCATCCCCTTCAGTTTGGTTTCCTTGTTCCTGCGATTCCTTTATTATGTGAATTCGATCGGAATGAATCTGTTGCAGGGTAGCGAGCGGCGCCCGACCCAGATCCAGCGCATTCAGAAAACGCCGCCTGTTGGCCCGGACCCGTTCCGGAGAATCCCAATGCGTGCAGCCCAGGTTTAATGAGGATCCGGCGGCGCCGGACAATCCGCCGTGCCGCGTGGAGAATCCATGCCGGAAATCCGCCAATTCCTCTATCGCCCTGCAGGCATAATAAGGCGTTCCGTTTGTGTTGCGGAGAACGAATCCGTTTTGCATTTTTAAATATTGAGGCGGGACTCCTTCGGTGTCAATCCGCTTCGGAGCTGGCCATGATACTTGGAACAGGCATCGATATTGTGGAAATTAAAAGGATCGGGAGGATTCTGGAGAGGCAAAAGGACCGCTTTATCCAAAGGGTCTTCACTCCCGGGGAGCGGCAGTACTGCAAAATGCACCGGGATCCGGCGCCTCACTATGCCGCCCGCTTCGCGGCAAAGGAAGCCGTTTTTAAGGCTTTGGGAACGGGATGGGCGAAAGGCGTCACATGGCTGGACGTGGAAGTGCGGCGCGAAGAGGGGGATGCGCCCATCCTCGAGCTTCACGGGGAAGCGTTAAAACTGAGTCGAAAGATGGGGACGCAACGATGCCACCTAAGCCTGTCGCATTCTGACGAATGGGCGGTGGCTTTGGTGGTGCTCGAGGCCTAAGTCACTCAAATACATCAACAACCCGGGATTCTTCGACCGCCTTCAGATTATCGATAATTTGCATCAATTCTTCCAGGCTTGGTCCAGGCAAAGAAATCGGCGACATGTCGGGATCCGGGCTCAAAGGCCTCAACAACCCTGCCGCGGCGGCGATATCTAATTGGAGTTTCGCTAGCGCATGAGCTTCTTCCTGCTGAACAGAATAAATTTCCGGATTGACTGGAGTTTCAATTGGAGCTGCGGACGCTTCATCGGCAGCCGCCGGCTGCGGTTGATATTGATTCAGGATTTGCAACATCGAAGATATTAGCATGGCCTGAAGACTCCGTCAGATTGATCGACTGTTCAACAGGTTGATTTTGTGATGCAAATCACATTTATGGAATTCCCTTCAAGGCAGTCGGTGGCGTGCGGTGACTAACAAATCGGCCAAACCGCCGGGATGGATTAATCAAAAATACTGGCGTGGACTAAGGGCCTGTCAATGAATAACGTTTGCACTTTGCTGCTGGCCCCCAGACTCGCTGGCTAGGCGCGAGCGACGAGCATGCTGGTGTGCATGCAAGGAGCGAGCAACAAAGCCAG
>CAZXSV010000108.1:0-11841 GCA_964642735.1 uncultured Acidobacteriota bacterium
CGGTGCGGACGAGCGGCGAGTACCTGGACGTCTCGGCCGGGCCGGCCTGGACCGTCGCGCCATAGGATATTGCTTCGGAAGCGGCGGCGGCGCGGCTGTGCAATAAATGCATTCGTATCGATTCGAAGCCGGTCCTGCCGGCCGGACGCTCCTGTTTGCATGGCGTCCGCGCCGCCGGAGCGTTTTCGAGCAATAAAGCTGCGGCAAAGACTGCGGGAAGAATTCCTTTTCAAGATCGGCAAGAAATCCGGAGAGCGGTCATCGCGTTGTTGACAGCAGGGACGGGGTGTGTCAGAAATATGCTCCTCTCTTGCGGCCTTTGGAGGGTACATTTTCATGTTCCTGCGCAATTGGGTTTTGCGCCATTGCTCACGCATAACATCTTCGGGCAATTTCCTCGTCGAAATCGACGGGCTGCGCTTCGTTGCGATCGCATGGGTGGCGCTGTATCACGTCAGCGGGTATGCCGCCGATCGTGCGGGCTTCGACAAGGACGCTGCGGCAATAAACAATCTTCTTTCCTATGTTTTGCTCCAGGGAGACCTGGGAGTGCCCCTTTTTTTTATTATCAGCGGATTCATCCTGGGGCTCCCGTTTGCGCAATACCGGCTGCTCGGCGCCAAACCCGTAATGCTGGGCAAATATTTTCTGCGGCGCGTCACGCGGCTTGAACCGCCATACTTCATTCATCTCGGATTCGTGCTTCTAATGTATTTAACCGCCGTGTATTTCGGCGTTTATTCGGGGACAAGCGGCGATGTCCACGATCTGGGATTCGCTCTCAAGCGCCTTGCTGCCAGCGCCGTGTACAGCCACAATTGGATTTACGGTCAGGGCAACGCAATCAACGGCGTGCTCTGGTCTCTCGAGGTGGAGGTGCAGTTTTACATCCTGGTGCCGCTTCTAACGCTGGTCTTTGCTTTGAGAAAGACGGTCGTTCGCCGAACCGTCATGACGACGATCATTGTTTTCTTTTCAATGATCCGTTGGCTGGCTGAGATGCGCCATTTTTACATCCTGGGTTTGACCGTCATCGGCAATGTCCAGTACTTCCTGATAGGTTTTTTGCTGGTTGATATTTTCATTGCGGAGTGGAAGCAGAAGCCCAGTCAGTGCCGGCGGTGGGATCTGATAGCCGCTGCAGCCTGGCTGAGCTTAGTCCCGCTTCGTGCCTGGGACGGATGGCACCTGGCCATTCCATGGGCTGCTTTGCTCGGATACATAGGAGCGTTTCGGGGCAAAGCGATTAACGCTATATTCCGCAACGTGTGGCTCGCCACGATCGGCGGGATGTGCTACACAATCTACCTGTACCATTACCTCTTCATCTCCGCACTGGGTCGGGTGACCTCGCAAATTGCAAAGACTCGCGTTTTGTGGGAGTACACGCTGATCCAGTCGCTGCTGATCGTTCCGCCTCTGCTGCTCTTGTGCGCCTTGTTATTTGTTTTTTTTGAACGGCCATTCATGGCCCGGGACTGGCACAAGCGCATTTGGAAGCTTCGGAATCCTGGAAATCCTGGACACCCATTTTAGAAATCCTGGAATCCTGGACACCCATTTTTCGCAAAAATAAATTGGCTCAATCCATGAGTTCGCCATTAGTTGTTTTGAAAAGAGGTGAACCATGGCTTTGCCACGCAGCAAATATGTTCAGGAAGGACAAGTTGTCGTGTATCACTGCTGTACCCGGTGCGTCCGCCGGGCGTATCTCTGTGGATTCGATCCCGTCACCGGCCGGGATTATTCGCACCGCAAAAAATGGATCGTCGACCGGTTGCGCTATCTTGCAGGCATTTTCGCCATCGACGTCTGCGGCTACGCCGTGATGATCACTCACTCTCACACCATTCTGCGAACCCGCCCCGACATAGCCGCTGTCTGGCTGGATCGCGAAGTGGCTGTGCGCTGGCTGACGCTTTTCCCGCCCCGTCGCGGAGGCAAAAAAGCGACGACGACGCCGACTGAAGAGGAGATATACGCCCTGGTGGCATGCCCGGAACGCATTGCACAACTGCGCAAACGACTGTGCAGCATCAGCTGGTTCATGGGGCGCCTCAACGAATTCATCGCCCGCGCGGCAAACAAAGAAGACAAGGTGAAAGGAAGGTTCTGGGAGTCGCGCTTCAAATGCCAGGCTCTGCTGGACGAAGCCGCCATTGCCGCCTGCATGGTCTACGTGGACCTGAATCCCATCCGCGCCGGCGTTGCGACGACTCCTGAAGACAGCGATTTCACCAGCATTCAGGAAAGAATCCGCGCCTGGCGGGAAGAGCAATCGACGACAGATACCGTTTCCGGCGAGTCGGCGCAAAACCTCCGGGGGAGGTCTTTAGGCGAGGCCAGGACGAAAGCGGGAAACGCCGGAGAAAACCCGAATTTTGCTTGCAAAGAGGCGCCGACTGAGGACAATTCCTTAATTAGATCTGCGTCATCCGCCGACTGGCTGTGTCCCATTCAATCCGATTGCCGTCGACAGGGCATTTTGCAGATGACGGCGGCCGATTATTTCGATCTGGTGGATAGATCGGGGCGACTGATACGATCCGACAAACGGGGCGCTATCGACGGCGCTCTGGCGCCAATTCTCAAGCGAATCGGCGCGAATTCAGAAGCATGGCAGGAAACCATCTCGCGATTCGAAACCAACTTCTGTCTTGCCGCCGGGATGCTTTCGAATCTGCGCAAATTCGCCGATCGAATCGGCCGGCGTTGGCTCAAAGGCGTTTCGAGCGCCCGCGCGGCTTTCGCTTCATCGTAGCTGTCTCGGGGCAACAATCCCATCCGCTTTCAGGCCCGCTTATCTTAGTAAGTGCTGCAGCGCTTCAGAAAACCTACATTCCGAAATATGCCCAGACTAACCCGTGTACTTCTTTGAGAATCTTTCATTTTTTTTGCAGAGCCCACCGTTAGGGCTTGGTAATAAATAAAGGTTACATTTTGCTGCTGGCCCCTTGGCCCACTGGCTCGTCAATCGCGCCTTGCATCTGCCCGCCCGGCGCTCGCGCCAAAATGCAACCTTAATTTATTGCTAGGCACTTAGTTCACAGCTGAATAATGAATGAATTGCTTATCTTCAAGTTATGCTTTCAGAATAGAGGAAAATAATGGGTGTCCAGGTTTTCAAGTTATGCTTTCAGAATAATGGGAGAATAATGGGTGTCCTGGTTTTCCTGGTTTTTAGGTTTTACCAATTTCATGGGTGTCCAGGTTTTCCAGGTTTTTTAGGTCCGAGCAGGAATGAGCAGCGGCCCAAAAACCAGAGGATGGTCGCAACGGCCATCCAATCTTTCACCTGTTCGAGCGTGAGGACGTCGAATAAAAATAGAAGCGGCGACCCTACAAGAATTAAAAGCGCTATCCATGAGATGTATTTTGCAGTCGACTGAAGCATCTCGGTCTATCCTTTCACCCGAAGCGGCTGTTTTTGATAAAACTTGCTGATGACGATGTAAACAAGGGCGGCGACAAACCAGCCGGGAAGGCTTACAAAATAAATCTGGACGCCGCCGAATTGCACCAGGGCCCAGCAGGCGCCGAGCGTCAGAAACCATGCAAGGCCCGCTCCCCAATGGAACCCGACGCCACTCGACTCCGCGTAATATTTCTTCAAACCGAACTTTTCCAAAACCCAGAAATCCATAAACACCACCGCCCCCATCGGCATCAGCAGCATGCCGTAAAGGGCGACGAAGTCGAGCAGCTTCATCGCGAGAGCCGGGAACATGCCTGCGACAGTCGCCACGCCGCCGGCGATCAGAGTAACGGTGAACCGTGAAGTCTTCGGAACGATCGCCTGGAACGCCAGGCCTGCGCGATAAATCGTGGGGTTCGCCGTCGTCCATCCCGCGACAATCACGCACAGCAAGCCGGCAAATCCCGCCGCTTTATAAGTCATCGGTCCCGGCAGGACGCTCGTGTCGGACGGATTGAGATGCAGCTGATACGCGTAGAGAATGGATGCGGAAAGCCACGCCATAAAATGGCCGACATACATTCCTGCCCCCGATGCGATCGCATACCATGATTTGCGAGCGAACCGCAAAATGGAGAGGTCGGACATCCCGATGTGCATGGCCATATTGCAAAACCAGGCGAAGAACATCACATGCCAGAATGTGAACTTCACCTGGCCCGGCAGCGGATCGCCCCCCTTCCAGATATGAACCTCCGCCAGCCTCCAGAGATCGGCAAGCGAGCCGACCGGTTCGCCGGTCGCCTGGATGAACTGCTTCAATCCGATAATGCCGAAAACCAAAAAGACAAGCACCATCCACGGTGCGGCGATGCCGGCGAACTGCGCAAGAATTCTGTATCCATAGGCCGCCACGACGGTAAAGAGAGCGCCGATGATCAGCACCGAGAAAATCCAGCCGATGCTGTTGGGATAAAAATCGGTCAGTCCGGGCATTTTAAAATCAAACCAGATGCCGAATATCGTCGCCGAGACGGTTATCATCGCGCCTGCCAGGAAACTGAACATGACTCCGTTGGCTAGGTTGTAGATCTTCACCAGCTTCCTTCCGCAAATATTTTCCAGCTGGAAATACAGCGTCAGCCGGGCGCGCGTCGCGATCGGAGCGCAAATGAGCATCCAGCTCAAAACCGCAAGCGCATTGCCCACGAAAAGTCCCGCAACCACATCAAAGGCGCTGACGCCTGCCGCCACGAAGAGCGGGCCGATCATCAATTCGGTTCCGGCCGTGTGCTCTCCTGCGTACATTCCAACAAAGTCTTTGAAGCCAAGCAGAGCTTTGGCAGGCGCCGGCTCGCGTTCGTATTCACTTCGGGGAGTAGATTCAATTTGAGCGTTTTCGTTCATCTTTCCATTCTTTCTTCAGCAAGACATCCATCCGTCGATAATGGAGCCCAAGGATCTTCAATGCAGCTCAGGCCTTTTTACACGCGATCATAATCCGGACGTCATCGCACAATCAAATGTTTAATCGCGTCCTCAGACGTTTTCAGCCCTATTGTTTTAACAGGGAGGCGGCTCGGGTCTATACTGATAGGCGCTTCGGCACTAGCCGTATGGCCGGACTTTTTCGGAACGTACAAAACGCAATTGGCGCGGCTTTGGAAGCGCGCATCCTGGAGAGTGTCTATGAAACGTGTAGGCTTTCAATTTAAGGTGCGCAGCGACCGCCTTGAGGAGTACAAATCGCGCCACAAGGCCGTCTGGCCCGAAATGCTGGACGCTCTGCGCGAAACAGGCTGGCGCAACTACACATTGTTTCTGCGGGAGGACGGGCTGATATTCGGCTATTTCGAAACAGACCAGAGCCTCGCAGCGGCCCAGGCGAAAATGGCGGCAAAGGAAGTGAACGCGCGCTGGCAGGAATCCATGTCGGTTTTTATGGACGCCGGCGCCCGGCCCGACGAGTCTTTTGTCGAACTGGAAGAATGCTTCCACGCTGATTGATGCTGAACAATCCGCCCAAACGACTTGCCGCTGACCGATCGCCGTCCCGGACGTTCGGCGCCCCGCTTACCGTTTTCGATCGCACGCGACGCATTCGATCCGCGCGCACATGGCGCTGAAACGCTAGGATGAGGGAAGCCGACGTCGGCGGGCAGGCTTGAATTCCGGCAAAAGGCTATCGCGCAATTTGCAGGAGGCGGATCGAGCCCCGTGCAACAATGACAAATACAATGGCGCCGACGATCAAATCAGGAACTTTTGTGCGCGTTGCGAAAACCAGGACGCCGGCCAGGATCACGCCGAGATTTATGATGACATCATTGGATGTGAAAATCCTGCTCGCCTGCATGTGGGCGTCATTGCTTTTGCTTTTTTGAAGCAGAGCCAGGCAGGTTGCATTTCCGATCAAGGCCAGAACCGAAACAAGAATCATCGTCAGGTGGATGGGGATGCCGCCGAAACCGAGAAAACGCCGGATCACTTCAACGACGCCGAAAACAGCCAGAATCAATTGGAAATAGCCGCTTGCTTTCGCCACGCTCTTTTTCCTCGCTGGTGTCCCGCCGACCGCCAGGATGGCCAGCCCGTAAACAAGACTGTCGGCAAGCATATCGAGTCCGTCGGCGACAAGTCCCATGGAATTGGAAATGAAACCCGTCGCTGTCTCAAGGAGGAAGAAGAAAAAATTGATGAGCAAAACCTGCAACAGGAGTCTTCTTTCACTTTGATGCCCGCCGAAAGTCGGCCATTCATCGACGGCAGCGCTTTCAACCAAAGTCGTTTCAAGATGCAATCCGTCGATTGCGTCCATGATTGTTTGGATGTCGCCCGTGTGGTAAATGTCCATCCTGCGGTTCGACAAGTCGAAATCCATTGCAGAAATGTTTTTCAACGCTTCCAGCCTGAGACGGATGAGCTGCTCTTCGGAGGCGCAATCCATTTTTGGGATTTTCAACGTTGTTTTATTCAACCCGGACTCCCCGGCGCCGGAGCGGAGCCAACGTGTGAGCAATCAGTTCACCCACATCCTCCCTTGACGGGCGCATGGAATTGTCGATCGTGGGTCAGATAACGCCTGCTTAATCCGCATGATTCATGAAGCTTCTGCTGCGGCGGATCCCGGCATGATTGCGGGAGACTGATCTGAAAACGGGAAAAGCAGCCTCGGGGGGGAACGGGAAAGTCCTGCCCCCCCTGAGGCCCGGCAAAATCAGAGGCTTGGCCGCGTTACGGAAACTTGCCGCCGCGTCATCGGTTCGACGGCGTTGCTCTGTTTCGCGTCGTCCGCTTTCAGTCTTCAGCTGGAGAGGATGAGCGCCGGATCACTTGGCTCTTTTGACAAGGATTTCGCCGGGCTGTCCCATCATCTCGTAAGTCATTTTGATCTGATCGCCTGACAGGGTCCCCTTATGCTGAATCTTGGACTCCCCGCCAAGATCCAATGTGACGGTAAAAGAAATATTGTTGCCTTCGATTTTGCCGTCCTTGATGGGGGTTTCCTGTCCATTGACGATGTGGACGCCTGTCAGCGTCGTCCCCGCGGCTTTGAACGTGAACGAAATTTCCATGCCTTGGCCGACTATTTCTCCGGTCCATTTCCCGTCAATATCGGCGGCCAAGGCAAAACCGGACAGAAGCAGAAATACCGCAAAGAATGAAATGCATTTCATAGGAGCCCCTCCTTTATGGGCGATAGTTGAATACAATCTTACAAAAAAAACAAAAGATCAACAACGCCGTTGATCGTGCATCCTGTTTTGTTTCCTGCGGCAGGATGTTTGCTTGTCCGCTCGACAAGGCGGGCAACAACGGGATCTCGCTAAAGATCTGGTCCTTTTCGATGAAACCATTTCCGGAAAAAGGGCAGGAAAGCGGGACGCGGCGAACGCCGACGTCGGGATTCGGGATTACGCGTCGCCGATCGGTTTATCTGATATACTGGCCGCAAAAAAGGAGCATCCAATGACCCAACGACGGGACCCTTACCTCGGTTTGGCGGCCGTGTATGACGAGATGACGGCAGACCCGGAAATCCAGAAATTCTACCGATACTGGAGGAAACTTCTCCTTCAGTCGATCTCAGAGCGGAAATTGAAGGTCCGGACGCTTGTCGACCTGATGTGCGGAACCGGAAATTCGACCATCCCGTGGATTCGCAGGAAAGGGTGGACTGTTGTCGGCGTGGATGGCTCCGCCGCCATGCTGCGGCAGGCCAGAAAGAAATCCGGCCGCGTGCGCTGGCGCTGCCAGGACATTCGAAAACTCCGGTTCCGGGAACGCGCGGAAGCGGCCACCTGTCATTTCGACGCGCTCAATCACATTCTGTCGCCGGAGGAATTGCTTCAGGCGTTTCATCGTGTCGCCGGCATCCTCAATCCGGGAGGGCTGTTTGTGTTCGACGTCAGCACCGAGCATTGGTTCCGCTGGCTGCATGAGCGGGACAAGCTCTATAGGATTGGGCAAAATTATATGACGGCTTCCAATCGATATGACCCGAAAAACCGGATTGTGGAATTCCGCCAACTCTGGTTCATCCCGAGGGGTCGCCTCTATGAGAAACTGTTGGTTCGGGTGCGGGAACGTTCCTATTCGGCTGCAGAAATCAGGGCGATCGCGAGAGCATCCGGCTTCCGCGTGCTTACGGTCCAACAGCAGTGGGTGCTGGAAGGAAAACCGGTCCGTCTCGCTTTCGTCCTCGAAAAGAAGACGTAGAACGCCGGGCGTCGCCCTCGAAAAGACTATTCCGAAGGGCGTTGATTCCGTTTGCGCCGTGCTCGGCGCAGGCCTGGAGATGAAAGACTTCCGCCTTCAATGAAAGGTTCGGAAAACACTTTCGGTTTTTCCCTTCCGATAAGAATGCCAGTTCCTGATTATTTGTTAAATCCAGCGAGTATTTGATCATAGAACAATTTTGCTGTTTCCAGGCAACGCGCATCACCAATAGCAAGTAAGTCGGCGTAGACGAGCAAGGTGGGGGCGAGCGCCGATTCAGGTTTTTTAAATTGCCAGAAACGACGGAGGATTTCCACTTCTCCGTTTGGATCTGTCTTCATGCAATATCCTGGTAGCCCACACCAACGATCAGTTTTCCGTCGGCTTCTTTGCGCTGTCTAACACTACTATCATCACGGGAACATTCTTGGCTGGCCGCAACAACAAGCCCAGCTCGATCTCCAAGGCATCGCGCAACGAGGGGTGCGTCGGAGGCTCGTCCACAAGCGGCGCTCGAGCGGAGGATATCGCCAGCGGGCTTACTACCTTAACCTCTGATGCTGTTTTTGTCTCAGGAGTAAAGACCAACTCATAATCGTACTCCTCTTTTGAGCCAGTTGCGTCTATCACTGGTGCGCCAAATTCCCGAGCTAAGTCTGCTGCAAGAATGTCCAGCGTCTTGTTGCGGCCCCGCCAGATGGCAGTCCTGCCATAATCAGTGATAAGCTGGCCGGAACCCGCGTCTTTGGTAAATTGCGGCATTCCACCCTTCATCTTAATGTCCCCGACCTTGCTCGCGGCTTCAGCTGATGATCCAGCCACCGCCGACTTTGCGAGCTTAAGCCCGGACTTCGCCACCACCAACTCATAACCGGCCATCTGCTTCGTCTCGCGGTGGAATACAAGCCCAAAGCGATCCTCCAAAAGGTGTTGGATCATTATCGGGATGTCTGCCGCCGCCGCGCCTTCCGGCATTATCGCCTCCACGTTGAAATACGTCGAAGACATCCAGGGTTGGCACTTGATCTGGCTTCCTAGCTGTACCCCGAATGCCTTCATGGCTAAGCCCACAATCGTTGTGCTGGATGCTCTGAAATGCCCTGGAGAGGATCGCTGGGGCGGTCCAGGCATGCGGCCGCTGGGGTCCGCAGGCTTAATGGAAGCGACCTCGAAGCGGTAATCGTGCGTGACGTGCTGAGCAGAACTCGAAGTGTTATTAGCTCTTGTGGTGGATTTCTCCTGACCGGCTACTAAGTTCACGGTTGCAGAAAATAGCACTACCAGCGCAATCTCAGCGCTAAGCCAACGCCAAGCTTGTTGATTCAATTCTCTATTCATGTACGGGCTCCCTTTACATTGTCTTCATATCCAGATTATTAGAACCCAGCTGGCGTGCTATTGTTCCCTTGTGTAGGATATTATTTTTAAACGCGCTAATCGGAAATGTAAAAATCCTGCCCGGTTCCCTCGAAGCTGCCGCTATAGCCGATCCCTCCCGGCTATTAACAATTCGACAGTACAACAAGCTCAATCGGGCAGAAAGAGGAAACGTATGCAAATATGCAATAATTTATAGACAAACTGCTGTAAAATGCCTCTTGGAATTTAAGAATTTGGTTAAAGTTAACGCGTTCCGTTTACATACGGGGCTCAACCGCCGGCCGCCGCTGAGTTATCTCGGTAGCCTGGGTTCGCACGCCATATGAAAATTGCACTACTAATATTTGCCGCGCTCATCATTGCAGCAGTCGTCGCCTTCTTTCGGCTGTTCCCTCGCAATGCATTCATCAGCTTTTCGAGACCGAGCGGCGGCACGGTCATGTTTTCCCGCACCGGAGTTTCGTTAGCTGCGGCGCCAGACCACTATGCCGCGAATGGTTTCGACCACATTGAGCCGTATGTGTCGCGCTTGCTCGTACCCACAAATCGTTTCAAGTTTCTGCACATATTTACGCCGGACGGCAGACGCGGCTTTGGTTTTAGTGCGAGGAATGGCGTAGTGGAGGCAGGGCTGAGGGTAGAATGGCGACAGGAGGCAAAGAGAGAGGCCGAGATTCGCTCGTTTTTTGGCTCTCTTGGCATTGCTTCTTCCCGTGACTATCTTGCAGGGAACGGCGGAGTTCCTGACGCCACGCGAATTCTAGAGTATCCGATTAGCGGTAGTACTGCGGACGTTACGGCGATCACGAAGCGCATCTTGCAGGAATTGTGCGGCGTCTCGCCGACTGAGGCGTTGGACATAAGTTACGGAGACAAATGACCGGAAAAGCTCTAATAAACTTTCAAAATACATAATGCCCATTTCCCTCCCGGCGCCTCAGAAGTCGCGTTGTGGGAAATCAGCCGTCTTTTTAAAAATGCTCATTCAGTATGGCTCGTTATTTTAGCTTTATTCCAGCCGGCGATGAAACTTCGTCCTCGTGATATTCGCTAATGATACGATGCTCAGCAATCTTCAAAACGCCGTCGTCGCAATCAGTCAATTGTATGATTCTGGAGCGACCTTTTAGAAGGGATCTCACTTCCTGAGCCGCAAAATCGAGTCTATAAAAGAAATTATGAAAACGCTTGCCGCTCAGACCGTCTGCGTTTGCATGCGCCAAGAGTTTCTAATCGATGCGCTTGTCGACTACGAGGCTGAACCCGACGACCCCAACCGCTCCATCCCGAACCCGGTTCGCAAGGTCGTTGATAAGGAACTGCGCCATGCTCGTGCTCGATATGCGAAACTCCAGGAGAAGTACGGCTCAACGGCACTCGATTGCCTGGAAGGGAGAACCTCAACCTTCCACACATTCACCGCTACCGAAAAGCAAATTCAGCGTGAAATCCAGGAAGCTGCTGATGAAATTGCCAAACTGACCGAGCGTCAAAATTCACTTCCAGTTCGGATCTCCTTGGCTGAAGCACCGGATGCAGAGAAGGCCATGAAGCTGTCGACGGAACGTAAACACTTGACCAATGTTTTGAAGATGGTGGCCTATCAGATCGAAGGAAGCCTGGTGGAATTGATACGCCCGCATTATGCCAGAACCGAGGACGAAGGACGGACGCTGATCCAGACTGCGCTCCGAAGTTCAGCCTCCATCCAGCCGACCGAAAAGGAATTGTTCGTGAATCTCGCGCCATTGAGTTCACCCCATCGCTCAAAGGCAATATCCTTGGTCTGCGATACGCTGAACAAGAGGGAAACTATTTTCCCGGGAACGAATCTTCGCTTCCGATTTTCTGTTTCTGGCGCCGTGATTTGAGAGAAAGCGGACAGTTTTTCAGAAGGGCATGTCAGTTCTGAACCTACAACCTGGTGATCGTGTAATTTGGCTCCGTTCCCCAGGGCGGTCTTTTCTTACAGGCTGGAGAGTAGTGCAAATCCCAGCCATCAGGGAACCCTGGGACTACATTCAAATTCCTCCATCTGAGCATGATCGTAAAATTAGGCCAATCGGGAAAATCCGGATCCAAATGCAGGACGGATCGGTCAGAGAAATGGATTTAAAGAATGTTAAGAATGTGATTCTTGAACCAATGGCTGAGTTTGATATTAAAAAGAACCCGCCGCTGTGGCTCCGGTAGTTTGAACGGCTTTGAGGATAGGAAGAACAAACACAAGGGAGCAGCCGTGACGCCCCATCCCGATGCGATCCTCCGCACCCTTCCGATAACGAGCGTCATGTAACTTTCGACAAAAAGTCCGAATCTTCGAGAGA
>CAZXSV010000109.1:0-7174 GCA_964642735.1 uncultured Acidobacteriota bacterium
ACGCCGGCGCTCCCAGCGCGGCCCGATTGCCAAGGCTCCGTGCTCTCCGTGTTTTTTTCCGTGTTCTCCGTGTTTCCTCTCCGTGCTCTCCGTGTTTATCGTGTTTACCATGCTTCCCAATATTTTTCCCGTGGCTATCGCACTGATTGCGGCTATATTCTCAGCTGCGGGTGAAAAGCGATGCTATCGGGCGGAAAGGTTCTGGTCACAGGCGCAACGGGCTTTGTGGGCCGGCATGTAGTGGATGCTCTTCTTCAACGAGGGCTCTCTGTCGTGTGTCTGGTACGCAGTCCCGCCAGGGCGCGCGAAATCGAAAAGCCCGGCGTCTTTCCGGTATTCGGGGACCTGAACGACATCGACGCTCTTCTCAAAGCCGTCGAGGGAGTGGTGGCTGTTTTTCACATCGCCGGGGCGATCAAAGCTTCAACCCTTGGGCAATATCTCGAAGCCAACCAGTTCGGGACCCGGCGTCTTCTGGAAGCGGCGGCGGCCAATCCTAACCTCCGCCGATTTGTCCACATTAGCAGCCTGGCGGCGGCCGGCCCAAGCCAGGGGATCCGCGCGCTCAAAGAAGAGGACCGGCCCAATCCGATTTCCTGGTATGGAGAGAGCAAGCTCAGGTCGGAAAAGGAAGTTTTACAGTTTTCAAATGTGTTCCCGACGACGATCCTCCGCCCGCCCGCCGTATTCGGGTCCGGCGACATGGAAACGCTCCTCATATTTCGCATGGTCCGGCGCGGTTGGCTGTTCACCCCGGGGGGTTCATCCCGGCCATTCAGCCTGATTCACATAAAGGACCTGGCCGAAGCATGCATCAAGGCGGCCGAAATCGATACGCGTTCCGGAGAAATATTTTATATTTCCCGGCCGGAAGTTTACGAATGGAAGGATTTTGGCGACGCAATCGCGCGCGCTTTGGGGAAACGCTATGTCCGGATTCCCTTCCCTCAATTTATCGCCATAGCCGCAGGCAAGGCCGGCGACGTTTGGTCCCGATGCGCAGGCCGGCCGTCGACCGTCAGCAGCCAGAAAATCCGCGAGATTCTGCAGCCCGGATGGCTTTGTGATTCGTCCAAGGCTTATCAGGAATTGGGATTTGCTCCGGCCGTCGATCTGGAAAACGGGATTCGTGAGGCGTGCGAATGGTACCAAAGCCACGGCTTCTTGTAACCCTCCCCGGGCGGCCCGCCTGAGCGACTTCGGTAAATCTCATTGAATCTGGACAAAAAAAAAGCTATGTTCGAGCAGTAAATCAATGCGTTAAGGCCATAGTAAGGGTGGAATGAGCCGCAATCGCCGATTCATACCGCCGAGGGGGGCGGAGATTTGGTGTAATGATGACGCGATGCGTTTCAACGAACGGGGAATTTATGGTGGAAACGCTTAATGCCGCGCGCGATGCTGCTGCGCCGATAACGCACAAAGGCTATACTTTTCTCAACAACGACTTGATCCCGACAGACTGGTCCTTCGCCGAAGTCGCCAGTGAAACCAGGCGGCTTGGCAATTGTCTGCGCGCCATGGGCCTATCCAAAGGAGACCGTCTCGCTCTCGTGCTGGCTTCGCCGGAAGAATTCGTTCTATCCTTCCTGGGAGCGGTCAGCGCGGGCGTTATGCCGGTCCCGATGTACCCGCCGCTGGCGCTGGGAAGACTGGACAGTTACATAGACCGCGCCGCCGGGATATTGCGGGTGTCCGGCGCGAAAGCTCTGCTGACAACCCGGGATCTCATTCCGGTCCTCCACCCCGCCATGTCCCGGACTCCGACTCTGAAAAAAGTCCTGGATGTGGATGCGCTTCGCAAGATCAATCCGCCGGCGACGGAGGAAGCTGCGACGCATCCGGATGAGCCATGCTTTCTGCAATTCACGTCGGGATCCACATCCGCTCCCAGGGGAGTCGTGGTGACGCACCGGAACCTGATCGCGAATTCGAAAGCCATCATTCACAGCGTGGAAATCAATCCGGACCTCGATCGCTGCGTCAGCTGGCTGCCTTTGTATCACGACATGGGATTGATAGGATTTGTCATCGTAACGCTCATCGCTCAAATCCCGGTTGTATTCATCCCCACGATCGCCTTTGTGAAGCACCCCGGCGTCTGGATGGAGACGGTCCATAAATACCGCAGCACAATCACGTTCGGCCCCAACTTCGCATTCGATCTTGCCGCAAAGCGCGCATCCCGAAACGGCAACAAGCTCGACCTGTCCTGCCTGCGCGTTCTCGGGTGCGGCGCCGAGCCCATCAATCCCAGGACCATGGAAAGCTTTTTGGCCGCATTCACTCCTCTCGGCTTGAATGCAAACGCTCTCATGCCCTGTTATGGAATGGCGGAAGCTACGCTGGCGATCGCCTTCGACCGTTTGCACCGGCCGGTGCGCAAGCTGGTTATCGACCGTCACGCCTACGAGTCCCAAAACATCGCGCGGCCGGTCAAAAAAGAAAAGGCCGCCGACCCCAAAAGCCGTTTCGAACTGGTTTCCTGCGGACGCACGTTTCCCGGCCACGAAGTCAAGATTCTGGACGAAGAAGGCAACGCGCTGCCCGAAGGCCGGGTGGGAGAGATCGTCTTTAAAGGGCCGAGCGTCACACCCGGATACTTCCGGAACCCGGAAGCGTCCCGGCAGCTGCTTAAAGACGGATGGCTTCATACCGGCGACCTTGGATTTGTCATGCGAGGGGACCTCTACATTTCGGGAAGGCAAAAGGATCTGGTCATCATCAACGGCAAGAATTACCCGCCGCAGGCGATTGAATGGGTCGTGGAGGAAATCCCCGGCATCCGCAAAGGGTCCGTGGTCGCATTCAGCGTGTCCGGCGAGTCCACGGAAAAGCTCATCGTCATCGCCGAAACCGTCATGACCGACAATTCAAAACTTGCCCAGGCGGTCAGCGAGCAGGTCCGGTCCGCTTTCGGCCTTTCCGTCGAAAAGGTTGTGCTGGTTGCGCGCGGATCGATTCCGAAAACATCCAGCGGCAAACTCCAGCGCCGGAGAACGAAAGCTTTGTTCGAAAGCGGCTTCCTGGGCCAATCCAGCGATCGCATCAAACCTTCTTCCATAGAAAGTCTATCGATCGGCTGATGCGCTGCAAAAAAAACACGGAGAGCGCAAAATTGCGTTGTCTTTGCTTTTGAAGGGTTTTTTCTGTGTTCTCTGCCGCCTTTTTTCAGTGGCCGCCCGCTATGGCAGCCCCTGCACATCACAGGATGGGGAAATAAAATGCACAGCACGGGCCGTGATCTCCTGGACGCGCTCCAGGACGCCTTCTATGAAGTCACGCTGAGGAAAGTCGAGAATTTAGACAAAAAAACGCGCATTTCGGAGCTGGGGCTGGACTCGGTCGCCATGATGGAGTTGATCGGCGTTCTGGAAGAAAACTTCTCCATCCGGATCCTGGACGAAGAAGTCGCGGCGCTGAATACCGTCGAAGACCTGCTGGCATTGATCCTGAATCGCCTGCCCCAGGGCCGGCCGGAGCAGAACTTGAGCCCCAAGCCCCCCGCCCGTCCGGCGAAGAATTTGGCCGAGAGCCCCGCCGGCATGGATCCGCAGCGCTGGGACATCTCCGCATTTCCGGAAGTCGTCAAACTCGAACGGCGGCTCGCCGACATTTCGAGCATGGGATTCCGGAATCCCTTCTTTCAGGTTCACGACGGCGCCGCAAAAAACCGCACCAGCATCAACGGCGTGGAGATGCTGAATTTTTCGAGTTACAACTATCTGGGATTCTCCGGACACCCGGAAGTTTCGGCCGCAGCCAAGGATGCCATCGACCGATTCGGGACGTCCGTATCGGCAAGCCGCCTGGTTTCCGGAGAACGGCCGATACACCGCCAACTGGAAGAAGGAATCGCGGGGCACCTGGGCGTCGAGGACGCGGTGACCTTTGTCAGCGGGCACGCGACCAATGTCACGACCATCGGCCACCTGTTCGATTCCGAAGACTTGATTTTCCACGACTCTCTATGCCACGACAGCATCCTTCAAGGCATCTATCTTTCCGGCGCCAAAAGAATTTCCTTCCAGCACGGGAACGCCGACGACCTTGAAAAACAGCTTTCCTTGGCCCGGTGTCAATACCGGCGCGTTTTGATCTGCTCCGAAGGGCTCTTCTCCATGGATGGAGACGTCTGCGACCTGCCGCGACTGATCGAACTGAAGAAGCGCTTTCAGTGCAACCTCATCATCGACGAAGCCCACTCCATGGGAGTGCTCGGCCCTTCGGGCCGGGGAGTGGGACGCCACTTCGCCGGAGTCAATCCCAAGGATGTGGACCTGTGGATGGGCACGCTTTCCAAATCCCTGGCAAGCTGCGGCGGCTACATAGCCGGAAGCAAGCCCCTGATCCGCTATCTGAAGTTCACGGCGCCCGGCTTTTTGTACTCGGTAGGGATGCCCGCTCCAAACGCCGCAGCCGCGTTGAAATCCCTGGAGCTTATGCAGCGGCGCCCGGAGATCGTGGAAACGCTGCGTCAGAGAGCCCGGCTGTTTCTCGAACTGGCCAAGAGCCGAGGCGTCGATACCGGATGCTCGATAGGCGCAGCCGTCATCCCCGCCATCATCGGAAACTCGGAAAAATGCATCCGGCTGAGCTGCGCCCTGGCCGAACGAAAAATCAACGTGCAGCCGATCGTTCACCCCGCCGTGGAGGAAAACGCGGCCAGGCTCCGCTTTTTCATCAGCGCAACCCACACCGAGGAAGAGATCCGGCATGCCGTCGACTGCCTGGCCGAAGAACTAAGCAAGCTGAACGGCAAGAAAACTCGAAAGCGCTCGAAAAAATAAAGTGGAGACGGGAAAAAATCGTCCTCAACCGGCCGGGAGAACGGAATCAACGGTTTCCTGCGAGAGGATCTTTGCCCCTGCCGCCGCATCGCTGCGCTTTTGATTCTGCGATTTCCTCCAGTGCACCGGCATAGACGACAGCCGCCCGGGTCCGGAGCGGAGCAGGCGCGCGGACGTTTCACAAACTTTTCCGGTAGATGCGGTAGCGCTTGTAGATCTCGGCGCCGAACAGTTTCATGCTCCGGTTGATCATCTCATTGGTTTCGAGCGTCCAGGAAAACTCGCAGAGCTCATACCCGGCTTCGACGCCTCTTCGAAAGGATTCGTAGTAAAGCGCCGCTCCCAGGCCGTTCCAGTTCTGGAGCTTCTTTTTTATCCCGAGAGCCAGGACTCGGACGCGCTTTATTTTTCGGGAATAGTAGAGAAGCTTTGCCAGTCCGAAGGGAAAAAGGCGGCCATCGATCTTTTTGAATGCCTGGTTATAGTCGGGGACGGCCAGCAAAAAAGCGACCGGTTCGCCGCATTTCTCCGCGATCAGCAGGACCCGGGGGTCCACCGCGGGCTTCAGATCCCGGGCCATGTGGAGGAACTCCGCGTCGGTCATCGGCACAAATCCCCAATTGCCGCTCCAGCCGTCGTTATAAATTCCCTTGATGATTTCCACGTCCTGCCAGAACTTTTTCATATCAATGCTGCGGACCCGGATGCCGGGGTCGTGCAAGACCTTTTCGCCGACGCGGACAATCTTGGGATTCAATCCCCGTTTCACGGGCAGCCGCCAGGCGTACAAATCCATCGCCTTGTCGAAACCGGCGGATTCGATAAGGGAGGGGTAGTAGGCGGGGTTGTGCGTCATCATGATGAAGGGGTCGGCGTCGAAGCCCTCGACCAGCAGCCCTGCCGTTTCATTGGTGGAGTAATTCATCGGCCCGCGCAGCTCGATCATCCCCTTGTCTTGCGCCCAGCGCTGCGCCCGATCCAGCAGAGCAGAAGCCGCTTGCGGGTCGTTCAGGCATTCGAAGAATCCGAAAAAAGCCGTGCGTTCATTGTGAAAATGGTTGTGGTTGTTGTTCAGGATCGCGGCGATGCGGCCGACCGGCTCGCCGTCGCGCCAGGCAAGAAAGAATTCCGCCGCGGAGTGCTCGAAGAAAGGATGCTTCGACCTGTCGAGCAGCTTTTTCATGTCCCGCAGCAGCGGCGGAACCCAGCAGGGATCTTCACGGTAGATTTTCCAGGGAAGCCTTATAAACTGCTTCAAAGCGCCGCCGGCCGGCAAAACCTCGACTTTGCCCAAGATTTTTCCCTCTAAAAGAGCGTCTTAAATAAAGCCGCTTCATGATATGATGCGCGGCGCTTCTGAAGCAAGACGGATCGACGGCTATGAAACACCCCTTCCGAAGAATGCTGCCCACAATCGCAATTCTGTCCGGCGTCGCTCTGATCGGCGTCGCGGGATATATGCTGATCGAAAAATGGGACCTGCTGGACTCCATTTACATGGTGATCACGACGGTTTTCACCGTAGGCTACCGGGAAGTCCATCCGCTGTCCACGGCAGGAAGAATTTTTACATTGATCATAATTGTGGGTGGAGTCGGCAGCGCGATCTACGGGGGCGCCCAGGCGGTGGAAATCATCGTGGAAGGCGAGATGTCCGGATATCGAACGAGGAAAAGGATGGACAAAAAGATAAGCGAAATGAAGGGCCACTACATCATCTGCGGATTCGGCAGAGTCGGCCACCAGGTGAGCCAGGTCTTTGAAGCGTCCCAAACTCCTTTTGTCGTGATCGACAGCAAAAAGGAAACGCTGAACGAGCTTCGGGACCGGGACGCGCCCAGCATCATCGGCGACGCCACTTCCGACTCCATCCTGCTGGAGGCCGGAATCCGCTCGGCAAAAGGGTTGATCGCCTGCTCGGATTCGGACGTCGCAAACGTTTATGTGACGCTTTCGGCCCGGGTGCTGAATCCGTCTCTTTACATCGTCGCCAGGGCCGGATACCAGGACACGGAAAAGAAACTGATCCTGGCGGGAGCGAATAAAGTCCTGTCCCCCTATTTCATTTCGGGCGTCCGAATGGCCTCGCTGGCCATTCGTCCCGCTGCAAGCGATTTTCTTGATCTGGTGACCCATGGGGGGGATCTCGATTTCCGGCTTTATGAAATCGCCGTTCCGGCCGATGCTCCCGCGATTGACAAAACCATCGCCGACCTGGACATTCGCAGAAAAACAGGCGCCTTGATTCTGGCGATCAAAAAAAACAACGGAGCTTTCGATCTTCAGCCGAATGCGAAATCGGCGCTCCGCTCGGGAGATGTGTTGATCGCCATCGGGACTCAGATGCAATACGACCTTCTGGAAAAGATCATCGTCGGCTGAGC
>CAZXSV010000109.1:7274-11388 GCA_964642735.1 uncultured Acidobacteriota bacterium
TCCGTGTTTTTCTTCCGTGTCTTCCGTGTTTTACTTGAAAGCGCCGAATTCCATTTCCGCAAACATGGTTCCGCAGTAAAATTTCTTTTTAAGCTTAGAATAACTTAATATTTTAAGATCGAGAGGGCGCTATGGAAACAAGGCTTCTTGGCAACACCGGTTTTCGAATTACCCGCATCGGCCTGGGCGCATGGGCTATGGGCGGCGGCGGATGGCAGTTCGGATGGGGGCCTCAGGACGACCGGGAATCGATCGCCGCCATCCGCCGGGCTCTCGACTTAGGAATCAACTGGATCGACACAGCCGCAGCGTATGGTCTGGGACATTCGGAAGAAGTGGTTGCGAAAGCCCTGGAAGGCGTTCCTCAGTCGCAAAGGCCGCTTGTTTTTACCAAATGCAGCCTCGTCTGGGATGAAAAAGGCGACATTGCCCACAGCCTCAAGCCATCTTCTCTTCGACAGGAACTGGAGGCAAGCCTGCGCCGGCTGCGCATGGAATCGATCGATCTTTACCAGATACACTGGCCGGCTTTCCCGGGAAGCCCGGAAGCGGCCAAAGCGCCCGGCGTGGAGGAGGCATGGAGCGCGCTGGCTGAAATGAAAAAAGCGGGAAAGGTCCGGCACATCGGCGTATCCAATTTCGACGCCGACCAGATGGAGCGCATCCGCTCCGTCGCCCCGATAAGTTCGCTGCAGCCGCCCTATTCGATCCTTTCGCGCGGCATTGAAGCGGCGATACTTCCGTATTGCGGTCGAAACAACATCGGCGTGATCGTGTATTCCCCGATGCAATGCGGCCTTCTTGCCGGGACAATGACCCGCGAACGAATAGCCTCGTTGCCGCAAGACGACTGGCGCCGAAGAAACCCTGACTTCCAGGATCCGAAGCTGGCCAGGAATCTGGAGCTTGTCGAACGGCTCCGGTCGATCGGCGCCCGACATCGGCGCTCGCCCGGCGAAGTGGCGATTGCATGGACTCTGCGCCGGCCTGAAGTCTCCGGGGCTATTGTCGGCGCCCGACGCCCGTCTCAGGTGGACGGAATCCTGGGCGGCGCCGATCTTGAGCTCACTCCAGATGAAATCGAGGCGATCGGATAAAAGCGGATTGTTATTAATTTATCTTTAATTGATAATTATTTATATTTAAATAGTTAATGTTTTACATTTGTTCGCGAAATCGCTATCTGGAGGGTTAGTTGGATTATCGCAATCGAAAGATCAGCATTAAAAATCGCAACCTATACGATTTTATCCGGCAGCTTGCGGCCGGGGAATTCCTGATCCCGACTTTTCAGCGATTGTTTGTCTGGAATCCGGAAAACATCCGGGACTTATGGGACAGCATTTACCACGCTTATCCTATCGGAAGCATCCTATACTGGAAAACGCACACGCTGCTTCACGTTCACCGCAAGCTGGGCGGCTTTTATATTCCGGATGGAGCGGCGGCGGATCTGAAATACAAGTCCTACATCCTGGACGGGCAGCAGCGGGCCACTTCTTTGCTGATTTCCTTTTATGGCGGAACCGGGAAGGTCCGGGAGCAGTATTCGTACGATTTCACGATGTATTTCGATCTGACCAAGGCCGCTTTTTTCTTTGAGAAGGATTATCACCGGCACAAATGGGATGCGGATTCGGCTTTCCTGCTCCGGTTGAAGGACGTCCCTGATTTGCCCGAAGATTTCAACCGGCAGTTGTCAAAGACGCCCGGGCATTCCGAGGCTATTGAGAAGAACCTGGCTCAGCTCAGATATCTTTTTACCGACTACCACATTCCGCTGATCTGTCTCGAGGGTTACGACATCGCCGGCGTTTGCGCCATATTTGAGCGCATCAATCAGACAGGCGTGCGGCTGCAGAATATGGACATCCTGATCGCCCGCGGCTTCAAGAATTTCGATACGGTGGTTGAAGAAGACTTCCCGATCACGTAGCACGGAATACACGGAGAAAAGCGGGAAACACGGAATACACGGAGAATACGGAGAATACGGAATACACGGAGAATACGGAGAACACGGAATACACGGAATACACGGAGGGTACGGAGGGGAGAGGATTCTCATCTTGATTTGACGGGTCGATCGATAGAGAATCCCTTTCATTGAATAAGGAGATTCGAATGTCGCTCAAAATGCCGGTTGCCGTTGCGGCCGTTCTGTCGATCTGCCTGCTTCTGGAAATCCCGGCGGCTCTCACGCAAACCGGGAATCCCCTGTCTGCGGATGTACGGTATGGCGAGCCTAAAGAGCTCTGCAGGCTGAAGGACGCCCGCATCAACGAATCGAGCGGCCTCGCCTCTTCTATTCTGCACAAAGACGCCTTCTGGACGCACAACGACTCTGGAGATTCCGCCCGGGTCTTTTTGTTCAACAAAGCCGGCGACACTCTCGCGGTTCTGCAGCTGAAAGACGCCAAGGCAATAGACTGCGAAGATATCGCCTCGTTCAAGCTTGGCCGAGACAGCTACGTTCTCGTCGCCGACGTCGGCGACAACTCCAGGAGACGCAGTCAATCCATCCTCTACATCCTCCGCGAACCCGCGATAGTCTTGAATTCCGAAAGCAAGGAAGCTTTCGCCGCCGAAGTCGAGCCGGTCTGGACTCTCCGGTTCACATTTGAAGACGGGGCCCGCGATTGCGAAGCCGTCGCAGTGGATCCCACCGGATCCACAATCTACCTCGTCAGCAAGGAACTGCAGGAGTGTAAAGTCTACTGCATGCCGCTGCCGTCGGATGGGTCGCAAGATCCGGCCGTGGCTAAGGCGGTCGCCACGATCAAAGTGCCTTACGCCACCGCGATGGACATTTCGCCGGATGGAATGCGAGCAGTCGTATTGACTTACACCGATGCGTTCGAATTCGTTCGGACGAACGGCGAATCGTGGGCGCAGGCTTTCTCCCGCGAACCGCGCATACTGAAGATGCCGACGCGCCCGCAGGGCGAATCGATCTGCTTCGGCCCCGACGGCAAAACGCTCTATCTTACGAGCGAAAACCCGTCCCAGCCTCTCTGGGAAATATCCCCGGCGGCGGATGGGAAATAGAGCCGCGGAATAAAAAGCCTCCACGGAACAGGCGGAAATCCAAGAAACGAACCTATTCTTTGGATTGCAGCAGAGAGAGCCAAGTAGCGCGCTGGAGGAAGCTTTCGGGGACAGACTTCTCCATTTCCAGAAACAGCGGCCATGGCGCCGTAAACGAAAGAGCGTGCTCGCCCAGCGTAGCCCGGACGTTTTTGCGGGCGGAAATGTCGGTCATTCCGATCAAACCGCGCGGGCGTTCCCGCTCGAGTTCGCGGTAGGCGACAATCCCGAAGACCTGGCATCCGGCCGCCCACGGCACTATCACGTTCTCCATTTCAGGCCTGCCGTAGTTCGCCAAAATAACCAGCGCCGAAAGAGAGTCGGCATCGACGAAAAAGGTGACGTTTTTAACATCCTCCGCTTCGGGATCCACCTGGTCGAGCGGCTTGACGACGACGAATTTGTCGGCGAGATCCCGCATCGGCAGAGAATCCACGAACCGCCGGGCTTCCTCGGGGCCTTTGACATACCGCTCGCCTTTGAGAAAGTCATCCGCCATCCGGCCCATGCCATGGGATTTCAAATCATCGCCGACATTCCGCCCCTGCTCGGAATCTTCGTTCCCGGAGGAAAGGAAACGGCAGAAACAGTCCACTCCGCCCGGAAATTTTTCATAGGGATTGCCGAACCCGAGGCCGACGCCGCCGCCCCAACAGCCGCAAGTCTGCCGGTCGAAAGCGCCGACAATGCCGCGGGTTGCGGAAGCGGCGAAAAGGCTGACGACGCATCCCCAGTTTTGCGGCTTGAAGCGCACCGCCCCTTCAGGGGATTTATCGGACCAGATTAATGCAACCGGCCGCGTTTTCATGTGAATTGCATCCGCAATCGCGCTTTTCATAATTCCCTCCCGGTGATTTTCGACTTTTCATTCCAGGCGCTTATGATCTGGCATCATAGCAAAACGGGAGACATTTGGCGATTGACGATTGGCGTTTTGAGCCGCACAGCGGCGATACAATCAGCAGCGTTTGGAGCCGCGGAGCGGCGATAAGAAAATAGCCGGGGTGCGAGCGAAGCGAGCCCCCGG
>CAZXSV010000110.1:0-11302 GCA_964642735.1 uncultured Acidobacteriota bacterium
TTAATAGGGGACGACAGGGCCTTTCCAGGACGAGCGGTCGCGGGGCGTCGCCTGCGCGATGGCTGCGGAGGCTTCAATCCAACCTTCGCACGCGTTTCGTCCGGGGCTGCGGCGAATGAAATTCAGCAATCCCTTGCACAGCGCATAAAATTTAAAAAAGGAGAGCACGAGAAAGCGTTGATACGGGCTGAGCGGCCGGCTGCTGCAGATGATCTTGTCGTCGGACATCCCGCGGTCCACGGTCCTGATGGCGCAGCAGGCCTGAACCGTCACGCGGGCGCCTCGATTCAACCGCGGGCCGAGAACCACCGCGTCCAAAAGGTCCCCGTCCGATCCTATATAGGCTTCGACGGAACCGTAATTGAAAGGGCAAGGAAATGGAGAGACGAAGTCCAGCTCTCCGGTGGATCCGCGCTTTAAAAAACAGCCTCGAGGGACTTCGATCGTCACATCCAGTTTTGGCAGATCTGCCATTTTCGCATCTTCCATAAATCGCGTCATTCGCCCGCCGCAATGCCCATTATTCCGTATCGTTCGATAAATTGAAAATACTACAGAGCTCTGCATTTTATCGCAGCATTCCGGCAGCGGCAGGGAAATCTGTGGCCTTGTTGCGCGAGATTCAATAATCCATTCATCGCCTGCGTCGCCGGCCGCGCTCCCGACATTTCTCTTACTCCTTTGCGCGCCTCCGGTGATAAGATCGTCCTGCTCAAGGAGCCGGGGAATCCTATGAATGAGGAAATGAAAAGAATTTCCGAATTGCAGGACAATCTGAGGGCCGACAAGCATCCGCTGGAACATTACGAAAACATCGGCAAGCGCGGCGTGCGCCGGCTGGACGGATACGAAAAGGCCAGCGGGCGGGCCTCCTATACCATCGACATCCAGCTGCATGGAATGCTTTACGCCAAGTTCCTGCAATCTCCTTTCCCGCACGCGCAAATCAAGCGCATGGACACCCGCCGCGCGGCGGCCTATCCGGGAGTGCGGGCGGTACTCCGCTACGATGATCCGGAATTGCCCGCCGCAGCCAACCTTGGCGGACATGTGCCCAATGCCGTGACCGTCTTGCCCGGCATCGCCTACTTCCAGGGAGAGGAGGCGGGCGCCGTCGTCGCCGCCGATACGGAAAGCATCGCCGACCAGGCTTTGAAGCTCGTCGAGGTCGAATGGGAAGAACGTTTGTTTGTGCTCGACGTTGAGGAAGCCCAGAAGCCGGATGCGCCCCTGGCCAATCCGGAAACGTATCCGGAAGGGAACTATTATAACGAAGGATTTCTGGATATCGAAAAGCACGGAGATGTGGAAAAGGGCTTTGCCGAGGCCGACATGGTTTTGGAATTCAAGGCCGAGCGCACAGCCAATACCTGGATCGGGCCGGAGCGCCCGTGCGGGATTTTCCGCTGGAACGGCCAATACCCTGAAGTGTGGCTCAAGCATCAGCATCCTCAGGTCGTCAAAAGAGCTATCGCTTCCTGGTATGGCGGCATCCCGATGAATAGAATCCAGCTCCACTGCCCTTACCAGGGCGCAAGCTTCGGCGGCTGGAGCCACTGCAACTGGAACCTTGGACCCTATTATTGCGCCGGTCTTCTGGCGAAGAAAACCGGCAAGCCTGTGAAGTGGATTTTCGATCGCAGGGAGGACTTCTACGGCGGCGAGATGGATGAAGGCCGCTATGTTTTTAAAGTCGGGGTCAAAAAAGACGGGACCATCACTGCGGTTGAGGGAACCGCCACTTTGGCCAACCAGTGGTTTCCGGTTTTCGGCGCTTTTCACCATCTCGTCGAGAACACGAAAATACCCAACATTCACGGCAGGCTGAAGGTAATCCAGGTGAACAAAGGGCCGACTGTTGCGACGCGTTGCGAACAGAATCCCAATTGCCTGACTATCGCGCTGGTCTTCGAGCATGTGGCGGCCGAACTCGGGCTCGACCCCATTGAAGTCGCGCTTAAGAACGATGGCGCGGAAGGCCATGATATGGCGTGGCTCAACGAGCGCAAGGCGGAAATGGGATTCCCGGTCCGCGACAGTTTGCGTGAATGCATTGAAAAAGGGAAGGCGGCGATCGATTGGGAAAAGAAATGGCATCCGCCCGGGGGCAAAAGGCTGCCGAACGGCAAAATGCACGGCATGGCGTTCACCTGGACTCATGAATGGGAGGATTCCGCAGGCTCCGGCGAGGTCGCCATTCGCATCGAAAGGACAGACGGAACGGCCACCATCCTGGGCATGCGATGCGACATCGGAGTCAACGCGGAAACCGCCTACTGCCAGATAGCCGCGGACGAACTGGGTATGAAGATCGATGACGTGTTTTACAGGCCCCATATCGATCCCGGCTTTTTCACCATGACTCCGGATTCTTCCACCAACCTTTCGGTCAACGGATTTGCAGTCCGGAACGCAGCCAGAATATTGAAGCAGAGGATCCTTGAAGTCGCGACCCGGCCCCTGGGTCAAACTTCGCGCGGAAGCTTCCCGCCGGCTTTTCCGGGAATGAGCCCAGAGGACCTGGACATCAAAGACAGCACGATTTATGTCAAGCGGGATCCCTCGGTCCGGAAAACGATCGCGGAACTGGTTATGCCGATGGGATACGAAGGGCCTTTGGCGTTTGCTTCGGAAATGGGAAAAGGAGCGGAAAGGAGCAATTTCAGCGAACCGCTTTTCGCATACGGCTGGCAGATGCAGCAGGGCGCATACGCAAGCCGGCGGCTCCGCCTCTGCAGGCAGGCGCATTTCATGGAAGTCGAAGTGGATCCGGATACGGGCGAGGTCGAAGTCACGAAGGTTGTGAACGTCAATGACGTAGGGAAGGTTGTGAGCTGGGAGGGCTGCGAAGGGCAGCAATACGGCGGGACCTATATGGGGGTCGGCAGGGGCCGGAGCGAGGAGGTTGTCCACGATCCTGCGACCGGAGTCATGCTGAACGGCAACCTGCTGGATTACAAAATAGCGACATTCAACGACATCGGATCGATCGAAACCTGTCTGGTCGAATCGGGCATGGGCTACGGCCCGTATGGAACGGTCGGGATAGCGGAAGACGTGGCGACGGACTTGCCGCCTTTGATTTCGCCCGCTGTTTTCAATGCGATCGGCAAGTGGATCGACTTTTTCCCCATCACTCCCGACCGGGTGCTCAAGGCGCTGGGCAAATGGTGACGGACTGCCTTTTTAAGGAGGCCAATGGCCGATTCTAAATCCATTCAATTTCTGGAGCAGATGCGCGAAATACAGGCGCTCGTGCAGACCGAATGTCATTACGCCCAGGATGATTTCCAGCGGGAGCGTTGTCGCAAACTCATGGACATCGTGGCGGCAGTCATCAGCCAAAAGTCCGGCATGGACTTCCCGGCGTTGTCCATGGCGTTCAAAGGCCAGCTGGGCTATGCCACCCCCAAAATAGACGTCCGGGCGGCGGCATTCCGGGAGGGAAAGCTTCTTCTGGTCCGCGAACGGATAGACGGCGGGTGGACAATGCCCGGCGGATGGGCGGACGTGGGCGACGTTCCCTCAAAAGCCGCGGAGCGAGAGGCTTGGGAAGAAGCCGGTTTTCATGTCAAAGCGCGAAAACTCATCGGGGTGTATGACGCGAATCGCATGAATCCGCTCGAATTTTTCCACGCTTTTAAAATCGTTTTCCTTTGCGACATACTCGACGGAGAGGCCCGGGCAAGCAATGAGACTTCCGATGCAAGGTTTTTCGGCCCGGACGAAATGCCGGAGAACCTGTCCGGAGAACGAACCTCCGCGCGTCATATCCGGGACGCCTTCGCCGCTTTAAGAGATCCCGGCTGCGCCTCCGTCTTTGATTAGAAATTCCCGGAGAACTATGACTGAATTTGAAGCGATCCGCTCCGAGCTGCGCTCCTTGTCCGATCCCGAAAAGGCGGCTTTTTTGCCCCGTTTCTTCAAGACGGGCCCCGGAGAATATGGGGAAGGCGATCTCTTCCTCGGAGTGATGGTTCCCAAAGTGCGGAAGGTAGCCAAAGTGCATCGAAACGCTTCAGAGAGGGACGTCTTGAAGCTGCTTCATTCGGCTTATCACGAAGATCGCCTTGCCGCGCTTCTTATTCTGGTGGAGCAGTACAGGCGAGGAGATGAGCGGACCAGGAAAGCTGTTTTCGACCTTTATCTCGCCAACACTTCACAAATCAACAACTGGGATCTCGTGGATCTGACGGCGCCGCATATAGTGGGAGAACACCTGTCCGGGCGCCGCCGCTCGATTCTGACAAAGCTGGCGCGTTCAAAAAACCTGTGGGAGCGAAGGATCGCCATCGTTTCAACCTATTGTTTCATACGGCGGGGAGAGAGCGGAGAGACTCTGCGCATTTCCGGATTGTTGCTCGGCGATTCTCACGACCTGATTCATAAAGCCGTTGGCTGGATGCTCCGGGAGGCAGGGAAACGTTGTTCATTGGCCGAAGAATGCGAATTTCTCGACAAACACGCCGGCCGGATGCCCCGCACCATGCTTCGCTGCGCAATCGAGCGTTTTCCCTCAGACCTGAGGGAGCGATACATGAAACTCCGGAATAAAATCGTATGAAAACATGGCGACAAAATGCTATGGGCCCGGATGTTTCCGCGCCTGCCCTCCCCCTGTCGGTATCCAGAACCATGAGCGATGTTTTTCGGAACTGGGCAGATTCCCAGGGCTTGTGATAAAATTGGGAACATGATTTCCCGATATGCCTGGCGTCGTTGCATATTATTTTTCAAAGAAACATAAAAACAATGGAGTTTCAATGATGAATCGTGCCAACAGAGACCATTTGGATGTCGGGCCTGGACAACTCAGAGACGCAGTTCGAATCGGTTTGGGCCTGCTTGTCGTGATCGCTTTTTCCTGGCAGTCCGCGTTCGCTCAAAACCTGAAGAGCACGAATCTGGAGTGCAGGAGCGAGAACTTCGGGCGCGCGGTTTGCTCCGTAGGAGCGCCGATCGAGCAAATCCGTCTGACTGAGAAAAAGTCCAACGCTCCCTGCGTTGAAGGATCGACTTTTGGCTTTTCCGGAAGGTCCGTCTGGGTCGACAAGGGATGCGCAGCGCAATTTGAAGTTTCGTACAGGACCGATTCTTCCGGTTCGCAGTATAGCTCGGCGCCGGAAGTCCAGTCGCTGCGTTGCACCAGCCAGAAATACGCCCGCGCCGTTTGCACTGTCGAGGGAAGGGTCCGGTCGGTCAGCCTTGTCAGGCAGCGGTCGCAGTCCCGATGCGAGCAAGGGACCTCGTTCGGATATCAAAACAATTCTATCTGGGTCGACAAGGGTTGCGATGCGGATTTTGAAGTGCAATTTACCCCCAGGTCGAATTACAGGCGCGCTTCGAGAAACAGGACAACCACCTTCATTTGCAAGAGCACAAACCGCCAGCTCGGCGCTTGCTATGTTCCCGGAGCTATCGCCGATATTCGTTTGCTCAATAAAAGGTCCAGGGCGTCCTGCGTCAACAACAGCTCTTTCGGTTTCCAGCGGGATGTTCTTTGGGTCAAGGACGGGTGCGAGGGGAATTTTGAAGTCACGTACCGTCCCGATGATACAAGTTCCGCCTGGGAATTTACCAACAGCGGCGCTCAAAGCAAGAGCCTCATCTGCAAGAGCGATCGTTTTCAGGAAGGGCGCTGCAACGCCGGAGGCATGATTTCGGCTATCAGCCTGAAGACCACCAGGTCCCGAGCCGCCTGCACGCCTAATTCCACTTTCGGATACAATTTTGACGAAGTGTGGGTTACGAAAGGCTGCGAAGGGGAATTCGAAGTCCTCTATTTCCCGCGTCCCTGAACTTCTTCGGTCGTTCAGTCGCAAGCCGGCCGCCGCGAAATGCGCCGCGGAGAACATGGAATCGGGTTCCGCGTTCCCCGCGGCGCGCTCGGTGGCGGGATGTTTGCGGCGCCTGTCGTTGAAATGCCGCATCAAAACTCAAGATGCTATAGGCCGCCCGTTGCGCTTGCCTTGCCGCCATCCTGCTTCCCGGCCGTAAGCGTCAATTCCTCGGCTTTTTTAATCTGCGCTTTGACTTCCTGCTCTGTCTTGGCGGTTTTGACTATGGCTTTGGAGGATCCCGCGGCCACGCCGGACAAAAAGCGCTTGTTCCCGTATTGATGGAACTGCAAAAAATCCTCGGACTTATTTTCGTTTTCACCGTTCATCGTTGCAAGCATCCGGACTCCCGTCCCGTCCTTCGCCCGGATAATGAGGGCGCTGCTTCCCATTTCAAAACGATATTCGCCCGCGGGCAAAAGCTGGTCTTCGACATAAAAGTCGAACGGAACGTTGGCGCTGAGCTGAATCTTCATGCCACCGAATGCGACGCCGGATGCAATCACAGCAACGAAAGCCAGAAGAGCGATGTGTTTTTTCATAAATCCTCCTTTAGGATTTTGGCGGCTCCAATCCCGGAATGGGATTTGGCGTTCCGCTCTGCTCACCTATACTTATATGGAAATGGCGCGCAGGTTCCTGTGAGGATTCTGTTAGGTTTTGTTGAGTGAAAAAAAAGGCCGGCTGAAAAGCCGGCCTTTTCCGTCGAACCGGATCTTGCGGATTTGATTAGAACATGACCCGCAGTCCGAAAGTCATGTTGCGGGGCGTGATGCCAAAATTCTTGGTTGCGTCCATAAAAGTTCCGACATCGTCGATGAAGACGTCGGGGGTGCCAAGATACGGTGTATTGAATATATTGGTCACTTCCCAACGGAACTGCAGGCTTGTTCGCTCGCCGTAGAGTCGGAATTTTTTATACATCGCGAAATCCCCGCGGGAGAAGAGCCCCGAACGTTCGGTGTTGCGCCCTATGCCGAAGGGAGTTCCGAGTATCTGGTTGGCATTGTCGTCGTTGATGATGAAGTGCACGTCGTTAGGAGAGACCGGATTTTCCGTTCCGTCCTCATAGTACGGCCACCAGTCCACCAACGCGCCGCTGGATGTATAGGCGCCTACCGCTGTCAACGGCGCATTCTTATTGCCCATGAACGGCCTTGTGGAGTCGTACCATCCGGCAAAATTCGCATTGAAGTTCTGGTCCGTGGTGGAATTGCCGCAATAGAAGCAAACAACGGTCATGGGTCTTCCGGAAGTGACGCGGTAAGTCCCGGCCATCGACCAGCCGCCCAATACTTTGCCGATGACGCTTGCCTGGTCTTTCATCCAGGGAAAATCCCAGTTGAATTGGGTAGTCCAGACGTGCGGAATGTCCATGTTGGACCTGCCGCGTTCGCCCTCGTTGATATCGAATGGGTTCTGGGCAATGGCAACGGATCCGTGTTCTGTGTAGCCGAAAATTTCGGATACATTGTCGATGGAGCTGCTGTAGGTGTAAGCCATCGAGATCGACAGATCCCGGAATTGACCGTTATAGGAGGTTTGAAGCCCGTGGTAGGTCGAGGCCCCGGTGTTGCCGCGGACCCTGAGAAGTTCGTAATCGCCAATGACCCTTCCGTTGGCGGCCGCCTGGGTCCCGGCCGGGAGGAAAGAGGCGAAGCCGTTGTCGAGGTACGACTGAACATACGGATTGCCGTTTCTGGTCTGGAAGAGGCTGACGCCCCGGGTCCCGACATAACGGATTTCAAAAACGTTGTTGCGTGCCACTTGGCGCTGCATGCCGAAAGACCAGTTTTCGGCGTAGGGCGAATGGAAAGAAGGATCATTGAAAGTCTGGTTCTTCTTTCGAGGATCCTGACCCTTGACGGGATTAAACGTGGCTGCAATGACGCTTCCAATGGGATTGGCCGGCAAAGCGGCGTTGCTTATGGCGTAAGCGACGATATTCGGCGCGGAGGAGGAGACGTTCAGCATTATGTTGTAGAACGCCGGATCGTAAGCGACCGAGAATCCCCCGCGGAAAACCGTTTTGTCTTTGCCGAAAAGCCATTCGGCGAATCGAGGCGTGTAGGCAAATCCGAAGCGGGGCGCCCAGTTGTTCTTGTCGGATTTGAGAGCCGCTACGGTTCTTTCTCCCAGCGGCAAGGAGGTGTCCCAGAGCGCCGTGGCCGGGTTGCTTTCGCGCCTTACCGAAAGGTCGTGCAAAGTGTTCATCGGCTGGCCGCTGAACTCATAGCGAATTCCAAGATTGAGCGTGAGGTTCGGCTTGATCTTGAAGTCATCCTGGAAATAGGCGAAGAAGTTGGTCTCATCATACAACGTGCTGGGCTTGGCGCCGCCGGCGCCGGTAAAAGAAGCGACGTTGTTGAGGAAATTGGTAAACGATGTGAAACGGAAGGTCCCGTTCACATTTGGCAGGAAATAGCTGGTGGTCTTCTGATAGCGGAGTTCGACTCCGGCTTTCAGCGTATGCCTGCCTTTCAACTGGGCGTAATTATCCGCGAATTGGTAACTGTTCAATTTGCGGCCTTGAGGGAGGCTCGACGGCAGGCCAAGGCTCAGGTAGCCCGAAGGCATCGTGATCCTGCTGAGATTGTTTCCCAATTGGCTGACGGGAGATGTGTTGGCCCCTTCGAACATGACCGCGATGCGGCCGTAATTGAAGCGGAATTCATTGAATTTGTCGCTGCTGATCGTGCGCGTGTAGGTTCCGCCGATGTTGATGCTGAGGCTGGGCACGTCATATTCATATCCGCCCGGGTCGTACGCCTGATTGCCCCAATTCTGATCCTGAGTCAGCACTCTCAGGTTCAGCGTGTCTTTTGGGGTAAAATTGAAATCCCATTTGTTGCCCCAATCATAAGACCTGAACGGCGTGGACACCGCGCGGGTGATTTGAGCCACCTCAAACGGGATAGGATTTCCTCCGTTGACTCCCGCTACCGTCACGCTCTTCGTCGTGGTCGATCCGAGCAGGGCCGACGGGTTCCCCAGGCTGCGAGTCCAGGGCCCGAAATTTTTGTACACCTGCAGAGGGATGGAATTTGGGAAGAATCCCGTCAAGGTGTTGATCCCGGCCGGAGTGATGACCATGGAACTCGACGAGGAGGAGTTGAAGGTGATGGATTTTTGTATTTCGGTACCCAGGTAGCCGAAATAAAAGATTTTGTCTTTTTGCACCGGGCCGCCGAATGTAAACCCGACGTTGTTGTCGTTCATGCGGGCTTTCGGCAGTCCGTCGCGATTGTTGTCGTAAGTGTTCGACGCAAAAGCGGAGTTCTGGTGGTATCCGTAAACCGTCAGGTGGAAATCGTTGGTGCCGCTTTTGGTGACGATATTGACGATGGCGCCCTGGTTGCGTCCGTATTCGGCGCTGAAGTTGTTGGTAATGATGGAAAATTCCTTGACCACGTCGATGTTGGACATGAAAACACTCGGTCCCGTTACCGACACGTCATTGTTGTCCTGGCCGTCTATGGTGAAGTTGTTGGAGCGCTGCCGTTGTCCATTCACCGAGATGTTTGCGCCGTTTGTATTGCCGCCTCCGATACCGGTTACAACTCCGGGAGTCAGATAGGCGAGGGAATCCATTCGCCCGGTCAGCGCCGGCGCCTTTTCGATGATTTCTTCCTGAAAAACCGCGCTCGCCTGTGAAGTTGAAGTTTCAATCGTCAGGGCTTCCGCGGTGACGGTGACGGTCTCGGAACTGCTGCCCACTTCCAAGCTTTCATTCACCGAAGTTAGGATGCCCAATCGCACTTCGGCGCCCTTAAATTCTTTCGACTTGAAGCCCGGCGCCGAGAAAGTCAGATCATATTTTCCCAGCGAAAGCCTGGGGAAAATATAACTGCCGACTTCATTGGTTTTCGTCTCTCTCGTGACTCCGGTCGACAATTCGGTCGCCTTCACAATCGCATTGGGTAGCACCAGACCCGACTGATCGGTCAGAGTTCCCTCGATGCTGCCGGATGTCGCTTGTGGAAAAGCAGGCAAGCACGTCAACGCGACAAACCCCAAAATGCTCAAAAGGCAGCTAAACGTGTGTTTGGAACAGAATCCTTTCATTGTCCCTCCTTCACAAATACAAATTTCTTAGCAGGCAAAGTTCAACCCTATCCTCAGTCGCCCAAGTGCAACATGCTTCAGTTCGCCAAGTATTGAATGTGCATACCAAGAAGCAGAAGCCGCTCTCCCGGGCAACTCTGCCTGACCCCCCAACCCCTGTAGGTAGAGATATTAACATAATTCAGGCGGAATCAAGCAAATCCAAAATTAATTATAAATTTCGGCCGGAAGCCGGATTTAAGGGGGGCAAAAGGGGAAGGAGCGCAAAATTAGACATTTCCCGGTCCTTCGCTGATGTAAAATCCCATTGGGGACGGGAGGAGCAGTCTGCAATCCTATGAAGTCAAAAATCGCCATGACTCTCGATCGAGCGCTTTCCCGATTCGGCCTGGAATCGCGGAGCATGGCGCGCGAGACGATCCTTTCCGGGCTTGTCAAACTCAACGGGCGCGTCGTGCGCGACCCGGACGTCTGGGTGAATCCCCAAAGGGATGCGATTCACATCAAGGGAAATCGACTGCGGCAATCCCGCAGGATTTGCCTTCTTTTTTACAAGCCTAAAGGCGTGATTACAAGCCACGGCGATCCCGACGGAAGGAAGACCATCTATGATTGTCTGGACAGGAATTTTTCCTGGGTTTCGCCGGTGGGGCGGCTGGATAAAGACACGTCAGGGCTGCTTTTATTGACCAACGACACCGATTTTGCAAACTATGTGATGGACCCCTCGTCCCGCGTTCCCAAGACTTATATCGTTAAAGCCAACACTCTCGTCGACGACGCCCTGGTCGCCAGAATGGCCGAAGGCATCGAGCTGAAGCGAGGCGATTGGGCAAAGCCCCAAAGCGTGAGACGCATAGAAGACCGGGGAAAATACAGCTGGCTGGAAATTGTTCTCACGGAAGGCAAAAATCGCGAAGTGCGCCGTCTCATGGAGGCGGTCGGGTTGAAGACGCTGAAACTGGTTCGCACCCGCATCGGCCCCTGCTCCCTTGAAGGACTGCAGCCGGGGAAATGGCGCGAATTGACCGGTTCCGAAATATCCCTTTTCTATTCCAAGAAATGCCGGGAATAAGGGCGTCCATTGCCAGCCGCGACGGCGCGGCGGCGGACGCGCTTGCCGGAAAAACCTTTTGCCCAGGGGCTCCGTTTATCCGCCATCGTCACCGGGGCTCGAAAAAAACGCTCGCCCCCGGCTGTCCGTCGCCGCTCCGCGGCGAAAAAATCTGTTTGCGCCTCCGGCGGCCAGATGGCAAATCGATATTTCGCCGCGAAGCGCCATCAGAACAGCGAGCGTTTTGAGCTGCGAAGCGGCGACAGACGAGCCTTTCGCCGAAGCTATTCTTTGCACGCCTCTTCAGGGCGCCTGGAGTATTCTGAGTTTTGCGTCAGAAACTAGT
>CAZXSV010000111.1:0-11237 GCA_964642735.1 uncultured Acidobacteriota bacterium
CACCGCATCTGGATGACTGAAGGATTTCACCATCAGAAGGCTTTCATTGAGACTCGGGATTTACGCTGTCATAGCTCGATCTCCCTTAATGGACGATTTTTGTTTTTCCGTTTTCCGCGGACAGTTGTCCGCCGGTATCCCTCTCCGTCCATTGAACTTTCCGCGTTCGTCCGGTTTGTGCCGAAAAAGTCGACGCGGAAACTGGTTGGAAAAACCAAAATCCTTCCAAGTTGCACTTAGTTTGAGACATAGTCGAGATTCTATTGACTTTCTGGAGTCCGATGCCCGTGAACTTTCGTTTATGCTCTGCCTTCTGTAGCGCCTCCGCGATCGCAAGAGCTTTGTATTCGCCTTCCGTGAGAACGATATTTACCTTGGGATCGGAAAGCATCTCTAAGGTTGTGGTGTGCGGAAAGAATGCCCGCGGCTTGTCTCCGAGCCGGGACAAGTATTTTGGATGAGAGCCGTCCGACATCGTGAAGGTTGTGTCAGGTTTTATTCTCCACGCCGCTTCCGCATTGAGTTCCAGATCAACATAAGGGAAGCAGATTCCCTGGAGTCCTTTCGATCTTTCCTCGCAGGGAAGAGAAGCCTGAAAATTCAGTTCTCTTAGTTCATTGTCGGCTGCAGTCCGGATTCCTGACGCCAGGGCGAATTCCTTGCTGATCGCCCGCTTGCGCAGTTCTTCTTCATGCTTCGTCGAAAGGCTGGGCGGAAACTTGAAGGCTGATACTATTCGCGATTTTGGCAGGGCAGCGCCGACGGCCATTCGAGAACTCCTTCTGATCCGATTGGGCGAAATAGTCAGGATTTCGGCAACTATCCGCATCAATCTTCGCTACAGCGTTTTCAGATGAGAATTCGAATGGAACCGCGGGCGATTTTTTCGGAACAAGTACAATTTAAGTACAACGGGCTGTTTTTCGGGGAGGGTCGATCTGGCTAAGTGATTGATTCTAATGGTGCCGGGGGGCGGAATTGAACCGTCGACACACGGATTTTCAGTCCGTTGCTCTACCGACTGAGCTACCCCGGCACTCCAAAGATCATTAATAAAGCGGGAAGATTTATACCACTGGCAGGCGCAAAAATCCACCCCGAATTCGAATTGTCCCGCCCTTTACGAAAAACGCCCCAACGGCACAAGTGCACATGCCGCCTTAAAATCCTTTACAATTAGCGCATGGATAAACTCCGGGATAAGCTTCAGGCGACGCTGCGGCGCCACCAGGATATTCAATTATGCATTGTTTTTGGCTCAACCGCCGCCGGCAGAGCTTCTTCCAATAGCGATTTGGATATTGCTGTGGCAGGAGAACAGCTGCTGAATGGAGACAGAATTCTAGAGCTTGTTTCAGAGTTTTCTGCCGCGACAAATCGGGAAATCGATCTGGTTGATCTGATGGCTGCTAGCGGGCCCATCTTGAAGCAGGCGCTAACGACCGGAAAAATCGTTATGAATCGTGACAAAAGCCTCTACGCAAAGATCATATTGCGGATGCTGTTCAATGAAGCTGATTGGATGCCCTACTACCACCGCATACTTCGGGAGCGGAGAGAGCGATTCCTCAATGGATAAGGAAATAATCAGCGCAAAACTCGAATCCCTGCGGCGATGCATTAAGCGAATCAAGGACAAAACCCCAGCCAATGCTGCGGTCTTGCTTGAAGATAACGATATCCAGGATATCATCAGCGTAAATCTCGAACGCGCGGTTCAACTCTGCGTCGATATTGCATCCCATATCATCGCCGAATCGGAGATGCCGGCGCCCGCCACCATGGCGGAAAGCTTTGAGCAGCTTCGGAAATCGGCCTGATTTCAGACGATCTTGCCGTGCGTATGAAAAAAGCTTTGGGTTTCCGAAACATTGCCGTGCACGCGTACCAGGAAATCAGCTGGGAAATGGTTTACTCCATAATCACAAGGAATCTTTCGGATTTCGTAGAATATGCCGTAGCCGTTTCCAAACGCGTTAACTTGCTCTGAACCGATCGGGATACGAAGCGGCAAGAAGCGGCGGGACTGCCGGAGGAGTGGCGTCCAATTCCTCCAAAATCTCAATCGCATTCACCAGCGCCTGCCCGCGGAAGTGATTGTTGGTTATCGCATAAGTTTCTGCAGCGCTTTCCTTGACTTTGCCGATCCGGCCGGAAAGCTGCCGGATTTCCTCCTTCGTGTAAAGATAATCGTACCGGGCGTCCCGGCCCGCATCCTCCTTGAACCAGTTCTGATAATTGCGTCCGTGAAGCCGGAAATAGCCCACCGGCGCGGTCGCCAGCTCTCCCGGCGCCAGGGAATTGCCGATGACCGGCTGATCGACGTTGCAGATCGCCACTTTGGATTCGCGCAAAAAATCGTAAAAGGCTTCGCGGTCCCAGCTGCCGTGCCGCACCTCCAGCGCCAGCGGGAAATCGCCCAGCAAAGCGAACAGCCGGCCCAGATGCTGCTGGTTTTCCGGCGAGCAGCGGAACCGCCACGGGAACTGAATCAAAAGCGCTCCCAATACTCCTGCTTCCGCCAGCGGCGCCATCGATTGGCGCACCTGCTCGCATGCCGCCTTCAGCGCGCCTTGATCCGCTGCCGCCGATTCATGCGAGATCCGCTGCCACGCTTTTGCCGTGAACTTGAATCGGGGATTGTTGCGGACGCGGCGGGCCCAGGAAGCGGCGTCCCTGGGGCGCGGCGGAGCGTAAAAGGAACTGTTGATCTCGATGGCGTCGAAATAGTCCGCAAGAAAGGAAAGGGCGTCGAAAGAGCCGCGATGAACGGCGGGGTAGACGATCCCTTCCCAGTCTTTATAGTTCCAGCCCGCCGGCCCGACGCGGAGATTGGTTTGGCGGTCCGGCGGATGGAATAGGGAAGTCTGCATGGACATAGATTTATTTATGCCGTTGAGACGCCGCTCGCAGCAGGCTGCCGGCGCCCCGTCCCTGAAGTTCTTTGCCTATCCCGCCAGTTCTCGACGACGCCGGCGCCGCCGATAGCTCGCCGATATTTACAAAGAACTTCAGGGACGGGACGCTAGAATCAGGCCGATAGGGGCGCCGGGCTTCAGATTCAACAGAGATGCGGCCGATCCTTCCCTGGTCGCAATTTCCAATAATCCCGTCGAACCCGGCACGACAAATAATTCTCCGGGCCGGCCTTCCGCATAGGTCCGGTGAAAAGCGGCGATCTCTTTTTGCCCCGCCAGGATTTTCAGCGACTGAGGAGGCGCCGAGTCCGCGGCAAACAACTCGCTCGGGGCCAGGTTCGTGACGACGTTTCCGAAATGATCGATGGCCAAAACCGCTCCACGGAACAACCCTTCCCGCACCTTTTCCATGGCCGGCATCTGCAACACAACCGGATTCGGCAATGCCGGACCGAGCTGTTTCAGCGGAATTTCCCGGCTGATCCATCCGGCAATTGGGGCGAAAACATCCCGGCCATGAAAAGTCGCGGAAACCGGCTTTCGGTAATAATGGTTTGCCGTAATTTCATAAGCGGTGAAATTCTCCTCCGCTTTTTGCACATAGCTTAGAATCCCGTTGTCGGGCGCGACGAAAAACTGCCCGCCCGCCGACGCAGCCAAAGCCTTGCGCGAAGCCCCCACTCCAGGATCGACGACTGCCAGATGAATTGTCCCCGCCGGAAAACAGGAGTAGGCCTGACCCAGGACGAACGCCCCGCTGTGAACGTCATGCGGAGGAATCTGGTGTGCGATATCCACAAAGTTCAGGTTCGGGTTCAGGCTGAGCATCACTCCCTTCATCGCGGCGACAAAATGATCGCTCAACCCGAAGTCTGTCAGCAAAGTAACGATTCGCGCTGAATCTGCCATAGCATTGCTCCTTTATCGGCCGGCGTCCTATGCTATTCTAGGACAAGTAAGAATGAATACGAACGACGAATTGCGATGACAAAGCAGAGAATCTATCTGGATAACAGCGCGACGACGCAAGTCGACGAGAGCGTCCTGCAGACGATGCTCCCGTGCTTCCGGGAGAATTTCGGGAACGCCAGCTCGGTCCACGTCTTCGGACAGGAGGCGCGGGCCGCCGTCGAAGACGCCCGCCGTTCCGTCGCGGAGCTCCTGGGCGCCGACTCGCGCGAAATCGTGTTCACCTCCGGAGGGACCGAGTCGGACAACTCGGCTCTGTGGGGCGTTTTCCGCAGCGGCTATCGCCTGGGCAACCATATCATCACCACCGGAATCGAGCACCCGGCGATCCTCGCCACCTGCAAGGCGCTGGAGGGCGCCGGAGCGGAAGTCGCCAGAGTCCGGATCGACGGCTCCGGGCGAGCGGATCCCTCGGCTATAGCGGAGGCGATCCGTGAAAGCACGATTCTGATTTCCGTAATGCATGCGAATAACGAAACCGGCATCGTCCAGCCTGTCGAAGAAATCAGCAGGATCGCAAAACAGCGCGGAATCCTGGTCCACACCGATGCTGTCCAAAGCGCGGGGAAAATACCGGTGAATGTCCACGATCTGGGCGTTGATCTGCTCTCGCTGTCCGGCCACAAGATGCACGGACCGAAAGGCGTGGGCGCGCTGTACGTTCGGAAAGGAACCAAACTCGCGCCCTTCATGACCGGCGGCCCCCATGAAAGGAAACGCCGCGCCGGCACCGAAAATGTCCCGGCGATCGTGGGCTTCGGCGCCGCCGCGCGTCTTGCCGTGGAGAGGCTTCCTGAAATGCAGTTTCGAGTCGCCGCGCTTCGGGACCGGTTGGAGAGCCTGGCGCTCGGCAAAATCGCGCGAGGCCGTATTAACGGCCAGGGTTTGCGACTGCCTAATATCAGCAACATATCCTTCGACGGCGTGGAAGGAGAAGCCGCGGTGATCGCCCTAGATCTCGAAGGGGTGGCCGTTTCGACCGGGTCGGCCTGCTCATCGGGAGCGCTGGAGCCTTCGCACGTTTTAACCGCCATGGGATTGCGCCCGGAAATCGTGCAGTCGTCGCTGCGATTCAGCCTCTGCTATTTCAACTCCGAAGAAGAAGTCGACCAGGTTGTCCGGACGCTGGAAGGCGTGGTTCAAAGACTGCGCCGATTGTCGCGGTAGATTTCACAAAAGGCGCCTTTGAGCCGCCGCATCAGAACCTTCATTGCCAGGCCCTAATGCGGATTAAATCACTCAATTTGGCATTTCGATTCATGGATGCACAAAAAACTGCAGGAATCAGTTCTCGGATTCGCTTTTCGAAGCGAGTTCTGTTAACCTGTGGATGAAATGGATTGTTCGTCGACCAATGGCGCCGGAGTCACCCCCCCGCCTCCTTATACTCTGATATCCACAGATCAGGCATTCCGAGCCGTGCTGGAGCGTCTGGGCTCCGCGCGCCGGTTTGCAATCGATATTGAGGCAGACAGCCTTTATCATTATTACGAAAAGGTCTGCCTGATCCAGATATCCACGGATGACGCAACCTGGGTCGTCGATCCGCTGGCTGTCGAGAATATCCGGGACATGGCGCCGTTGATCGGCAATCCCTCGGTGGAAAAGGTGTTTCACGCCGCCGGCTACGACGTTCACTGTCTGCGTCGGGATTTCGGTTTTTCCTTTGCCAATATTTTCGACACGCACGTCGCTTCCCAGCTGCTGGGCTATGAATTCCTGGGGCTGGGCGCCATGATGGAAACTATTCTCGGAGTGCATCATTCCAAACGAAGGCAGCGGGACGACTGGTCGCGCCGGCCGTTGGCCCGGGAGCAGCTCGATTATGCTGCTATGGACACGCACCATCTCCTCAACCTGAGGGATGCGCTGGAAATCGAACTGCAGCAGAAAGGACGGCTGAGCTGGGCAAGGGAGGAATTTGACGCCGCCGCGACAACAGAACGGCCGGAAAAGGAATTCGACACCGAAGGATTCCGAAGAATCAAAGGGAGCCGTGAACTGGCCCTCCAGGAGCAGGTGCTGCTTCGGGCGCTTTATCTGACCAGGGATCAGATAGCGCGCAAACTGGATGTGCCTGCATTCAAGGTCATGAACAATTCCGTCCTATTGGAGCTCGCCAAAAAACCCCCGCAATCAGCCCGCGAGATGGTTGACCGGCCGGGCATTTCCTACCGCGTCTCCCGCAAATTCGCGGGCGAAATCCTCCAGTCCATAGCGGACAGCCGAAACGAAAGCCCGTCCTGGCCGGAAACGCCTTCGCGCAATAATTGGAAGCCCCCCAGCCGCATTGCCAGGCGCCGCCTGGAATCCCTCAGACAATGGCGCGCTGCCAAGTCAATGGAATTGAGCCTGCCGGTGGGCGTCGTGTTTCCTGCTATGCTGCTTGAAAATCTGGCTATGACGCCTCCTTCAAGCCTGGAGGAAATGTTGGAAACGCCAGGCATGCGCCGATGGCGCGTCAGGGAATTCGGAGAAGAGATGCTTCAGCTGATCCACAACCACAATCTCCAAATTGACGAGACTCCCGACGAATAGTCTGGCGTAGAATAGGGTTCAGGGCTGCTCCATAGTCGGGTTGTTGGATCCCGTCTTCATCCCGGGACGTTCCTTGCGAGGGGTTGTGGTCAAAGCCTTCAAGATAAAAACAAGCTGGTTTTACCATCCGGTTGCCGTCTTTCTTTTCATTCAGGTGTTGTGGATCCTGCTGATGGTGGTCTGGATCCGGTGGTACCTCGAGAAACACACCCAATGGATTGAGATGGCGCAGAAACTCCGGACTCAGGTGGACAGCGACGTCTACAGCTGGTTCCCGCTGATCCTGGGAGCGATTCTGCTCACCCTGATCCTCGCCGGCGCCACGGTCATTTTTATTTTCTGGAACAAGCAGCATCGCCTGAACAAAATGCAGCGGGCGTTCGTTTCCAATGTCACGCACGAGCTCAAGTCTCCCGTCGCCTCGATTCAGCTCGCGCTCGAAACGATGGCCCTGCGCGACCTCTCCGAAGAAAAGAGAAAAGAATTCATCTCCATGATGCTTGACGACGCCGAACGCCTTTCCATCCTGATCGACCGCATCCTCGGCGCCGCGCGCATGGAGAAAAAGCGCGACATGCGCCGTTTCGAGACAGTCGGCATGCGGCGCTTCATCGAAGAAATCCTGGCTGAAGACCGCCACCTGTATGAGAAAGACGGGCGCGTCATCGTATTTGAGGAGGGAAGGGACGCTCGCGTCTCCATCGACCGTTCGGCGATGCGGGTGGTCCTGTCCAATCTCCTGGAGAACGCCGCCTCCTATTCGCCGGGCGGCGCCACAATCCGCCTCAAGATGTACAAGGAACTGCGAAGCTGCCGGCTCGATGTCATCGACAGCGGCGACGGCATCCAGGGGAAAGACCTCAAGAACGTCTTCAAGATGTTCTGGAGGGGAGCCTCCGAACAGCAGGCCTCGCGAGTGCGCGGGACCGGCCTTGGCCTCTACATCGTGCAAAATATCGTGAAGGACCACCACGGCGCAGTTTGGGCCTCCAGCCAGGGCGTCGGCCGCGGCGCCACGTTCAGCGTCCGGCTGCCGCGCGCGCGGAAACATTGGGGCCCCGCCGGCCAACCCAAGGCTAATCCTCAACCGGAGAACAAAACCTGAAGATTAGAACGGAAGAAAAACGTCGCAGAATTCTGCTGGTTGAAGACGAGTTGAACCTTGCGCGCCCGCTGCAGTTCAATCTGGAGCAGGAAGGGTACGAAGTGCGCTCCACGCCAAGCGGCAAAGAAGCGCTGGCGCTGCACAGCCGCTCGCGGTTCGACCTGGTCATTCTCGACATCATGCTGGAGGAGATGGACGGATTTGAGGTCGCCAGGCAGATCCGGCAGCGCGACCAGCGGCTCCCGATTCTGATGCTGACGGCGAGGTCCGCCGAACAGGATCGCATCTTCGGTCTGGAGCTGGGCGCAGACGATTACATCATCAAGCCTTTTCATTTGCGCGAGCTGCTCCTGAGGGTCGAGCGCATGATCGAGCGCGCCACCTGGTATTCGGCCAAGGACCGGCCCGTGAAAAAAATCCAGGTTGCAGGGCATGCCGTCGATCTCGAAAGCCTTGCGGGTTCGGGGCCCCGCGGCCGGCTTCAGCTTACGGCTCTCGAAGCCGATCTGCTCGAAACGCTGACGTCGCAGCCCAATCGCGTGTTCTCACGCAGCGAACTGCTGGAAAAAGTCTGGGGATACCGGTCGGAAGTGGAAACGCGCACAGTCGACAATTTCATTGTGCGGCTAAGGAAGCATTTTGAGGATGAGCCCGATCAGCCGCGCCATTTCGTCAGCCTGCGGGGCAAGGGCTACATGTATGTGCCCTGAAAACAGGCCCTTAGTAATATTCGGGGTGTTTTTCTTTTAATCGGGCGAGGTTCTTTTTCCGCATTTCTTTGTGCTCGGCCGTTTCGAAGACTGTCTTTGCCGTCGATCCCGAATGATGAAGGACATAGGTGTCCAAGGACAGGCCAAGAACGTACCCTGCCTTTCGCAGTCGCCGGCAATAATCGTCGTCATCCCCGCCGCCGATGAAATTTTCATCCAGCGGGCCGACTGCATTGACTGTCCTGCGTTTCAAAGCCACGCAGAAAAACGCCAGCATGCCTTCGATCAAGATTCCGGCCCGATTGAAGTGGTACTTGAGGATGCGGTTGCGCTCGTGAAGGTCTTCAGTCAGAAAATGGGGGATTTGCGGAACGCTGGTTTCCCTGACCCTGTCGACGCATTGCCAGTCATTCGGACTTGAATCGAGCGGCCCTACAGCGCCGATGCGCGGGTGAGTGTCGAGAAACGCAATCAGATTGCCCAGCCAGCCTTTCGAGACCTCGACGTCGTTGTTCATAAAAACCACGTAAGGATTCTGCCCGAGGCCGATCCCCTGGTTGACGCCGGCGCACCATCCCCGGTTTTCGCGATTGCGGACGACAGTGATGTTTCGCGTATAGATTTTATCCAGATCGACGGTTTCATCCGTGGACGCGTTATCGATGATGTAGAGGTGAAACGCCTCATCCGTATATCGATAAATGCTTTCCAAAAGATTGCGAGTATAGGAATACTGGTTGAAAACTGGGATGATAATGTCTGCTGCGGTTTCCGGCCGAGGCTCGATCATGCAATAACCCTTTTTTCAGCGTGAGATTTGCATCTCCCCTTACATATCGACCTTGGGCGGCAAACCTGAACATTTTTAAAAAGAGTTTGGAGTTTCCGGTTTAAAGAACTGGAAACCATAAACTTCAAGCCATTGCCAATACTGGTCAAGACGGCGAAATTGCGACTCCGGCCGCTTTGAGCGGCTCATAAACCAAAGCCGCTGGCTTAGCAGGAGAACATAGGAATTAATTTTCGGATTTGGGGGCGTAGTAGCCTTTGCGAACTTTGAGAGTCGCCGCTCTCGTTCTGCAGCGGAGGTCGATCTTGCGGAAAGTGCCGTCTTTCTTTTTATTGGTCGAAACGTAGCCTAGGCTGTACTGTCCCTGAATTTCGCGGCCAATGGATTGGAAAGCGGCTTGTATTTCCTGAAATTTGGCGCGGGGAGAGAAAAAAGCCCCTCCGGTTTCCTTGGCGAAATTTTTAAGAATGCCGAAATTGGTCACTTCTCCTTGAACCCCGATCCCATAAATGACGACGTCGTTTTTTTGCGCCGCCGCCAGGGCGTCTTCCTTCTTCACCTTGCTGGCTATATCGTCGCCGTCGGTGATGACCACCATGACCTTGCGCCCGATCTCTCCTTTCAGTTTTTCTTCCGCTGCAAGATAAATGGCGTCATATAAAGCGGTGTTGTTGCCGGCTTTCAGCGTTTTCAGGGCTCTTATCAGGACGTCTCTGTTCTGGGTGAAGTCCTGAACGAGGTTGACTTCAGAATTAAATTCAATCAGCAGCGCCAGGTCTTTTTCGGGCCGAAGGACCTCGTTTAAAAACTCCGCGGCAGTGGTTTTTTCGAACTCGAGTTTATCTCTTACGCTGGCGCTGGTATCGACGAGCAGAGCAATGGTGAGCGGCACTTCGCTTCCTTTTCCCAATTCGCTGAAGTACTCGATAGTCTGACGCTGCCGGTCTTCAGAAATTTCGAAATCGCTCCGCTTTAAACCGCTGATGTGCCTGCCGTTCCGGTCCACGGCGGTAAACACCACATTGACCAGCGAGACTTCGGCGCGGATAATCGTCTGCGGATCCTGGCTGAAAATCGCCCTGCCGCCGTCGCCCGCCCAAAATCCGGCTAAAATCAACAGCCACAAATACTTCAATTTCATCGCCGCCGCCCGAAAAAGCGTCTTCATACTATCTATAATAATCTTCATCTTCAAAATCAGCCAGTCCATTTGAGTCGTCGGCGTCTGCAATTGTTCAAACGAAGGAACAGTAAAAACTAAGAAGATGGGAGAGAATCGGTGAAGCGGAGTGGCCGTCAGGCGGACTGGGCTTCTTGTCTGTAAATTTAGAGGTTTTCCCTGTGAAACAGAATTCGAGAGCAGCTGTCGCAGGCTTGGATGGTTTCGGTGCGGATCAGATCCGCATACATTTGCGGGCGGATGCGGACGTGGCAGGCGCTGCAGAGTTCGTCCTTGGCTTCCGCCAGAGCGATCCCTTTTCGGGCGACCGCTATCCTGCGATAGCGTTCAAGAAGATCGATCCCGATCTGAGATTCTTTGAGTATTTTTTCCTCGCACAGCCTGACAAGTTCCGCCTGCATTTGAGGCGCGGATTCATTGGCCTTTCGGATGCCTTCCTGAAGTTCGGCGGTTTTTTTCTGCAAATCCTGCTCGGCGCCCTTGAGGTTGTTTTCCTTCGTTTCCATTTCTTCCATGATTTCCAGAATTTTATCTTCCTCGGACCGGATCTGTTCTTCGGCCATCTGAATTTCATGGAGCATGGCAGTGTATTCCTTATTGGTTTTGACTGCCATAAGCTGATCTTTGAGCCGGGCAAGCTTGACTCTGCTTGCGTCCACCTGCCCCTCGAGCAGACGGCGGTGGTTGGCGAGTTCTTTCATATGAGCTCCGCGCGCCTGGAATTCGGTCTTCGAGCGCTGCAGCTCATTTTCGAACGCCTGAATTTTATTCGGGATGTCGGCGACTTGTTTTTGCAGACTGGCGATTCTTAATTCCAGGTCTTGAAGGGCTACCAGGTTCCGAAGGTCGGGATTCACCTGTTTGCCCCCTCCACTTGGATTTTGCCGGAGGAGGGCGAGACCCGAGCTTTGACCGGGTTGCTGCGCCTGAAGCTTCGACAATGAGAATCGTTTCTGTTCATAGCTGTCTATATCCAATCAAATATACACCGGGTCGGCAAAATATGTCAATGTCCCCCAACCGGGAG
>CAZXSV010000112.1:0-11237 GCA_964642735.1 uncultured Acidobacteriota bacterium
GCATCGATCCCAGCCAAAATATTAGTATGCCGCTTCAAAAAGTTTTATGATTTCAATCGAGGCGGATCGGGAGGCCGTGGATGTCGCCGTTGTCGGGGCGTCCGATTCCGAGCTTGGGCCCGAACGTTCAGCCGCCCGTTCTGACAATAGCCATCTGTACGATCCCGGAGGCTGCATGAGGAAATACAACTATTTACATATTCCGCGCCTTAGGGCTTTCGTTTTGTCGGCGATTGCGACGACAATGCTCGCCGGCTGTCTTTCGAGCGCCTCGAAGGCACGGCCGACCGTTCCGGAAGCCGAAAAATTCATTGCCGCCGCGGAAAGCCTGCTTGCGGATCTCGCAGTGAAGCAGTCGCGGGCGCAATGGGTTCAGTCGAATTTTATCACGGAGGACACCCAGGCGATCGCCGCCGACGCGACCGAAGATTATATCGAAGCCGCGACGAGGCTGGCAGAGGGCATAAAGCGTTACAGCGGCATGCAGCTTCCGCCTGTTCTGGACCGGAAATTCAAGCTGCTGAAATTGTCCCTGTTTTCGCTGAGCAATTCCAAGGAACGGGAGGAGTTTTCCAGGCTCGGCGCCTGGCTTGAAGCCGAATACGGGAAAGGGAAGGCCTGTCCCGACGCAGGAAAATACAAGGGAAAATGCCTGGATATCGGAGAAGTCGAACAGATAATGGAATCCGGCCGCGATCCCGAAGAATTAAAGGAGATCTGGAGCGCCTGGAGAGCCGTGGGTTCGCCGATGCGCCAGAAGTACGCGCGGTTTATCGGGCTTCAGAACCAGGGGGCGCAGGAACTGGGATTCGAAAATATGGGCGCCATGTGGCGGTCCAATTACGACATGCCGCCCGAGCAATTTTCCGCCGAACTTGAACGTCTTTGGCAGCAGGTCCGGCCGCTCTACGAATCCTTGCACGCCTATGTCCGGACTCGGCTTGCGGCGAAATATGGAAATCAGGCGTTCACCCGCGAAGGTTTGATCCGGGCGGATCTTCTTGGCAATCCCTGGGCGCAGGAATGGAGCAACATTTACCCCGTCGTTTCAACGTCCAATGATGGGCCGGGCTGCAACCTGACCGCTGTATTGAAGCAGAAGAATGTCGACGAACGCGGGATGGTTCGATACGGTGAAAGCTTTTTCACGTCTCTCGGATTTGCGCCCTTGCCGGAGACTTTTTGGCAGCGATCGCTTTTTGTCAAACCTCGCGACCGGGAAGTCGTCTGCCACGCAAGCGCGTGGGATGTCGATAATAAAAATGATTTGCGTTTGAAGATGTGCATTCAGATTCGAGCGGAAGATTTTGTCACCGTCCATCATGAACTCGGGCATAACATCTACCAGCGCGCTTACAACCATCAGGCCTTCCTTTTTCAGAACGGCGCCAACGACGGTTTTCATGAAGCGATAGGAGACACGATCGCTCTCTCCATCACTCCTGAATATTTGCGTCAGGTCGGATTGCTGCAAAAAACGTCGAAATCCGACGACACGGCTTTATTGCTGCGAAGCGCCATGGACAAGGTCGCTTTTTTGCCTTTCGGACTGATGATCGATCGATGGCGCTGGAAGGCAATGGACGGTTCGCTCGATCCGTCCGATTACAATAGAGGATGGTGGGAATTGCGCGAGAAGTATCAGGGGGTGGCCCCGCCGGTGGCCAGGACGGAGAAAGATTTTGATCCGGGCGCCAAGTATCATGTCCCCGCAAACGTTCCCTATACCCGGTATTTTCTGGCTCATATTCTTCAATTCCAGTTTTATCGGGCCCTTTGCAGGGATTCGGGACATACGGGCCCTCTGCATGCCTGCAGTTTTTACAACAACAGGCAGGCTGGAGCCAAGTTCAACGCCATGCTCCAAATGGGCATGAGCCGGCCATGGCCCGAAGCGTTGCACGCCTTGACCGGCGAAAGCAGAATGGACGCCGGGGCGATTCTGGAGTATTACACTCCGCTGAAGAAATGGCTGGACGAGCAAAACGCCGCTGCGGGAGTGAAAGTCGGATGGGCGACGCCCGAAGATCCGCTTGCGGCCGCCCGTCCTTGAAAGCCTTCCGTCAAGATGGCTCGGACGGATTTTCCGCATTGATAGCGGCGATCGGCATTGAATCCGGATTATTCAAGCTTCTGCGGAAGATCGGCAAATTCTGCTATCCACCGAATGAATCCAAAAAGGAATCGGCGTTTTTTGAGCGGGATTCCCCAAGACTGGTGCAATAAATTGCCGGATCGTCGGACGCCGGGCATTGGGTCTCGCAAATGCCGCACCCGATACATAAATCAAGGTTCACGACGGGGAATTCCCGGTATTCCGCTGCGCCGTCCGGCGACAGCGTTTCGATCGGCGTCATTTCGATCGCCTTGGGAGACGTGGGACATTTCTCTTCACAGACCGTGCAGGGGCGGCCCAAGGCGTAGGGAATGCAGCGGTCTTTGTTTATCCACGCCGATCCGATCCTGATTTTGATCTTTTCCTTGATCTGAAGCTCTTTAAGCGCGCCGGATGGGCACACCTGGGTGCAGAGCGAGCAATAATATTCACAGTATCCGATTTTGGGCGTCAGCACAGGCGTCCAAAATCCTTCCGGGCCGGCTTGAGCGGATGCAGGCTGCAGGGCGTTGGTCGGACAGACTTTCATGCATTCCCCGCATTTAACGCAAGCGGCAAGGAACTGCGGTTCGGGCAGTGCGCCCGGAGGCCGGATCAGCTTCGAAGAAGGTCTTGTCGCGGATTCCGAAAGGCGGAAAAGAGGCGCGACCGACATTCCAAGCAAGGTGGAAAAGATCCATTTGCGGCGTGGAAAATCGACGGGTTTTGTATCACGCGGGGAAGCCAGGACGGGGAAGGCGATCGCCTGCGTGGGGCACTGAGACGCGCAGGAATAGCAATAGACGCATTCACTCGGCTGCCACTCTCGGTTGGGAAAGGGCGTGGCCTGGGTCGGGCAGTGAATTGTGCATATCTTGCATCGAGTGCATTTCTCTTCGTTTACCCGGACTTTAACGAGATTCCATCGCGCCAGAAGCGCCAACAGCGCTCCCGCCGGACATAGATAGCGGCACCAGAAGCGTTCCCGATACGCGTTCAGCAGAATCGCCGCCAGAAAGATCAATCCTATAAGCAATCCCTGATGAAAAGTTCTGTTTATTATCAGGTTTTGCAGCGTCTCGCCGAAGCCTTCAGCGAGCGAGGACGCTCCTGCGGCCGGAAGAAAGGACACGGCCGCATCTCCGGCCATTGCGAACGCCGGCAGCACGACCGTTATAAAGGACCGGTACAGAAAAGCGAGCGGATCCAGGAAACCGGCCAAATCCAGCGTGAAGACGCTCGCCGCCAGCATTACGGCCAGAATTGCATATTTCAGGGACAAAAGCCCGTTTTCGGCCGGCTTCCGTGCGAGCCGGGTCATTTTCTTGAAAAAATATGAAAAAAACTGCAGTACGGCGCCAAGAGGGCAGACCCATCCGCAGACATAACGGCCGAAAAAGATCGTCAGGGCCACGGGAATCAGAGCCCAGAGAAATGCTTTGAAGAATTCCCGCGATGCAATGAACGTTATCAGTCCAAGCAGAGGATCGAAGTGAAAGAACCGCTCGACCGGCCCGATAAAGTCCTTTCCCGAAAAATGCGTCTCCATCAGCACGTAAAGAAATACGCCGAAGAAAAAAGCCTGACTTGCAATCCTGAAAGCTTGAAGCCATTGATGGCGGGAGAAGCGTTTTTTAATCAAACGGCATTTCTCCTGACGGTTGAGTGCAAAACGTCAATCCGGATGGGAAAAGGATTTGTCAACGGGTCCTGCGCGTCTCAGGCTCGGATCAAAACGCTCAGGTTTCTCTTCAGAACCGGGAATTGGTCTTTCGACTCGACTGCCCGGAATTGCCGGAGCTTTCGCCGCAGCGATTTCAGGAGTTCCTCGTCAGGCTGGCCCCTCAATATTTTCCGGGTTTCTTCCTCGGTCACATCTTCAAGGTCGCCGGAAAGCTCGGCGATCCCTTCGTTGGCCGGGCAGGGCGCTTTGCACTGCATGCAGCCCATCAGCGCGTGATGCATGCTTCCCTGAATGAAGTTTGGAAACTCCCCGGGATTTTCGTTGTAGAGGGTCACGCATTTATCGATATTGACGCTGTAGTTCCAGCGGGGGATGCATCGTGTCGGGCATGTTCTCTCACATGCATGGCAGCGGTTGCATTCGTCAAGAATCTCCAGGTTGGTCCAATGGTCTTCAACGAACGGATGATCGGTGAGAAAGGCGTGGAGCACGTTGTAGCTCCCCATCCCATCCACAAAAATCAGGCTGTTGCGAGCGTAATGCCCAAGGCCGCTGCGCGCAGCAAGCAATTTCAGGGGCGCCTTGGAGGAGACGTCCACAACCCGCCGGTTGGGAGTCTTGATTATGTCTTTCTGTATGATGGCTGTCAATCGGTCGGCGTCCCAATCATCCCTGTAATACTGAAACGGGATCATGATCCGGTGGGATTTGCCGTCCAGTCTGAAGTTTGAATACATATTTTTGGAGTATGTCGCCAGGATTAGGACGGATTTTGCCTGCGGAAAATTAGCCGGCACGTTGAAATTCAACAGGTTGATTTGGTCGAGATACATTTTATTGCGGCCAAGCTGGACGTTGTTCCGCGCTGCATTGTATTCATTCTGGAGCGCAGGGAATCGGCTGATCGGCAGAATCCGGTATTTGTAGGCGGGAATCTGCGATGGATCGACCGTTCGGCGCCGCCGCATTGGCATGCGTCCCCGGCCTCCCGGAAAATACTGAGGCAACAATAGCGCGGCGGACATGGTCTTTTGCAGCCATTCCCGCCGGCTTAATTCCGGCTTTATTGCGGCGGATTGAAAGTCATGCAGTTCGAAGTCTTTGTTCTTCAAGCGGAGCCCTCCTTTTTGCGCGCGAATCTTTTCTGCGCTTGCCTCTAAAATACGGACGCTTCGGAAAATGTTCCAAAAAATCCGCTGCACCGAAGGGGATGATGATCGGAGGCATTTATTTTATTGCTTTTATGCCGGCCGCGCTCGCGCCTATCGTCCGATGGATGACGGTTTCCTGAAATTCTCTTTCTTTCATCGCCCGGATGCAATCCAAAATAATATTTCAAATTGATGGGTGAAATGGGATAGATTGAACGCTCAATTATGAAAACAAAAACTGAAATTTCCGAAACGGCTTCCGGCGCCGCAGCATCGGATCTCCGACTCATGTCCGTGGATGTTTTGCGTGGATTCGACATGTTTTGGATTATTGGCGCCGACTCTCTGGCGTATGCGCTCCAGCGCATGGCGCCGACGCCCGTGACCAACTTTCTCGCCTATCAACTCGAGCATGCCGACTGGCAGGGATTTCATTTCTACGACCTGGTTTTCCCCCTGTTCATATTTATCGTGGGAGTTTCGATTGTTTTTTCCATCTCAAAAACCAGGGACCTGGGGCGAAAAGCGGTTCTGGTCCGCATTCTGCGCCGAAGCGTTCTGCTTTTCCTCCTTGGGATATTTTATTCAGGCGGGCTGACCAATCCCTGGCCGGATGTCCGGTTGATGGGAGTCCTCAATCGCATTGCGCTGGTTTATTGTTTTACTGCAATCCTGTTTGCTTTTTTCAAGCCCAGGATTCTGGCCGCCGTATCGATAGGATTGCTTGCGGGATATTGGGCGCTTCTGGCCTATGTCCCGATGCGGGATATACGGCTGACGCCGGAATCATTGGCCAAACAAGCGGAGCTTGCAGGCGATTCCAAGACGGCGCAAAGCTTCAGGTCGATCAACGTTTTCATGCCGCCCAAGGACCCTGCTTTATGGGACGCCGCCCGGCGTTTCTTTTATGGGGCCGGCGGGAGAGTTGCGGGAAAATACGAAAAAGGATATAACGTTGCTGATCATTTGGATTTCCAATTCCTGCCGGGAAGAAAATATGAAATATTTTATGACCCCGAGGGGTTGTTGAGCTCCATCCCATCGGTCGCGACATGCCTTTTCGGCGTTTTTGCCGGGCTTCTTCTTAGAAGCGGCGCCTATTCCGGACGGCGCAAAGTGCTTCTCATGGTCTCAATCGGAATCGCGGCCACCATCCTGGGATGGATAGGGCATTTCCAGATCCCGGTCGTAAAGAAAATATGGACGCCTTCCTACGCTCTTGTCGCCGGCGGATATTGCGCGATCCTTCTCGGCGTTTTCTATCTCATCGTCGACGTATGGCGGGTTCGGAAGTGGTGCAAGCTTTTCGTCTGGATCGGGATGAACTCGATCGCCGTTTATATGGCTTCCAATATCATGCGTTTTCGCGGCTTAAGCGCGCGGATAGTCGGCGGCGATGTCAGCGCGTTCCTCAACCGACATATCGCCCCTGGACTTGGCGATATGATGGTTTCTCTGGTCGGTTTGCTCCTGGCTTTCTGGTTTGCGCATTTCCTCTACAAGAGAAAAATATTTATCAAAATCTAGCCGTTTTTCCGGCTAATCATCGAATATATTGCTCGTTGCGTCCGCCCGCCGTTTCCTGAGAGCGCACGAGGCGCTTTTCCAGTTGTCTCAAACTGCCCCCATGCTCCAGACGCTGCGCCGGAAGAAGCATCTACTAATATCTTACTATTTTCCGATCAACGCAGATCGGGATTGAGCTGTTGTGTTTCCGAACCGCATTTGATAGTCTTTTCATCTTATTATCAAATAATCTATTCAGCGTCGAGGCGATGAGCTCTCAAGCCCCAAAATGATGAGGAACGGCGATGGCGGCTCAAAATTTGCAGGCAAATCATTTCAATTGCCTTCTTCAACAAAACATGGAGTGCGATAAAATGACCGCCGGCAAAACGGATGGCGTCTTAGATATCCGTTGAGAGCTTTCCAGGATCAACCAGGGACCAGGACCCGGAAAATGAAAGCGTTGTTGACAGGCAATCGCCGATATCGGATCGCAATTTTGCTTTTCATGATCCTCATCCCGCGCCAGGGATTTTTCACCCAAGCCGCCTTGCCGGAAGAAGCCGGCGCTGCGTCTGCGCAGTGGAACAGCGATTTTGCCGGGGGATGGGCGCTCTATGGAAAGCTGAGTTCCAGAGAAGCCGGATTGCTTTTGGATAAAATGTATGAAAAGGCGCAAGCCGATCGGAACAGCCTCGAATGGATTCGCTGTCTGGTTTGCAAAGCGGTGCGCCTCAATTCCAACAGCTTGGATGCAATCCGAATGCTGGAAAAGGAGTCCTGGCCTCAGGGCGTTATGGAATCGTCTATAATGAACCTGTTTTACACCCGATCCCTTGTCGGCTTTGCCCGCAATCATTCCCAGGCGATCGATCAGCGCAAAACAACGGATTCCGCAAGCGCGGACGGCCCGGAAGCCTGGACTCGAGAGCGATTTCAGGCGGAATCGCTGAAAGCTCTGGAAAAGGTATGGCGGAACATAGCCCGGATGGAAGATATCGCTCAAGGCCCATGGAAGGAATTCTTCATACCCAATACCTATCCTGAAGGAATCCGGCCGACATCGAGGGACGCCGTTTCCTACCTTATGGTCCGGATGATGGGCGACGCAACAATATGGAGTTCAGGTCAAATCAACGGCATTTTCAATCTGAATCTGAAGAGTCTGGCCGGAGACATCGGCAAGCCAACTTCTATCGCCGATCCGCAGATTCATCCGCTGGCAAAGATTTGTTTTGTGCTGTCGAATCTGGAACAGTGGCATCGAAAGAAAGGAAACCGCGAAGCCGCGCTGGAAGCCAGACTCGAACGCTATCGTCTGCTGCACCACTATTTCAAGAAAGCGAGCGATAGAGTGCATCTTCAGGGCAGCCTCGAAAAATATCTGAAAGCTCTTGCCGGCGATCCCTGGTGGTCGGAAGGAATGGCGCAACTGGCCAGGTTCGTTCTTACCGAAGACGGGTCCGGATTGATCTCTTGGGAAAGATATTTGAGTTCAGAGATTGACAGGAATTTTGCGTATGGCGCCGACCCGGAGAAGTTGGCTCGAGCGCTGCGGATCGCCGTGAAAGGGAACGAGGCTTTTCCGGATTCCATCGGAGGCAAACACTGTCTCGCCATCCTCAAGGCTATTCAAGATTCCGATTACTCGATCCGTGCAATGCGAAACGACGGCGTACGGCAAAAATCGATTCTGGCGACACACCGGAACCTCGACAAACTATATTTCCGCGCCTATGAGATCGATCTTCTGAAAACCATTGAAAAGTATTGCGACACTGAGCTGGCCGAATCCGCCAATTACGATGAGGAACGCCGTTCTTTCATCATCGGCAGCTACAGCGACGACCTTCTCGATGGGGACATGGAAGCTGTTGTCGCCGAAAAAAAGCCGGATCACGAGTGGGAAGTTTCCCTTCCTCCCACGCCGGACAATCGCATGCATAAGACTTTCATCCTCCCTCCCATGATCCGGCCGGGCGCATTTTTGATCATTGCATCGGCTCGTCCCGATTTTTCCGATTACGACAGCTACAATGGCCCGCCTCGGCGCTTGTTTTTGACAATCAGCGACCTGGCCCTGATCTCCCGCAGATTGGGCAACAGCTATGAAGTCACGATTCTTCGAGGCTCCAGCGGCAGGCCGGCAGCCGGGGTGGAAGTCAGGTTTTACGGATTCGACTATGACAAACGCCGCAGCTACATGGATTTGAAAATTAGCGATAAAAGCGGCAGAGCCGTTTTTCATGGAGAAAAGGGCAAAGTCGGCTATTTTCTGGCCGCCCGCGCCGACAGCGACAGTGCATACGACTCCCAGAGGCTTTATTACCATCAGCCGGAAAAACCTCCGGAATATGATGTCCTGTCCTTTCTGGACAAAACGATTCACAGACCGAAGGAAAAACTTGTCTGGAAAGCGGTCCTATATCAAAAAACTCGCGGATTCAATTACCGGACATGTCCGGGAATCGCATTCACCGTTTCCCTCAAGAGCGGGAATCGACATATCCTGGAATCCAAGACTGTAACTTCAAACAGTTTCGGAACCGCTTCCGGCGAATTTGCCATCCCTGCGGCGCCCGTGCCGGAAAATTTGTTTCTCGAGGCGCCGGGCAGTCCTATGTTTCCCGTAACGGTGAAGGAATTAAAGCAGCCGATGTTCGATGCCATAATCTTGGATCCGAAAAAGCCTTTCCGGATGAACCTGCCGGTTCGGATCCAGGGAACTGCAAAATACCGTTCCGGACTTCCGGTGAAAAAGGGTCGCGTCCGATGGACTGCCAGGCGCAGCAATGACTCGAGCATGTCTTGGACGATTGCCCAGGGAGAGGCGCCGTTGAGGGAAAACAGCGCCTTTTCTTTTGTTTTTCTTCCGGAGGCCGATAAAGAAGCGAATCTGAATAAGGATATTCCCCATACCTTCACTGTCGACGTGGATGTAACGGATGAAAATGGAGGAACCCGCTCCGCGCAACGATCGTTCCGGGCAGGCTCAGCTTCCGTTTACGCGGAAGTCCTGCGGGACAATGAGTTCTTTCTGGAGAACAATCCGGTCCGCCTGACAATCCGGCGCACCGGGATCAACGGCGCTTTGCGAAAAGGCCGCGGGCGCTGGAAAATTGTCAGGCTGAGCCAGCCCTCGAACACGCTTCTTCCTGCAGAGCAGCCGACTCAGCCGCCGGGAGGATTTGAAACTGAAAAAGGTTTCCGGACTCCGGGAGACCTGGAAACAGCGCGCTGGGAATACGACTACAATCCCGATGCCGAGATGATGCAATGGACGGACGAATCGACGCAGGCTTCGGGATCCGCATCCCATGACGACAAGGGAGAAGCGGCGATTTCAGTCCCAGGCCTCCCGTCAGGAGCGTATCGGCTGATTTATGAGACAAGCGATAGCTTCGGAGCGAAATTCGGGCTGCGCGAGAATTTTCTTGTAGCTTCCCCGGCCATGTCGCTTCGCCTCCCGGCCATGCTTGCCCTGGAAAAGCCTGTGGTTAAAGCCGGGGGTGCTGCGCGCATCCTGGCCCATTCAGGAATCCAGGATCAGTTCATGATTTTGGAAATCTTCCGCGGATGGGAATGCATCCTGCGGCAGGAAATGATTTCCCGCAAAGGGCCGGTCCTTATCGAATTCCCCATCGTCGAAGAAGACCGCGGCGGATTGAATGTCGCGTTGACGCTGGTCCGGGATCACCAGTTCATCCGGCTCCAGAAGCCCATCGCTGTCCCTCACGATGACAAAAGGCTTAAAATTGAGCTCGTCAAATTTCGAGACCGGCTGCGGACCGGCGGTCGGGAGAAATGGAGCGTTAAAGTTGCGGGACCTGAAGGGGAAAATGCGGCGATTCCGGAAACCGAGCTTCTGGCCTATATGTACGATCGCAACTGGGACTCTATTATGCCCCGCTTTCCCTGGGGTCCTATCCACGCGTATCCCTGGATAAGTCCGAAAATTCTGGCGATACCGAACCTTGGGGAAGCAGTCGAAGTCCTTGGGCGATCCCAAAGCTATTTCAGGCGAAAGCCGGATGTGCCGTCCCTGAAAAGCGACCGGCTTATCGCCGGATACCCCCCGCCTTCGCGGCAGCTGTCGGACGCCCTCGATCGGGATGTGGCAACTATGGATTATTTTCTTAAGACCTATCCGGAAGTCGCCAGCGCTTCGGGCATTGGACAGGACGGCGTTTTCGTTGAGCATCCGCTGAATCGTTCGGGCTTCTACGGCAGGAATTATCCGGAAGGCAGGAGCTATTCGGATTCGTTCTCTCCGATTTATCAGGAGGGGCCAAAGGTCGCGGCATCGCAAAATTTCAGAGAGACTGCATTCTGGAAGCCGCATCTCGTCGCCGATGACAGCGGCGCAGTTTCTTTCGAATTCGACGTCCCGGATTCCGCGACGTCCTGGAATGTATTCATCCATGCCATTACGCGCGATCTCCGCTATGGCGCAGTCCATCGCGTTGTCCGCAGCTCCCGATGAACGAAGAGACAGGCTCCGTTGATGTTGGCAGCGCTCGCCTCCGGCTGATCCCTGCACGCCCGTTCAAGCGTGCCTGACGGATTCCGAGTTTCGGAGCAGAAACGAGTTGGCGCCAACGGGGCTTCGGCGGGGCTGCTATCCGAGGGCGCCGGCGGCTGGCCCGACAGCTGTCGGGCCTCAGGCTTGAACCGCCGGCGCTTTCGTGGGAATTTGCTTGCGAAGCAATATCCTATGGCGCGACGGTCCAGGCCGGCCCGGCCGAAACGTCCAGGTACTCGCCGCTCGTCCGCACCGTCTCGTTCATGAACCAGACGCACA
>CAZXSV010000113.1:0-11221 GCA_964642735.1 uncultured Acidobacteriota bacterium
CCATTGTAAAATATTCCGGCTGTCGACAGACGCGCATCCCGGAACCGGCGCCTGAAGTCGGCATGCTCCTGCCGCCGGCTGCGACTTCCAGGGATTCCATCCCTCTGCGGCGCCGGCAGCTATCTTGCGGCAATTTCATTCTGCATCTGAAGGATATGTTTATCGTCGATTTTATATCCGAAATAGAATAGGGTCGCCGCCACTGCGTTCGCCGCCGCCGGTGCGATAATCATTATATAGCTGATGCCGCGGACCACATTGGGCTCGGGCGTCGTATTGGCTATGAATCCTATTGCGACCAGTCCGAGGGCTATTATCTGCGCTCTTAAAAAAAGCCCGATCTTGATCGGGAGCGTAATCAAAGCCATTGTAAATCCCCGTATGCTTTTGCCTGTTTTCCATTCCCCGTAAATTGCAGTATCCGCAAACAGCGCCGTAGTCATGGAACCTGCGATCATGTTGAACATATAGCCGATACTGAAAATGGCGGTGAAACCCCAGGTCGTTCCCCCTGCAAATATGGCCAGGGCAAAGCACACGGCGCCCGAACCGAGAGATAGCCAATAAGCATTTCTCTTTCCGATTCTAACGCCGACCCAGACAGCCGCAAATGTGCCCAGCAACCCCGCTATGTGGATGGCCAGGATAAACCCGGACAAAAAGGCCGGATTTTTCAATACATATCCAAAATAATAGAATGCGAAAGATGCGACGAAGAAAAGGCTGGCGTTTCTGAATGTTTCGGCAATTATCAGCAACAGGAGAGGCGCATTTTTAAAAACCAACAGGATAATTTCCCTTACCGTCTGCCCGGATTCCTTTTCTGAAACCGGAGTTGATTTTTTGCCATTGGGATCTCTACCGGCGGTTATCCAGTAAATGTACCAGTAACCCAGCATCATCAGAACGGCATAAACAGCCGTGGTGATTGTATGCCCCAGGATATCGTTTATTCTCGCGCTGAAAAACGTGATCATCGGCAATGCGGTGATTGAGAATATCAGGCCCGCAACGGACGCGCCCTGCGCCCTGCTGGTGGATAATATTGTCCTGTCATCGGGCAGTTGGCTCAGGATTCCCACCATCGATCCGTAGGCGGCAAAAACAACGTTGAATACAAGATGACTCGCTATATAGCCGAGGATGATGATCGATACCGCCATGGAATCGGCGCCGATCTTCGAAAACTGCAGGATGAATAGCGGCACGACAATCGGGGGGCCGACCAGAAGCCACGAGCGGTATTTACCGCCAAACTTCAGGGTTGCTTTCTGAAGGATGATTCCGGCGACAAGGGCGCAGATGATATCGGCCAAACTTGTAACCGACAGGATCTGGTGAAATCTTGCCAACGAGAATTGAGCATAATCAGTAAGGAATGCCGCAAAGAAATACACTTCCATATTTATCATCAGGGAAAAACATAGATCTCCGACTCCAAACGTGTAGAGCACTGATCTATTCAATCTCTCCGCCATGAGAATACCCTCCGCCGAGTCCGGCTTTGCGCTTTTCAGGCGCCGATGAGCATAGCCGGAAAAAACTGCCGTTTCGATCCCGGAACCGCCGCGCCGGCCATTTCGAAGGCTTCCAGCATCGTGCATTTTTCAATTTCGATTGAAATCACTGCGAGGATTTTACTACAGCAGGCTCCGGAAGGGGTAGGCATTCCGGAATCCGCATGACGGAGCGTTGTCCGTAAACCGAATATTGAATTTGCGGATTCCGCTCCAGTACAGTAGCATGCGGGTCTTAACGGGAAGTTTATATTTCTTGCCCAGAATGAAACAAGGAGGGGATATGGCGGCAATTCTCAGGATGCTTCTGACGGCGACGCTATGCCTGGCGACTGCGCTGCCCGCGGCCGCACAGGATCCGGCTGCCGTCGATATCAATCCGTTCTTCGCCACAGTGGATGGGAATAAGAACAATGCCATCGAAAGGGGGGAGTGGAAGGATCTGGGCCTCATGGATATATCCTTTTCGCTGTGTGATTCCGATAAGGACGACAAAATCACCCTGCAGGAGATGGCGGCCTGCGCGGTTCCGGAATCCAGGGATCCCGATAAGGAAGGGATTCTCACCGTATACTCCAAAGGACGCTTCGTAATTCCTTCGCCCGGAGCCCCGGTCCCGAAACCCAAGAACGCCCCTCCCGGAATCACCCAGGCCACGCAGATGGTTGCCGACAGCCCGTATGTGCCGGGCGGCCCGACCGGCGAAGAATTCATAAAACTCTTCGACGGAGACGGAGACGGGAAAGTCGGCCATATGGAATGGGAGAAGCTTAAAAACCAGACCGTTTTCAAGCCTTATCGCTGGCCGCAATATAACAGGAATCGCGATGAATGGATTACGCTGGACGAGGCCCCGAAGGCGCCCGTCGGCAGGTAATTCCGCCGGAAAGAAAGTGCGAGGAATCTGCACACATTTCCTTTTTCAGCCGGCTTGCGCCCTTTGTAGGATAGGCAAATGGATCAGAAATTAAAGGGATTGCCCGATACTGTTCAGCGCCAGTCTGGCCGATATCCGCGCTCGTCTGGCGCCGATGCAGATCGGCAGGGCCGGCCAGTTGCAGGAGTGGCTCGAGGATTGGGACCTGGACGCGCCTGAGCGTCAACGCCGTCATGTATCGCATCTCTACGGATTGTTCCCGAGCAATCCGTTTAGGGCCTGTCAATGAAGAGCCTCGAGCTGCGCGGGGATGTCGGCGCCGGTTGGAGTTTGGCATGGAAGATCAATCTGTGGGCGAGATTTCTTGATTGCGATCACGCTTATCTCCTTTTGCAGAAAGCCCTGACACCGATCTATTCGAATGATTCAAGATATGGCGGCGGCGGTGTGCGCTCCAACCTCTGAGGTGCTCATCCGCCATTCCAAATCGACGGCAACTTCGGGGCGACTTCAGGCATGGCAGAAATGCTTCTTCAATCGCATGCCGGAGAAATTCACCTTCTTCCGGCTCTGCCCAAAGCATGGCTCAACGGCAGTGTCAAGAATCCATACGGAGTCTTTTCCCGGTCTCTTTTGAGAAAAAGTGCATATGCTCCGAGGGACAATGTATCCATAGAGGCTGGGCTTTGCGAAATGTTTGATCCGGAGGCGTCAGGATCGTAAGATCCTGAGATTGGAGGCGCACGGTCAATACGCCTCGTTCTCCCAGGGATTCGTATGTACCGACCTCTGCGGCCAGATCCGTGGCGCGTATCCTGGCCTCGGAGAATTCAATATGATGGGGTCGAATTCCAGCCTGCAGAGGCGAAAGCAAGGCCTTCCGGCTCGCCGGATCCAGCGTGCCGGGCATATCTGCAAGGCGGCAGCCGGCATAGGCCAACCACGCAGGTCCTCTATCGTCCATTCTGACTTCCACATCCAGAAAGTTCATTGCAGGCTCCCCTACAAACCCGGCTACGAAAGAATTGGCCGGATCGTTCACAATCTCCTCCGGCGCACCCACCTGCTGGAGCTCTGCCTGGTGCATGACGGCTATCCTGTCGGCCAGAGCCATCGCTTCATTCTGATCGTGGGTTACATAAATCACAGTTTTCTGAAGCTGCGAATGAAGCCTCTTGATCTCCGCCCGCATTGTTTGTCTCTGTTTCATGTCCAAATGCGAAAGGGGCTCGTCGAACAGGAATGCCTGCGGTTCCCGGACGATAGCCCGCGCGAGGGATACCCGTTGCTGCTGGCCGCCGCTCAATTCGAAAGGCTTTCGATGAAGAATGTCGGTGATCTGTAACGCTTTGGCTGCCCATGCGACTTTTTCATTGATCCGGGATTGCGGCCAGTGACGGATTTTCAGGGGAAAAGCAATATTGTCCCTTGCCGCAAGAGTGGGATACAGCGCATAGTTCTCAAAGGCCATCGCGATATCCCGGGCTTGGGGCGGCAGATCGTTTGCGTGCTTGTTGTCAAAGGAGAGATTCCCTGCCGTTATCTCCTCCAACCCCGCAATCATTCGCAAGGTGGAGGTCTTGCCGCATCCCGAAGGTCCCAGCAACACCATGAACTCCTTGTCGCGGATACGGAGGGAGAGATCCTTCACCGCAAAGGGGCCATGTCCCTTGCCATAGCGCTTGCTCACATGGTCCAGGATGATCTCAGCCATCATTCGCCTTCCGCCAGGAGTGTCTCGCCCGTTTCTTCCAAAAATAGATACATATGTTCAGGCGCCCAGGCCAGGTAGAGAGGTTCGTCAATGCTGTAGGCCTGATCAGCTTCGCACAAGACCATGAACAGGCGGTCGCCCACAGCAACCGAGGTTAAAGAATGGCCCCCCAGCAGTTCTTGTACAAAAAGCCTCGAAGGCAGGCTGAATGGGGTTTCGGGCCGGGCGCGCTCCAGGCGGAGATGTTGCGGCCTGAGTCCTAGGCAGACTTCTTTTCCCGCACATCCTCGCAGTCGAGGGCTCTCGGGCAGGGGAATTCGCCAGCTCCCCCATGTAAACACAGATCGGCTTTGATCGAGTGCTATCGTGCCTGCCAGGAAATTCATGGGCGGATCACCCAACGATTCGGCCACCAGGCGATTTGCTGGCCGACGAAATACCTGGGATGGGGTTCCCACCTGTTCGATGCGGCCCCGATGCAGGATTGCGATTCGGTCCGCCAAGGCCAAGGCCTCGCTATAGTCGTGCGTTACATAAACAATCGTGGACGCAAAGGACTCCCGCATAGCTTTAATCTCGGTTCTCATTTCGTTGCGCAGTCGTGCATCCAGGTGAGACAGGGGTTCGTCCATAAGAAAAACCGCAGGTTGTCGGACCAGGGCTCGTCCCAAGGCAACGCGTTGTCGCTGGCCCCCACTCAGAGTCGCGGGTCTGCGGTCCAAAAAAGTGTCAATTCCCAGGATGCGGGCTACGCGGAGCACGGCCTGATGGATCTGGTTTTCGGGCATCCGGCGTCCAGGGGCGCGAAGCGGGAAGGCGATGTTTTCATAAATGGACAGGTGCGGATACAAAGCATAGGTCTCGAAAACCATGGCGCAATCGCGTTGCTCGGGTGTGAGATTCTGGATCGGCCGGCCATTGAGAAGGATCGCCCCTGAAGTGACAGGTTCGATCCCGGCGATCATTTTGAGAGTAGTAGTCTTGCCGGCGCCGGATTCGCCAAGTATGACGAAGAACTCCCGGTCGCGTATTTCCAGATTCAGGTCGCAGATCGCCTCGTGGCTGCCATAGCGCTTCCGAACATGATCGAGAACAACGTCTGCCACTTGTTACCCCTTTACGGCGCCGAAGGTCAATCCGCGTACAATGTAACTCTGCACGAAAAATGCCAGGACAAGCTCGGGGATCACGCAGATCATAGTTGCGGCGGCCATTTGTCCCCAAAGGACACGCTCGTATCCGATAAATCCCAGAATGCCCAACGTGACGGTCTGAGTCTGCTCGCCTCCGAGGATCATGGCAAATATGAAATTATTCCATGCGAAGATGAAGGATAGGATCATCACTGCCGCAATGCCCGGTTTAACCAGAGGAAGGGAGATCCTGCGGAAAACTCCCCGCCATGTGTATCCGTCCACGCGTGCGGCCTGTTCAATCTCCCGAGGAATATCCTCAAAAAATCCTCGCAGGACCCAGATCAGGAACGGCAGGGTGATCAATTGATAGGCCGCGGTGAGGCCGGGAAATGAATCGATCAAACCCGTTTTTTGAAAGACGACATAGAGCGGGAGGATAATCATGAGTTCCGGCGCGAACCGGAAACTCAGAAAAGTGAAGGCAATGTCTTCCTTGAACCGGAAAGAAAATCGAGCCAAGCTGTATGCGGCAAAGGTCCCTAATAACAGCGAAACCGCGACTGTGGCCGATGCGATGATCAGAGTGTTCAGGAAATACTTCGGATAATCGGGTCTCACGGCCTCCACGTCATGCTCATCCTGGCCCACGGTAATAGCCTTGTAGTTCTCCAGGGTGGGGGTGAACACAAACTTCGGAGGGCTGGCTATGACATCATTGGGGTTCTTCAAGGACATCATGGCTATCCAAACGATAGGTCCCAGCGCAAAGGTGAAATAGGCGCCCAGACCCAGGGCTTTGAGAATGCGTCTGAACAGGCGTGAGGTCATCATCGCATCAGAACCTTGGTCCAGAGACCGCTTAGAGCTTTGGAAAGAACGAAACACAGGAACCAAAGCACAAAAAGGTACACCATGCCCCTGCCCATGTTGAACCACCGAATGGCTTCAAAATAGCTCTGGATATGCAGCGTCGTAGTGGCGCCGGCAGGACCGCCCTTAGTCGTGGCGTAGATAATATCGAAAACCTTGAGAGAGTCGATCAGGCGGAAGAGTGTGACCAGCACGATGCTGGGCGTGAGCAAGGGAAGCGTAAGTTTGCGGAACATGAACCAGCCCGACGCTCCATCCACCTGCGCTGCTTCATACGGCTCCTTGGGCATCGACTGCAACCCTGCCAGGAAAATCAGGATCGCAAAAGGAGAGTAAATCCAGACGTCGATAAGGATCAGAGAATCCAGCGCCGTAGCAGAGTCGCCCAGCCATGCAATAGGCCTGATTCCCACAAGACCCAGGATGTGGTTCAGCACGCCTTGGTCTGTGGGGAGAAGGATCACCTTCCACATCAATGCACTGACAATGGGCGGAATCATCATGGGGATGATCAGAAAGGAACGCAGAATACGAACGCCTGGGAATGCGTCCTTGAGCAGCAGGGCCACCCCGAGGCCTAAAGCCAGTTCGATCATAACCGCGGATGAGGCAAAGACAAAGGTCAGACTGAAAGCCTTCCAGAAATCGACGTTCTTGAAGATTTGGATGTAGTTTATCAGTCCGACCCATCGGATATTGCCAGGTTCGGTCAGAGTGTAATTGGTGAACGTATAGTACACGCCCAGGACAAATGGATACAGAATGCCGATCAGGGCGATGAGCGCAGGCAAGGTCAGCAGATAGGGCAGGCTTCTGTGAGGCGGATTTAGACGCTGCGTGCGTATCGCGCGATCGGTCATGCGGACTACTTTCTCACCATCTGATTGATGTCCTTCGCTGCACCCTTTAAAGCCTGTTCCGCAGTTCGATTCCCTGCGTAGATTTCTTGCAGTGCCGCAGCCCATCGATCCCCGGCCTGAGTGACATAGGTCGATGGAGTCCATCGGATCCTGGCATGCTTCGAGAGGAGCAGTTGAGCCGTGCGACGATACTCGCCTCGGTCCCAGTTCGTGGCCTCCACAGTTTTGGGATCTTCCCATACGGACCTGCGCGTAGGATTGATGTTTTCATAGGGAACGGTCCGTTGAAGCATGTCTTTGCTGGTAGCCCATGCGAGGAATCGCCAGGCCTTGTCTTTGTTCTTGGATGCAGCATTCATGGCCAGACTCCATGCCCATGTGCTGGACTTGATCTCGCCGTCCGGACCCGCCGGCGGGAGCAGATACCCAACCTTGCCGGCCACTTGCGACTTGGCGGGATTCTCAAAAGCAGCCGCCTGGTGGTTTGCGTCGAACCACATCGCGAACCTGCCTGAAAGAAATCCCTCTTTGCCTTCATACCAGGTGTAGCTGGGCCAACCGGGCGGACCGCCTTCCTTCAATGTCCGGATGAACAGATCCGTGATTTCGATGCCTTGGGGGCTGTCGATCACGCAATGCATGGACTCGTCGAAATCCCTCGCTCCCCAGGAAGCAAACGCGGTCAGGTACCCGGGATGGATTGTGGACCAACTCCGCACGCCCCTATGGCCAAATCCATAGATCTGCTGGCCGTCCACGTTGCGGGTCAGGGCCTTGGCCGCCTTGTATACTTCCTCATACGTGGCGGGTGGCTTGACCTGGAAGCGCTCAAACAGATCCTTGCGATAGAAGATTACATAGGCTTCTTCATTTACGGGAAGCGCCCACAAGGGTCCTTCGCCCATGCCTGCGCCTTGCTTAAGATTCCACCTGGAACAGGATATGAGCTCAGGGAAAAAGTCATTGGGATCCCAGGATGCGGGCGTGAGGTTGGGATTCTCAATAAATGGATCCAGCGGTTCCAGCCACCCGGCCTTGGCATATTGCCACAAGTGCGGAAAACCCAGCATGAACAGGTCATAAAAAGCGCTGCGGCTGGAAAGCTCCGTAATGAGTTTTTCAAAATACTCTTCTTCGGACAGAAGAAGCATGCTGACTTTGACTCCGGTCTTGCGCTCGTACTCCGGAATGAATCGCAGAATGGATTCCGTAAAGGGGTGCCGGTTCAGCAGGAGGTGGATTTCAGGGGACTCGGGATTGCTTTTCTTGGTGCATTGACAGAAAAGCAGGATGAAAAATCCGCACAGGATCGCAGCAGCCAGCCCCGACGCAATACGACATTTCAAATGGACCATGTCTTTTCCCTTTCGGCGCAGTTTAATCTTCCATCGCCAAGCTATCGAACCTGTTCGCGTGTTGTCAACAATTATGTCACAGATTTAGAACACGCAATATTCACTCTCCAACCAGGCGATAAGATTTGTCACAGTTTTATGACATCTATTGTGCTAGAGTCATGATTTTCAGGCGAAGCTTCGGTTCGCGAACGTATTTGTGCGTGTCTGGGGCCGCCGCATCCCGCCCAATGCGGCGCCGGGCTTAATCGCCGTGAATGGCGGCAGCTCGCTGCCGCAAAGCGTTGAAAATCATGATGGTGAAAACAAGTCGCGGAGGGGATGGAAGCCTCCGAGGCAGCGCTTCCCATCAAGGGCGGCGTGGATTTCAGAAAAGCGAATATCGGGGCTTTGCAGGGCAGCCCTGGCCAACAAGGCGCCCCTCTGCCGAACCGTGCACAAAACTTTTTCTGCCGCGGCGGTGTTGGCGACCACGGATCACTATGGAGGGCGCTGTCGCCCCGGAGGCGTGTTGCGCAAACCTTTTGTTCTCGGGCTGGCGTCAGGACTGACCATTGCCCCGGGCGTCGGCGCTACAAAAACGAATGTCCGGTGAAACGCACCCGATGGATAAAATATTCCTTGCGCGAAAAGGGCGCTGCGGAAGAAACGTACGGTCCCAGGCGAGTCGATGAAAGGAGAATGAAAAGGTGAAAAGCTTTACCGTCTCTGAAGTCATAGACTCTTTGGGAGTCAATAAGTTTACCTGGTCCGTGTTTTTCTTCCTCGGGATATCGATGGTCTTCGACGGCTATGATTACATGGTTGTATCCTATACAATGCCTCAGATATCCGCGGAGTGGGCTCTGAACAAGGTGCAGACGGGCAGCCTGTCATCCTGGAGCCTCTTCGGCCTTATTATCGGCGGCGCCTGCGCCGGCATCATCTCGGACAAAATTGGCCGGAGAAATACTCTCATCTATTCCATTGCGGCCTATTCGCTGCTCACGGTTCCAATCTACTTCTCGACCAGTTTCGGACAGTTTGCTTTATTCCGTACACTGGCCGGCGTAGGCTTGGGCGCCTGTATCCCGGTGGTCACGACCATCTACTCCGAATCCACGCCTACCGCTCGCCGCGCTATGTTCATCACCTTCGGCATGGCCTGGATGGTCGTCGGATGGGTGCTCGGCGGATTGATACCGACACTGCTTGTTCCCCATTATGGATGGAGGGTCTGCTATTTGATCGGCGGCGTTCCTTTCCTGTATGCCGTGTTCCTGTACCTGCGGATGCGCGAGTCGGCTTACTGGCTTGCCGGCAAAGGGCGCAAAAAAGAAGCGATAGAAATCCTCGCTTATATCGAGAACCAGGCCACTGGCAAAGCGACCCCGCGCGACTCCAACGCTCTCGTTGTCCCGCCAGCTCCTCCCATCCTCGGTCCCAAAGCCCTTTTCTCGAAGGATTACCGTAGGATCACCGCGGGTGTGTGGATCGCCTACTTCTGCGGCTGCTTTACGGTATACGGGCTCAACGCCTGGCTGCCTTCCCTGATGCTGGAAAAGGGATTCAAACTGACCTCGGCCTATAGCCTTGCCATCGCTAACAATGGCGCCGCGGTTATCGCCAACTGCTCGACAGGCTTCGTCGCCGATATCATCGGCCGCAGGCCGAACCTCATCATGAGCTATCTGCTGGGCGGTATTTCCATTGTCCTGATGGCCTTTGTCCGCGGTGGTTTCACTGCCATCCTGGCTGCCAGCATCTTCATGGGTTTCGCCATCAACTATGCAATCACGGCCGTGCAGCCCCTGATGGCAGAGAGCTATCCAACTGAATTCCGGAACACCGGGGTGTCCTGGTGCCAGGCATTCGGCCGGGTTGGCGGAGCTCTGGCGCCCATTGTGTCCGGGGCCGTCATAGGCATGCGGCTTGGACTTCCGATGTCATTTTTGTTCTATGTCATCCCGGCTGTTATCGGCGCCCTGGCAGCCTTCCTGTTCGTAAAGAAAGAGACCAAGGGCAAATCGCTCGACCAGTTGGCCCAGGAGACGACCTTTGCCGGCCGTTGACGTTTACAGACCGGCCGGGACGCAAGGGTCGTGGCCGGCGATTCTGGCGTATTCACCGTTCCAGAAAGAACGTTCTTTCGGCGACCCGCGACCTGAATACCAGCAATGCTTCTCTTTACATTCCATATAGGATAATCGGCGGAGTTGTCGTTGTCCTTGCCATAGCGTTTATTTTTTCAAAAATCCCTGAAATCAACGCCGAGGAGGAGGTTAAAAGCGCTTCCTCTACATCGCCGGCCTGACGTGAGCGGGCTGGCTCCAAAAAACAACCATCTGCGATAGGCGACGCTCCGTAGCCGCTTCAGTAAGTATCCACCGGCAAAGCCGGTGGCTTTATGGATCGCGGCCCCCTCAAAGGGGGCTTATCGCGATCCCAAAACAAAACATGAAATTCGGGCAGCGTGCTTGGAATCAAACTTTGATGCAACGAGCGAGAGAAGCCCTGTGAATATTTTGCCGATTAAGAATTTCAAAGCTTACTCCCGGAACTGTCAAACTTTTGCTGCCTCCCCGGCAAAGCCGGGGGATCTCCCAACGAATTAGCAGCTTTAGCCTGTGGCTTCCCCGAACTCGGGAGATTGGAGTTCGTGGCTCGAAAAGACCTCTCCATGGCCGTCACGGCGCGGCAGAGAGAAAGGTGCTACGCTGACTATTGAAACTTGACGTGGCCGAGATAGCAGTCGAGCCAGTCGAGGGTCTCGCAGATCATTTTGCCGCGGGAAACCGATAGCTTATGCCCGGAATCGAAAACAACCAGTTTTTTCCGATCACCCGGCGTGCCGAGCCGCTTGAACATCTGTTCTGCTGAGGTCTCAAGCCGAAAATTAAAGTCGTAACGGCC
>CAZXSV010000114.1:0-10756 GCA_964642735.1 uncultured Acidobacteriota bacterium
ACGCCGGCGGCTTGCAGTTCGCTTTGTCAAGCTGCTTTATCCGCCGAATTGCGCGCCGCAAAAATTGAAAAATCCTCCGGGAAAGCTCGTGCGAATGCAGATAAATCCTCCCGGAGAGCTGCGTCCATGGATGAAAAGGCGCGCAGGGAACTCCTGAAAACGAGCGTGTCGAAAAATGCTAAAAGCTCCGGGTCCGCAAATTCCCGGTCCAAATCCCTCTGGAAGCTGGCGACCGTTATACCGCGTTTGTTTGTCTCGAAAGAAGCCGCCGCCCGCTCCCGCAGCGAAGAGAAAGAAGCCGAGAAATGCCGCGTGGACCCATCCCCTGATTTTTCCAATCAGCCAGCTGCCGAATTGCTGATAAAATCCCCAAAGGCTTCCAAATCGGCCGAGGCTGCGCAAAAGATCGCGGCGGACTCGAGGACGGAAGCCGATCAGGCTCGCGCTTGCGCCGACAGCATGCGACAGTCGTATCAAAGCTGTATGAGCGGGATGGGATCGCCATAGCGATTGGGGCGGCCGGCGAGAGGCGACATCGCGACGCGGGCAGGCGGTCGATGCTTCAATTGTTTGCCGGAAAGAATATGCAAAGGACGCAATACGTACACGGTTACACATCGAGGGAGGCGGCGCGTCTGCGGGATCAGGCGGACACGCTCGTCGATTTGTTGCACTATGACACGCGATATGCGGCCGGCTCAAGGGTTCTCGAAGCCGGGTGCGGCGTCGGCGCGCAGACTCTCACGCTGGCCGCGCATAGTCCCGGGGCCGAGATCACGGCAGTGGACGTCAACGGCGAGTCGCTTCGAGCGGTCAAGTCGCTGTTGCGGCGCCATAGACAAACAAATGTGCGGCTGTGCCAGGCCGATTTGCTCTGTCCGCCCTTTAGTCCAGGGGCGTTCGACCATGTGTTCGTCTGCTTCGTTCTGGAGCATCTGCCGCAGCCTTCATTAGTCCTCGAACGACTGGCGGCATTGCTCGCGCCGGGCGGGACGATCACGGTGATCGAAGGCGATCATGGTTCAACGTTCTTTTCGCCGCCGAGCGACTGCGCGATGCGGGCGGTGGCGTGCCAGATCGAGCTGCAAGCCCGCTCAGGCGGCGACGCCTGCATCGGCCGCCGGCTATACCCGTTGTTGACCGGATCGGGTTTTGTCAATGTGGCCGTTTCGCCGCGCATGGTTTACGTCGACGACAGCAGGCCGAGATGGGTCGAGGGATTCACGCGAAATACCTTCACGGCCATGATCGAGGGCGTCAGGGCCGAGTCGCTGGAGGCCGGGCTGATCGCCGCCGAAGACTTCGACCGCGGAATCGCCGACCTGCGGCGCACCGCCGAGGGAGGCGGAACGTTCTGCTACACCTTTTTCAAAGCCGTCGGAATAAAGAACGGGGAAGAGCAGAGCGGGTAGAGCGCTGCAGTGTCCCCGGCCTTTGAAAAGGCGCCAAAACTCCGATCACAGGTTGTGTTCGTTCCGGTTGATGACGTCGTCCTGAATGTCAGGGGAAAGCTGCGTGAAGTAAGCGCTGAACCCCCCGATGCGGACGATCAGATCCCGGTGATTTTCGGGGTGGATCTTGGCGTCCCTCAATTCATTCGTGTCCACCATGTTGTATTGAATGTGCGAACCGCCGTTGGCCATGAATGCATTGGTGTATGCCGCAAGCTTTTCGATGCTTTCGTCGCTCCGAATCATGGCGGCGGAGAATTTCTGGTTCAGCACCGAAGCGTGGGCCTCATCGAATCCCGCCTTGAGAACGGAATGAAGCACTGCGGTCGGCCCTTTCTTGTCGGCGCCTCTCATCGGGGACATGGATCCGTCGTTGAGCGGTTCGAAAGCCTTCCTTCCATTGGGCAAAGCGCCCACCCCTCGACCGCCGAAGTAGTGCCATGCGAGGCCCTCTCTCGCCACCATGTAATTGCGAAACGGCGAGTTGTCGTAGCTGCGGATGATCCGATAGGAGTCCGCGCTGATTTTCCGGGCAAGCAGATCCACTTCATCGATGTTATTGCCGAATTTGGGCTGCGCGAGGCACATCCGCCGGATTTCTTCTCCCCGCTCCCCCTTGAAATCGGCGTCCAGCGCATCGAGAAGCTCGCGCATGGTCAGCTTCTTTTCATCAAACACCAGCTTCTTGACCGCCATGAGAGAATCGGCGACATCGATGATGGCTCTGTCGGAAATGCCGAACATGGAGCATTCAGGGTCCGGCTCCAACAGGTCCTGCCCCGCGTCCATGCATCGCTGAATGCCCATCGTCGAAAGAAACGGGAGCCGTATATGCTTGGATTGTTCATTCCGGGCGATGGCGGCCAGCCAGAACGAGCGGTGCGTGATGAACTGGTGTTGTTTCATGAGGGCGGCGTACAGGTCGTCAAAGCTACTGAACTTTGCAGGATCTCCCGTCTCCAGTCCGGTGCGTTTCCCGTTCACGTCCAGACCGTTGTGGAGGACAAGGTGGAGCATGGCGGCCATATTGCAGGCGGCCAAACCTTCGGCGCCGTAATGCTCGGCTCTGGACGGGAGGCAGGGATACACGCAACCCAGGCCGCACCATTCCGCGGCTTCCTCTATCGGAATCCCGTCTTCCAGGAAATGTGAAATCACAACTTCGTCGTTTTCAAAAAGAGGGATGCCTCCCTTGGTGGCCATGTTCGTCCGGATGGCTTTGTTCATCAGCCAGCGCGGCGTCGCCTTGTTCCACCGCAGACCTACGGTCGGCGAGGAAAGCTGCAGGAGCCCGATCACATGAAGGAAAAGATAGCTTAATTCGTTGGAACAGTCGGCACCCGTTTTGTCCACTCCTCCGATCATGATGTTGTTGATGCCGAAATTGATCTGATGAGATTCCTTGAGGCTTTCGGAAGCGACGAACGTCTGTGTGCCCCAGCGGCCGATGAGCTCCGCAAGCAATTCCGCGGCTTTTTCTATCGTCAGCGCGCCGCTTTCGATGTCTTTCGCAAAATAGGGATACAGATACTGGTCGCCGCGGCCCCATTGCGGATTGTTGTGCATCGGGTGTTCGTAGTATTTGCACACGCCGATAATGGCCATGGACTGAAGGGCTTCGCGAAAGGAGCCGGCCGGGTGCTCGGGCACGCGTCGACAAATGCCCGCAATTTCAAGCAGTTCGGCTTTGCGGTCCGGCCGCGTTTCCGACTCGGCCATTTTTTCCGCAAGAGCGGCGTATCTCCGGGAATGCCGGATCGCCGCCTCGCAGACGATGATGGCGGATTTCCAGAAATAAAGTTTGTCGATATCGGCCTGCCGCGTCTCGATAAACGAGTCGATATGCCCCTTGGCTTCGTCCACAAAACTTCGGAGCCCCTTTTCCAAGATCTTCTTCCACATCAGCACGGAAGTGGTTTGACCAAAGATGGTGGTGTCCAGGGTGGGATCCTTCAGCCTTGCCGCTTCGGCGTCCTTGATCCACGAACCGACGACCGCCTCCCATGCTTTGTAGGTCCTGTCTGGCGCTGTCTTGCCGCGAAATTCACGGGCGCTTTCGCGCAGTATCTCGAGGCTTTCGGGGTCCAGTCCGACGTTCGCATCCAACGTTATCTGCAGTTCCGCAGTATTTTTCCAAAGGTCCGGAATATAGTCTCCGGAGACGTCGAACGATGTCGCGCATCCTATGGCGGCGGGAGACGGACGCCCCACAATCCCATCGAAGTCGTGGATCCGGATTTCGATATTATCCACGATTTTCGCAAAGAGCCTGGCGCGGCGTATCTGGATATCCTCCCCTTCGGTTTCGCGCCAGGACGCCACGGTCCACTTCTCCCTGTCGGCAAACAGCTTCCACGCGGACGCCTTCACGGCCTCTTTCCACTGTTGATTGCGTTCGCCGAGCGTCAACGCGTCGATCCGGCTGAGGAGTTCCATGTTTATTTCAGTCATACCGCACCTCGATGATTTGAACTACTTCGATATCGAACAATCGACGCCGCATCGGATGAAGGCTTTTCGAGCGTCCTCCGCCTGGTCGTCGCCGGCAGCGCCAATCCCTTCCATAGTATAGCGCATATTCAGCGCCCTGTATTTACCCAAACCCATTCGGTGAAAGGGCATGATTTCGAGTTTCGCCGCGTTCCTGCCCAGACTTTTCAAAAAGCGGGCGGTCGCCTCGATCTTTTCGATCGAATCGTTGACGCCCGGGATAAGCGGCTGGCGAAACAGGACTTCTGCCTGGCGCTTTATCAGCAGTTCGGCGTTCTTCAGGATCCTGTCGTTCGATTGCCCGGTGAGGTCCTGGTGAATTTTAGGATCCATTTCCTTCAGATCGAACAAAAAGCGATCGGTCACGGGAATGACTTCAAGCAGCGCCTCGGGACCGACCCATCCGCATGTTTCCACGCAGGTGTCGATCCGTTCCCGCCGGCAGAGCTCAAACAACTCGCGGACGAACGCCGGCCAAAGCAGCGGCTCTCCTCCCGAAACCGTTACGCCGCCGCCCGATTCGTCATAAAACATCTTATCCCGCCGGACGGCTTCCCAGACCTCGGCAAGGGTCATGGATTCGCCATAGCGAACCAGTGCGCCGCAAGGGCATTGGTCCCGGCAGCGGCCGCAAGAATCGCACCGGGAATAATCGATTCGATGCCCGTCTTCTTCGATCCGGATGGCGTTGTTTGGGCATTCGTCCCGGCACTTGCCGCACCCCTGGCAGAGGCTTTCAATAAAACCCATCTGAGGCTCGGCGGACTGGCATTCGGGATTTGCGCACCATGCGCAGGAAAGCGGACAGCCTTTAAAGAAGACAACCGTCCGGATCCCGGGGCCGTCGTGAATGGAAAAGCCCTGAATGTTCGTGATGATTGCGCTCTGAGTCGTCATTCCGTCAAAGGATACCTCTGCGGCCAGGGAATTGCCATGGCTGCGAGCGTTTGAGCCATGGCAATTCTGTCTCGAAACCGGCTTCGAAAGCTGGAAGAATCAGCCGGCCAACACCGAAGCGTCCAATGCGTGCACGCCGGCGTCGCAGACAAATTCCGAGGCGGTCGTGTAAGCCGATTCGTTGCCGGCGAGGTAGACGAAGAGTCCGGCAATTTCCGACGGGAAGGCGACGCGTTGGAGCGGAGACGGCGCCGCCATTGTTTTCAGCCGCTCTTCTATCGTCACGCCGGCTGCGCCGGCGGTCTCGACGAGGCGCCGGTCGAACATTTCCGAACGAAAGGCGCCGGGCAGCACGACGTTGCTGCGGATCCTGTGCGGGCCGTAATCGATGGCCGTCTGGCGGGACAATCCGAGCAGGCCGGCCTTCGTCGCGCAGTAGGCCGCGGCGAACGGAAGGCCCCGTATCGCGCCAACCGACGCCACGTTGATGATGGAGCCGCCCCCGGCGCGGATCATGTGCGGGATGGCATGCTTCAGCACAAGGAAAGGGCCGGTCAGGTTTGTGTCGACAACCTGCCGCCAGACATCCAGCTCCGTGTCGACAACTGTTTTGGGGACGCCCATGGCGGCGTTGTTGACGACGATGTCCAGCCTGCCGCCAAAGGCCGCCGCGGTCTCCACCATGCGTCGTATGTCCTCCGGCTTGCTGACGTCTGCGGCGCAGGCGACGGCCTGGCCGTCGGGAAAACGCTTCGCGAATTTATCCAGCATTTCGAGGCGGCGTCCGGCAATGCAGACTCTTGCGCCCTCGCGAACAAACGCCTCGGCGACGGCAGCGCCGATGCCCGTTCCGCCTCCGGTGATCAATGCGACTTTCCCCTTCAATCTCATGCTTCTCTCCTGTTATGAATGAGACAGATTTTACAGCCAGCGAGCCGAGATGCACGCTTTATCTCTATACGAAGACGCCTCTTCATGCAAATGATTCAGGAGCGGCCGGCGGCTTCGTCGAACGCTGCGCAGTTTATAACAATGTCCGCCCGAAACAAGCAAAAGCCGGGCGGATGTACCCTATAGCCCTCCTCATAAAGACGATGCAGGATCTGCTTCGCGCATCGTCGCCTGGAAATTCCATGCGATCTGCGACGCTAAAAAAAGCCGGCGAAGCGATTGACAAGGGGGCCGCCGGGATTGAATAATCGTAGCACACGAAACGGCGCCTGCATCAAGCCTGCGCTGAGTCATTGCAAAGGAGCGGAGTATGGCAAACCCACAAGCGAAACCCCAAGCGGCGGTCTGCACCAATATTGAATTGCCCGCAGGCGTCCACGTTTTCGAAACCGATGACGCCAAACCCAAGGCGCCGGATGCAGATCCCATCAAACGGGTGATCTATATGGACGACAGGATCGTCCCGGGATCTTTTTACGTGGAAGCCGTCTGGGTTGTGGGCGCCGTCCCGAGGTCTCATCCCGAGCATTCCCATCCCGATCATGACGAAATACTCGGCTTTGTGGGCAGCAACATGGACGACCCGAACGATCTGGGCGCGGAAATCGATTTAGTCGTCGACGGCAAAAAGATGACGATTACCAAAACCTGCTTTATCCACGTGCCTGCCGGAGTCCGACATGGAGGGCTTTGTTTCAGAAAAATCGACAGGCCCGTATTCCAGATCGCGATGTCGAGAATGAGCGCCTTCTCCAGCGTTCCGCCCACCTAAAAATGCAGCAACTGCCGACCGAGGCCGCGGCCGGCGGCCTCCCGGCGAATCCTTGCGGAAGAGGGTATTGTATCGACGGGTCCCCGGTGGTAATCTGCACAACGTTCCTGCCAGTTTTATCGTTGCTCTTGCTGATCTTAGAGAGTTCTTAGAAAATAGGATCTTTTAAGTCGCGGTGAGGGCCTGTGTTCCCGGAAAGCATTTCTCACTTCAGAATCGCCGGACGGCTTGGGTGCGGAGGAATGGGAGAGGTCTATAAAGCCCAGGACCTCAAGCTGGGCCGCGAGCTGGCATTGAAATTCCTTCCGGAGCGCCTCCTGCAAAACCATCAGGCCGTCGAGCGGTTCAAGCTCGAAGCGCGGACCGCGTCCTCGTTGAATCACCCGAACATCTGCACGATATACGAGATCGATGAAAGCGAAGGCCGGCAATTCATAGCCATGGAGCTGCTGGAGGGAGAGACTCTCCGCGATCGCCTGGCCTCGGGCCCGCTGCCGCAGGCTGAAATCGTCGATTTCGGAATCCAGGTCGCCGATGCGCTCGCTGCGGCGCACGATAAAGGGATCGTTCACCGCGATATCAAGCCTGCAAACATCTTTATCACTCAACGGGAAGAAGCGAAGGTGCTTGATTTCGGCCTGGCGAAACTGGCGATGGCTCATAATCAGACCGACAGCCCTGTGGGAGGCTCCCGGTTCGAGACCCCGGGCCTCGATGCGGGCCCTCTGACGGATTCGATGGCTGCGATGGGCACCGTCGCCTATATGTCGCCGGAACAGGCCCGCGGCGAGGAGGTCGACGCCCGTTCCGATCTGTTCTCGCTGGGCGTGGTGCTTTATGAAATGGCCACGGGAAAGGTTCCCTTTCAAGGGTCCACCCTTGCCCTCACCTACGACGCCATCTTTCACAAGCAGCCTGCATCTGTGCGGAGCGTCAATCCGAATGCGCCTTCCGGTCTTGAGAATGTCATTCATAAATCTATGGAAAAAGACCGCAAGCGGCGATACCAGTCCGCCAAAGATTTGCTGCTCGACCTGCACCGCTTGAAGACGGGCCGGCATGTGTCCGTATTTCCGCGCCGCCGTCGGTTCAGCCCGGGTATCGCAACGTTGCTGGCGATTCTGTTGGTACTGATAGCGCCCATTGCATGGCGGGCTTTCCGGCCGTCTCGATGGTCTCAACTTCCCCACATAAGAGATGTGGCGGTGATTCCGTTCAGCAGCGCGGGGGACATCCCCAACCACCAGGAAATTGGCGGCGGACTGATGGAAGTCATCTCCGGCAGGCTCGCCGGGCTGGAAGACTCCCGGCAAATCCTGCAGGTTGTCGCCGCCAGCGAGGTGCGCAGCCGCAAAATAAGCAATGTCGAGGATGCCAGAAAATGCTTTGGAGTCTCGCTGGTCGTCACCGGGAGTTTCCAGTGCTACAAGCATGTTTCGCACCTCATCCTGAACCTGGTGGATGCCAGGAGCCTCAGGCAGCTGGGATCGAGGACCATCGACGGCAGCGCCGACGACCCTTGGGCGCTTCAGGAAAAGGGCGTCGTCCAGCTTGCCGAGATGCTTCAGCTCGAGCTGCAACCGGATGCGTTCCACGCGCTGGCGGCGGAAGAAAGCGGCGCGCCCGGCGCTTCTTCGCTTTACCTGGAAGCTCGCGGCAATTTATATCGTTACGACCGGCCGGAAAAGCTCGAGGCCGCCATTCGCCTCTTCGAAGAGGCAATCGCCAGGGACGAGAAATACGCCTTGGCCTATGCCGGACTGGCCGAGTCCCACTGGCGCAAGTACCAGAGCGCAAAAGACGTCCGCTGGCTGGATCTCGCGGGACGGGAAAGCGACAGGGCCCTGGATCTCGGCGCAGGGGTTGCTCCCGTACACGTCACCGCAGGCATGATTCGAACCGGAAAAGGAGAATACGACCTCGCGCTTTCCGAGTTCGGACTCGCGATCAAGGCCGATTCGCGCAACAGCGATGCGCACCGGGAGCTTGCAAGAGTCTACAGCAGCCTCAACCGGATCGAGGAGGCGGAAGCTGCCTATAAAAAAGCGATCGAACTGCGGCCCAACCTTATCGTCGGCTACAACCATCTCGGGAGTTTTTATTACAGCCGCGGCCGCTACGAAGAGGCTGCGGCGCAATTCCGCAAAGTGATTGACCTGGCGCCGGACAGCTACTGGGGCTACAACAACCTCGGCGGAGTGTATTTCAGTCTGGAGCGCTGGGCCGATGCGCGCCGGATGTTTGAAAAAGTATTGCAGATCACAGCCGATTGGGGCGCGCTTTCCAACCTGGGCACCCTCGACTTCGAGGAGGGCCGGTTTACGGAAGCGGCCCGGATGTATGAGAAGGCGATCGAGCAAAATCCTCAGCAATACGGCCTTTATGTCAACCTTGCTTCCGCCTGCGACTTTATCCCGGGATTTCGTGAAAAAGCCAGAGAGAATTACCGGAAGGCGGCGCAGATGGCGCAGCAGGAGCTGAAGGTGAATCCCAAGGACGTCTCCGCCCTTTCACACCTCGCCCTATGCTGCGCGGCGCTTGGAGACCGGCCGGGTGCGCTCGCCGCTCTGCGCAAAGCTCTCGCCCTTCAGCCCGGCAATGTCGAGCCGCTGTTTCGTGCGGTCCTTGTGCATGAAAGGCTCGGCGAGAGAACCGAGGCGCTCGCCCGGCTGAAAAATGCAATGGGAAAAGGCTGCTCGCGCGGGCTTGTCGAGCGTTCGCAGGAATTGCGGGCATTAAGGGCGGACTCTCGTTACCTGCGGGCGGTGGAACCGATGCGTAAATAAAATCACCCGGATTGGAATCCGGATTGCGATGGAGGACACCCCGATGTTTAAGAACAAATATCGCGAGCATCATCCGATGCGACATCCTGAGCATCGAGAAGCGGTGATTTACCTTGACGAAGCCGTGCCCAGGGCGAGCCCCGAGGTGTTGCATGCGCGGCGCGGCGACTGCATTACCTTTTCAGCCGTCAGCGCCGACTTCAATCTTGAGCTGCCCGATATTTTCACAGTTTCCATCTTCGGGCGATTCAGGGTTCGTCAAAACGGGAACTTGAGCCTGATCGTTAGAGACGACGCGGAGTATCGCGTTTACCGATATGGCATCGTTCCGGAAGCGCACGCGCCTGCGATGGCGGATCCGACGATCATCATCCATAACGGCGATTAATCCGACATATTCATGAAAGTCTGCAGCGAGGAGACGCAGAGACATGCCCGGATCCGTCGCCGCAGTAAAAGCTTCGTGAATAATGCGGGTCAAGGTCCGGCGTAGAGCGACGGAATCGCTTTGCGGGCAAATCGGGTCTTTGAGCCTCCGGATACGGAGACTCAAAGACCGGCCAAACGCTTCTTCATATCAGGAGGGGGCTATTCGATTTTTTTGGTCCCTCTGAATGCCATGTAGCCCTGCGTCTGGTAGATGCCGTTGAACCAGGGGGCCAGCTGAAGCGCCGTAAAGAACAGGGGCTTGCCGACTCTTTTGATGTCGCAGGGATTATGTTCCACTCCCGCAGGAATATAGAGGACCGTGGCTTTGGTGATGATGTGTCTTTCGTACTCCGTGCCCATGAAGTACTCGATTTCCGCATCAAAAGAGCCGACGAGGTCCGGGAACGTGGAGCCCAGGAAGAACAGATATTCATCGGTGTCGTGATGATGAGACTCCAGTTCCAGCCTGTAGGGCTTCACGAATATCTGCCAGCCCATGTTGATTTTCGCTCCCGGGAGGTCGCTTTCGCCCCGGAAATACGCCTGAGGGCCGGGAACTATCTCCGGCACCAGGGAGTTTTCCTTAAGCTTCGTGCTGAACAGATGATCGTACTTGTTGCCTGTGGTTCCCTTCGGCCATGGCGGCGGATTTTTGAAAAAAGGCGAAGAAGCCTGCTTAGGCTCAGCTTTTTTGCTCCCGGTCGCAGGGCCGGCGCCCTGACCTCCTCCCTGACCCCCGCCATATTGCGTGGCCGCCATCGCGGGAGCGCCCAGCTGGGCTAAAGCCGTCGCCATTGCCAATCCCGCCGTTCCCGCCGTAATTTCCTGAAAAAAGGCTCTTCTGTTCGGATTTTTGTTGTTTTCTTTCTTGGAACTCATTGGTTTCTCCCTTTAAGGACTCGTGCCGAAGCAACCCATCCATCGAATATCTGATAATACTCTTCAAAAAACGCTCAAAAAGCAATGCACTTATTGCAATG
>CAZXSV010000115.1:0-10691 GCA_964642735.1 uncultured Acidobacteriota bacterium
CGCTTCGCTCGCACCCCGGCTATTTTCTGATCGCCGCTCCGCGGCTCAAAACGCTGCCGATTCTCACGCCGCTCCGCGGCTCAAAACGCATCCGATTCATACGCCGCTGTGCGGCTCAAAACGCTCCCGATTCATACGCCGCTCCGCGGCTCAAAAACGCCGCGCCGGCGATCCCGGGCTTTTCTCTTAACCGAATAATTTTCGAATCCCAATGGTCTGCCAAACGTATTAATAAGGAAGCAAGGCTGATTCGAATACGGATGCTTCCGGCCGGCAATTCATATATGCTGTTTTATGAAAATTATTAAAGAAATGGATTCTACAGCGGTTGGACCCATGCCGTCCGGTGAATGAAGGGGATGCGATTAACGCTTTTCGATGTAGATGGAACCCTGCTTCTGACCAATGGAGCGGGCATGAGGGCTTTTCGCCGGGCGACCAGGGCCGTTTGCGGCATCGATCCGGACATTGATTCCATCCGGCCCGACGGGCAAACCGATCCTTTGATCGCCAAAATGCTTCTCAAGGACCGGTGGAGCGCTCAGGCGCAGCAGGACTTGTTTTCGGAGTATGTAATCTGCCTTGAAAGCGAAATGAGCCGGCCGGGGGCGATAACGGTGCTGCCCGGAGTTTCCGAACTTCTTCAAGCCCTGTCCCGCCAGAGCGATTTTGCGGTAGGGCTGGCTACGGGGAATTTAGAGCGGGGAGCAGGCATCAAACTTGAAAAAGCCGGTTTGGGAGGCTATTTCCGGTTCGGGGGCTATGGTTCGGACTCTGAAAACAGGACAACGGTGACGAAGATCGCGATCGAGCGAGGCGTTCAGGAAATTGCTCCTGAACCCTTTGACGGCGCCTATGTTATTGGCGACACGCCATTTGACGTCATTCACGGGCATGCTGCCGGCGCTCAGGTCCTTGCCGTTGCGAGCGCCCGCTACAGCAAGGACGACCTCCGTCTCTACGGCCCCGAACTGCTGGTTTCGGATCTGACGGCGACAGAATCCATTGTCGCCTTTATGCGGGGCGCTGCAGTCTCAGGCTAATTTACGAGGATTCTGCGGCGTTTCTTGTAACAATCAGCTATTTTTCCGTAATAAAAAAATGAGCATGACCGATTCGGCAGATAGCAGTCTGATCGAAAACACGCTCAAAGGAGATGAATCGGCGTTTGCCGAGCTGGTGCGCCGGTACCAGGCTGCGGTATGGAGCGTCACGCATCGGGTCCTCGGCAATTCATCGGAAAACGAAGACGCTGTCCAGGAAATATTCCTGAGAGCTTTTACGGCTCTACGCAGGTTTGATCTGAAATATCCGTTCGGTCCCTGGATAATGCGGATTGCCACAAACTATTGCATCGATCAGCTCCGTCGAAGAAGAGGGCATAGAATGCAACTCTGGTCGGAACTCAGAGAATTTGATCAGCAAAGATTGCTGCAAGATCTGACCAGCGGCAATGATTTCGAATCCTCTGCGAGAGACGCCAGAGAAGGACATCTTAAGATTGCGAAGATCCTGCTGGAAGGGCTTGATCCCAAGCAACGGGCTGCATTTGTTTTGCGGGAAGTTGAGGAAAAGGATTACCGGGAGATTGCCGGCCTGTTGGGCACTTCGGAAATAGCCGCCCGTGTCCGGGTTTCGAGAGCCCGGGCGGAATTACAGAAGAAGTTTCGCGCCTATCTTTTGGGCATGAAGAGAAAGGAGCGAAAGATCAAAGATGCGAACTTGCAAACTTTTTGACAAACACCGTGACGAAGAACTGAATCCGGAAGAACGGAAGCAGTTTGAAATACACCTGGCGAATTGTGAAAATTGCCGGACCAAAAGGTTGCTCATAGAAAACGTCGCTTCCATCCTCAGACGGGAAGATGCGATTGAGCTGCCGGACTTGTCCCGGCGAATTGCGGTTCAAGCCTTTTCTCAAAAGAGAGCTTGGGATTCCCTGGTTGTATCCATGTTGCGTCCGGGACCGGCGCTGGCGACTTTGACTTTGGCTCTCGCTCTGTTTTCTTTCCTGTGGATTTCTCTCGGCCGTCAGACGACAACCTCGAATTATTCCCAATACGAAGCGCTGATCAGCGAAACCGAAGCTTTATATTTGGGCGCAAGCGCGCTGCAGACTCATACGGACACCGAGCTTGTGCTCTGGCTGGAACAAGAGAGATATTCCCAATGAACGACCGTCCGCGGGCCCTTGCCGTCCTGATATCCATTTTTCTCGCCGGGTGCATTCTGGGCGCTATCGGATTTTTCCTCTGGGCGAGAAACATGCCGCAGGCGCCGCCTTTCCATGGAAGGCCGGAAGGATTCGGCGGCATGAACGGAGGCAGGCTGGAACGCCCAAGGATTCCGCAAATACTCCAGTTGACGCCCGAGCAGCTGACGGGATTCCGGGCGATTATGGAAGATTCGCGGCGGGAAATTGAGGCCCTGTGGATCGACCAGGAGCCCAAGATCGAGGCGATCCGGACCGAAACCAACCGCAAGCTATTAGAGATCCTGAACGAAGACCAGAGGAAAAAGTACCAGGATTTCTTGAAGGAAATGGAGCAGTGGAGAGGTCGCGGCCCTCGGGGTCCGGGGGATTTCGGCCCGCTGGGCGCTCCGCCCCGGAGTTTCGAACCAAGGCCGAAACAGCAATAGTGTTGTCGGCTGCAAAGGGAAGCGGCGCAATCGCTCCGAATCACAGGACTGCAATAGCGCCCGTCCTTTCCGTCTTTTCCGTCTTTTCCGTGCTCTCCGTGTCTTCCTCCGTGTCTTCCGTGTTTCCCGTGCTTGCCAAGGCTTTACGGAATATTGAAGAGGTGAAAGTATCGCCGATTCTCGAGCGTTCGATCCAACGGGTCCGGTCGCCGGGCTTTCGGATGGAGGAGGCGGCTTCCGCGGTGAATATGCAGGCCGCAATGCGTCTGCGGCCTATCGCGTGAGTTATGCTGGAGATGCAGGACGGCCGGGCTTTTGCGCCGGGGAAACGCCGGACCAGGGCTTCGGCGGCTTCTTCGGCAGAGGCGTTTTCGGCAAGAACGGCGGACGGCAGGCCCCACTGGCCCGGAATGAAATCCGGCTTCTGTCCGGTTGCCAGGATATGTCCTTTCTTTCGCAGGACCAGGATGATCATCCTTATGTCCTGGGACGGTTTCACGCGACGGGGCGCCGGCAGGCTGTTTTGGAGGTTTTTCGCGAACGCCCGGCAGAATTTTTTAACCGGGCATCGGGGACAGCGCGGCTGCGATGGGGTGCAGACGGTGGCGCCGAGCTCCATCATCGCCTGGTTGAAGGTGGAGGCTTTGCCTTCCGGGACCCACGCTCCCATCTGGCGCCAGAAATAGGTCTCCGGGGCCCCCGACACGATCCCGTTGAAGCGGGCAATCACCCGGCGGATATTTCCATCGACGACAGGCTGCGTCTGATTGAAGGCCAGCGAGCAAATGGCCCCGGCCGTGTATCGTCCGATTCCGGGCAAAGCCAGGATTGTTTTGAAATCAGCCGGAAAGACGCCATCGTGCCGCTGAAGAATTTCCCGGGCGGCCCGGTGCAGGTTTTTAGCCCGGCGATAGTAGCCAAGGCCGGACCAAAGCTTCAGGACCTCCTGTTCGGAGGCCTTCGCCAGCGCATCCAGGTCGGGAAAACGCTCAAGGAACCGGACGTAATAGGAAATGGCCGTCGCGACCTGGGTTTGCTGGAGCATGATTTCCGATATCCAGACGCGGTAGGGAGTCGGGTCGCGGCGCCATGGGAGGGTCCGGGAATGCCGGCGATACCAGCCCATGAGCTTGCTTCGGAAGCCCTCCCTGTCAAGCCTGAGCGGCTTTTCGGATTCGCTCCTGTCGCCTGTTTTTTCGATTTCCGGCCGCCGGTTGTTCGATTCCAATTTCCAATCAATCCCTGAAACATTGTATCACGGCCGGGGCGCCCCCGGTCAGATTTCTTATTTTGGGCATTGAAATACATTTGCAAAAAGGTTAGTCTTATATAAGCAAGTTCCTAATGGTTAGGAGTTTTAAGATTATTTTTGAAGGAGTCAAGGAATTGCGGCAAAAAACCAAGAAAAAAACCAAAATATCCAAAGTGCGGCCCCGCTGGACCAGAGAGGAAGTCTCTCTTCTCAAGCGGCTCTATAAGACGCACAGCAATGCGGAAATCGCCGAGATCCTGGGACGCAAGGTGTCGTCGGTCGTTTTTAAAGGGCACCGCCTGGGATTGTCCAAAGGCGCCAGAAGGCTCAAGGAAATGGGCCGGGAAAACATCAGCCGCCGTTGGGCGCCCGCAAAGCAGAAGGCTTCGAAAAAAGCAGGCGCCAAAGCGCGAAAAAAATAAGCCCGGAGACGCCCGAAGCGGTTCCAGGCGTCCGGAGGCCGAAAAATGCAGGAACGCACTATCTGGGAGACTATAAGGCTTCAAGGAAATGAGCTCCTTGATTCGCTCAAGCGGCTCATTCAGGAAGGCAATGCTCGTCGTATCACGATCAAGCAGGCGGACCGGGTTGTCGCCGAGTTTCCCTTAACCGCCGGGGTCGTGGGCGCGCTGGCAGCGCCCATACTCGCGGCGATTGGCGCTTTAGTAGCTCTTCTCAACGATTGTTCCATCGAAGTGGAAAAAGTCGTTGCGAATCCCGCAGGCAAGTCCGCAGGCGAGCAGGAGTGAGTCGGCGCAATCCGCGTTTTCGCAGAATAATTCCTCCGTTTCGCCCCGGATCGAGAATTTCCGGGGATGGCGTTAGCCTGCCTTGAAATCTCTCCCTCCCCCATTGGAGCGTTACGATTAGCGAATCCAGCGGGAGCGGATTTTTGATTCGAACAGGAGGAAGACGGCCGGAATTAATATGAGGCTGTCACGGGCGATGGTTCGCGGGGAAATCGGATCGTCCAGGCTGAAGCAGCCGCAGTTCGCCCTGATCCCGCGGGCGTAAGTGAGGGTCAATACGGCGATAAAAAACAGCAGGAGGGCCGCGGTCAGCGAAGCCGAGATGCGGATTTTCCAGCCGCTGAGCAGAAAGGCGCCGAGCGCGATTTCAATCCACGGCAGATAAGTCGCCAGTGGCCAGATCATCGACTCGGGGGCCAGCCGGTAGCCTTCGATGGCTGCCGCGAACTGAAGCGGCGCCTGCAGCTTGATAGAGCCGCTATAAAGGAAAGCTCCGGCCAGAAAGCAGCGGCAAGCCCAATGAAGAATTCGCAGTGCGAGTGTCATTTGATAATGGAATTAAGATATTGTCTCAAGACGGCGTAGCTGACGGCGGTTTCAACCTTCTGCTCTTTGCCGCCGTGATAAATGAACATTGTGGGAGTGGACCGGATTTCCATTTTCATGGCCAGCTGGATTTCTTTCTCGATGGCCTTTTCGATTTCCGGGTCCCGGACCATGCTCTTGAGCTTCTGCAGGTCTTGCGGCGGAAAGGCCCTGCTGAGAACCGCTTCCAGATTGCCGCCGGCCCATTCCGTCTGGCTGGAAAAAAACAAGTCATAGGCTGTCCGAAGGCTCCGAAGGCTCAGGCGCGCGGCTGCTACGCAGTATTTTGACGCTTCCCGGGAGTAGGGGTGCTGCTGCAGCGGGAACTCGTGATAAATAACGCAGACCTTGTCTTTGCTGGAGTAGTCCTGCAAGACCTGCTTGATGGCGCCGAGGTACAGATCGCGGCAGGCGGGGCATTGAAAGTCCGAAAACACTTCGATTCTGACCGGAGAATGGATGGAGCCGCCCAATATGTGGCCGCCGTTGGGGGGCGCCGCTGCATAGAAGACCCCGGAAGAAAGCAGCAGAATCAGCGCGGCGGTCGTTAATTTATGGAGCATCGTTCAATCCTTGCGAGCCCGGGATTCGGCCGATCGCTTCCCCGAGCGTGCAGGAAGGATATCAATTTCCGAATTTCGGGACAAACCTTTTATGCATTTCTCTTTTGCGGCTAGAGGGTCTTTCCGACCTTCCGCAGTCTGAACTGGATGAGGTGCTGCGGCTTGAATTTGCGTCGCGACCAGCGGTAGCCCTGTTCAAACTGGACTCCAAGAAAGTATTTGGAGTTTTCCGGGTTGCAGTATTTGACGCGCGCCTGGAGCTTGTCGGCGGCGAACTGGAGAGTGACGACGGCGTCGGTTTCAACGGGCTGTTCTATTTCGAGGCAGGCGCCGGAAGTGGAAATGTCTTCCAGAATGGCCCATTCCTCATGTTGGACGCCGCCCGCGTCTTTCCACTGAACCTGCACGAGGTCGGCACAAAGCTCTCTATCTTCACGTCTTTCGGCGCTCACAATAATCCTATCGGCAGATTCGGGCAATGGATTAGGATCGTCGTGAAGTTCTCTAGGGGGCGGCTGCGGCCGCAAGCGCTTTTTCGTAATCGGGCTCCCGGCTGATTTCCGGCGCCTGTTCCGTATAGACGACTTTCCCCTGTTCGTTGATCACGACGACCGCGCGTGAAAAAAGACCCGCCAGCGGGCCGGCGGTGATCATGACCTTGTAGGCGTCGCTGAAGCCGGAGTCCCGGTATTCGGATCCGACGAAGACATTCTCGATTCCTTCGGCCGCGCAAAAACGCTTTTGTGCAAAAGGGAGGTCCTTCGAGATGCAGAGAACGACGGCGTTGTTCAGCTTGGCGGCTTCCACGTTGAATCTCCTCACCGAATTGGCGCAGACCGGCGTGTCCAGGCTCGGGAAAATGTTGAGGATGACTTTTTTACCTTTGAAGTCGCCGAGCGACATGGGCGACAGGTCGGATTTGACAACTGTGAAATCAGGGGCGAGCGTTCCTACTTCGGGAAGCGAACCGGATGTGGGGACCGGATTCCCTTTAAAGCTGATTTGCGCCATGAGCTCTCCTTTCGGTTTCGAGTGGATTGGCGATGATTTTTTGTTCCCTCGACATCATACCATTTTCCCATGCGGGCTATCCACGGGAGGCGCTATTCGATTTTATCTTTCGGCAAAAGCTGGAAGCCATACTGGATGAAATGTCGATCGAATCCAAAAACGTCGCGGATGCCGAGCGATTCCATGGTCGCAAAGGATATGCAATCGATTAAATCGTAATCCTTGTCCCGATGACCGGCGAAAAGTTTCCATGCCTGCTCTTGAATCTGCGAGCTTGCTTCTTCTATTCGGAATATCGGGCTGCGGCGGATTCCCTCTCCAAAGGCGACTGCAACGTTTTTGCTCAACCGCTTTGTCAAAAGCGACATTGTTTCCGCAAAAATGAAATCCGTTGTGACGAGCGCCGTCGAGAGCGCTTCCAAAAAACTCCGGGCGCGTCGATGCGCAGGATCTTGCCGGTCTGCCAGCGCGTAGAATGCGCCTGTATCCACGAAGATCAGGTTCAGGGCTTTTCTCCGTACAGATAGTTTTCGTAATTTTCCGCTACGGCGGATCCGTCCCCCTTGCCGATTCCGATAACGCGGTGGAAAGGATCTGAATCAGCGGTTGCAGAAGACGGCTGCAGATAGCAATCAATGATGTCGCGAAGAACCGCTGCCAGGGATTTTCCCTTCCTTCGGGCAATCGACCGGAGCATTTGATAATGGCCTTCTTCCAAATAGATCTGGGTTCTGTGCACGAACGCCTCCCCAACCATCATACATCATGATGTATAGATGTTGTAATTAAAAATCCGTCCGGCAAGCGAAAAACAGGCCATTGGACTAAAACGCATCCGTCAGCTTGGGCTTGTCGTCGTCGTTTTCCGCTTTGGATCGGCCGGCGATGAAATCCCCGGTGATCATTTCGCGATAGCCCATGCCCGGCCCGACCATCGGGTACACGCACGCATCCGGATCGATCATGACTTCGAGGAATGCGGGGCCGTCGAATTCAAGGAACTTGCGCAGCGTCTCGCAGACGGCGGCTTTATCGATCAGCCTCTCGGCGAACCTGAAGCCGTCGGCCTGGGCGGCTTTAACGAAGTCTTTCTGGCGGAGCGACTTGTCGGAGCCGGAAAAGCGGTTCCCGAAATAGAGCTTCTGCCATTGCCGCACCATGCCGTCTCCAGAGTTGTTGAGAACGAGTATTTTGATCGGCAGGTTGTACGTGGTGGCGGTTTCAAGCTCCCCCAAATTCATTCGCATGCTTCCGTCCCCGTCGACGTCGATCACGAGGCGGTCCGGGAAGGCGGCTTGAACGCCGATGGAAGCGGGCAGGCCGAATCCCATGGTTCCCATCGAGCCGGACGTCAGAAGAGAGCGGGGGTGTTTGAAGTCGAGATACTGGGCCGCCCACATCTGGTGCTGGCCGACTCCCGTGCAGACGATGGCCTCGCCGCGCGTGATTTCGTTGAGGCATTCGATGACGTGGTGCGGCTGGATCCTTTCGCTCTCCCGGTCGTAGTTGCGGACATGCTGTTTTTTGAGTTCCGCGACGTGCGCCAGCCACTTGGAGAAGTCCGGGCGGACATTTTTTCCGTACTGCATCAAATCGTTCAAAGCTTCGCGCGCGGCGCCGATGTGGGACCAGGTTACGGATTTCACTTTTCCTATTTCGGCCGCGTCGATGTCGATATGCGCGATGAAGCGGGCTTTGGGGGCGAATTCCTGCACTTTGCCGGCGACCCGGTCGTCGAAGCGCGCTCCGATCACGATGAGAAAATCGCAGTCCATGACCGCATAGTTTGCGTAAGCCATTCCATGCATGCCCAGCATGTGCATCGAAAGCCTGTCCGTCGTGTCGACGGCGCCGATGCCCAACAGGGTGGTCGTCACCGGGATCTGAAACATTTTGGAGAACTGCCGCAGCTGCTCGGCGGCGTTCCCGCAGATGACGCCTCCGCCGGCGCAAATCAGCGGGCGATCGCTTTTTTGCAGCAGTTCGAAGAAATCCTCGCATTCCTCGGCGGAAACGCTCGCCTTTGCCAGCGCTTTCATCCGGTTTTCATAGCCTCTGAAACGGATGATCCCCTCGCCTTTGAAAACGCCTTCCCAGTTCTGGACGTCCTTCGGCACATCGATGACGACCGGGCCGGGACGGCCGCTGCGCGCGATTTCGAAAGCCGTCCGGATCGTGACTTCGAGGTCTTCGGGGTCTTCCACGAGGAACACGTGTTTGGCGCAGGAGCTCATGATGTTGAAGACAGGGGCTTCCTGGAATGCGTCCTTGCCGATTGCGTTGCGGGCCACCTGTCCGCAGATCAGCACGACCGGAACGGAGTCCGCCATGGAATCCCGGATCGGGGTGAGGCTGTTGGTGGCGCCCGGCCCGGAGGTGACGATGAAAACTCCGACTTTGCCGCTCGCTCTCGCGTAGCCGGCGGCCATGAATCCGGCGCCTTGTTCATTGGCCGGGACGATCAGCTGGATCTGCTCGCCCGGGCGGGCTTCGCGTTCGGCGTTATAGCGAAAGATAGCGTCGTAGGTGGGGAGGATCGCCCCGCCGGTGTATCCGAAGATTGTATCGACGCCTTCCTGCGCCAGCACCTGAATCATCATTTCCGCGCCCGTCATGCGCTTCCCTGCAAGAGGATGCTTCTTGTTTTCGAGTTGTGCGTTCATGTTCTATCCCTCTCCGTATCAGTTAAGTTCTCCGTCGCCGCCCGGCGTCCTAGCGGCCAGCTGGCGGTGCAACGCGACTTTTCCCGTTCGCACCATTTCATCGATCCCATAAGGACGGACGACATCGAGAAACGCCTCGACTTTTCCGGAATCTCCGGTTACTTCGAAAACATAGTTTTCAGGCGTAGCCGTAACGACTCGGGCGCGGAATATTTCCGCTTCGGTCAGAAGCGTGGTCCTTTTCGACTCGGGCGCGCGCACTCGGACCAGGATCAGTTCGCGATCGACGCAGTTGGCGTCCGTCAGGTCCGACGCCTCCACGGTGTCGGGAAGCTTCTCGACCTGCCTCAGTATCTGTTGAGCCAGAACCGGCTCGCAGCGCACCACCATCGTGATGCGTGAGAGCCCGGGATCGGAGCTGCCGGCTACGGTCAGGCTTTCGATATTATAGCCTCGGGCGCTGAACAGCCCTGCGATTCTGGACAGCACTCCGAAGCGGTTTTCAACCAGAATGGAGAGAGTCCGAGTGCTTTTGGAGGCCTGAAACGAAACGTCTGTCATGGTGTCTGTCTCCTGAGCTTGGGGAAATTCCAAAAAAAAAGCCGTCAGCCCGGTTCGGGTGACGGCCTGGAACGCCCAGTTGTTCTGCCATCATCCGAACCGATTGATGCCGGTAAGGACGCCGATATTTACAATGAGTACCGATACTACAGCGGCGGGTAGAAGCGTGCCTGGAAGAAAATAAATCCTGGATTGTAGTCCCGGAGAGCGCATGCCCGTAATTATCCTCCGCTTTCCCCGCATTGTCTCCTACGGGAAGCGCCGATCAGCGTATCAAGGCCTGTCCCCCGCTGTCAAACAAAAAGTAATGAGAAAGACATGGGTGCGCGCCCGACGGCCGATGCGGCGAAAAGCGTGTCTGGCGCCCCTGCCGGGGCTTTTTCATATTTCGTCTGCTGTCCGGGGGCTCGCTCCGCTCGCACCCCGGCTATTTTCTAATCGCCGCTCCGCGGCTCAAAAACGCCATGCTGGCGTGTATCGAGCCGCGCTGGGAGCGCCGGCATGCGGACGCAGCCGGTGAATCGACGGCTGCAGCCGCGGAGCGGCGAAAGGAATGTCTGGCGCCCCTGCCGGGGCTTTTTTATATATCGTCTGCTGTCCGGGGGCTCGCTTCGCTCGCACCCCGGCTATTTTCTGATCGCCGCTCCGCGGCTCAAAAACGCCATGC
>CAZXSV010000116.1:0-10246 GCA_964642735.1 uncultured Acidobacteriota bacterium
GCGAGTCTGGGGGCCAGCAGCAAAGTGCAAACGTTATTCATTGACAGGCCCTAAGACTCATTGGACGCGGCAGCGCCGGGGCGTTTTTGATTTGCGCCCCAGGTCGTTTTCGTATCGTGGCTTCCCGCCCAAAATGGAGAGCCATGCGCATGGCGGCCTCTGCAGGCGAAACGGAGAAAGCAGGATCTACCGATTTTGACGTTCGCCCAGGCGTTTCGAGCCGCAGGAGTTTTTTGCGGCAATCAGCGTTGAAATTCAAAATAGGCCCCCGGAAGCGTGAAAAATATGGTAAAAAGATTGGCGCCTGCGAAACGAACCGCGTGTCCGGACGCCTTGGGCGCCAGCGAATGAAAGGAATCTTCAAAAAACCAACCCGACCGCGCGATCGATTGGCTGGGGATGCCGGATACGGCTTTAATTAAGGACAAGGGAGAGGCTCGATGATTGAAACAGAAATGGCTGATACATCAAAAGCCGGCGGATCCAAGGTTATTTCCGCCGAGGAAGCAGCGGCTCTGATACAGGATGGCGTCACGATAAGCTCGCCGATTATCGGTTTGGCCGGTTGGCCTGAAGAAATCGGGCGGGCGATAGCTAAACGCTACGAGGAGACAGGCCATCCCAAGGATCTGATGCTGGTCTGCGGATCCGCGATGGGCAACCACAAGGATAAAGGTCCGCATGTCATCGGCCTTGAGGGGTTGATCACAAGATACGTTGGAGCGCACACTCACGGATCGCCGAACATTGGCGCTCTCATCCAAAACAACAAGATGCTCGCCTATTGCTTCCCGCAGGGAGTGGTTGTGCAACTGCTGAGGGAAATCGCCGCAAAGCGGCCTGGAATGCTTACCAAAGTGGGGCTCGGAACATTTGTCGATCCCCGCGTTGAAGGCGGGAAGATGAATGACTTGACCCGCAAAGCGCCGGATCTGAACGAAGTGGTGACTTTCGGAGGCGAAGAGTACATCTGGTATAAGACGTTTCCCATTCATGTCGGGCTGATCCGCGGAACAACGGCCGACGAGAGGGGCAATATCTCGATGGAAAAAGAGGGCGCCTACCTTGAGGCCCTGCAGGTAGCCCAAGCCGCCAAAAACTGCAGCGGAATTGTCATTGCGCAAGTGGAATATCTCACCAAGGGCGGATCGATTCATGCCAGAAACGTGCAAGTGCCCGGGGTCCTCGTCGATTATGTAGTCATCGCCAAAAATCCTCAGGAATACCACATGCAGAGCGAAGGCATCTACTATCAACCCGCCTTTAGCGGAGATGTCAAGCTGCCCCTCGGGGCTCTTCCAAAGCTTCCGTTCGATGAAAGACTGTTCATCCTGCGTCGAGCCACCATGGAGCTTATTCCGAACTCCGTCGTCAATCTTGGCATCGGAATACCCGACAGGCTTGCGACGGTGGCTGCGCACGAAGGCGTGACCGACATGCTGACGCTCACCACCGAGGTGGGCGCTGTGGGAGGCATTCCGGCCGGATGGCCCAATTTCGGGATGACCTACAATCCCGAAGCCTTCATCTGTCATCCGAACATGTTCGATTGGTATGACGGCGGCGGAATCGACATGGCTTTTCTTGGAATGGGCGAGGTCGACAAGACAGGCAACGTGAACGTGAGCAAGTTCAATAACCGGCCTATCGGTTGCGGGGGATTCATCAACATCACGACAGCCTCGAAAAAGGTTGTCTACTGCGGCACTTTTACGACCGGCGGCCTCAAAGTTACCGCCGAGGATGGGAAGGTTAAAATCCTGCAGGAGGGAAATCACAAGAAGTTTCTCGACCACGTCGAACAGATAACCTTCAGCGGCAAATATGCGGCCATTTGGAAAAAGCCTATTCTTTATGTCACCGAACGGGCTGTTTTCACGCTGATGAATGGAGAAGTTACGCTGATCGAAATAGCTCCGGGAATCGATCTTGAAAAAGATATTCTGCCTCACATGGATTTCAAACCGGCGATTTCTCCGGATCTCAAATCCATGCCGGAAGAAATATTTTATCCGGAATGGGGCAAATTAAAGCAGTACGTGGAAGCGAAAAAGAAATCCCCCGCCCAGTAAGCGGGAGCGGAACTCCAGCAATAAAAGCAAAAACGCCACGGGTTGCACGGGCATCAATTATTTTATCAATTCTGAATCCGTGAAATCCGTGGCGTTTTTTTATTCGTAGCCCTGCTTCCAGATCGGCGTCTTGCCGACGCCGAAATCAGGTTTCGAACCGTCCTTGGCAGGAACGACCCGCATGTAATTGGGTCCGGGATCCACCGCAGACTCTTTGGGTTTGGGCAATTGAGGCGCCCAGTCATAGGGGACTCGATAAGCCCGGTAAACGAGGTTTCGGATGCCCGGCACGCTGGAGTCCCAGAGATAAGGCGATATATATTCCCAAACGATTTCCTTTTCTTGGGTCGCTTCAACGAGGCGCCCGTCCGAGCCTTCGGTGATTAATGTATTGCCGTTGGGAAGACGCTGAGCGGAAGAAATAAACGGGCTGTATAAGTCGAAGCCGGCTTTTTGTTTCGGGACGCTCATGTTGTTGGGGGCGTATTCCCAGACAATTTCCTTCGTGATCGGATTGAATTCCAGCGCCCGGGAATTGGCGCGGCGCATGACGGCGATGCCGTTCGGCGCGTTGTCATTCGGAGGGCCATACCCGGATTGGCCTCCATTGTCGAAAAGCAAAATATTGCCTTCGCCCGGCAAGCCTTTAGGGATCATGTGCGTATGATGCGGGCCGATGATCCACCCAAGCTTCTTGTCATCGCCGTCCCGATAATAGGGCCCCGTTCGCCAGACAATTTTGCCGCTTTGACGATCGACAATCGCCAGAAGTCCGGCTTCTCGGCTGTCCAGAATAATGTTGTCCGGATGAAAGCGTTTATCTCCCTGATCAAACCATTTATTCGGTCCAAGGTAAGAGGCGCAGTTCTGGTGGAACCAGTCGAACCCGTCTCCCTCGCCTCTCAGCTTTGCCTGGTAGCTTTGCATTCCCTTGAACGCAGCTTCGTCAAAGCCCATTTCGTCGACATGTTCCGCGGCTTTCCAGGACCAGACGATCTTTCCCGTGGCGATGTCGATCTCATAGACGACGTCATCCAGAAGTTTCACGTTTTTATTTATTTTGCCATTCTGGACATTGTAGTGCGCCAGGGCCAATACGGTTCCGTTGGAGGCGTCCAGGCCGGCGGAGTTCGGAACATAGTAGCCGACCGGGTTGCTCTTGATCTGCATGTCGTGATGCTGCCGCGACAGCCACATCTTCCCGTCGCCGGAGTTGGCCTTGCCTTCCTGCCAGCGGTCGAATTTCCAAAGGACTTTGTCGCTGAAGTTTCGTATTTGAATCTCGATGGCATCCTGGCGGCCTTCCTTCCAGGAAGCCGTGGAGGTCAGGAGATATCCTCCGGGAAACATTTTATTGGGATGATGGAGCGGGCCCTTCCACAAATGAACAAGGTTCCCGTTCATATCGACGAGTCGGCCTTCATCGGACGAAAGAATAGTGTAGCCGTTCCAGCATTTCTCCGGAACGTAAATCGTCGTGCCCAATGGGTAAACGCTGGCGTCCGGCCGGGCGACGACAGGCAAAAGCGCCAGTGAAACGAGCAGCCACAATCCTTTGGATGTCTTCATCGCATCTCCTTGGAATAAGACGCTCTTCGACCGGATTATTCATGAAGTTTTCGGCGCGGCGGCCGACCCGGGCGTGTCTTCGGCGCTTGCGCTCCGTCCGGCGCTTCGCTCCGAACCTTCATGAACAATCCTGGTCAATATCCGTACGGTTTTGGGCTATCTTCGCAATGATCCGCCGGTTTGTCAACCAGGTGTCAGAAAAGCGAGACATTCGGATCAGTGCAGGATCGACTGCAGCGATCGCAGGGCGTTTCCGACGACGGCGTCATCCGGCTTGATTTTGAGCGCTTGATTCAAATGCTCCAACCCTTCCTTTCTCCGGCCCATTCGGACCAAAACGGTCCCCAGATAAGTGTGGGCGACATGATTATCGGGCTGTATAGCGATCGCTTTTTGATATTCCGCGGCGGCCAGGTCCAAGAGGTTCTGAGAGACGTAAACGTACGCCAGGTTGACATGCAAGTCGGCGGAATCGGGCGCCAGCGCCAGAGCTTTTTTGAAATGATCGATCGCCCGATCGAATTGCCCTCGGCGCGCCGAGATAAATCCGAGGCCGTTATGCGCTTCCACCAGGTCGGGATTGATTTCCAGGGCTTTTTCAAGGCATCCGGCCGCCTCGTCGAATCTTTCCAGTTCGCCGAGCACGACGCCGGCCGTATAAAGCGCAATCGCGTTGGAAGGCTCCGCGGCGATTATTTTTTTGTACTCCTCGACGGCTTCCTCTTTTCTCCCCGCGCTTCTTAATGCATAGGCGAAATTCATTCGCAACATGGGCGCGTCGAATCTTTGCAGCGATTCCCGAAAATGAGCGATTGCGTCGTCGTATCTGCCCTTTTTGATCAGGGCAAGCCCCAGGTTGAGGCGCGGCTCATAGATGTCGGGTTTGACGGCCATCGCTTTTTGAAAATACTCGATCGCTTCATCATATTTTCCCGATTCGATCATTGCCATCCCCATGCTGTTGAGCGCTTTGAAAAAAGTCGGACGCATTTTTATCGATTGAGAGGCATGATAAATAGCTTCTTCGAGCCGGCCTTTGGCGCGGAGCGGATCGGAAATGCAAAAATGGGCCAGGTAATTGTCTTTTGTGACGGCGATGGCGTGTCCAAAAAGAGATATGCTGTCGCGCCAGAGCCGCTGCTGCCGATAGGTGCACGGCAGCAAAGCGGCGACAGAAGCCGCGGAGAGGAGGACAAGCGCCGTCTTTCGGAATCGCCAGTTTGCCAAAAGCCGGGGCGCCGACCACGCAATCAAAATGAACAACCCGATGAGCGGCAGATAGGTGTACCGGTCGGCGTGCGCTTGCGCGCCGACCTGAACCAGGCCGATGACGGGCGTCAGCGTTCCAAGATACCAAAACCATCCGACCGGAAGAAATTTATACTGCCGGCCGAATTTTACGACCAGGACAGTGGCGGCCAGAAGGGCCGCTGCAGCGGCTAATGCGGAAACGGCTGAAAAACCGTCTCCGGGGTGCGGATAAAACGGCGCCAGCCCGCCGGGCCAGAACATCTTCCGGATATAGACAATGTACGAAATCAATGCGTTGGCGATGCGGGAAGCGAAAGAAAAGCCGGCGTCGCCGGCCATCGCGCCGCCTTTTTGTTGAACGACATAGGTGACGGCGCTGGAAACAACCGCCAGGGCGAACAGCGGAGTTTTTTCCGCAATCAGGCGGAAAAGGGAATATCTCCGGTCTTTGGAAGGTTTTGATTGGAGGCTTGTCTTGGCGCCATGAATCCGCAGGCGCTCCAGCGGCCAGTAATCCATCAAAAGGAGCACGAAGGGAAAAGTGACCAGCATGGGCTTGGACATGAGACCTGCGGCGAACAACGCCACCACCGGCAGATAGCGGGGAACGCCCGGACGCCGGCAATAATGGATATAAGCCAGCGTTCCCAGCATCCAGAACAATGCGCTCAGGACGTCTTTGCGTTCCGACACCCAGGCCACAGACTCAACTCTCAGCGGATGCAAAGCGAACAGACAGGCTGCGAACGCGCTTCTCCATGTCGCGCCCGTAGAGCTTTTCAGAATCGCAAACAGCAGCAAAGCGTTCAGGATGTGGATCAGGAGGTTCACCAGGTGGGGCGGACCTGGATTCAGGCCGAACAGTCTGCAGTCCAGCATATGGGAAAGCCAGGTGATCGGGTGCCAGTTGCCGGCGTGGCTTTCCGCAAACGCCCATCGCAGGGCCTCGCCGGTGAATCCGGCTTGAACGTTCGGATTGTCGAAGACGTAGTCTGCATCGTCCAGGTTGATAAATTCATGCTCATGGACTCCCCAGAAAGCCGCAATCGTCAGGATCGAAAGCGCCAGGCAAATCCCGGCCGATTTTCGGGCGGTTTCGTTCATAGGATTCCGCCCTTGGAACATCCGTTCGTTTTCATAAGCGATCGCCTGGAGAATCTTTTCGCTGAATAAAAACAGTTGCACCTTGGCCGCTTTTGAACTCGGTCAAAAGATCGATTCTCTATTGGTTCGGCGCGAGCCTCGTCTGTCGGCGGACCGGATTATCGGGCGCGTTTCGCTTCCTGGATCACTGCGTCGAAAGCGGCTTTGGGTTTGTTTTCCCTATCGAAAAGCAGGGGATGATTGGTCCGGCCCCCGGCGGGGAAATTGTTCAGCCAGGAATAGCGGTCTGTCACGCCCCAGAAGGTCACGCGTGTGAGCAGGCCTTGATATTTCAGATAAACCGCGAAAATGTCGCCGTAGCGTCTGGCCAGGGTTTTCTGCATTTCGTCGGTCAGGCCGGCGGTGTAAGGATTGGAGTTGGCGGTCGCTTCGGCGCGAGCCGAAATGTCGGCTGTCGGCTGACGAGTAACGGCCGGCAGCACGTCGACGTCCAGCTCGGTCACCGCAACCTTGACGCCCAGTCCTTTGAAATCCTTCAGCGTGTCCTCGATCTGCTGGATGCTGGGGCGGTCTATTTTGTGATGACTCTGGGTGCCGATCGCCGTCGCCTTGACGCCCTGCTGCAGAAGCTTTTTCACAAGTTCCACAGCGCCCTTCCTTTTCTCTTCGTATTCGAGGTTGTAATCGTTGTAGTAAAGTTCGGCTTTCGGATCCGCTTCGGCTGCGAATTTGAACGCCTGGGCTATATAATCTTCGCCGATGATGTTGTGCCACTGCGACTTTCTCAGGGTGCCGTCTTCATTCAGCGCTTCATTCACCACATCCCATCCGTGAATGCGGCCTTTGTAGCGTCCCACGACGGTGAGGATGTGATCGCGCATGCGCGCAAGCAATCCTTCCCGGTCCAGCGGCTTGCCGTCGTCGCCCTGGAACACCCAGCGCGGCGTCTGGCTGTGCCAGACCAGGCAATGACCGACGATGAACATGCCGTTCTTTTCGCCGAACTCCACGTATTTGTCGGAGGCTTCAAAATTGTACCCGGCGAGACCGGCGTCGGCGCGCGGGTGGATTCGTTCCCATTTCATGTCGTTTTCAGGAGTGGCGGAATTGAAATGCTGCTTGACCAGCGCCGCCTCGAGGGCATTGGTTTCGGTGAAATGTCCGGGATTGAGCGCTGCGCCGATGTAGAAATGTTTTTTAAAGGCGTCTTTCAGGGAAGGTTGGGCCGCAAGCGAGGCCGGGAGTCCCGCCATCATGAGAAACAGAAACGATCGCTTAAACATGGACGCTCCTTTCAAAAATCGTGGCAATGAATATTTATAGGAGAGTTTTGGAGATTAAAAAAGGAAATTCTGGTCCGGCGGCGGCCGACGGGTTAGAACCACTGGCGGCCGGCCGGAATGTATTTCTGCGGGAGGGTCTTTCGATAGCAGCCTTTGCCGGATTTCAGGACGTTGTAGTAGAAAATCTGTCCCAGGGCCGCCACGCCGTCCTTCCAGGTGATCTTCTTGCCTTCGATATAGGCGCGTGGAAAATAGCTGACCGGCATTTCCACGACGCGAATTTTCAGACGGGCGATTTTTGCGGTGACTTCGGGTTCGAAGCCGAATCGATTGGATTCCAGCACAATGTTTTGGATGATGTCCGAGCGGAAGAGCTTGTAACACGTCTCCATGTCCGAAAAATAGAGGCCGCTCAGAAGATTGCTTAGAATCGTCAGGATGCGGTTCACGAGGTAATGAAAGGTGCGGTGGACCTGGTTGCTGTCCTTGCGGAATCTTGATCCGTAGACGACGTCGGCTTTTCCGTTGATCAAAGGCCCCAGCAGCTTCGCGATGTCGGAAGTGTCGTATTCGAAATCGGCGTCCTGGATGAGGATGAAATCGCCGGAGGCTTTTTCAATGCCCGATCGCAAAGCGGCGCTCTTGCCTCGATTGGAGCGTTCTTTGACAAATTTGCGGTCGGATTTGAAAGGGAAGCGCTCGATGACGGCGGCCGAATCGTCCGAAGAGCAGTCGTCGACAATGACGATTTCTTTGGCTGCCGGCAGGGAAAGCCCGTCGATGACTTTGAGGAAATCCTCCAGATGAGGGGCTTCGTTGTAAACTGGGATGATGATGCTGACAGTCGTCATGCCTTCGCCTTTCACGTCGGCTATCATAAAAGAAAAACGGGTAGATGGGGCTGATTTTATTGAAAAAACTGATTCAGCGGACGCGGGTTTTTGCGATGATGGCGGAAAGGGCGACAAGACCGACTTCGCTGGAAATCAGCCGAGTCATTGCGCGAAGGGATTCACCGAGCGCGGGCAGCCTGTCTTTCGAGAGCCGGAAAGACGGGCCGACGATGGCGATGGAAGCGATGGGCTGGTTCTCAGAGTCGAAAATCGGCGCGGCGACGGCGTTGATTTCCTCCTCGTATTCCTGTTCCGATATTGCATAGCCGCGCGCGGCTGTAGACCGGAGTTCCGCAAGCAGCTCCGAAACCGGGGTCTGGGCCTGGTTTCGGGATTCCGACAGGTTCTCGTGGATGATCTTCCTGGCCTGCTCCTCCGGCAGATAGGCGAGCAGAGCTTTTCCGGATGCAGTGTAGAAAGCGGGGAGCCGCTGCCCTACGGCGGCGGCGAGCTTGACGCGCTGTTTGCTTTCGATCACTTCGAGGTAAATGACGTGCGACCCGTCGAGAACGGAGAGGTCGACGGTTTCGCCATATTCATCGCAGAGGCGCTGAAGGTAAGGGTGGGCCCAGCGATGCAGTTCGACATCCTGCAGGACGAGGGACGCCATTTCGATAAACCGGATGCCGAGCCTGTACAATCCGGTCGCCTTGTCTCTGGTGATAAAACGTTTGTTTTCAAGCGTCGCCAGGAGACGGTGCACGGTGGTCTTGGACATGTGAATGGCTTCGGCGATCTGGGTCAGGGACCGGGTGGGTTCTTCGCGGGTGAAGCAGAGCAGGATATCGAGAGCCCTTTCAACAGCGCGCACCGATTGGGACAAAACAAACCTCCTTTGAGAGCTCAAACCTGCAAAGCGGGGGACAGGCTGCGTCCCCCGCTTTGGATTGTAATTTCCTGCTTTTAGGGCGGATAGGAAATCGTGTAAAGATGCTTTCCGCCGTTTAACGGACCCTTCAGCAACGCTTCGATCTCTTTGGGATCCCGTTGGGTGGTCTTTTCAGCCGGAGGCAGTTTCCCGGCCGGGAAGGCTGTCATGATGTCGGTGATCAGCTTGCACATGTAGTCAAGCAGTTCGTTAAGCCCTGCATAAGCCTTATCCGCGCTGGCAAGCGTCGGACTTCCGATGACTCCTTCCGGATAGACGTTGACTTCCGTGCCGCTCAGGCCAACATGCTCGTGTCCACGGATGGGCCGGTGATACACTTCACCGCCGCCGTCGACGTGCCCCTTGGGAATAAATCCGGAGGGCTTGTTGTCCACAGCCAGTTTCATGTCGCAGAACTCGGGGAAGAGCGCAAGAGAGTAGGAGGCTTCCGCTTCATCCGCATGCGAGAACTGCGTATTGAAGGGCCCTCCGAATTCCTTGGTCCTCAGGTGGTCATGAATGACTGTCTCCCAGTGCAGCGAAATCAAAATGGACGGAACCTGATACTTTTTCGCCCACTGGTGGAGCGCGAGTGGAATGACTTCTTCCTGGCCATGGCCGTTCAGAAAGATCTGCTTTCTGAAGCCCATGTTCCACAGGCCGGCGATGATGGCCCGCAGGTTTGCCAGAAATGCGTCTTCGGGAACGACAACCGTGCCCGGCATGCCAAGATGGTTGAACGGATGAGATCCGTACCACACAGGCATCGCTATCGTGCACCCCATCTTTTTCGCGACCTGTTCGGCCATGCGTGTGACGAGGAAGGTGTCTTCACCGACAGGTTGAGCGGCCCCATGACATTCGGTGCTTCCGATCGGGACAATGATCAGATCGTTTGTCTTGAGTCGCTCATTAATTTGCGTCATGTTCATAGTCTGGAGATAAACTCCAGGGGTTTCCATGAGACCGCCTTTTGGGGGCAATTCCCATTTTCCCCAGTCTCCCCATTTTCCCATGACTCCTCCTATCTGCGGAAACGATGTCCGCGGAAAAAGGCATCAATTTATACAACAGGAATGCACATGTCTTTGGTTCGTTTTCCGGACTGCTTCAGATCCGGCTGGAACCGGTTGATCATTTCAACAACGATGGTGGCCTGCTCTGCCATTCTCTTTCCTTCGGTAGCGCCGGTCATTTCGCCGTGGC
>CAZXSV010000117.1:0-9687 GCA_964642735.1 uncultured Acidobacteriota bacterium
GCAAGATTTTGCAGGAAGAAGGCCTGGATGCGGTCATGCAGATGGTCTGCCGCGACCGAAACCGCATCGCCGCCCAGAGCGACATCCTCGGCGCGGCCTCGCTCGGAATCTCCAACCTGCTCTGCCTCTCCGGAGACCACCAGTGTTTCGGCGATCATCCTCAGGCGAAAAATGTCTTCGACCTTGATTCTATTCAGCTTTTAAAGGTCGCGAAGGATATGCGCGACGAAGGCAAGTTCGCGGGCGGCAAGGAAGTGGACGGAAAGCCAAATTTGTTCATCGGCGCGGCCGCCAATCCGTTCGCCGATCCTTTTAAAATCCAGGTCCCGCGCCTGGCCAAAAAAGTGGCCGCCGGCGCTCAATTCATCCAGACCCAATGCATCTTCAATCTGGACAAATTCGCGGAGTTCATGAAGGGGGTCCGGGATCGCGGGCTGGACAAGAAAACCTGCATCCTCGCCGGAGTCATTCCGCTCAAGAGCGCCACCATGGCGGAATACATGGCTGCGCATGTCGCCGGGACGGACGTGCCCGCCCCGTATATCGAACGGCTCAAGGGAGTGGAGAAGAAGAAGCAAAAGCAGGAAGGAATTAAAATCGCGGTCGAAATAATCCAGAAGCTGAAAGAGATCAAGGGCGTCAAAGGCGTCCACATCATGGCCATCGAGTGGGAGGACGCGGTGCCCGAGATCGTTCAGCAAGCCAAACTGGTCCGGAAGTAAAGGTTGGCCGCTGCGGCTTGAAAACGCCACGGATTGCACGGAACTTGAACATTAAATCCGTGCAATCCGTGGCGTTTTGTTTTTTAGCTTGAGCGGCGCCTTTGCAGGGACAAAAGCAAAAGCATCCTCGAAGACCTGCTGGCGGCGCCATGATCCTGTCATGCAAGCGGAGACCCAATCACTCGCAGGGCTTGCCCAAACGGATCACGCTGGTGTCCCAAACGCATCCGCCGGCGCAATTCCAGCCGTAGTACCAAAGGCAGGTCTGGCTTCCGGCGCGGGAGTAAGGACGGATCAGTATGCCGCTGTGCTTCTCCGCAACTTCTTCCCACATAATGTAATTGGAAAATTGCTTCCGGATGTCGCCGAAAAGATCTTTCCCATACCGCCTCGCAAACGAGTCGATATCTTCGCCGTCATTCAAAAGCCGGATATGTCCGGAAAAATCGCGCCCGTACTCGCGCGTAAACGCGTCGATTTCTTTCGCGTTTCGCAGGAAAAGAACTCGGGACGGATCGACGACGGTCACGGTGTGGCGATAGCGCAGGTTCTCGAGACGGAACTGCGCGCTCTCGCACCATCGCTTCCAGCTCCCGTTGACATCGAACCAGAGTCCGTTCGGCTTCGGCTGCCCGCTCTGCGGATAACTCATGCTGCGCAGCGTAACCGGATCCGACGCCCAGTGATAGTAAGTCATTGCGCCCAGCATCGGAGAAAGTTCAAAACCTTCTCCGGAAGTTTCCTATCGGTCCTCAATGACGGCTCCGGAGACAATCAAGCCTCCGATATCGCGCCTGTGCGCCCAAGGCGATCGTTCAACAGCCATGGCGCCCGCAAAACCCAGGCTGCCGACGGATGCGATGCTTATTTCCGGCGCACATCGCTCCACGGCAGGCCTCCCGCCCCTTCTTAGCCGATCCTGGCGTCGATGAACACAAGCGGCTTGCCGATGCGCTTGACGACCAATGGGCAGTGAGGCGTGTTTTTGGGAATGAAGAAATAGCAGGGATAGTCGATCTTCCTGACCTTGTCGCCCAGCAACATTTCAGCATCCGCATCGAAGTCGAGAAAGTTTTTGCTATTGCCCCCGATGAGGAATATCCACTGGTCGTGGGAGTGAGAATGCGTCTCCCCGCCCAATGTTTCCGGCTTGTCAATATAGGCGAATCCTATCGCCAGATTGGATCCCGGGATGTCTTTGGCGCCCCATGCCGTGATCATAGGCGAAGTAATCGAAGCGTGCATGGATTTCCACGGCTTGAATTCGACGACGTTGGGCTCCCTTACGACATTCGACAGTTTGCTCATGTCGAACGATTCGTAGGTCGGCTTCTGGGGAGACGCCATGGCGGCTGCGTTCAATGTGGACAAGATGCCGGCAAAAGCCGCTCCTGCCGCGCCGGCCGATACGTCCTGGAAAAAATCCCGTCGGTTCGTTTGTTTCTTATGGGTCATTGGATTCTCTCTCTGAAGAATAGTTGCCCGGTTCATGGAAAACGCTGCTCAAAAACGTCGAGACAATTTCAGGCATGCCTGCTCCAAGGGCAGCGCCTTATTTCAATAACCCGGATGGCTTGGGGCAGGCAAGCCCATTATAGGGGGCAGGTTCCGGCGACGAAAGCAAAATATGCCGCGCTTCGCATTGGACGCCGGACGCGCGCTCATATAATGAAAATGAATCCTGATGTGGAGAACTGTCGAAGAAAGGTATAATCGTTCCTTCCCTGGGAGAGATCCATATGCAGATTCGAATGGCGTTCGCCGCGTTTTTCATTTTTGCCTGTTTCGCATCCTGCCGGCAGCCCAAGCCTTCCGAACTCACGGCCCTCGATTGCTTTCAAATTCAGCAACTGGTCGCGAAGTACGCCCGCGCGATCGACACATGCTCGAATAACGGCTACGACTATGCCGATCTTTTTGCGCCCGATGGATATTTTGCGCCCTCCATAGACGGCAAGACCGGCCCAAAATGGCAGGGGCGGGAGCGGCTGGCCGAAGCTTCCGGCGGCGGCGCGCGCGGATGCAGAAACGTGCCCTGGATCGAGGAGGGAGTGCGTCACGTCTACGTCAACCATGTCATCGAACCCACGGCGGAAGGGGCCGCCGGGACCGTCGATATGCTGATGATCGGGCTGGGCGGCGATCCCAATAAAATCGAATACGACGGCTGGTATCAGGACGTTTACGTCAAGACGCCGGCGGGATGGCGCTTCCAATCGCGCATCCACCACGCCCTGCTTGATCAAGGCAAACGGAGAAAAAAAAGTCCATCCTAAATCATATCCGCCACCAGATCCCCGAATTCCCGAGTTTTCAAAATCTTCGCGGCCTCATAGCCGGGCGGCGCCAGCTCCACCGTGCGGTAGCCTTTTTCAAAAACCGCAAACAGCGCATCCCATATGGCTTCCGATTCCCGGTGAAGCCCGAAGCACTTTTCGAACAGGAACGCCACGCTGCCGATCATGGAATAGGGGTTGGCGATATTCTGGTTGGCGATGTCCGGCGCGGAGCCGTGGGCGGCTTCCACATATCCCTTTTGCGGCCCGATGCAGGCGGAGGGCATCAGCCCCAGCGATCCGAGGACTCCGCCGGCCTGGTCGGTCAAGATATCCCCCTGCATGTTTTCAAGAAGAACAACTCCGTTGAACTGAGTCGGGTTCCTGACCAGCTGATAGGCGGCATTGTCGACAAGCATCGAGCGATATTCCACGTCCGGATAGGATTTGCCCGCGTCTTCCACCACTTCCCGCCAGAACCGGGAAGTCGCCAGCACATTGGCTTTGTGGATGTTGGTCAGAGGCTCCTTTCTTTTTCGCGCTTCCTCAAAAGCGACGATCGCCACCCGCCGGACCTGTTCATCGGTGTATTTGCAGTCGTCTTCCGCGTATTTCATTCCGGTCTGGACGCCTTCGGTTTTCTCCCCAAAATAAATGCCCCCGACCAGTTCGCGAATCATCAAAATATCGAGCCCTTCTCCAATCAGGCTTTCTTTCAGCGGAGAAAAAGAGGCCAGCGCTTTAGGCAGCCGGACAGGCCGGTAATTGGCGAAGGTGTCGTATCGTTTGCGCAAGGGAAGAATGGCGCCGGCTTCAGGGCGCATGTCCTGGGGTATTTGGTTCATTTTTTCCACAGCGAGGCCAACCGGGCCCTTGATAATGGAATCCGCTTCATCGCATATTTTCACGGTCCTTTCGGGAAAAGGGGATCCTTCCGAAAAATAAGCCTCCGCGCCAAAAGGCGCATAAATAAGCTCAAATTCGTGCCCCCATTTTCTTTCCGCCGCCTTTAAGACTTTTATGGATTCGGCGACGATTTCCGGACCGATGCCGTCGCCCTCCAGAACTGCGATTGTTTTTTTCATTGGGAATTCATTCCTTGGGGAGACCGCTTCGCTTTCCAGCTTCGAGAGCAGAGCGTCATGGACTGGGATCGAAATATTCCGTGCTTCTCCAACGCGTAAAATAAAGAGTGAAAGTTTACCATAATTATGGAACTTCGCGGGTTAAAAGAATGAGGGCGAACCGGAGGGAAACGCTGCGATCACATGTTTCGCTTCCGTCCGCATAGACGCGCGCCAGGGGTATCGCGCTCCTGCCCTTGGATCCGGATTATTCATGAAGCTTACGCTCCGGCGTCGGATCCGGGCGCGTCCACAGCGTTGCGCTCCATCGGGCGCGTTGAATCCATGCCGGCTTCGCCGCCCTGCTGCGAGCCTTCATGAATAATCCGGATTCACCGCGTCCTGCAGCGAAGGCGGCGCCGGTGGACCGCCGCCGATTAGATTCTATATGCTATTTCTTTTCCCGTATCGTTTATTATATTAGTAGTTGGATATTATATTTTTGCATTTTTAGGTTGACGCCCCCCGCGCCTTTAGAATCCGCTCATTATTACGATGTTGCATTGCCCGCAAGCAATTTTGGACGGATCCTATTTGAAGGTGGAAGTGGACCTCGAGGATGGAGTCCCATGGGAGCAGAAGCAATGGCGCCTGTATTTCCCGGACGGGAAAAGGGTGGTCGGCCGGTCGATCAACGCGCAGGCGATCTATGACGCAAACGGAAACATGATCCTTATCAACAATGTTTACGCCCCTTCCAATCCCCCGGACATGTTCTGGCTGTACACGGAGATCGAGGACGAGATCGGCGGGCCGGCGCGAAGAATAACGATCCAGCACAGCACGGATGCCTATAGTCAAAACGTTTTATCGCCCTTGAGGCATATCTCACGAGTCCTCCGGGACAGGAAATGGTGCGCAATGTCGCAGAGTCTACGAATGTACTCATTGACAAAGCAAGTGATGCGATCGGAGGCCTCGTTTCAAAAACCACGGATGCAATTGGTGGCTTCTTCTCTAAATCAGAAACCAAAACATCAGATGGTTCAACTACTCAAGAGAAAGCAGCAAAAGGACCAGTCAAAGCGGCGGATGCGCCAGGTGTGACTGCTGGAGGCCAAGCAACGGATCAATTCGGGAACAAGATTGCTCTTCGTGGATGAAACGATAAACCGGTACCTGGTTATAGTGTCCCTGCCCAAAAATCGTGGACACCCACCTTTTGTTTAAAATTTTCTTGGCACAATCCATGAGTCCGCCATTAATAATATGGAAAGAGGCGACCATGGCTTTGCCGCGCAGCAAATAGGGTCCGGGACGGGAAAGAGGGAATGTTCCAAGCTGCGCGCCGGCGTTCCTCGAAAATAAATGTCAGCAAATGAAAGAAAATCGGTGCCTGGTTATAGTGTCCCCCACAAAAAATCAGCACCTGGTTATACTGTCCCCATCCGGGCTTAGGACAGAAAAATAGCTTTTTTGTGAGCGCCGACTTTAAAGGGGACCATTCTTTCCGGAATGGAATGATGCCAGCATCTCAGGTATATATCTGCGGGGACGCGGTATAAATACTCTATAGCTATAAACCTGACTGACGCACGTAAAGGAAAGGCGGGGCCGTATCTCCACTGTTGAAATTTTGCAGCGGGAAATGGGGGGGGCAGGCGGCGTAATTTCCAAATTCTTCAAGCGCGACTTATCGAAGGAATGATCAGGCGGTTCTAAGCAAAGAAGCTTCTACGGCGTCGGGAACGGAAATCAGCACGAACCAGTCTTTGGGATAGAGATAATCTTCGCCGCTCTCATCAATGATCCTAATATCGCCGTCCTTTTCGGCTTCCGGATCCGGAAGAACGCGATAAATCTTATGACGTTCGAGGGAGGCCGCATATCCTTCGTTATTAAGGCAAACCACAAATTCCGGCTCAGTCTTTTTTGTGTTGCGCATAGGTCTTAATCAGTCGAGATAACGTTTTCGTTTAAATTCTTTTTTGCCGATGCCGTGGGCTTCGTACCAATGAAGTTCAGCCCTAACGATACGCCCGTTCCTGAGGCGGATTTTCGCTTCACCTTTCATCTTGCGCCATCGCCCGCTGCCGTATTGTTTCTCCAGCCGCGGAAGCTCGCGGATGCGTTTGCCAACGGCGATGGTCTCGACGTTCGCAATCTCTTCCAGTATATCAAAATCCGACATTCAGCACCCGCAGGCAATTATTCACCGTGACCGTGAGGATCAGTCTGCGCGCGCCGGTCTGCGTTTATCGGCGCTGCCGGCGATCAGAGAGTTCACGAGACGGATGATGGCTTTCTGGTCTCTTTCCGGCAACGTGGCCACCATCTGAAATCTTTTCCACATCCTGCGGGCTTCACTGTCGTCATTCATCCGTTCGATCTTAGGCGGCTTGACGCCGAGCAGTTCATCGGTAGTCACGCCGAGAGCTTCGGCCAAATCGATAACGGCAGGAGCCGGAGGAAAACCGGCTTCGGTTTCATAATAAGAGATGGCGCGTTGAGTGGTTCCCGCCGCTTCGGCAAGCTGCACTTGCGTCAGGGCTCGCGCCTTGCGGATGGATTGCAGGCGTTCTCCAAAACTGGATTCTCCGTATTTTTTTCTTGGCATAACGCAGGCAATTGCAATGGACATTTTGGAATTCCCCCGCGAAGCGCTTGACAAGACTAACGCGTTACGTATACTCTCATGGACAGTATATCAAGGTCAATATGATTCCTAAATTTGTGTTGCGCATAGGTCTTAATCAGTCGAGATAACGTTTTCGTTTAAATTCTTTTTTGCCGATGCCGTGGGCTTCGTACCAATGAAGTTCAGCCCTAACGATACGCCCGTTCCTGAGGCGGATTTTCGCTTCACCTTTCATCTTGCGCCATCGCCCGCTGCCGTATTGTTTCTCCAGCCGCGGAAGCTCGCGGATGCGTTTGCCAACGGCGATGGTCTCGACGTTCGCAATCTCTTCCAGTATATCAAAATCCGACATTCAGCACCCGCAGGCAATTATTCACCGTGACCGTGAGGATCAGTCTGCGCGCGCCGGTCTGCGTTTATCGGCGCTGCCGGCGATCAGAGAGTTCACGAGACGGATGATGGCTTTCTGGTCTCTTTCCGGCAACGTGGCCACCATCTGAAATCTTTTCCACATCCTGCGGGCTTCACTGTCGTCATTCATCCGTTCGATCTTAGGCGGCTTGACGCCGAGCAGTTCATCGGTAGTCACGCCGAGAGCTTCGGCCAAATCGATAACGGCAGGAGCCGGAGGAAAACCGGCTTCGGTTTCATAATAAGAGATGGCGCGTTGAGTGGTTCCCGCCGCTTCGGCAAGCTGCACTTGCGTCAGGGCTCGCGCCTTGCGGATGGATTGCAGGCGTTCTCCAAAACTGGATTCTCCGTATTTTTTTCTTGGCATAACGCAGGCAATTGCAATGGACATTTTGGAATTCCCCCGCGAAGCGCTTGACAAGACTAACGCGTTACGTATACTCTCATGGGCAGTATATCAAGGTCAATATAATTCCTAAAAACGTATGAAGAGGCTCTTGACAAGTTTTGGAAAGGAGGCTGGATGGCGCGGATACCGGAACATGAGGTGGAGCGGTTGAAAGCTGAAGTGTCGGTCGAGCGGCTGGCGGAGGCGAGAGGGATCAAGCTGGAGCGCCGCGGAGCGGATCTCTTTGGCTTGTGTCCTTTTCATCCCGATAAGAATCCATCGCTGGTCATAACGCCGAGCAAGAATTTGTGGCACTGCTTGGGGTGCGGCAAATGCTGCTCGGTGATCGACTGGGTGGAGAAATGCCACGGTGTAAGTTTCCGGCATGCCATCGAGTTGTTGCGGGCGAATCATCCTTCTTTAGCTGCGCCGGGGCCGGCGGATCGCAGCAGAGGAACGACGGCGGCGGTGAAACTCGACGCTCCATTCAAGCTTGACGCGGACGATCAGAGCGCATTGAACCAGGTTGTCGACTACTACCACCAGACGCTGAAGCAAAGCCCGGAGGCGTTGAAGTATCTGGTGAGAATCGCACGGGATACCATACGAAGGCAATGAACCTATTCACGTTCATGCTTGTGAAGGAGAAGCGGAATGCAAATATTGGCTGAGGCCGGAAGTTTACGAAATCGAGGAAGCGTGGTCCGATAATCTGACGCCGAGGCTGCGGCGTGAAGTGCGCAAAATCATCTTTGACCACTTTGATCTGATCGTGGGAGAATGGCACAATGCTTTTGGAGGCAAAGGAAATGCAAGCGACGGAGCCGATCACAGCGACAGCCATCGAGACAACACCGGAGGGGCTGGGATTGTTGGTTGGCAAACGAACGGTTCGAATCCCCTGGGAAAAATGTTCGAAAAGGCTGGCGTCCGCCAGTGAAAAGGAACGAATGAATGCAGCGCTGTCCCCGGGCGGATATGGCATTCACTGGCCTTTGATCGATGAGGATCTATCGGTCAATGGATTGCTGAGAGATAACGAATAAGAACCGACAAGGCGCCTTCCTGCCGGCGTTATTGCTGAATTCCAGCATTGTTTTTATCTTTAGTCGCGGCGGCTAAAAGAAAACGCCTATGTCTACGACTTCGCAGTTCAACGAAAACCCGCATCGGGGGTTCGAGGACGCAAAACGCATGTTTTGTCTGGCCTCGATGGAAGTTAAGTCCAATATTGCGTCAGGGATGCCGGCATGTTTACGACGAAACGGCATAGGATCGCGTAGTTCCGGCAAAGAACGGGACGATGAAAACTCAAAATCGCGCCGCTGGCGCGGATGATGTTGAGGTTCTCAAAACCGGCAGGTGTTCAAATACGTATTTGGATGATCGCTGACAGAATAATAGCTTTCTGGTCTCTTTCCCCCAGCATGGCTATTTTATACCGTATAAAAATATAGCCTTGGCTATTTTTTACACATGTGCTAAATAGTCACCAAAGGAATATGCGATGGAACAACGATATATCCAGCACCTCGTGCAGGCAGACCTCAAATCTAAGATGGTTTTTATCGCCGGACCGCGCCAGAGCGGAAAGACAACCATCGCGAAAGAGATCCTTCGAGATGCAGAGAAGGGGGCATACTTCAATCTCGACAGTGACACTGACCGGCGTATTGTGCTCAAGCAGAAGTGGGGGGACGAGAAGGATCTCGTGGTTTTTGATGAGCTTCATAAGTATGGGAGATGGAAACGATGGTTGAAGGGGGTTTTCGATACCAGGCCGAATAGGCAGACGTATCTTGTGACAGGCAGTGCGCGTCTCGATGTATACCGACGAGGCGGGGACTCGATGCTCGGACGTTATCATCTCTGGAGGCTGCATCCATTTTCTCTTTCAGAACTGCCGAATTCCATTCCCAGGAAGGAAGCCGTTACGCGATTAATGACGTTGGGTGGTTTTCCTGAACTGCTACTTTCTGAAAATGAGAGAATTGCTCGGCGTCTGCGCAAGGAGAGGCTGGGACGTGTATTTCGTGAGGATATCCGGGATCTTGAGAATGTGCGGAACCTGTCACTGGTGCAAATTTTTCTGGACGCTTTGCGCAGCCGTGTCGGCACACCCATTGTGTTGGGAAATCTGGCCAATGAATTGGAGATATCTCCGATAACGGCAAAAAGATGGCTTGAG
>CAZXSV010000118.1:0-1511 GCA_964642735.1 uncultured Acidobacteriota bacterium
CGGGTGTGATCGGGTTGTGGATGCGGTGAGCGCTTTCAGTGATGTTGAATATCCGCGGGATGTCCATGGTGAAAAATCTCCTTACGGGTGTGAATAGATTCGGTCAGGGCCTGATTTGGCCCGGATTATTCATGAAGCTTCTGCTGCGGCGACGGATCCGGGCATGTCTCTGGAAGCGATTCGATGGAGAGAAAGCCGGGGAGAACACGGGAAAAAGGCGCTTCCCCGCGTTCTCCCCGGCGATTTTTCCCGGCGGAAGCCTCTATGCCGGGGCGATGATCCTGTCCGGCCCCGCCGGATCCCGAGGATACGTCCTGGCGAACAGCGGAACGGAAATCGGTTGGGCATAAGCTTTCCCGGGCCTGTAGTCTGTTTTCGACAGAGCCCGACAGGCCAGCCTTTTTATCTTCCAGCCTCCGTTTCTTTCGTCCTTCACATAGGATATTTCATAGATTCCGCTTTCGCACCATTTCATGATTCCTTCGCCCTGCAGGCGCGCCATCTGCACCAGTTGCGAATCCGGCGCCATCGGCGCTCCCACCTGAATGGCATAAGCGAATTGAGCCCTGGCGGACAGTCGATCCGCCGCCACTTCTATCGTTTCCTGCGGTTGTTCCGCTGAAGGCTCAAAGCCAGGAACCGGCCCGATCCTTTTTCCGGTCAAACCCGAGCGGAAGCAGTCGCAATAAAGCCGCCAGACGCCTGTTTTGCCCTCGAACACCCCTCCGTTGAACGCCGCCTCGCCGTCTTCGGCGAACAGGCCGGCGGCTTCTTCATATCTGCCGGCGTCAAGAAAGGCTTCATAAGCCTGGTGCAGATTGCGGATCGCATTCTCATCTTCGAGGATCCCCAGTCGAGCGGCCAGACGGTTTGCTTCAGAGTCCGGTCCGGCGCCCTGCCGGCGCCGGGTGTTTGACGCCCCCGGGACGACGGAAGCCATCGCTGCGGTCATGGCGGCTCCTATTTTCCACATAAAGGAACGCCGCCCCGCGTTAGTCTGCCCGGGATTTTGGCCGGGACTGGACAGTAATTTCAAGGCGTTCATCCTATGCTCCTTTCCCATGGACCTTGGGTCCAAAGTATTTCCTGATATCGAATTGCCCGATATGGCGGCCAATGGCGCCTGTGAGCGAGAGGTTGACTCCTTGAGCGCCGCCGGAGAAGCCGAAGCCGCAGTCATGCGAAATCTTCGTGTTGATTAATTCAATCATTTCGGCGCCGTTGCAGGCTTCCTCGTTTTGACAGAATATGTAAACTCCCTCGCGAAGCTTTACAAAAATGCAGGGAGAGCACCACTGAGCGCCCATGGTCTGGTTGTCGGTGAAAATGGTCCAGGACAAGGAGTGAGGAGAAGCGTATAGGTGCATCGATGTCATCTGATCGCTATACGACCATGAAAAAGCATGGCCGACAAGTTCGTCGGTAAATTCGTGGCGCATGTATTGGGGAGCTTTGAGCCCCTCCATTTCCGCCACACCGAAGATGGCGTAATAGGTTGTTTCGTTTCCATA
>CAZXSV010000118.1:1611-9583 GCA_964642735.1 uncultured Acidobacteriota bacterium
TGATGGACCTCTTCGTCGGTCATATACTGAAAATCTCTTGCCGGGCGATAAACCAATCTCTGGCCTTTCCCCGGCGCCTGCGGATCGGAGGCCGCCTGGACAACCATGGGTTTGTCGCCATGATTGTCGAACGGTTCCAGGTAAGCCAGCTGACCCACAACTTTGCCTGTTCCCCTGAACATGTAGTATTCCAGCTCGTCCTTTTCATTGAAGCCGAGCCGGACGCCCGCCTGGGTTTCGGTAAACAGGTCTGCGACGAATAGCGTAAAAATGCCGGAAAATTCGCATTCGGTCCTGTCATAGATAAACATATTGTCATTGATCAGGACGTAATCCGACGGCGCGCAGTAACTGAGATCGTCCGCGTGCCGTGTCAGCTCGACGAAGTTGGAAGAGACGACCGAGGCGTAGAACTCCAGCGTTTCGATTCCGGTATCCTGTTGCCAATACAACCCTTTGCCTTCAATCCGGTTGGTAAGGCGGTGGCGCGCTTTCGGCGCCTCTTTCCCGGCGGCATCAACGTAGCCGAAATAAATCTGGCGTTGCACTTCCCGGGCGTCCAACGCAACTTCTTTGTTGCTGAGCGTCTTTTCTTTTCGGTCGCTGCAGAGCCATATTTCAAATACAGTGGCAAGATTTGTGCCGAGGTCCACAAATACGTTGTAGCCCTTCTGCGCGCCGGGGATCATATGAGAGAAAAAGACCATCTGCTTCAGCGTAAGCGCCCCGTAGCCCGCCTTGGCTTTTGCGCCGCCGTTTTCGGAAAGCGTCAGCTGACTTTTATTCGCAAATTCGTAGCTCAAGACAGGGCCGTTGTCCGTCACGATCTTCAAGGTTTTTCCGGCGAGGACATCCGAGAGTGCGGATGCGGACGTCGGCCCCTTATCCGCCGCTTTGAGCTTTTCCGCAACCTGATTCGCCGTCAGTTTCGTGTATTTAAATCGGTGCATCGGTATATTCATCTGATCGCCTCCTATGAACCGCCCCGGATTTTCGGGCGAGCTGTTTGTTTGAGTGATGCTACCATAACCGATTCTTCCAATCAGAGCAATTGCCGAAACAAAGCCCTGCCGCGCTCAATTCAGCCGCCTTCCGATGCGCAATCCCTCATTCGCCCGATCGGAATAGCGCCGCCCGTCATGCCGCTTTTCATCTTGCCCTAAGGACTTTGCTCAGCAATCCATGGCAGCCAAATGGCCAATCCCCGAGAAATTCGATGTCATCAACGACAAAACGCCCGTCTTCTTCAATAACGTAAATGGCGTCGGTCCAGGCAAAGGGCTTGGCGGCGATCGCCGCATCCGTATATTCAAGATGCAGATCGATCCGGTATTGGCCGCCCGATTTGGAAGTTTTTCCTATTTTGAATTTCGTCGCTCCTTCAAAGTTGCTTGAGAAGAAATCCCCGTCGATAAACGGAGGTTTTTCCTGGATGAGATATCCTTCCTTGGAGCGCTTTGGAGGATGGTCTTTTATGAATTGTTCTCGGCGGGCTAAAGCATCCCTAAACAGGTCCGTCAGCCCCTTGCTCATAAAAGGAGCAAGCCGCCGGAGCGCATTTTCATTCGGGACCCCTGCTCTTTCGGGCATTGCCAAAACGGCAGAGTAGAAATTCTTGACCGCTTCTTCAGGAGCGTTCTTCGATGGCGGCCCTGCTAGGAACGAAACCAGAAAAATCCCAAGAATCAACGTTTGCATGATGTTGACCTCCGGTATTTTGGGTTTTCAGGAGATCTCCGGCGCGATGTCGACGTCCTCGAAGTCCCGCCGGCGTTCCGCATTTTCTTCGAAGCATCGCAGAATCGCGGTGCAGACGATGTCGCCGACCAGCGGTTCGGTGACGACCCGGTGTTGAGCGTTGGACAGGACGACCAGGTCGGCCATGGGATTCTTCCGGGCGACCATCGCGCCGTATTCGACGTCGACGACTTTGTCCTTCGCCCCGAAAATATAAGTGACGGGGACAACGGTCTTTCGGGCGATCCAGCGGGTGAGGAGCTGGAAAGGAACAAGAGTCGAACCGCCGATCAGCGACACCCGCTCGAAATGCGGCGCGCGGACTTCTTCGCCGTCGCGCATCAGAGTCGGCGCCCTGCCGATGTGGATCGTCGCGGAGTTCATGGCCTTCGCGGCGGCGGCGACGCCGATCAGCGAGCCTGCGGCCAGAGCGAGAGTGTGGCGCTTTGTCCACGACTCGCGCCTGTACCGGCGATAAATATAAGCCAGCCCTCCGACGGCGCACAAGGGCAGCGCCACATAATACAATCCGGCGACGCCATAGCTTGCCGCCCGGGTGGCCGCGCTCCGCGAACGCAGGTAAGGGCTGAGCAATATGATGCCGGCGATTTTGCTGGGGTGCCGCGCCGCAATCGTCAGCACGACGTTTCCGCCGGTGGAATATCCGACGAGGGCCAGAGGCTTTTTCTTCTCCTCCCAATAACGGAGAAAAAGCTTTTCCGCCTCGCGCCAGTATTGCCAGGCGCGGCTTCGGTAGAAGTCCTGCTCGTCGCCGCTGTGGTGCGGCAATCCGTGGATGAGCACGTCCGCCGGCAGCCGCTCGTGCAGGACAGTTCCAAGATCCCTTAATACTTCGGGGCTGCTGGCGAATCCGGAAAACATCATGACCCTCTGAGCTGTGTCCGGCGGCGCGACCTCGCTGTCGAGTCGAATTTCCGTGACCCAATCCAGTTCCTTCAATTCCTCTTTCATATCGATCCCATTATAAGAGAAAGACAGCGGGGGATTGGGAAAAATGCAGTTGCGGCCCCGGCATGCCATGTCTTTTCGATCGCCGCAGGAACGCGAAGCCTTTCAGCGTGGGGCATTTGCCGGAGGCGCGCATGGCGCCTCCCGGCCGATTTACAGATAGAATTTTATGGCAATCAGCGCATTTTCTCATAGAATGCCTTCTCATAATTCAATCAAAGGAGCCGGTCATGAAAAAGGTGCGATTCCCGTTGCTCATCGCCGCATTATTTCTTTGCGCATCCGCATTCGCCCAAGTCAAAAAATGTGAAGACCTGAAAGCGGAGATTGAAGCGAAGCTCGATCAAAAGGGAGTTTCGGGCTACACGCTGGAAATAGTTCCCGCAGACCAGGCGCAGGACCTGAAAGTCGTCGGTTCCTGCGACGGCGGGAAAAACAAGATAACCTATGCGCGAGGCGCAGCGGCAGGCGGAGAAGTCCGATCCGACAGACAGGCCTCCGTGGCGAAAAAATGCGACCGGCCATGCCTGGTCGCCCTCATGGACAACTACCTCGCGGCGGTGGTCAAACATGATCCCTCCAGGGCGCCGCTTGCGGCGGACGTGAAACTTGTCGAGAATCTCAACGTCACTCCTGTCGGCAAGGGGCTTTGGGAAACCGCCACGGGCGGGCCGACGGAATTCAAGATTTATGTGGCCGATCCGGTCGCCGGACAAATCGGATTCATGGGAGTGATCGAAGACAAGAGCAAACCGGTTCTGCTGGGCGCTCGATTGAAGCACGTGAACGGCAAAATCACCGAGATCGACCACATGGTTTCGCCCTTGAACGAGCCGCTGCCCGCCGGCCTTGTCAAGCCGCGCCCCGGACTGGTTGCAGGATTGAACAGGTCTGAACGGGTTTCGCGGGAGCAGATGCGCAAAGCCGCAAACGCTTACTATGACGCGATCGAGGGGAACGACGGCAATATCGCGCCCTTTGCCGATGAGTGCCAGCGGCGTGAAAACGGCGCAACCTCGGCGAACAACCAGGACCCTCTCCCGCCGAACGCTCAGCAGGCGCCGGGAAGCATCGCCATGTTCGGCCGGATGAAATGCGGCCCCCAGCTCAGCACCGGAGTCATGGGCTATATCACGAAAATGAATCAGCGGCGCCTGTTCGCCATCGACGAAGAAATGGGATTGGTCATGGCTTATTCCATGATGCATCATGACGGCGAACCGAATCCCCTGAAAATCAAAGGCGTGCCCGGCTTCACCGAACGAGTCAACGAGTGGGGGAAATTCACCGTTCCGGCGGCCCACATCTATAAGATCAAAAACGGCAAGATTTATGAGATTGAAGCGATGGCGATCGTCGGCGTCCCGTACCAGGCCGGCAATGGATGGAATTGCACTCGGGCCTGCCTGGTCGACATGATGGACAAGTACCTGGCCGCCCTTCCGACGCACGACCCCTCAGGCTTGCCGCTGGCGAAAAATGTGAAGCTGGTCGAGAACACTAAAGTCACTTCCGTCGGGAAAGGGCTATGGGAAACCGCTACCGGCGGCCCCGCCAATTTTAAAATCTACGCGGCCGATCCCGACAAGGAAGAAATAGGGTTCATCGGCGTCATCGAGGAGAAAAAGAATCCGACGATCGCCAGCGTCCGGCTGAAAATCGAGAACTTCAAAATCACTGAAATCGACCATCTGGTGGTTCATAACAACGACGGCAAGCCGCTCAATCCCAACATGTCCCAGGTGCGGCCGGGATTGCTGGAGCGGCTGCCGAAACTGCAGCGGGTCCATCGGGACCAGATGCAGAAAATCGCCAACTCCTATTATGAAGCGATCGTTCAGGACAACGGGAAAGTCGCCCCGTTCGCCGACGAATGCCAGCGCAGGGAAAACGGAGGCATTTCCGCAAACGATCAGACCCAGACTCCCGAGGAAGCCGCAAAGGACGATTTTTCGGCGTTCAGGAAGATGTCCTGCAGCGACCAGCTCAGCACCGGCGTCATGAGCTACATCACCGGCATCAACCGGCGGAGGGTGTTTGCGGTCGACGAAGAAATGGGACTGGTTTTCGCCTACTCGATCTTCGTCCACGATGGACTGCCCAAAGTGATGAAAATCAAGGGCGTTTCAGGTGTTACGGAGCGAAAGAACGATTACGGCCCCTTTGATCTCCCGGCCGCCCACATCTTCAAGATCCGGGACGGCAAGATCCATGAGATCGAAGCCATCGGGTATATGGACAAGCACGGCATCAAGAATGGCTGGGAATAATCGCTGCCGCCGCGGATGAGTCGAAACAAATCAGGGCGATGCAAAAAAAGCTGTCATTGAATTTGCATCGCCCTTTCGGCAACTTCCATCACAAGCCGCTTCGCAGCTCAAAAGCCGGAAGCCATGCGGCGTCAGGCGGGAAGGCGCAGGGGCTATCGGGACAAAGCTACATAGAATGAACTGCCCTCCCGCTGAATCAGCAGCAGAATCGGGCGATTGCCCGCGCTTTCGATAGCCTGCTTTAAATCTTCAATGGTGCGGATGGGGCGACGGTTCGCCTGTTTGATCCAATCGCCTGCCTGTATTCCGGCTTTGGCCGCCGGGCTCGCAGGATAGACATCCGTAACCACCAGCCCTTGAGCGTTTTTCTCCAGATCGAGGCGCTCGGCAAGATCGGGAGTCAGAGGCGTCAGACTCAATCCGAGCCGCTCCTCTTCATCTTCCCGGCGATTGGACGGGTTTTGGGATCCGGCCTCCGCGGAGAGTTCGCCAAGCTTCGCCTTGATTATCTGTTTCTTGCCTTCGCGAATGACCGTGAGAGCGACTTCCGTTCCCGGCGCAAGCGCCGCGATGCGGTTTCGGAAATGGTTGCTGTCCTCGATCTTTTTGCCGTTCAGCTCCGTGATCGCATCGAGCTGCCGTATGCCTGCGCGTTCCGCGGGGCTGCCCGGCTCGACGGAATTGATGACGACTCCGGTTTGATTTTCGATGTTCAGGCTTTTGGCCAGATCGCCTGAAAGCGACTGTATCGTCACGCCAAGCCTGCCCCGGCGGACCTGTCCGGATTTAATCAATTGCTCGGACACCTGTCTCGCCATGTTCGACGGGATGGCGAAGCCGATGCCGATGCTCCCGCCTGTGCCGGAGGTTGACAGGATTTGGGAATTGATGCCGATTAATTCCCCGGCGGTGTTGACCAGCGCGCCCCCGGAGTTGCCCTTATTGATGGGCGCGTCGGTCTGCAGAAAGCTTTCAAAAGACCCCTGCCCCAGGCCGGTCGTTCGCTCCTTGGCGCTGATGATGCCTGCCGTAACGGTTTGGCCGATGCCCAGCGGGTTCCCGATCGCCAGAACGATGTCTCCCACCCGGACTTGATCGGAATTTCCCAGAGGCAATGCGGTGAGGCCGCCGGAGGACACTTTCAGCACCGCGATGTCGGAAGGCGGATCCGAGCCAATGATCTTGGCATCGACGATCTTGCCCTCGCCCATTTCGATCTTGATCTCGTCCGCTCCGTCAATCACGTGGTGGTTGGTGATGATATATCCGTCTCCGGTTACGATAACCCCGGATCCCAGTCCTCGCTCCAATTGAGGCCGGCTTGGACGGTCTCCGAGTCCAAACAAATCACGGAAAGTGGGATCGTTGAAAAACGGGAAAGGCCGCGCCGGGCGCACCAACCTTTCGGAGCGAACCGTAACCACCGCAGGCGACACCTTTTGCACGATGTCGGCAAAGGACTGGACTTCAATGGATCGGGCAGGAGGACCGGGAAGCGCCGGTTTTGAATTGTCGGGGCCGGTCGGCCGGTCGCCACATGCGCCGAGCAACAGTGCGGCTGAAAGCAATGCGATGATAAGATTCAAATTTGAAACGGCAATTTTGTTTTTCATTGTTTCTCCTGCGATGTCTCGGTCGAAATGCTCAAATCCGAACATAGATATAATAATTGAGGATGCATGATTTGGGAAAGAGGCAGATTTTGGCGGCTGCCGCCTGCCGCGCCGGAGGCGGTCCGAGGCGCATTTTCGCATGCGCCCGGCCGGGGCTGCCGGCAATTCAAATTAAATGAATGTCAGGAGAGTGCGGACGCACTATACTGGAATTGAAAACGAGTTTTCGCAAATGGCTATTCTGGAGCATATAAAAATCACCGGGACCGCGCTCCTCCGGTGGCTTGCCGCATCAGCCCAGGACGCGCTCCTGGTCGGCGTTTTGTGGCTGGCGGGCTTATGGATCCTCGACGTTCCGCTGGCGCCTCTCTGGGCGCTTCTCGGCGCTCTGCTCCAGTTCGTCCCCCACATAGGCCCGGCCCTGTCGCTGATCGGCCCGGCGGCGAGCGCGACCCTCGCCGGCGGCTGGATGAAGCTGATTTATGTCCTCATTTTGTATGCGGCGATCGTATCGGTCGACGGTTTGTTGCTGCAGCCTGTGCTGCTGAAGCGCAATACGAAAGTCCCGATCTGGGCTTCCATTCTGGCGCCGTTTCTTATGGGATTGCTGTTCAACCTGTGGGGAGTCGTGTTGGCCGCTCCTCTGCTTGCGGTCCTGTATGCATACCGGGAAAGAAGAAAAATCCGCAGCGCCAAAAAGCTCGAATGATCCGGCTGAAGTTCAATCCGATCGTCGGCGCCCCAGCCGGGGCAGGAAGCGGCCTGTGCGCGCGGCGTATTGCGCATAGTCCCGGCCGAAAACCGCCGTCATCATTTTCTCTTCTTTCCGGACAAGAAAAGACCAGACAGGGTAGAGAAGAATCGGCCACAGAAGCGTCGCCCAGGAATTGAACAATAAAGCGGTTCCCAGTCCCGCCAGGAACAAGCCTCCGGAGTACATGGGGTGCCTGACGAAGCGAAAGGGGCCAAAAGTGCACAAGCGGCCGTCGCGCCACCACGACCGGATAGTTTTGATTGCCCAAAACTGCCAGCAGAACCATAGACCGATGAGAATGCATCCCGCGATCCTGAACGGCTGCGGCTGGTTCAGGATTTTAACGGGGCCGAGTTTGCAGTCCAAAAGCAGCAAAAGGGCGAAAAGGAGAAATCCTGTCAAGCCGGCAATCGGCCCAATTCCGAATCGCTTCTCATATTCGCTGAGGCGTGTGGACGGCATCGGCACAACCTGAAAAAGCGGACGATGGACGAGCCCTTAGGCTGAAAGGCGCATCGTTGTTTTCATTCTCGCGATCTGTTCTACAAGCATCGTGCGGATTTTCACAATATCAGAAGGGCGGTAGGAATGAAACATCTCTGGCTGTTCTTTTTCCTGGCTGCAGGCTC
>CAZXSV010000119.1:0-9474 GCA_964642735.1 uncultured Acidobacteriota bacterium
GCTCGCTTCGCTCGCACCCCGGCTATTTTCTGATCGCCGCTCCGCGGCTCAAAACACACACGGTTTTCTCGCGGCTCCGCGGCTCAAAACACACACGGTTTTCTCGCGGCTCCGCGGCTTAAAACACTCCCGATTCTCTCACTGCTCCGCGGCTCAAAACGCGCACGATTCTCACGGCGCTCCGCGGCTCAAAACGCGCACGGTTCTCACGCGGCTCCGCGGCTCAAAACGCGCACGGTTTTCACGGCGCTCCGCGGCTTAAAAACGCCACGCGGCAATCGAGCCGCGCTGGGAGCGGCGCTTTTCTTTTGCAATATCTAAAAGCTGATCGCCGTGTTGAGCATCTGCTCCTTCTGCTGCCAAAGCCGGTGGGTGAGCCCCACCTTGTATTCGTGGGGATTGTGCAGCCGGCGATAGCTTTCGTGCAGGCATGACAGCTGCTCCTTCCTTCGGTCCCTGATCTGCTCGAGCGACGGGAATGCGTACCCGCACTCTCCGGCCTTGACCACGGTTTCCAGCAATTCCTCCCGCTGCTTCGAACTGACCAATTTGCGCCGCAGGGGATTGTTCGGGTCCACGATCAACACTCCTTCCGGCCCGATCGATTCCGATTCGTCGGCCAGGGCGTCGGCTTCCATCAATCCCTCTTCGCTGAAAAAGCGGATGACTCTTTTTTTCCCGGGATTGGTCATTTTTTCTGGATTGGAGCTCAATTTGATTTTCGGCCGCCCGTTGTATTCGACCATTTTGTAGATCCCGCCCAGGGCGCAGCCGCCGTCGCCATTGCCCGTCACGAGATTTGTGCCGACGCCCCACACGTCCACTCTCCCGCCCTGCGCCAGGATGTCGGAGATGATGGTCTCGTCAAGATCGTTCGACACGACGATTTTCACATACGACAGCCCCTGCCGGTCCAGCATCCGGCGGGCTTCCTGGCTGAGGAAAGCCAGGTCGCCGCTGTCGATCCGGATCCCGCCGAGCAGATGGCCGCTCTGCTCGAGTTCTTTGGCGGCGCATATCGCATTGGGAACGCCCGATTTCAGCGTGTCGTAAGTGTCGACCAGCAGGACGCAGTCGTCGGGGAACAGGCGGGAGTAGGCGCGGAAAGCTTCCAGCTCCGAATCGAACGATTGAATCCAGCTGTGGGCGTGAGTCCCGCGCGCCGGCATTTCGAGGAGGGCCGCCCCCAGGACGTTCGAAGTGCTGTCCGATCCGCCGATAAACGCGGCGCGGCATGCGCTCAAAGCGCCGTCGGGACCTTGCGCGCGCCGCAGCCCGAATTCGATGACGGCGCCATGATTGGCCGCTTCCCAGATCCGGGCGGCCTTGGTCGCAATCAGCGTCTGGAAATTGATGTGGCACAGCAGTATGGATTCGACCATCTGGCACTCGATCAAATTTCCGCTGACCTGCAGGAGCGGTTCGTTGGGGAAAACAACGGATCCTTCGGGAATCGCCCGGATGTCGCCGCTGAATTTGTACGAGGACAAATACTGCAGAAATTTCGGCGAGAACAGCGCGCCGCCGGCGGAGGACCGCCGGGAGCGGAGATAAGCCAGGTCGTCTTCGCTGAATTTCATGCCGAGGACGGCCTTCACGGCCGTTTCCATTCCCGCGGCTATCCCGTAGCCTCCCTTGAAGGGATTGCGGCGGTAGTACAGGTCGAATGTGGCGGTTTCGGAAGATTTGCCATGCTCGAGGTACGCCGCCGCCATGGTCAATTCATACAGGTCTGTCAGCAATGCATGCGTGTACACGTTGGTGTCCCTTCCCGGTTCGTTGGCAGTCGGCCGCGAAATCCGCCGAAAAAAATCAACGATTTCCTCGGTTTTCGCGCGGCATGCGAAGCCGCATCGCGATCGGCATGCGCCGCCCCGGCCCGAAAGCGCGCGTCGTCACTTTCAGCCCGGGCGCCGCCTGGCGGCGCTTGTATTCGCTGGTGTGGATCATGCGCAGCACTTTTTCCACCGCCTGTTTTTCATACCCCAGGGCGACGATCTCCCCGGCGTTCATCTGCTTTTCCACGCGCAGTTTGAGGATCCCGTCCAAAACCTCGTATTCCGGCAAAGTGTCCTGATCCGTCTGGTCGGGCTTCAATTCCGCCGAAGGCGCCCGCCGGATCGTGTTGACGGGAATGATTTCTTTCGCCCGGTTGATGTGCTCCGCAAGCTTGTAGATCATGGTCTTCGGCACGTCGGAGATGACCGCCAGCCCTCCGACCATATCTCCGTAAAGGGTGCAGTAGCCGGCCGCGAGCTCCGACTTGTTCCCGGCGCCGAGGACCATGGGGCCGAACTTGTTCGAGAAGGCCATCAGGATCGCGCCGCGAATGCGCGCCTGCAGATTTTCTTCCGTCGTGTCCGGCGCGCGCCCCGCGAACAAGCCTGCCAGCGCCTGCTCATAAGCCCGGTACATGGGTTCGATCGGGACGACTTCGAAGCGCATCCCGAGGTTTTCGGCGAGGGCGCGGGCGTCTTCGCAGCTTTTTGGCGACGAGTACATCGACGGCATCGCAATGCCCGTCACGTTGCCGGCGCCCAGCGCTTCCGCGGCGATGCACGCGGTTACCGCGGAGTCGATCCCTCCGCTGAGCCCCAGGACGGCGGTCGAGAAGCCGCATTTGCGCACGTAGTCCCGTGCGCCCATCGCGAGGGCCTGAAACAGGTTTTCGATCCGTTCGCCTTCGTGATACTGCCGCTCCGCAGTCGAATCGGGATCGACGACGAGAAGCTGTTCCGAAAAACTCCGGCCTTGGGCGATGAGGTTGCCGCTTCCGCCGATCGCCAGGCTGCCGCCGTCGAACAGGAGGTCGTCGTTGCCGCCGACGAGATTCACGTAAACGAGCGGCGCGCGGAGCTTCCGGACGTGATCGGAAAGCATCTGGAACCGAAGCTTCGGCTTGTCCAGCTCATACGGGGAGGCGGCGATGTTGATGAAGAGATCGGCGCCTTTCTCCGCCTGAAGGCGGATCGGATCGACCGCATAGCGAGGTTTCGGCCAGAAATCTTCGGAATTCCAGGCGTCTTCGCAGATGGAAATGCCCAGCGTCCGGTCCTTGAAGCGAATCGTCTGCACGCTGTCGGAAGGTTCGAAGTAGCGGTCTTCGTCGAACACGTCGTAGCTGGGCAGAAGCGTTTTGTGGACGACCGCCCGGACTTTGCCGTCGGCGATGAACGCCGCGGCGTTTCGAAAATCGCGCCCTTCGCTTTTCGTGTTGCGGTCGACGAAACCGGCCACGACGCCGATGCCGCCGGACGCGGCGGCGATCGCCTCGAGCGCTTCAAGATTGGACTCCACGAATCCGTGCAGGTTCAGCAGGTCGCGGGGAGGGTAGCCGGTGAGGCAGAGTTCGGGGAAGACGACGAGGTCCGCTCCCGCGGCCTTCGCCTTCTCGACAGAGCTCAGCGCCTTGTCGCGGTTGCCTTCGATATCTCCTACGGTCGTATTGATCTGGGCCAGGGCAATTTTCATATCCATCCTCGCACGCCCTCTTTCCGTGCCTTCCGTTTTTTTCCGTGTATTCCGTGTCTTCTTTCCGTGCTTTCCGTGTTTCCCGTGTATTCCGTTCTTTTCCGTGTATTCAGTGTATTCACTCACTGAACTCCTCGTGCCATGGAGTCGCCTGCTCATAAGCGTACGCAGCGCGCAGCACAGTCGACTCGTCCAGCCGCCTGCCGATAATCTGCAGCCCGACCGGGAGTCCCTCCGAAAACCCGCAGGGCACAGTTATGGCGGGCTGTCCGGAGAGGTTGGCCGGGCGCGTCAAGCCGAGCAGGGTCGTGCGCACGTCCTGCGTCCATGCTCCTATCCTGATTTCTTCCTCGTCGATTCGCGGGGCGACCACCGGCAGAGTGGGCGCAAGCAGAAGGTCGACCGGTTGCAGCGCCCGTTCCATTCTTTCGGCGTACTCCTGTTTCTTTTGCAGCGCCCGGATGTAGGTCAATGCGGTCATGCTTCTGGCCTGCTCCAGGCGGGAGCGCAGGTCTTCTCCGTAAAAGCGTCCTTTTGCGGCCAGCAGGGGAGCGTGATAGGCCAGCGCTTCGCCGGCGGTGATGTCGGCGGCAATCGAATGGGTTTCTTCCAGTCCTTTCAAATCCACTTCGAGGATCCGGGCGCCGAGCCGATCGAAGACTCCGATCGCGGCCAGGACGGCCTTGCGGACGCCCGGCTCGACGTGGCTGAAGAAGTAATGTTTCGGGACGCCGATCTTCAATCCTTTTACGCCGCCGCGAATCGTCGACAGTGAAGTTTTCGCGTGTGGCTTCCATGCGTCCGGGCCGGCGAGGGCTTCGTACAGCAGCGCGGCGTCCATCACGCAGCGGCTCAGGGGGCCCGCGTGGTCAAGGCTCCAGGAGAGCGGGATCGCGCCGCCGAGCGGCGCTCGGCCGAAGGTCGGCTTGAAGCCGACGCAGCCGCAGGCCGCGGCTGGGATGCGGATCGATCCGCCGGTGTCGGTGCCCAGCGATGCGAGCGCCTGCGCCGACGCGACTGACGCGGCGCTTCCGCCGCTGCTGCCTCCCGACATGCGGCTGAAGTCCCAGGGATTGCGGACCGGCCCGTAATGAGGATTCACGCTGGTCGCGCCGTAGGCGAATTCGTGCATGTTGGTTTTGCCGAGCAGAATGCAGCCGGCCTGCAGCAGCCGGTCCACTGCCGCCGCATTTTCCCGCGGGACGGATCGCTTCATTATTTGAGAGCCGGCGGTGGTGCGGATTCCGCTCGTGCAGAAAAGGTCTTTGACGCTTATCGGGATTCCGTGCAGCGGGCCCCGACAGAGCCCTTTGGCGATTTCCCGTTCGGCCTGTTTCGCTTGCCTGATGGCGGCGTCGGGAACGACGGTGATGTAGGCGTTGATTGCAGACTGCATTTGCCGGATGCGGTCGAGCGTGTATTGAACGATCTCGACGGGGGATATTTTTTTTCGCCGGATCAGCGGCGCGAGATTGGCGATAGTCAGTTCACGGTCGTTGTTCATAAGGGTCCAGGTTTGAGCCGCCCGGTGTTTGCCGTATTTCAAGTCTGCCTCCGGGCCGCGGCTTCATGTTACTCTTGTTTTATGGAATTGCATGATGAGTTTTCTCGCCTGGAGCGGGAAATAATCCGATGCCGCCGTTGCCCGCGGCTGGTGGAGTGGCGCGAAAAAGTGGCGCGGGAGAAGGTCCGGAGGTTCCGGTCGGAGTCCTACTGGGGCCGTCCCGCGCCCGCGTTCGGCTCGATCGACGCCGCCGCGATGATTGTCGGGCTTGCGCCCGCGGCCCACGGGGCGAACCGGACGGGCCGCATGTTCACGGGCGACCGCAGCGGCGAGTGGCTCTACGAGGCCCTCTACCGTTTCGGCTTCGCCGACCGGCCCGTTTCCACCGGCCGCGACGACGGCCTGCGGCTCGACCGGTGCCTCGTCACGGCGGCGCTGCGATGCGCGCCTCCCGGCAACAAGCCGCTCGCGGAGGAGATCGGCAACTGCCGCGAATATCTCGTTCGCGAACTGCGGCTGGCCCGCCGCTTGAAAGTTGTGGTCGCCCTGGGACGGATCGCTTTCCGGGAGTTTCTGAGCGCGAGAGCCGCGGCGGGCCGCCGGCCGCTGCGAGGGATGAAATTCTGCCACGGCGGCGAATGGCTTCTGCCGGAAGGCGTGGCGCTGATCTCCTCCTATCACCCCAGCCAGCAGAACACCCAGACCGGGAGGCTGACCCGGCCGATGTTTCACGGCATTTTCAGGCGCGTCCGTCAAATCGTCGACTCCTAGCCCCCTTTCCGTGTCCTCCGTGTTTCCCGTGTCCTCCCTCCGTGTCCTCCGTGTTTCCCGTGTCCTCCCTCCGTGTCTTCCGTGTTTCCTGTGTCCTCCCTCCGTGTCTTCAGTGTCTTTTTAAAGAACGGCAAATATTTCTGCAATAACGCTTGAAAAATGTGCATTAATAGTTCAATATTCAAGAATGAATTTCGATTTGATCAGCCGTCCGAGGTTGGAGCAGGCTGTTCGCCGCAATCTTGATTTATTTCCTGTTACCGCGATCATAGGGCCCAGGCAGGCGGGGAAAACGACTCTGGCGCGCTGGCTTGCAGGGCTGGGCGCGGCGGAGTACATCGATTTGGAGAATCCGCGAAGTCGTGAGCGTCTGCGGAGTCCGATGACGGCGCTGGAGCGTCTCGAAGGGCTTGTGATTATCGACGAGGCGCAGCTGCAGCCGGAACTCTTTCCTGTGCTGAGAGTGCTCGCAGACCGGAGGCCGCCAAAGGCGAAATTTTTGATTTTAGGCAGTGTGTCGCCGGATCTGATTCGCACCGGCTCAGAGAGTCTGGCCGGCCGAATAGGTTTTGTAGAAATGAGCGGCTTTGACCTGGCTGAGGTTGGTTTTAATAGGATGCATCAACTATGGCTGCGCGGGGGCTTACCTCCATCTTTCCTTGCGCCGGAAGACGAAGGGAGTCGGCTATGGCGCGAGAGCTTTGTTCGAACTTTTCTCGAACGGGACTTGCGGCTTTACGGGATCGAGACCGCGCCGGAGGCTCTCCGGCGATTTTGGAACATGCTTGCCCATCATCATGGGCAGCTTTGGAATGCGTCGGAGATCGGCCGTTCTTTGAACGTCTCGCACACCACCATGCGGCGGCATCTCGATATTCTGACCGGGGCGTTCATGGTCCGGCAGCTTCAGCCTTTTCATGAGAATCTCGCAAAAAGGCAGGTTAAATCGCCCAAGATCTACATCCGTGATTCCGGGATATTCCACTCGTTGATGATGATTGATTCAATCGCCGCTCTGGAGGCGCATCCGAAATTGGGCGCTTCCTGGGAGGGCTTTGCTCTTGAGCAGGCGTTCGCCAGGATTGGGGAGCGGGATGTCTATTTCTGGGCTACGCAGTCGGGAGCGGAGCTCGATCTGTTGTATTTCAGGGAAGGCCGGCGCTTTGGGATCGAGTCGAAGCATGCCGACGCCCCGGCGATCAGCCGCTCCATGCGCATTGCGATGGAAGATTTGAGGATCGATCATTTGTTTATTTTGTATCCCGGGCCGAGTTCCTATCCCTTGAGCGACCGGGTCACCGTGCTTTGCATGCAGGACCTGGAAGTTTTGGATCGATGAAGGGCCCCGAGCTTAATACTGAAAACACTGAAACCTTTCCCATGAGCTTTCGGATTAACCGGAGTTTCGCAGCCTCAGGGCGTGGCTGACGACCATGCGGATATCGTCGTAGCTGAACCGGTTGTTCAATCCGGCGTGGATTTCTCCCGCCTTCAGGCTTTTCTTCTCTTCGATAATCGCCATCACTTTTTCGACCGTCTCCGCGGGGAGGACGTCGCGCACATCGATCTCTCCCGTGGCGATCCACCGGGCCAGGTGGCGATGGACGGTGCTCCGGGCGAGCCCGCGGATCGCGGCGATTTCCGCGACTGTTTTCCCCTGCCGGTGCAGATCGAGCGTGTCTTGAAACGTTCCGCCTTTTTCTTTCGTGCCGCGGGCGGCGGCGCCGGCCGCGGGAGCGAGCTTCTCCCGTGCGTGCGCGGGCTCGCCCGGATAGAGCCGCTCATCGACAAACCGCGCCGCGTAAAGCCGTTCTATTGCGCTCCAGCCGATTTCCTCGATGAGCTGAACCTGGCGCAGGTAGCGTTTCACTTTCTTTTTGTAAGCGAGCTCATGGACGTGCGCGTGCAGCGGCCGGACGATCTGCGACGCGATCCGGTCGGTGAAATACCGGATCGCTTTTTCGCAGCGTTCTTTCAACGTCTCGATGGCGCGCGGGTCGCTTTGCATCGCGGCGAATATGCGCTCCAGCTGCCGCTGAAATTTTTCCGCGGTGGCGATGATGCCGTCGACCTCGCTGCGGACCCCTGCCTGGAGCGCGGCGGCGGCTTCCTTGTCGGGGACGTCGCGTTTGGCGATCAGTTCCTTCCATTCGTCCAGCGGCGCCGCGAGCCGGGCGAAATGGAACAGCTGCGCCAGCAGGCGGTTGGCGTAGCGCGCTTTTTCTTTGGCGAAAACGCCGTTGAGCTCTTCCGCGCTGTGGCGCCCGGCGCTGAAATCGCCGATCCTTTGATCGTTGATCAGGGCGGAGGGCGGGATGAGCGAGTGCAGCACGATCCCTTCCAGGGAACGGCAGCGGCTCAGCGCGACATACACCTGCCCGGCCGCAAACGACCGTCCCGCGTCGACGATGACTTTGTCGAAAGTCAGCCCCTGGCTTTTGTGGATCGTGATGGCCCAGGCGAGGCGCAGCGGGAACTGGCTGAACGTCCCGAGCTCCTGCCGGACGATCTGCCCGGTCTCTTCCTCCACGACGTAGTTGATGTTTTCCCATTTTTCGCGGCGCAGCGTGTAATCCCGGCCGCCTTCGTTGAACGTTACGGTGATGTTCTCCGGATCGATTTTTTTCACGACCGCCAGTTTGCCGTTGTAGTACTGGCCGTCTTCGGCGTCGTTGCGGATGAACATGACCTGGGCGCCCGCTTTGAGCCGCAGCGTTTTTCCGCAGGGGAACATATGTTCGGGGAACTCCCCTTCGATTTCGGCTTCGAAGGAAAAGATTTTGCCGGAAAGCGTCGCCAGTTCGGAAGCGTTCACGCCGTCGGCTTTGGAATTGTGCGTGGCGAGCAGGACGCGGCCTTTGTCGGGCGTTTTGAAATTCGGGTTGTAGCGCTCGCGCAGCCGCTCGCAATCGTCCGCGGTCATTTTGCGGTTGCGGATGTTGTCGAGCAGCTGCAGGAAGCGCTCGTCGCTTTGCCGGTAGATTTTGCGCAACTCGATTTGCGCCGCCTCGAGCTGAGGCCAAACGAGCGAATCGAAAAAGTACGGGCTGCGGTAATACGCTTTCAGGATGTTCCATTCCGGGTCTTTGACGACGGGAGGCAGCTGGTGCATGTCGCCGAACAGCAGCGCCTGGACGTCGCCGAACGGCAGGCTGTTGCGGCGGACGGTGCGCAGGACGAAATCGATTGCGTCGAGCAGGTCGCATCGAACCATGCTGATTTCATCGATGATGAGCGTGTCCATTTCGCGAAGCGTTTGGAGTTTGCTTTTGCGGAAGTGGATGTGGTCGTGCAGCAGGCGCCGGCGGTTGGTGGCGAGGTTCAGGTCGACGAAATCGTCGCCGGGAGGGAAGCAGGTGAGCGGCAGGCCGAACATGGAGTGGATGGTGACGCCGCCGGCGTTGATCGCCGCGACTCCCGTGGGTGCGACGACGACGACGTTTTTTTGCGTGCGCTGGACGATGCGTTTCAGGAGAGTGGTTTTGCCTGTTCCGGCTTTGCCTGTGATGAAGCAGTGTTTGTGGGTGTAGAGGGCGAACTGCTCGGCGAGGTCGAATTCCGTGTTGGACATGGCTCGGGGATTATACATGAGGGTTGCGCGGATATGAGCCACGGAAAAAATACACGGAAAAAGAACGGAAAACACGGATACTTTTGAAAATGTGCGCGCCGGGAGCGGCGAAAGGTTTGTCTGGCGCCCCTGCCGGGGCTTCTTTATCTTTCGATCG
>CAZXSV010000120.1:0-9142 GCA_964642735.1 uncultured Acidobacteriota bacterium
TTATCGATGCAGCCGGACCGGATGGAAATCCATAGCTTCATCTGATCCCCACAGGAAGGATCTCCAACCAAGCCGTACCCGTCTGTCTCGCTTTCCGAAAGCTCTCCGGCATTGCGTGGATTCATAAAGTGATCGAGGACATCCTCGTTATATAAGAGGACCGGGCCCGAATATTCGGGCAATTCATTGTTCTCGTCATCCAAAGGTGTTTCCATACCGGCACTTCTCCTTTGCTCATGCACACGACTACCTGCCCAATGCTAGGCAATCGATGTGCCAACAGTCTGGTAACTGGAAATGAGTTGGAAATTCAGAGAATAAAAAGAAAGCATAAGCCTAGGCCAATGCAATATGCATGATTGTCGAAAGAGCAATATTGCATAATGCATTAACGTTCGGCTCTTCCGGTAACCGGTGACCTTCTTACGCTTTGCCCAGAGCCTTAAGTACACGATCCGGCGTGGCAGGCGATTCGACCCACTTGCCGATCGCATTGTGGATAGCCATGATGACGAGATGCGTGTTCGCCAGCGAATGGCTGATGCCATTGGATCCATAGCAGGCATTCCCTGCCTGTGTTTCCAGCAGATCCAGATCCACCCGGGGCATGTCGAGCATCGTAACTTTCTTATACTCAAACATATTCGTGCTGAGCTTCACGCCGGTCTCCCGGTCGTAGACAAATTCTTCCTGAAGCTGGCATCCTGCGCTGAAATCCATCACCTGATCGATCTGGCTTTCGAGCGACGTTCGACGCAGGATTTTTCCGGGATCCACCGCAACCCCGAAACGGATGATTTCTACCTCGCCGGTTTCCGTATCCACGGCAACTTCGCACGCAGCCACATTCATCGTATCCAGCTCCTTGCCACGCTGGTTCCAGAGGGCCAGCGGCGGTCTGCCCGAATAGGTTGCGAAAAGATTGGACCGAACGGCCTGTGCGAGCGGAAGGCCCTTGCTTGGATCGGCTTTGACGATAACTTTGCCGTCCTGCATGTCCAGGTCTTCAGGCTTCAGGCCTTTGAAAGGATTGGGCGACTGTTTGGCGCCCGGTCCTGCTCCCAGGCTGATGCCGCCGGTTGCCGGAGGCTTGTTGGCTTCTTCGATCGCGCTTGCCAGGATGCGCTGCTTGAGGATATTGGCGCACTCTTTCATGGCCCAGGAAGATGCCGTCGATCCGTCGCTGCCGCCTCCATAAGGCCTGTATATTTCATGGGAATCAAGATCGATGCGGATATCTTTGTACTCGAGGCCCAGCTCTTCGGCCACGACCATCGCGTTGCATTCCAGGCCAAAATGACCGATGGTGGGCCCCTGGGACGCCAGATGTACGGCGCCGTTTCGAAGCTCGAGCTTGGTGTTGTAGGTCATGCCGGAATGGCGCGGGCACTGATTGTAGCGGAAGCTTGCTCCGTGCAGACGGCCGTCCGGCAGCTTCCTGGCGCCGGCAGGATGCCAGTTCCAGTCCAGCCTTTTCTTTAAAGCCGCTACGCACGCTTCGTAGCTGGGAACAGGGTCGGGATCGGTCTGGGATTTGGGCCCGTGCAGGTTCAGCGTGGCGATTTCTATCGGATCCTTGCCCAGTTTTTCGGCGATCAGATAAAATCCCACCATCAGCGAATCCCATGTCATCGGATTATGCTGGCCGCTGACATACATCATCCCGCGGTTGCTGTCGACAATTTCCATCTTCTGCCTGACATTCTGACATCGGGTGGTGAAATAAGGTCCGTAAGTCTGATCCATGGTATTGCCGAAAATGGAGCTGCCCCGGACGCCGGAATCCGCGATGGAAAAGTCGTCGATAGCCGTAATCAGGCCGTTGCTTTTGAAGCCGACCTTCAGATGCACATAGCGCTGGTTCAGGTTGAGGTCGTACATCTCGTAACGATTGTTGACGCAACGGACCGGCCGCCCGGTTCTCCTGGCAAGCAGAGGCGTGATCAGCTGAGTTTTGCGATTTCCCCAGTCGCAATATCGGCCTCCTAAAAACATGCCTTCCCTGAAAATCTTTTCCGGAGATATGTGATGCAGGTCCGCAATCGAGTCTTCGGTCCAGGCAGGGATCCCTTCAACGCGCAGGTTTTTCCCTTCGCGGTGAGTCGCGTCATCAAACCACCAGGCGACAGAACCCGTCGGATTGGGAATATGGCCGGAAAATGCGGCGGTGTCGACGTCATATTCGATGATATGGTCCGCCTCGCGGAATCCGGCTTCGACGTCTCCGTCGTTTACATTGGAATAGGAAACATTACCTTTCTTCGGGGGATTAGGGCTGCCGCCTGTTCTTGACATGCCGCCTCTATCGCCTTTGGGGTAAGGAGGCGCCGGCCGGATAACGGCCGAGTCCGGTTCCCGCCCTTTGCGCAGGTCTACTACATGGGGCAGAACTTCCCAGTCCACATCAAGCGCGCGCAACGCTTCTTCGCAGATGTCTGCATTTTCCGCAACGACGATGACGCCGACTTCGGCGCCTTCCTGATCCGCTATGTTGTCCAGAAAAGCCTGGGGGGGGCCTCCCATAAATCCGCCCCCAAGCCTCAAGCTCTTGATGTCTTCGTCTTCCCATGTGAGGATATCGACGACTCCGGGAATGGCCCTGGCTTTCGCAGCATCGACCGACTTGATATAAGCGTTCGCGTACGGGCTTCGGAGAAACTTGGCTTCAAGCATGTCGGGAACGACATAATCGATGCCGAATTTTGCGACGCCTCTTGCCTGCGACCAGGACAATACTCCCGGAAGATTCGGTTTCCCGACGACTCTGAAATTTTTTCTGGTTCCGTTTGCTCCCGCCAAATCTGCCATAGCAGCACTCCCCGTTATTTGCCTGAAAGGATCGCAGCGTCGCTGTCGATGCCGGATGTTGCGTTCTCATCAGGAATCATTTTAAAACAATTTTCGCCTGGAAAGAAAATAATCGATGAGGATTTGGGCAAACTCTTGATCCGGGAAGATTGCGGACTTAGGATAGGAAAACTTAATAAAGGGAAAACATGAAAAGACAAACGGTTTTGGCGGGGCTTCTGTGCGCGGCGCTGGGTTCGCTCGCATGGGCGATGACAATCGATCAGCGAAAGGACTACCGCGACAGGCTGATCCGGATAATACCGCCGGTGATGTCCGGGCCGCGCGGGAATCAGACGGACTCGTTCCGACAGTGGATCGACAAGACCGGCGCGCTGCCGCCGGATTTTGATGCGCTGCCCAGGATCAACGGTCTGCCCGATCCGCTGCTGTTTTTGGACGGGAAGCGGACGGTGAAGAATGCCGCGGATTGGAAAGAGCGCCGCGCCGAAATCCAAAGGCTGTTTGAGGAATATGTCATCGGCCATGTCCCGCCCAAACCCAATCTTGACCGGATCGTGCCGGTGACGCCCGAACAGCTGGCCGAGGAAGCAGCAGCCGGCCGCGGCGGATTTCGCGGTTTCGGGGCGCGCGCCGGGTCGCCGGCGCCGGGTTCGGTCGTCAGGGCCGTCGACCTGAACTACGGCCCGGGCAGCCGGATTTCCACCCGCGTCACCCTGACCATCCCGCCCGGAAGCGGGCCGTTCCCGGTCCTGATGGGCGGAGAGCCTGAGAGCACAGCCCGCGGCTACATCGCCTGCTCGTTCAACATGAGCGTGGATCCGCCCGGCGCACCGGACATTGCGCAGCATTATCCCGAATATGATTTCGGCACGATGGGCCAGGTTGCGTTTACGGTCCGGATGGTCTGCGACTATCTTTACACTTTGAAGGAGGTCGACAAGCGCTGCATTGCGATCACCGGATATTCGCGCGGCGGGAAGATGGCGGCGATAGCCGCCATGCTGGAGGAGCGCATCACCGCCTGCATCGCTGGAAGCACCGGCGTGGGCGGCTTGCTCCCGTGGCGATCGGCAGGCGAGCGCGGTTCGGGCGAAAGCATCGAGTCCACGACTCGAAGCTTCCCGGCCTGGTTTTCGCCCAAGCTGCGCTTTTTTGTCGGACGCGAGGATCGGCTGCCCGTGGACGGCAACCTGCTCGCCGCCGCGATCGCGCCGCGCGCCGTCCTCAGCTTTTATGGCCTCAGCGACGAAGTCGGCAACATCTACGGAAACGAGCAGAGCTATTACTCGGCCCGGCGAATCTTCACGTTGCTTGGCGTGCCCGAGCGCCACGGGATCTTCCAGCCGCTCGGCCATCACGGCGCAAACGACACCCAGAAAGTCAATCTCTGGCTGGACATTCAGTTCGGCAGGTCCGCCGAGAAATGGCAGAGCACTTTCCTGTTCCCGTGGGATTACACGAAATGGCGCGCCGGCGCCGCAGGGGCCGTCGATCCGGGAAAATATCCGGCGCAGCGGGGGAACCCGCTGGCGTCGTTCAAGTCGACAAAAGAATGGGAGAAAAAAGCGGTTCGGGTCCGCGAGAGCGTCGATCGGATGCTCGGAAGCAGCCATGGCGGCAGCGGCGGACCCGATCCCGCGCAGCGCGGCAAGGAAGATGTGGTGGAGTGGGTTGTCAAGCAACATGGAAGCAGCGCCGGCTGGTTCGGCCCGATGGTTCAGAAGACAGCCTCCCGCAGCATCGCCTTCGGCCGGGGCACGCGCGGGGAGCTGTATTATCCAAGCGAAGCCGCTTTCGACGCCAGGCTTCCGACTGTCCTCTGGCTGCACGGATTCAGCTATCCGATGGGATACATGTTCATCTACCGGTCGAATCCCGATCTTCATCCCATCCTGGCGCTGGTGCGGGCGGGCTATGCGGTGCTGGCGTTCGACCAGACCGGCCACGGCAGCCGCACCGCTGAGTTTGCAACTTTCTACGACCGCTTCCCGCAATGGTCGCGCATGGGACGAATGGTCTCCGACGTCCGGGAGGCTATCGACGCCCTACAGAAGGAATCGATCGCGGATGCGGGCAGAATCTATCTCTACGGCTACTCCATGGGAGGAATGGTGGCGCTGCACGCCGCGGCGCTGGATTCGCGCGTCAAGGGAGTGGTTTCAATCTGCGGTTTCACGCCGATGCGGACCGACGCCATCGGTAAAGGGACGGGCGGATTGGCCCGGTTCAGCGTCGACCTGCCGCTCGTCCCGCAGTTCGGCGCTTTCATCGGGCGCGAATCGCGCCTGCCGTACGACTACAACGAGCTGATCGCCGCAATTGCGCCCCGGCCGGTCTATGTGGTTCAGCCGCAGCTCGACCGCGACGCGAATGTCGCCGATGTGCGCGCCGCCGTAGAACAGGCGCGCCGGATCTATTCGCTGTACAATGCATCCGACAAGCTCATGCTGTCGGAGCCTTGGGACTACAACCGCCTGCCCCAAGCAGTCCAGGACGCGATCATCGAGTGGATGGCAGCGACGATGAAATAGTCCCGAGGTTGCGGACTCGCATCCGCGGTTTTCGTTTGGAAGGCTTGGGGATTTTAAGGGATCGAAACCGCGGCCGACTCCATGACGATGTCGGGATCGTTCCAGCCCTTGAGATCCATGAGTTTCTTATAAGCCCTTCGGTAGATGAGGATTGCCTCGATGCGCACATTTCCCGAATCCGGAGCGGCGAACAAAAACTCGCCGACATCGGATCCATAGGCGGCGAGCCGGGTGTCGATCACGACGCGGGTCGGGTTCCAATAGGCGCCGGTGGGCGAAACGCCTGTCCATATTTCTTCGAGCAGTTTGACGAACGCCTTTCCGGGAAGGCCGGCGTAGCAGCCGTTCGCCGGACTTCCGGCGCCGCACCACTCCGGCAGAACCGGCCCCGCCTTGAGGGACAATTCAGAACCGCCGCCATAAGCTCGAACCACAAGAATCAAATGTCGAAGCGGCGAATCCGTGGGAACATGGTGGCCGGTGCGGTCGTTGACAACCTTTGTTCGAACCCGGATCCCTTCCCGTGCCCGTTCCGCCTCAAGGCTCAAGGACACGGCGTTCTGCAGAAGCTCCAGGTCTCTGGCCCCGGGCATCCTGTGGCTGACAATTGTCCCGGGGTCTCGCTTAAGCCCTCCCTTTTCAGGAGGGGCGAAATATTCAGCCCCGGAACGCGGCATATGGCAGTCCTGGCACGTTTTTCCTTCCCGGCTGTAGGGGCTTCGAAGCCACTCTCCGAAGGAATCGTAAACAACCGTATCCCAGAAAACTCCGAAATGACAAGGCGCGCAGAACTGGCCCGTCTTCTGAAGACTGGAATAGGCGTCCTCGCCCGGGGCGGCGTCGTCCAGAGGGCCGGCAAAGAATTGACGACCTTTGAAAGGCCTTCGGAACTCGTAAGACAGCACTCCGGATCTTTCGGGAAAAGGAAGCCCGGTGGCCGGATCGAGGATGACATCCCAGATTTTATGGCAGAAGTCGCAATTGACGCCTTCCGCCCCGACGCCCTGGATGGCGATGGGATTGGTGATGAGGGGGTCGTTGACTGCAGCCGCGGGAGCATGGCAGGCGGCGCAGTCGCCGGTATGGTTCGGATAATCGAGTTTGTATCCGGGGCCGTAATAGGGCGCTTTCGGATCCGGGGGGAGCTGTACGAGCCCCAGGTCGCCTGCAAGTTTATAAGCGGTCGCCGGGCTCCGGCGGCCCGACATGTCCGTCCCGAAATGCATGGTAAGGAAACGCGGATTGACGGCGGATTGGGAATGAGCGTCCAGGAGCCACTCGTCCACCGGAAGAAGCGGGCCCGAAGCGGCTTCGCCTCGGAAATGACACTCGGAGCAAGCCTCCTTTTCACCGGAACCGGCCGGCCTGAAAGAAGGCAGCCACTCGTATTCGCGATTGTCCCACGGGCTGTGCCGGTGAAGCGAAATCGTCGCTTTTTCCCCGTCGGGCGAGGCTTCCACCGGACCGCCGATATAATATCCTTTAGCCCAGGCGGTGAGTTTGACGGGACCGCTGAAGGCCTCGGGCGCCGACAGCGCAAATTCTCCGTCGGGACCGGCGGTTGCGCTGTGTTCCGTGGTCTGGATTCGGACCACGGCGCCCGCAACCGGGCCTTCTTCGCTGCGGACGACGCCTCGGACAATCCTTTCCCGGCCGGCGCCCCCGGCGGAAACCTCGCGCCAAACCGCAATTCCGGCCAAAACGAAAACGCTTAGAACCGCTATCCACTTTGAAACTTTCGCGGAAGAATGACAGGGGCGCGGATGCATGGGTTCGGTCTCCCGATCATGAGAAACTTGACGCCGCAGCTTTTCGGGCAAGTTTAACATTATCAGATTCGCGCCCGACAAGCATTTTCTTCTCCCGATGCGGACTTTTCCGATTCGGGATTGCCAACGGGAGATTTATCGGGATTCTTGTTGCGGATTTATAGTAGAATCGCCCCCGACTCGAATTGGAAGGTCCAGGCAAGTTTACAAAGCGTTTTATAATCTGAAAATGAGTGCAACGTTGCGCGGCAAGGCGGGGATTCCGCAATCCTTCCCGGTCGCTCTATTTTTTGCACCGCAGGATCAATCGCAAGGCCGTCATTCCCGCTTCGGAGAAAGGGTTCGCTATGTCCGCCAACAGAACCGGTGAGAAGGGCTTCTATGGATGGATCAACGTTGTTATCGCGTCGGCTACCGGAATCATTGGCGGATTTTACATCATATCCTTCGGCTATTTGCTCCCCTTCCTCGTGGAGGATTTCGGCTGGAACAGAGGAACGGCCTCTCTGGCGGCCACCATCAACTTGTTCGTCATGGGCTCGTCCGGTCCGCTGGCCGGTTTCTTCATCGTGAAGTACGGCGCCCGGCGATCCATCGTGCTGGGCAATATTTTGGGCATCGCGGGATTCACCCTGCTGTTCTTCCATTCCAGGCTCTGGGAGCTTTTTTTAGCCTACGGACTGCTCCTCGGGATGGGTGCGGGATTCGGAGGATTGCTGGCTACAACGACGGTGATCAACAACTGGTTCGTAAAGAAACGGGCGCTGGCATTGAGCATTTATCTCGGCGCCGGCGGCGTGGGGGGAATGGTCATGGGGCCGGCGCTTATGAGGCTTATAGAGCAAGCCGGATGGCGCACGACCGTACTGGCTATTGCCGCCCTGATTCTGGTCTTTTCCGTGATATTGCCGAGCGTCTTCATCAGGAATAAGCCGCAGGACCTCGGGCAGGTCGCGGACGGCCCCGACAGCCATGATCCTCAGTGGAAGGGACAAACGAATGCGCCGCCAAAAGCATTTTACAGAACCCCCGTCGATTTTACTGCCAGGGAAGCAATCAGGACGCGGAGTTTGTGGCTGCTGATTGTCTACTTTTGCATGAATATGCTGGCCATGCAGGCGTTGATGACGCACCAGATAGCCCATATGTTTGATATCGGAATCAGCGCGACTATGGCCGCAACAGCGCTGAGTGTGATGTCGGCCGTCATGACCTTAGGCCAACTCATCGTCGGATTTATCAGCAAGAGATTCAGCATGCATTCCATCGCCATCGGCGCCGAGGGCTTGAAGCTTGTCGGCATGGTCATCGTGATATTCGCAGAGTCGCTGCCGATTGTTTTTGTTTACATGATAGTCCTGGGGCTGGGATTCGGCGCCGTGATGGCTGCCACGATGAACATCTTTCCCAATTACTTCGGCGTGTCAAGCTATCCTAAGATCATGGGATTCGTCCGACTCTGGTGGGCGTTCATCGGGGGCGCCGGAGCTCCGCTCGCGGGCTACATCCGGGAAACGACAGGCAGCTACATTCCTGCTTTCCAGGCGGTGATTGTCGTCGTCGCCATAGGATTTGTCTGCCTCGTCTTCGCCAAGGCGCCGGTGCACCCGTCGCTCAAAGGAAATCCTGCGGCAGAACAGGCGCCCTGATTCTCCGACCATCCTGATTCACGCCGGCGCGTCCCTTTCAAGCCGGCAGCAAGATGCAGCCTCTGTTTATGGACAAGCCCGAAGCCGATGAAGCCTTCCATTCGCCGCCGGGGATCGGACATAACGCTGCAAAACGACCGCATCTGCAAGCGCCTGTATTGCGGCGTATGAAACGTCCAAAGACTTGTATTTTGAGATCGGGATGGCTGATGCTATTGTTAATCCCAATTTTTTATGGAGTCGATGCTTTGGAAGCTTTTGGACAGGACAGAGTGACCTTTGCTCAGGCAGGCTTCGCCGTTCATCCCGGAGGATGCGGCCAGTTTGGCTAGAGGACTCTATGGCGCTCGCTTTTATGGTCTTCCGATTATTCCCGGGATTT
>CAZXSV010000121.1:0-8960 GCA_964642735.1 uncultured Acidobacteriota bacterium
ACTCCATCCCCCTCCAACATCTGAGCCACGGCGATTCCTTCCGACAAGGTCTTTCCTTGAGAGTGATAATCCTTAAGGCCGAACTTGACGAGCAACGGGTAATCCTGGCCCGTCATTTTGCGAATGCCTTGACAGATGAGCCGCAGGAAACGTGCGCGCTTTTGAATGGATCCGCCCCACTCGTCTTCTCGGCGATTCATCACAGGCGACAAAAAAGCGCTGAGGAACCAGCCATGGGCGGCGTGCAGCTGAACAGCATCAAACCCTGCCTCTGCGATACGGCAAGCCGCCTGTACGTAGATTTCAATCATCTCGTAGATTTCGTCGCAACTTAATTCGCGGACCCGGGCGCCGGAATCGGAATCGGTCAGAGCAGAAGGTCCGACAGCCTGGGCCCCTGTCACCGCTTCCCTGCTCCTAAAACCGCAGTGCAGTATCTGGCCGGCGATCCTGCCTCCATTGGCGTGCACGACATCGACAAGCTTTTTGAGCGAAGGGATCGCATGGTCGTGGTCCACGCCTAGCTGGCCGGGGGCGCCCATTCCATTTCTTGCAGGGTAGAGCCCTCCTGAAATTATCAGCCCGATCGCGCCTTTGCTCAGCTCCTCGTAAAGCTTAACCTGTGCATCGCTCACCATGCCTTCCACGCCGAGATTGTCGAATGTGGCTGAACGGAAAAAGCGATTCGGCAGTTGGAGTCTGCTAATTTGAATTGGATCGAAAAGATTTGTCATACCCGGAGCGTCCTCTAAAAATGCACTATGTCGAGATCAGCATAGCATCGATCAACGGCGTCAATTCTGCCGATTTCCAAACGGCATTGCGCCGATCCCGAATATTCCCCTCTCTCCTTTTGCTTGTTGGGTCCAAAACCCTCGAGAAATTCCTGGTCTCACCTGCCGTATGGGACAATGCCGAATGATTCCCACTCCAATCGATGCATCAGCGCTGCCGCTGAGAAAAACCATACTTTCGCCGCCTCGACGCCTATCTTGGGCGGCAAAAGAGCATGAGCGCCCCTGTCCTGCGGGCCGCAGCCCAAACGGTTTCTTCAGTTTCATTGCGGCGCCTGCGGCAATCCGACGGCTATGTGCGAATCGTTCTCCTATGCTTTTCTCAGCGGGAAGAGGCGCTCTGACCGTTTTTCTCCGCACTTCTGACAAGCGGGATCATACCAGGAGATGCGCGATTTGCATTTCGGACAGCTCCACTTCTCTTCTTCGAGCTTCGCCCATTTTGTCAGACCCATGCTGCGGACCTGGCGCAGGTTCGGCAGCGCTTCCGCATGGTGCAGCATTCCGTCATTGTTGAACTTGGCAATTCGGTCGCATGCAAATTCGGCGCAATCGGAACAAAGCTTGGACTTTGCAGCTTTCTTTGACGCGCAGGCTACGATTTCGCATTTTCGGCAGAATGAAGCAAGCCGCCCGCTCCCGATGCAACCGTCGCATAGAATATCTTCCATCGGCATATTACCCCTGCCGAATTGTTTCATAAGCGCTTTGATTTTCTCTTCATCCTTCGACTGTGTGGCAATATACATTGGGCAAGCGCCGCAATAAAGACCGCAAGGCGCAACCAGCTTTTCATTGTTTTTCTGATCTGCAAATGCACCGGCGACTGTCACGCCGGCAACGCCGATAACAAACTCTCGTCTCGTAATCATAGCCCCCTTCTGTCCGATCGGAATTGTAACGCACTGAAACGCCTAATCAACTTTTCCGGACTCCATATTTGCCTGTTTGTGGCCGATTCCTGACGCTTTCCTATCGGGCCGCCATGGATTTCCGATCTTTCGTCGCCATGTGGAATCCGAGATGAAAGCCGGCGAACCTCTTTGCCCCTGCTGCCATCAACAGCCTGATTTCTTTCCATTTCACCCGAAACAGAAAGCATGTCTTTCTCCCGAATGCCGGCGCCGCCGGCAAGGGAATACTCATCGCCCAAAGCCCGTTTCTGATTCGGACAGCCGCCAGGCCCCCGTCGACGACCGCCTGAGAAAAATCCGGGGACAGTCACGACAATCACCAATTCCGCCATGTTGCGAATCGGGGAATGGGGCCGGCGGAATTCTTATTTGTTCATTGTCCTGTTTAGCCGCGGCTGAGAATTTCCTTGATTCTGGCTGCGTAATCCCGGCTCCGGGCGTCCCCCGTCACAATCTCGATCTGGTCGGGCGTCTTGACTCCAAGCCCCAATTCCACCGCCCGGGCGATCTGCTCCTGTTCGAATATTTTCTTGGACATGATCGCGTCGTTTGAGCCGTGATGTTTGAGAACCGCCAGCCCGACAGCATCGATCGCGACCCGATCGGTCCCGGCGGCGACAATACCGGCGGCGACACGTTTCCCGGTCATCGGTCCGCCATCCACAAATATTTCGACTCCATCCATGACGATCAGCTGAGGGGCAAAGGCCTGGTGGATCTCTGCGATCATGCGCCGCATGTCGGGCGATTGATGCATTTCCGACATTCGAATATCTTTATGAGTCACTCCGACAGCGAGCTTGAGCGACATGCTGTGGACGCCGCCAAATCCGTGCGTTTTCAAACAGCATGTCCATAGAAGATATTCCGCGTCCACGACGGGCCTGGCAATCCTGAATCCGTTCTTCCAGTGACAGCCCGGCGGATTGAAACGAACCCAGCTTGCCTCAGGCAGTTCATCGAAATTGACGACTTCAAAACCGGCTTCTTTCGCCAGAGCCGGAATCCCTTTCTGATCCATCACAAGTTTTGTATTCCCTGGGCCGCAGCTGTCGCCAACCGTGAGCTGCGAAGCTCCCCGCGCTTTCATTTCCCTCGCAAGCTCCCGAAGCGTGTCGTTGTGAGTGGATCCGGGCGCCGGATCCGCGGTGTTGAAATTGGGCTTGATCAGAACGCTTTTCCCTTGAGGAGATGGGAAAGCGATCAATTTTAGCGCGGCTTGAATGCCCATGGCTCTATCCTCGGTCCGGACCAGCGCTACCTTGGCCAGGGGTTCGGCGGCAATGGCGGTTTTGGTCAAATTGCCGATAAGCGACAGTCCGGCGCCGGCGGCTGCGCCTTTTAGAAACTCTCGACGTTTCATGGATTCCTCTCCTTGAATTGCCATTTTAGCATGAGTTTGAAAATATCTTCTCCGTAATGCACGCGCCCAACCGCGGCGCCAATACGAAGCTGAGACTATCGATGTATTCGCCGGACGCATCCCCGGGGCAATCTCCGCGCCTCTTCTGGAGAATCCGATATCCGAAGGCAGCTATTTTGCGGACTTTTCCTTTTCCAACCGGATTGCGTTTGCGGTGCAATCAGATCGTTTCTAATCATCGCAGCAGCGCTTCAACGATGAAAATTCATTTTTAAGCGGGAAATCCTGTTCGCAGCATCCCAGCGGATCCTTTGAACGCCGACGTTGCGAGCCCAATCGATCGGCTTTCCCCGCCCGCTCGCCTCCCTCGAATCCGGATTATTCATTAGTTGTCACATATACGTGACATATTCCATTCTTTCAGGGTAACATCTGACTGGAATGTGCAACCTTAACCCGGATTATTCATGATGGTTCGTTGCGAGGCGGCGGAGACGGGCAGGGATAGGCGCATCCGGCAGCTTCCCGGCCGGCGCTGCTGATGGGAGACGATGGCGCGCTCGACAGCGCGTCGAGGAGTTCGATGGAGCGCAAGCGCCGTAGACATGCCAAAATCCGCCGCCGCAACAGAAGCTTCATGAACAATACGGGTTGATCTCGGGCGAGGAGCGTTCGTTATGAAATTATCCAAAGAGACGGAAAATGCAATGACACGCAGGGGATTCTTCAAAAGCACGGCCATAAAAGGAGCCGCCGCCTTTGCCGTCGGCGCCGGAGGTTTCGCGCTGACGACATCCGCCGGGTCCGGCCAGTCGTCTCCCAAGAAATCGGGCAAGACCGTCCGAGAAGCGGCACGCGAAATTCGCGTTTGCCGCAGCGCGGATGTTGTGGTTGTGGGCGGCGGGCCGGGGGGGATCGGAGCGGCTCTGACGGCCGCCAGGAGCGGCGCGGATACGGTTCTTATCGAACGGTATGGACACCTGGGAGGCATGGGCACCGGGGGGCTGGTTACCATTATCCCCAACCTTAGCGACTTCAGCGGCAAACAGCGGATCGCGGGCGTAAGCCAGGAGTGGGTGAACCGACTGGAGCGCAGGGGGGCGTGTGATTACCCCAAGAAGGAGCATTGGGGTTCAACCGACAAGAAGCTGGTCGCCTATTACGAGAACCGTTCCTTTTTCAATGTGCGCGAGAAAACGGTTTTATATTCCGTGCACATTGACGCCGAGGTTTCCAAATGCATATTGAACGATATGGTGGAGAAAGCCGGCGTCAAGACCTATCTCCACGCGTGGGGAACAGAGCCTGTCATGGATGGAAACACGGTCAAGGGCGTCGTCTTTGAAAGCAAATCAGGCAGGCAGGCGGTGCTGGCCAAGGTCGTCATCGATTCCACAGGCGATGGAGACTTATTGCCTCGTTCAGGGGCCGACTATGAAAGCGCTATAGACCCGTCTCTGAGAATCGCGAACCTGTCCTTTTCCTACTGGATAGCAAACGTGGATCTGAAAAAATATCAGGATTTCAGAAACGCGCATGCAAAGGAATTGGCCGAACATATGCGCGAGATTAGAAAACGAGGCGGACACGCCGGCTTTCTCACCAGCAATTTAAAAGACCAGGATGGTCTGGTCTGGGTTTTTCCCCGTTACGCGAATTCCAGTCAAGTGGATGTGGAGGAACTCACCCGGGTGGAGTTTTTAGGCCGAAAAGAGATGTTGGCAAGTCACGACTATTACAAAAAGCATATTCCCGGTTTCGAGAAAAGCTACATCGTGCTGACCAACCCTCAACTCGGCACACGCGGCAGCAGGCGGGTGGTCGGGGAATACTCGCTCACCGAGAAGGACATGAATACGAACAACCCTGTCAAAGACGCCATTGCTGTATTCCCTGATGTGGATCGTGGAAACGACTCCTTGAAATATCCTTTAACGTACATGCCGTATCGTTGCATGATACCGCGCAAGGTGAACAACCTGCTTGTCGCCTGTCGCGCCTTTTCATCCAATGCCGTTGCAAACAACTTTTTCAACTATATTCCGCATTGCATCGCCCTTGGAGAGGCGGCGGGGATTGCGGCGGCGCTTTCGATAAGCAGCGGCGCCGATCTCAGAAAAATCGATGTCCGGGCTTTGCAGGCCAACCTCAAAAAGCAGGGAGTCCTTTTGCCCGGTTAAGGCCTGGCAATGAATAAAAGTTGCATTTTGGCGCGAGCGCCGGGCGGGCAGATGCGCATCGCCGCGACGGGGGCGACGCAATGTTATCGTCAAGGAGCGGCAACAACGCCGGTGGGCCCCTGGGGACTGCAGCAAAATGCAACCTTAATTTTTTGCCAGGCCCTTAATCCGCATTGTTCATGAAGGTTCACAGGATGCAGTTTGCTGAACATGGCGCCCAATCCTTGGATAAATCCGCGACATTGCTTTATTATCCAGCAAGACTGCAATGTCACGATGGAAAAATCAATCCGCTGCAATGCAGTCTCTTTCGGAGGATATCCATCATGAGACGCTTTATCGCCCTGGCTTCCCTGTTCGTCAGTCTGACGGCTGCGGCAAATGCACAAAATCGAGCGGAAACGGCTGCCGACTCGTGCGGCCGCGAATGCCTTCGCGGATTCATCACGCAATACCTCGAAGCCATGATTAGCCGCAATCCGAAGGCTATTCCAACCGCTCCCGCCGCGCGCTTTACAGAAGACACCAGGACGCTGCCGCTTGGAGAAGGATTGTGGAAAGGCGCATCTAAAATCCGCTCCCATCGACAAGACTTTTTGGATGTCCGTGAAGGCGTGGCGGCATCCCATGTCGTTGTCGAGGAGAACGGGACGCCCGTGATGCTGGCATTGCGGCTGAGGATCGAAAACAGGAAGATTACGGAAATCGAAACGATGGTCACACGGAGCAGGGCGGAAGGAGCAATCTTCGATATTGAAAAACTGACAACGCCCAATGCGGCCATGAACGTCGTGCCGGACGCATCCCAGCGCATGTCGCGCGCCGAGCTGATCCGCATTGCGGAAATCTATGTTGCCGGCCTGAAGTTGGGCGGCAATTTCGATGCCGTCCATGCACCTTTCGCCCCGGATGCCTATCGCATCGAGAATGGAACCATTACCGCCGGCCCCGGCGCCAGGGCGGGCAGCGAGAACATTCGCACCGGACGCGTCATGGCGCACCCCGACGTCAGCTACCGGGTTGCAGCCGTGGATGAGGAAATGGGCGTCGTGCTGTTTCGCCTCGATTTCGGGAACACCAACAGTTACGGACCCGGAAACGTCCTGACGCTTTTCGAGGCGTTCAAGATCTACGGCGGGCAGATCCACGCGGTGGAGGCATTCATGGACATTATGCCGGAGAACACGCCCTCCGGTTGGCCCGACTATGAAGTCAAGAAACCGAAGTAATCCTCATCACAGAGGACACGGATATGCGACAGAATGGTCAACCTGGATTAAAGGCCCTGTTGCCGATTCGTCATTGTTGAGGAAATCGCAGATGAAAAAACTTGTCGTTCTGATAGGGATGTGTATTTTCAGCGTTTGTTGTTTTGCTCCAAGGAGTCAACGCCAGGGGCAGACAAACGGCAGCCATTGGGTGAGCGCCTGGACGACTTCTCTTTTCTTGTCAACGCCAATGCCCGGATTTCCGGCGGAACCTCCCATAACAGACAAGACGGTTCGGGTTGTCTCGCGTCCGACGATTGGCGGGAAGCGGCTGCGCGTCCGGTTGTCGAATGAATTCGGGACGTCTCCATTGACGATTGCCGCAGCGCACATTGCGCTGACCGATCAGGATTCCAAAATCCAGCCTGCGACCGATCATGGATTAACATTCGGGGGAAGCCCCAAAATCACTGTCCCCGCGGGATCTCCCGCATTCAGCGATCCGGTGGAGATGGCGATCCAACCGTTTGCCGAAGTTTCCATCAGCCTCTACTTGCCCGGCACTGTTGCCACGGTCAGTTCTCATCCGCAATCGTTGCATGACAGTTACGTTGCAGGGCCTGGAGACATGACATCCATGCAGGACCTCCCAAGTCCGGAAACCAGACGGCCGGTATATTTCGTCTCCGGAATCGATTTATGGGCGCCCCGCAGCGTCGGCGCCACAGTCGCTTTCGGCGATTCCATTACAGAAGGCGCCGGACAAAAATCCGGACAGTACCTCGATTATCCGAATCAGCTGGCAAAACGGCTGGCAGCGCAAGGTGAAACAACCATTGCAGTTGTGAATCAGGGAATCGGCGGGAACCGCATCCTTCACGATGTAGCCGGACCGGGCGCGCTCTCCCGCTTCGACAGAGATGTGCTGTCTCTTCCGGGCACGGTCAACCTGATCGTTTTGCTGGGAATCAACGATATTGGCTTTCCGCGTATCAGAATGCCCGGCGCGAAAGGTTCGCAAGCCACAGCTAAGCCTTTCGCCTCTGAGGCTGTATCGGCGGACGAGTTGATCATGGGCTTGAAACAGATCATTAGCCGGGCTCGCGCACATGGAATTAAGGTTTTTGGAGCGACTCTGACTCCCTTCGAGGGCACGAGTTCGTATGACGAGAGCGGCGAAGCGATCCGTCAGGCAGTGAACAAATGGATTCGCGGCACGGACGCGTTCGATGCGATTATCGATTTTGACAAAGCGATCCGTGATCCCCGGCATCCCACAAAAGTCCTTCAGGAATATGACTCGGGCGATCATATTCATCCAAGCGCTGCAGGCTACAAGGCTATGGCAGATCTGATTCCGTTGCTTCTGCTCGGAAGCAAGCAGTAGCCGAAGCAGGCTCGAATTCTCACGATCGCTTTTTAGACCTCTGGCGGCGCTCTGTTTTTTGCCTGCTATGCGGGAGACGACATGTCCGAGGGCCCGATGATGTGGACTCCCATCCGCATCATTTCTTCGCGCAGCGCTTTTTCATAAGTTCCGGCAACCATCACGTGATGGCAGCCTGCGAGATTCTGGTGCAGCCGGTCGATAGCGTTGAGTTTCACCGCCAGTTGATTCGAGCAGTATTTGCGCACCTTTGCATTGGCGGGCGGCGCATTTTCAACAGGAGGACGTTCTATGTCATTGACTCTCGCCTGGGTTTTTCCCGGCCACAGAACGAAACTCTTCAGATCCTTGCTGAACAATCCCAACGTTACGTCGATCCCGTTCGGGAATTGAACTTCCGCGGTAGCTCCTTTTCCCATCCCGTGATAGTCCCGGAGATTGTACGCCAGCGGCGGCGCATTCCTCCCCATCAATTGCAGCGGCGCCACGCAATGACGGAGAACTGCGGTCGACTTCTGCAAATCCATCTCGGAGACATTGCACTGGTAGGCAGGCTTCCGGCTGATTTCCTGCAAAACCATGGAGGTCAGGAGCGCGCACACGTCGGCTTCGCATGGCGCCGCAATCCCATCATCCCGCAGCCGCGTGAAGGCCAGGCACGGAAGGGGCAGCGGAGGCGTGCCGCTGAACGAAAAACTCAAACAGTCGATCGAGATCGCCGACAAACCTTCCTTTTCCACAAGAGAGCGCAGCAGCACATACAACCGGGCGGCATCAAGAACTGTCTTATCGGAAGGTTCAAGAACTTTGGCGGCTTCCCTTTTCCAGCGCTCCATCTCACTCATTGCGGCGGCTTCGTCGACTTTTTCAAGAAGCGGCATTAAATCGTCGACCGGCCGGTACTGAATCCGCAGGCCCGTTTTCCTATAAACATAATCGCCGTTTAGATTGCCCATCGGCACGCTGGTCGAGTCGAAGGGTCTGCCGAAAATGAGCGCCTGTTTGCCGTCGAGAATCCGGGGGACCGCAAAAATCTTCAGCAGTTCGACGGCGTGCGCCTCCGAATTCGCCAGGATGGCGTTGGCGCCCCTTGTCCGCATTGCCGCCACCAGAT
>CAZXSV010000122.1:0-8907 GCA_964642735.1 uncultured Acidobacteriota bacterium
CGGCCCGAGAAGCGTAGCCGCTGCATTGTTGGACATCACTTCGGTGAGCAGCGATGTCAGCAGGTAGAAGGCCGAAAGCAAGGCCAGAGGACCGAGTTTGCCTACTGTCTGAAGCAGAACGCTCGCGGTGAAAGCCGACATGCCGGTTTTTTCAAGAGCGACGCCCAGAGTCAGCACTCCTGCAAGAAGGAAAATGATTTTCCAGTCGACGGCGTCGTAGGCTTCCTCGAGGCTGAGGCACCCCGTCAGAACCATAAGCGCGGCGCCCGCAATGGCCGCCACGACGATGGGCAGGGCGCCGGCCGCCGCGCACCCGATGACTCCCGCCATGATCAACAGAGCGATCAGGGTTTTATTTTTCCGGTAGTGTGCGACCGGCGCCTCGGAAACAATCACAAAGGCGCGGTTGCGTCGGAGTTTTTCATACCCATCGCGGTCAAGCTCCACCAGGAGAGCATCCCCGGCCCGGAGCCGGACTGAATTCAGGTTTTCACGGAGAACCTCTCCGCCGCCTCGTTTCAAAGCCAGGACGATGCCGCCGAAAGCCATGCGGAACTGAATTCCTTTGATCGATTTTCCGACCAGCTCGGAGTTCGGCGCGATCACCGCTTCCGCCAACATGAGGTCGTCCGACTTCAAGTCCCGGTCGCGAAGCTCGAGATGAGATTTGATGAACACCCCCTCCCGCTCTTCCATTGGCCTGATCTTTTCTATGTTGCAGCGCACCAGAAGCTCATCGCCTGCCAGAACGACCGTATCCGAGTGCGGCAGCCCGAGGGAGACGCCGTTGCGCCGAAGCCCCAAAATGGTGATATCCAGGTCATGCACAATAGGGGCGTTTCGGATGGTTTTCCCCACGGATTTCGCTTCAGCATTCAGGAGGATTTCGGTAAGGTAGTCTTTCATCCCGAACGTGTCGGTGAGATCGCCTTCCGTTCTCCTGTTGGGAATCAATCGGATTCCAAAGGCGAGCATATAAAGGGCGCCGGCGGCGAAAAAAATCAGTCCGAGCGGCGTAAATTCGAGCATTCGAAAGGGCGCCAGGCCATGGCGTTCCGCTATGGAGCTCACGAGGATGTTGGTCGACGTCCCGATCAGCGTGCAGACTCCGCCGAACATGGACGCGAAGGACAGGGGCATCAGCAGCTTGGAGGCGCTCGTGCCGCTTTTTTTAGACATGGCGATCACGATAGGAATGAATACGGCGACCGCCGGGGTGTTGTTGATGAAAGCGGAAATGATCCCGATGGAAGCCATGATCGTCAGGACGCAGATTGAGAAGTTCTTTTTGCCGACGGCGGCAAGAAGCGTCCCGATCGAGTTGACTGCGCCGGTGCGCAGCAAGCCTGCGCTGAGAACGAACATGGCGCCCACCGTTACGGTGGCAGGATTGCTGAATCCGGAAATTCCTTCTTCGGGAGTGATGATTCCTGTCAATAAAAGGAGGCTCATGGCCACAATCGCGGTGAGATCGATTGGAAGTCTTTCGGTGGCGAAAAGCAGAATGGCCAGCAAAACGGCGCCTGTGGCTACCATCATCTCAAGCGTCATAACTTTTCATCCTTATCCAGGACCCACATAGGCTGATCTTAGTATGGAACAACCGTTTTTCCCAAATTATTCACCCGGATTATTTATGGAGCTTTGGCCCGGCGGCCCCACACGGCCGCAAAGCATGAAAAACGCCGCAGAAGGCGCCGGGCGGCGCGATTGCGCCAGTTTTGCGTGCGAAGGATCTCTCGATACTATCCTCGCATCGCGCCTGGATCGACGGCATCCGCCAAATCATGCGGGTACATCTACGGCTTCGACGGTTTCGGAGGAGTTTTTCGATGACGCGTTTGAACGAAAATCATAAACGAAAGCTTGGGTCCGCTTTCAAGCACATGGATGAACTCCTGGGCCAGAGCTTGAACGCCGCGGCGCCGTCGCCGCCTGGCCTTTATTCGCGCTATGTTCAGGATCTGTCCCAGTCGGAATTGCATTGGATCGGGACCCGCATCGAGAGAGTCCGCGAACAGATCCTAACCCTTCTGGAACGGTTTGAAATTGCGTCGCCTCCTCCGTCCACGCCGGTCAGCTGGCTTTTAAAAACCAACCTGACTTCCCTCGACATCGTTTTCGAAGACCTTTATCCGGAAAAGATGCGTGGGTATGGGGACATGGAGAGGTCGACGGCGGCCGATCTTGCATCGGCGATCGATGAAATCCGCAGAAATCTGGGCCCATTGCTCGCATTTCTTAATGAAATAAGCGGTTCGGAGAAGCGTTGATGAACAGAATCGGCGTCATCTCAGACACGCACCGGCTCCTCCGCCCGGAAGCATTCAAGGCCCTGCAGGGAGTGGATCGAATCGTTCACGCCGGCGATATTGGATCGCCTGTTGTTCTGGAAGAGTTGCAGAGGATCGCTCCCGTGATTTGCGTGCGGGGCAACGTGGATGTCGGCGATTGGGCGAGCGAGATTCCGGAGACGGCGGTCCTGGAGCTTGGCCAGGCGGCGGTTTATGTAATCCACGACGTCCGGCAGCTAAACCTGGATCCGCGCGCTGCGTCGTTTGCGGCGGTCGTGTGCGGCCACTCCCACATTCCCGCCCGGGAAATGAAACATGGGATTTTATATTTCAATCCGGGCAGCGCCGGGCCCCGCCGGTTTTATCTCCCTGCTTCTGTAGGACTGCTGACCGTCAACGGCAGGGAAATCTCCGGAGAAATCATCTCTCTTCCCGAATGAGGAAAGCTTGCAGGTCACTGAATTCGATGCTTCCCGATCGGATGATCGAAAGACTCCGATAAGCGCGATAAGTCCAATTGATGGGAAACATCCATCAGCGTCATGGAGGCCGGGTGGAGCTTTTTTGCGTAGCACCCCTCCCAAAGCGTTTTATGATAAAGGGTGCGGTAAAGCGTCCTTGCACTCATTTTTTCGAATCCAACCGGGAACACCCTGAGCTTCTCCAGAGCCCGAAAGATTTCCATAACCTTGCGCCCGCTGAGAAATTCATTGAGCGTTTCGGGGGGAGGAAGCTTCACCCCATGCTGTTGCAGCCCGTCAAAAAGGCTTGTGCCCTCGCCGACGGACTCAAAATTGACAATGTCCTGCATGTACAATTCGACTTCTTCAAGCGGCCAATCCGGCGCCGTTTTAAAAATCGCCTGTCCTCCGGAAAGATCGTTCAATTTATCCTGCAATTTTTTTATTCGGTCGGCTTGCTCCGGGTCCTTCGCTTTGAAAATTCCCGATTCGTTCATGGCTCTTCCCCTGATATTTGGTTGCTGCGTTCATAGCGCTGATGTTTCTGACCCTTTCCGCGAGCTTTTGGCCCGCTGCTGAACTAATGACCGATCTCGAGATTGAGCCAAAATATTTTTTTCTGCGCGCCGCCAGGTGAAAAATGGAGGTCGGGAGCAAACAGGGCAAGGGGATTGCCGAAGAGGACGACGAAGAACACGGATCATGGCGCACGCCAACCCCGGTGCGATGGCCGTGTTTTTGGGGTCCAGGAACGCGGCTCGGACGGAAGTCCCGGATTCCGCCGCAGCCGTCAGCAAACCTGGCGAAGGATCCGCATGGCGAGAGCTTTGATAGCGATGGAGAGCTTTTCGGCCATGGGCAGGCGGACGCGGCCGCGGAAAACGTCAAATTGCCGCCGCTCTATCCGGATGAGGATCCTATGGTAGATTTCAATCATGGCCCAAAGCGCCGGCCGGCTTTCTTTCTCAACCAGCGGAAGGAGTTGGCGCGCGCGCACGTAGTAGTTTTTTGCGCGCGCGGATTCGAACCTCATCAGTTCTCTGAATCGTTCATCCGTCACTCCTCGCCGCAGCTCTTCCGGGGAGTAGCCGAACTTGCGGAGGTCCTCGGCCGGAATATAGATGCGACCCATATCCGCGTCTTCTTTGACGTCCCTTAATATGTTGGTGAGTTGGAAGGCGATTCCACAGTGCTCGGCGTATTCTTTCGCCCGGTCGCCGGCGAATCCGAAAATTTGCAGGCAGACCAGCCCGACGGCGGAGGCGACATTAAAGCAGTATCGATACAGGTCGTCGAAGGTCTCATAGCGGGAGGCGGTCAAGTCCATCTCCGCCCCATCGATGATCCAGTGAAAATACTGGGCCGGAATTGAAAAATTCCGAACAGTGTCGCGAAAAGCCGGCAGGATGGGATTTTCCTGGGGGCCGTCCGAGAAAGCGAGGTCGAGCTGATTGCGCCAATGGCGCAACATTTCGCGTTTGGCGTCGACGCCGGCGTCGCCGTCCGAAATGTCGTCGCAGCATCGCATGAAGGCATAAACCGCGCAGAAAGCGCGTCTCTTTGGCGACGGAAGGGCAAGAAAAGAGTAGTAGAAATTGCGTCCGCGGCTGCGAGCCACCGCCTCTGCGGATCTATAGGAGGCCAGCAGTTCCGATTCCATTGTTTCTCCGAAATTCAGGAAACGGCCGCAGCCGGGATCAAGGGATAATAGCTATTTTCAGGTCCCCGTTTCGATTCAACAGCCTTTCCAGGACGCTGCCCAAGGCTGCAAGATGCTCTTCGCCGGTGATAAGGCTTTTGGCTTTGAACTTGCCCCGGTGAATGGCGTCCAAGGCTTCCCGAATATGGCGCGGCGTGTGGTGGAAGTTGGCCTTGATCGTGATTTCGGAATAGTGGATCAGGGTGCTGTCCAGCGGGATGTGCGTGCCGGAGGGGCAGCCGCCGAACAGGTTGATGGTTCCTCCGCGCCGCACCATGCCCATCGCCTGCTGCCAGGTGTCTTTGGATCCGACCGCTTCAATGACCACGTCCGCCCCGCGCATGCCGTTGGTGATCCTGCGGACCTGTTCGACGACATTGGCTTTTGTAGAATCGATTACATGATCGGCGCCCATAGACTTCGCCATTGCCAGCTGCGTGCTCCGGTTCCCCAGCGCAATGACCTTTGCTCCCATGCCCTTGAGGACCTGGACGAACATCAGTCCTATGGGGCCCATTCCGATCACAACGACGGTGTCCCCCTCCTCGATCCCGGTCTTCTCGGCGGCCCGGAGGACGCAGGCGAGAGGCTCCACGAGAGCCGCTTCACGAAAACTGACGTTTTCCGGCAAAATCAGGAGGTTTTGACGGACGATTCTTTCAGGGATCTTGATGAATTCGGCGTAGGCGCCATTGATGAACTGAAGGTTTTCGCACAGGTTTTCCAGATGCCTTTCGCAGTAGAAGCATTCGCCGCAGGGGGCTGAGTTGGCCGCAACGACCCGCATGCCCGGGGCGAAGCTATCGACGCCCTCGCCGACTTCTTCCACCACTCCGGCAAGTTCGTGACCGAAAACGGAAGGCGGCACGATCATCCGCGCGTGAAATCCCTGGCGGTACACCTTTAGGTCCGTTCCGCAAGTCAAAGCCGCTTTGATTCGAACCAGGACTTCGCCGGCTTCGATCCGGGGGATCGGGATTTGCTCGATGCGCACGTCCCTTTTCCCGTACAAAACGGCAGCTGTCATTTTTTCTCTGGTGACCTTCATCAATTCTCTCATGGCTGTATCACGACCTTTAGGGATTGCTCAGAAGGATGCGACGCCAGGTGAATGCCCGCCTGCAGCTGTTCCAGAGGCAGCCGGTGGCTGACAAGCCTGGCCACATTTATTTTTCTTTTAAAGATTAGGCGTGCAGCTTTCTCCTGAAGCTCCACGGAGGCGCTATAGCTGCCGATGAGTTTCTTTTCCTCCACGCAGATGCGGGAGGCGTCCACCGGAATCATTTCGCCGGGCACGGTTTGCGCGAACAACAGAACGCGTCCGCCCCTTCGAACGATGACTTGAGCTTCCTCAATGGCGCGCGGATTCGCTGCTGCGACAATCGCCAAATCGGCGCCCCGTCCTTCGGTCAGGTTGGCGACAATCGCGCGGACGTCGTCTCGCTCGGGATTCAACGCAGCGGTTGCGCCCAATTCCCGAGAGACGGCCAGCCGGCTTTCCAGGAAATCCAGTCCGATTGCGTGGGCGCCCTCGCAAAGAGCCGACTGCATCATAAGCAGTCCAACGGGTCCCTGACCGAAGACAACCACCACTTCTCCTTGTTTGAGGTCTGCGGTTTCCAGGGCTTTGAGGCATGTATTCAGAGGTTCGAGAAAGCTCGCCTCTTCAAAACTGACATCGTCGGGAATCAGGACCGTTCCTTCTTTCACGATCCAGTCCATCACCCGGACATATTCCGCGAAGCCTCCGCCGGCAGGCTCAAAACCGGCGGTGGTGCCGGTGCGCCGGTAGAATTCGCACTGAGAGAAAAGCTTTCTCTCGCAAAAAAAACATTTCCGGCATGGTATGTGGTGATGGGTGGTAACCCGGTCGCCCGCTTTAAAACGCGTTTCCTTGGCCCCTGTCTTTACAACAGTTCCGGAAATCTCATGTCCGAATATCCGGGGAGGCTCGACGAGGCCGTACTCGATCTTTTTCAAGTCGGTGCCGCAGACCCCGCAGGTATGCACCCGGATGAGCATCTCCTCCGGCCCAATCCGGGGGATCGGCACTCTCTCCAATGAGATGTTCGATGGACCGCGATAGACCGCGGCGCGCATATCAGCGCCCTCGGCCGGCGGCCTCAGGTCTTCATTCAGAATTTCCACCTGCTCTTTTTCCATTTCAGATCATGTTGGCGCGTAAATTCGAGATCCTGTCCTGGGAGGAATCCGGCCGCCATGAATGGCGAAAGTATTCCACGGCTTCGCGCAAAGCCTTCACAGCCGGCTTCGGATTGTAGCCCAATTCTTTCCGGGCTTTTTCGCTGCTGATATACATTTTATGCCGGGCCATCCTGACGCCCTCGAGCGGGATATTGGGCTCCCTGCGCAGAATCGATCCCATTGCAAAATTGTCCAGATAGCCGGCCAGGAGAGTCAGGACCCACGGAATTCTAAAACGCGGAGTGCGCTTTCCGCAAATCTGCGCCAGCGCTTCCAGTATTTCTTCCAGGGTCCAATTTTCTCCGCCCAGAATGTAGCGCTCCCCTATCCTTCCCTTTTTTTCAGCCAGAAGATGGCCGATGGCGACGTCCTCCACTCCCACAATATTAAGGCCGGTATCGACATACGCCGGCATTCGTCCCTTGATGAATTCCAGGATGATTCTGCCGGTAGGCGTCGGCTTGATGTCCCCCTCGCCGATCGGAGTGGTTGGATTGACGATAATCACAGGAAGCCCTTCGGAAGCGAATTCCATGGCGACCTGCTCGGCCATGAATTTGGATCGCTTATAATGGCCGATCATATCGTCGAGCTTGACAGGGGTGCTTTCATCGGCCGGAAGCCCGTCTTTTCTCATTCCGATCGCTCCGACGGTGCTGGTATAGACAACCATTTCCACCCCGGCTTCACAACAGGCGGAGAGAAGGTTGCGGGTGCCGCCGACGTTGTTGTCGTAAATCTCCTGGGGGTTTTTCGCCCAAAGCCGATAATCCGCGGCGACGTGGTAAACACGACGGCAGCCCTGAACGCAACGCAGCAGCGAGGACAAATCTTTCAGATCCCCGATCGCTATTTCGCAGCCAAACGCTTCGATATTCGACTTGCGGCTGGAATTCCGGGCCAGCAGCCGGACGCGATCGCCTCTCAAAAGAAGCTGCCGAACGACGTGGCTTCCCACAAATCCTGTCGCGCCCGTTACAAAGGTGAGATCTTCGGCCATAAGCTATTAACCCAAAGGAGATCCCTTTTCCGGCTTTCCGGCCAATCCTCTCCTCGATAAGCGTGTAACTATATCCCAACTCCTCAACCATTTCCAATAATGACGAAATTTTATTTGCATTCCCTGATTCCGAAACCTGACCGGCAGAGCGCAGGGCTATTTTGGATTTTGGATGCAATGAGCCAGTTCAGGAGGGAGAGAGAACTCCACATGCTCCACGATGCCGCCGGTTGTTTCCACGTCAGGATATCCCGAAACATTCAGGTAGTGAACAACTCTTTCCACCAGGCCTTCGGGAGCGGACGCTCCCGCCGTCAATCCGATGCTTTGGACGCCTTCCAGCCATAGAGGTTGAATGTCTTCGATATTGTCGATCAGGTGAGCCGGGGCGCCGGCGCTTTTGGCCACCTCCACCAGGCGGCAGGAATTTGAACTGTTTGCCGAACCGACAACCAGAATCAAATCGGCTCTTTTCGCCAATTCCAGGACGGCGCTTTGGCGGTTTTGAGTCGCATAACAGATGTCTTCGGATCCGGGAGCGATGATCATCGGGAATTTCCGGCGCAATCTGTCTACGATATGCCTGGTGTCGTTCAGGCTCAGGGTGGTTTGGGTCAAATAGACGACCCGCGTTGGATCGGGGACCGGCAGCCGGTCTATGTCTTCTTCATCATCCAGGACTATGATTGCTTCCGGCGCTTCTCCCAGGGTTCCGATGACCTCGTCGTGATCGGAATGGCCGATCAACACGATGGAGTAATTCAAGCGCGCGTATTTAATGGCCTCCCGATGCACTTTCGTCACCAGGGGGCAGGTGGCGTCGATCACATGAAGCCTGCGGGCCTTCGCCGCATCGCGAATTTCCGGGGCGACGCCGTGTGCGCTGAATATGACGCGGCTTTCCTCCGGAGCTTCATCCAGTTCATTGACAAAAATGATTCCTTTCTGCCGGAGTTCGTTGACAACATATTTGTTGTGAACAATTTCCCGCCGGACGTAGATGGGCTGGCCGTAGACTTCGAGTGCGAGATTTACAATGTCGATCGCACGGACTACGCCTGCGCAAAATCCGCGTGGAGACGCCAGAACGACTTTTCGTTTTTCCAATGAGGCAAACTCCGCAAGCATCGATCCGCAACCTTAATATATCATAAACCTTTATTGACGGGTTCCAAGCCGTTTGGTAGTATCGGTGGCTTGAGGCGCTATCGTCTAGGGGCTAGGACGGGTGGTTCTCAGCCATCAAAC
>CAZXSV010000123.1:0-8433 GCA_964642735.1 uncultured Acidobacteriota bacterium
CTCTATCGGCCCTCCGGGCCTGGATTCTTTCCGCAATCAGGTCTGCAACAGAAAGTCATGGGAACTCCTTTCCGCGTTTGCCGCGTCGCGGCGCGGCAAAGCGAGATTGTTCCCGATCGCCCTTGCCACCCGCCTATGGAAGTCCTATATATTTCGGTAAGAGCCTGAGGAGGTAAGGATATGCATCGACTCTTCACCAAAGCAGCCTTGTTGGCAATGTTTGTTACCGTCATGAGCCTTTACGGATTTTCCCAGCTTCGCAATATCAGCGAATTCTCGCACGACCGCCTGAACCCCGATAAAACCTATTTCATCCTCCATGATTCCGGCGGGGCGGAGTTCGGATGGGCGTCCGAGTGGACCGCGGAGACGACACTCGCCCTCGAAGGCAAAGCCGCCATGCTCCTGTGGAACTTCAAAGACGGGACGAAAGCTTATGCGAAGCTGGTGGACGATATTGGCAATATCGGAAAAAACATGAGCTATCTCGTTGAAGGCAAAATCTCAAGCCTCGAAGACGCCCGCCACAAAAAAATTCAGCCGCTGACCCGCGGCAATTATCCGGTGAAAGTCGAGCTTTGGATCGGGACGATCGACGCATCCGCCGGCTATTCGCCGGAAACCCTCGGCGACGCCGTCTGTTTGGATGCGACGAACATTGAACAAAACCATTCCTACCATTTCGCCGCCTGTCCGCATACGGAGCATTAGCGCAGTCCCGGCGCGGCAGGCACGGTTTTTGCCTCTCTACCGGCGGGAGGATTTCAGGGCCGAGTTCATCTCCGCCAGAAGCTGCTGAGACGTCTTGAACCCGACGATGTGACGGATCTTCTCGCCGTCGGAGGACAGAAACAGCATGTTGGGCACGCCCACTCCTCCGTAGGCGCGCGCGAGGGCTTTGTATTTCTCCGCGACCCCCGGCTGTCTGTCGATGTCGATGCGGACCGGGATAAAGGCTTTCGCCTTGAGGATGACTGCGGAATTGCGGAAAGTCGAACGCTCCATTTCCTTGCAGGGGGCGCACCAGTCGGCCATAAAATCGATCATCAAAGGTTTTTTCTGCGCTTTTGCGGCCGCCAGCCCGGCGCCCAGATCGTCGAGCCAGGGTATTTTATCCCCGCCGTGCGCGGGCACGGCAAGGAACGCCAAAATCAAAGTCCAGCGGATAAATTCTCTGATGCCCATCGTCCCCGCTCAATATGCATGCTTCTCCGGGCGGCGAAACGCGCGAATGGCGCAAAAAACGCTGAACGGATTTTTGCGCCATTCGCGCCTCGATATTTTTACTTTGCGAGCATGGTTCTTACGGCCATGCGCCCGGTGCAGAGGGCTTCCGCGTTGTTGCCGCCGCCGTTGTACATCCAGCCCCAGAATGAGCCCAACTCGCCCGCGCTGTAGAGCCCCGGAATCGGCGCGTTGAATGGGTCCACCACCTGGCACTTCGCATTTCGCCTCGGCCCGCCCTGCGTATTGTAGGTGGCCGGATAGACCTTGACGCAATAGTAGGGCGGCTTTTGGACGGCCGTCAGGCTTCTGCCGGGCCGTCCGAAGTCCGGGTCGGCCTGGTTTTTGCAGTGCTCGTTCCATCTCGCCACCGAAGCCTCCAGTTCGGCGGGCTTCATTTCCAGTTTGCCCGCCAGTTCGGCCAGCGTCTCCCCTTTGACAATCCACCCCTTCTCGATTTCCTTGCTGTTGTCACGGCTCGATTGCCAGTCGCCGAACCAGCCGAACCAGCCGAATTTAAAGCCCATCCCGCTGGCGATCGGGCCCCGGGTCCTCATAGACTCGTCGAAGATGGCATAGCAGGGGATGCGCGTGAATGCGCCGAGCACTCCATCGAAATAAAGCAGATTTTCTTTGTGCCCGAATCCATGGCGGTTGTCGCGCATTTCGTTCATAAAACGCTTGCCGGTTTTGTCGACGAGGATGTATCCGTTGGACGGGAGGCTGACCGGGATCATGACGGGATCGAATTCCGGCACGATCATGCACCCCACGCCGGCCAGCGAGTTGTTCATGTGCCAGAGCGCGGCGCCCGCTTTCTGAGCCATCCGGATTCCGTCGCCGGTGTTGCCCGGAGTCCCGCGGCCGTAAGTCGGCCAGCCCGGAAGAAACTGCTTCTGCATTTCGAAATCGAACTCGAATCCTCCGCAGGCGAGCACGACCCCTTTTTTGGCTCTGATGGAAATTTGTTTTTCGCCGCTCGAAGCCCTGACTCCCAGGACCTCGCGAGTCGCCGACAAAACCAGGTCCCTGGCAGGCGTTTCATAGAGTATCTCGATCCCTCGTTTTTCGACCTGTTCGCGGACCGGGATCCAAAGCCTGCCTTCGCCCGCCCCGCCGTTGCTCCAGGTGCGGACGCACTTCGCTCCCGGGAGTTCCGGATGCTCCGGCTGAAAAATGCCCAGGGGCCTTGGCGTCACCCCTAGCTTTTCAAGCCAGCCGTTCAATTGCATCATCTCTTGGGCGAGAGCTTCGAGGCTTTCCTTGTCTGTCAGGCCAGAGCAGAGAGCTTCCATGTACTGGAGGGCTTCCGGGAGATTTGTCGGCGTCCACCACATGTTCCCGGACACCCGGCTGTTGCCGCCCTCGTGCTTCTGAGGCATTTTTTCCAGGACCAGGACTTTGGCGCCGGCGTCTTTGGCGGCAATGGCCGCCGACAGGCCGGCGAAGCCGGTTCCGAGGATCACGACATCCGCTTCCCTATCCCATTTGGGCGCCTCGACGGAGCTTTTTTGCGCGCCCAGAACATTCACCGCAGCCATGCCGGGCGCCGCAACCGCCGCCCCTTTCAGAAATCGTCGTCGAGTAACGCGTTTCATGTCCTCAGTCATCAATGCCTCCTGTTGAAAAAAAGAAAAGCCGCATATTTCACTGATTGTACTCAATTTCATGATTTATTTCAGTGAAATATGCGGCTTTTGAAACGGTTCAACCTATGGCGCCGTTTTGTAGATTTTGGAGAAATCGGGACAGCTTTTCGCCAGCGGCTCCTTCTTGCCGAGATCCCTGTTTTTCAGGCCCGGATAGTCGGGGCCGTAGCGGTAGGCCCGGTGGATCATGTTGCCGACGCTGCCCGTATCGTCGATGAGGCACTTCTCTTTTCCGCTCATCAGGGGATTTACATATTCCCACACGAGCTCCTTGTCCTTCGTCACTTCAAAAAGGTGGCCGCTGACGGAGGAGGTCACGAACGTGTTTCCGTTGGGAAGCCGCTGACAGCCGCCCTGACGGAAGGAATAAAAACTTTGCGAAGCGCGGGCCGCATATTCCCAAACGATAGCGTTGGTCTTCACATCGACTTCGATGACGGCCGAGCGGTTCCCTTGCGCCCGTTCCGATCCGTTGTCGAAGATCAGGAACCTGCCCTGGCCGAGCGGCGTCGCGTTGTGGTTCCCGAACATTTTCTGGTCGCCGTTGTTGAGCCAGGACGGGGCTTTCCCCTGCCCATAGGCGCTTGGATTTCCCCAGCGATAGACCATTTCCCCGGTCTTGTGATTGACGATGTAAAACTCGCTGAAATTCCTTGAATTCATCACCACCTGGTCCGTTTCGGCGATGTATTCCACGCTATTGAAATGCGTATAGTCGTAACTGTCGCCGGGCCCCAGGGCGTCGGGCAGCTTGTAATTGATATTGAACTGATGCGGCCCGGCGCCGATGTGGTCCCAGACATGCCATTCCCAGACCGTTTTCCCGTCTTTGTCCACTTCCCTGACGAAATCCACCCAGAACTTGCCAACGCCGCCGCCGCCCCTTCCCAAAGACATAGGCGGAATGGTCTTCGGATCGCGTCCTTTGGCGAGAAATTCGTCGACGGTCTTGGATTCCCAGGCCAGGATCAGAGTGTTCCCGTTAGGCATGCGGCAGAAAGTGTGATGGTGGACCTGGGTCGGGGAAAGCAGCTTGTATTCCCAGACGACTTTGCCGTTCCAGTCGATTTCCTGAACGATCCCGCCGGCGCCGCCGATGCTGGCGGGGGCGCCTTTCACGACGCCGCCCCTCAGGAGATTGCCGTTTTCGAGCAGCAGCGCATAAGCGCCGGCGCCGTAGCTTGTCTGCCACTTGTGGACAAGGTTTCCTTCCATGTCGATCAGGTAGACCGACTGGTCTCCTATCATGGGCGAAAACAGGGTGTACCCGTTGTAGGCTTTTTCCTTGTTGTATTTGAGAACGCCGGTCGGGCCCACGATAGCTTCATACGCCGGCGTAAAAACAACGCCTGCGGCGATGAAGGCTGCCGCAAACAACACGATGCAAGTCCTTCTTTTCATAGTCGCATTCTCCAGGGAATCGCCGGCCGGAACGGATCATCCAGGCCGGCTGTGGAACGGGCCTTCAGCCTTATCTTGCTTGCTGCAAACGCTTGCCTTGTTGAGATAAAAGGAGAAGCGCCCAAAACGCGTTCTGCATTGCTTGCGTCCCGGCACGAGCGGCTATGCACAAGCGCCGGCGCAGTTCAAGTCGGGCTAGCACTTGGACGGGCTCAGGGGGGCGTCTTCGTCCTCTTCCAGTTTTTGGCCGGGGCGCGGCACGGTGTAGAGGTCCCCTTCGGTCCCCTTCCGAGGATTGATCTGCTTGTAAACCGCCGGAGTGACGCCGGGCACCTTGAGCAGGTCTTCGGGCGTCTTGAAGGGCCCTTTTTCTTCCCGGTATTTGACGATCGCTTCCGCAATTCCTTTTGTGATTCCGGGCGCTTTGGCCAAATTTTCAGGCGAGGCGATGTTGAAGTGGATTCTTGCCTCGCCCAGGCCGCCGGTATGCCCCTTTTTCTGGGCAAAGACAGAAAATACTGACAATTGTCCGATCAGGAAAAACAATGGCAACAACCGAGTCCGACTTTTCCGCATGGAATTCCCCTTCTTGCGAAATCAATGCCTTCGATTGTATTCGAAAGCCTCCGGAAAATCTATTTTTTTACGCTCAAGTCCTTGACGCGCAAAACGGCGTTGCCGGGAGGAAGGACGGCCTCTTCCTTCGGGGCTTTCAGTTGCGGGACATAGTCGTAGGGAACGCGATAGGAGCGATAGACCATGTTGAAATTTTCTTTTTCCTGGTAGTAGGGGCTGATGTACTCCCAGACGGTTTCATAGTCTTTCGTGACTTCGAAAAGCCGGCCGAAGGCGCCTTCCGTGATCAACGTGTTCCCGTTGGGCAGTCTCTGGGCGGAACTGACGTAGTCGCTGAAAAATTTCGATAAATCCCTGCTGCCGGCGTTGTTGGCGTTGTACTCCCAGACGATCTCCATGTTGACCGGATCGAGCTCGATCACGCGGGAATACTCGCGCCGGGCGTTGTTCATGCCGAAAGGAGACGTCGGATTCGGCGCGCCGTAGCCGCCGTAGCCGCCGTTGTCGAAGATCAGGATATGGCCTTCCCCGGGAAGCCCTTTCGGGATCATGTGCGCGTGGTGCAATCCCACGGTGCAGCCGATGTCCCGCAGTTGCCTGGTGGACTCGAAGTCGGGGCCGAGATGCCAGACGATTTTGCCGGTCTCGTGGTCGATGATGCCGGTGGTGTTGGTCTGGCGGCCGTCGTAGATGATGTTGTCCGGATGGAACCGCCGGTCCCCCGCGTCGAACCACTTGTTGGGGCCGAGCCAGCTGGCGGTGTTGACGTGGATCCAGTCGCCGCCGACTTCTCCGGGCGTGCGCGACATGACGTAATTGGGATAGCGATACATGGTCGTGCGGGCTTCGATGGAAAAACCCATTTCGTCGATGTGGTCGCTGGCGAGCCATTCCCAGACGACTTTTCCGGATTCGTCGACGATGTAAAGGATGTCGTCCAGCAAAGGCTTGTCGGAGATCTTGGCTTTCTTGACGATTTTATTGGAGAGGATCAGCGTCTTTCCTTTGGCGACGCTCGGCTCCTGCCCCGGAGCGTAATATCCCACCGGGTTCCCCGACCGTTCGAAATCATGGTGCATTCCCGCCTTGGGATGGCTCCAGATTATCCTGTCGTTCCAATCGGCGATGGCAAGGTCGCTGGAATCTTCGCCGCCCATGGACCGGCCTCCCGATTTTCCCGTCGCGCCCATGATGTGGCCCCCGGGCAGCATCTTTACCGGGTGGTCGACGGCGCCGACATTCTTCCATTCGCGGACCACGTTGCCCCGCATGTCGATCAGGAAGGCGCCGAAATTGTCCACCGAAAACAGGGTGTAGCCGCTGTAGGCTTTGTCGGGCTTGTAGATAGTCGTGCCGTGAGGAAATACGGAAGGGTAAGCCCAGAGAAGGGCGGCCCCGAGGGCCGACAGGATCAACGCTCCTGGAATCGCCGCTTTTTTCATAGGAAATTCTCCAGATTCTCTCGATTAATAGGCTCTCAACCCGCCGGGGATGTCCCCGATGTCGAACCACGCCTTAAGATATTTCATCCACTGCTCTCTCGATTCCGTGCGGGCCGCTGCGGCCGCATCCGCATCGGCGCCGGCGAAAATGAGCACCTTCTGCCCCTGTTTCCAGACGTTTTCTTTCAAGAACATCTTCCTGGCGCCCTTGGCGGAAAGCGCCGCCGCTTCCCCGGCGCCGCAGACTTCCGCGACGACGTCCTTGATCCCGGGTTCGTCCATCCCCCCGACAATCGTGATGTAGTTTTTGTCCTTCACTTTGGGCAGTTCCGACAGAACGTAGTGGTCGACCGCGATTTCGTTTTTCTTGAGAAAGTCGATCCACGTTTGGGTCTTCACCAGGCTGGCCTGTCCCGACACGAGCGTCATGGGATCCTGGGCGTGCGCGCCGGAAGCGGCTGCGAGCAGGAACGCGGCCAGGAAGGCGGGGAAGACGCAATAGTTTATTTTCGACATTTCGGCTCCTTCCTGTTTCCGGCATCATAGCAGTTCTCCGCTCGGGCGGTCATCAAAAATTGACCGGCGTATGGAAAGACAAATAAAACTGTTTTGAAATCGTGACAATCGTCGTAAATTCATAGCAAGCGCCGGCTGACACGACGCGGAGGCTGTCCTACGAATACGGTTCAAAGGAGAGAGTCCATGAAGAGAACGGCTTTAATTTTATCGACGGTTCTTGCGGCAGCGGCGGCCGGGATTTCGATCGCGCCGGCTTACGAAGCTCTGGTCGGGCCCACCGGAGTGCTGAAATACAACGCCGAGAAGTCCTATGGGGGCTACACCCTGTTTTCTCCCATGATCAACTCCAAGGCCGTTTATCTGATCGACATGGAGGGGAACGGGGTCCACAAATGGGAAACCGCCTACCGGCCCGGCGCCTATGCGGCGCTGCTTGAAAACGGGAATCTCCTGAGAGGAGGCGCTCTGGACGGCGCGCCCACCTCCATCGGGGGAGTCGGCGGCATCGTCCAGGAAATCGACTGGAACGGGAAAGTGGTTTGGGAATACAAGCTGATGACTCCAACCGAAGTCCAGCACCACTGCTTCGCCCGCATGCCGAACGGCAACACCTTGATTCTCGCCTGGGAATTCAAGTCGATCGATGAAGCGATCGCCAAAGGGCGCGATCCCAAGACATTTCCTGCCAGCGTATTCGCCGGAGGGAAGCGGATTACGGGCTTCTGGTCGGATTTCGTGCGCGAGGTGAATCCGAAGGGCGAAACGGTTTGGGAGTGGCACGCCTGGGATCACATCGGCAAGGGCCCCCATCAGTTGGACATCAATTACAAGCTGCCGGAGCCGCTGGGGGAATATTACCCGAATTTCGACTGGACTCATTTCAATACGGTCGAATATGTTCCCGAAACCGACCAGGTCCTGCTCAATTCCAGGAGCTTCAGCGAAACCTATCTTGTCAGTCACAAGACCGGCGCCATAGAGTGGCGCTGGGGCAATCCCAGCGCTTACGGGCAGGGAAGGGCTCCGTCGTTTTACGACAATGGCGATCAGAAGATTTTCGGTTCGCACAACGCCACCCCGCTTGCCAACGGGAATATTCAGATCTTCGACAACGGGTCGGAGCGGCCGGAAGGGAACCGGTCGGCGGTCGTGGAAGTGGATCCCAAAACAAACAAGGTTGTGTGGGAATATTTCGCCAAGGACTCCACGAGCTTTTTCAGTTTCCGGCAGGGCGCCGCGCAGCGGCTGCCGAACGGGAACGTCCTGGTGACGTCGACGCATCACGGCCACCTTTTCGAGGTCACCCCCAGGAAAGAAATCGTATGGGATTACGTTTCGCCGCTGGCCGGCGGGAAGTCCGTCTGCACCATTGAAGACGGAGACATGCCGAACGGGGTCGGCAACATGATTCACCGGGCTTATCGATACGGAAGCGATTATGCGGGGCTCAAAGGCAAAGACCTCGGCAAAAAAGTTCCGTTGGCGCCGGAGGGCTGCCCGCAATTCTACAAGGTGTTCGTCGCGAAATAGAAAACCCGCCGCGCTCCCGGGCCGCGCCGGGAGCGGCGGCGTCTCGCCTGATGCTGCATGCTTTTTTTCGCAAGAAGCTCCGGAGGAGCGAC
>CAZXSV010000124.1:0-8203 GCA_964642735.1 uncultured Acidobacteriota bacterium
GGAGTAAAAAAGGAATACACGGAATAAACACGGAATACACGGAGTAAAAAAGGAAGACACGGAGAAAAAGGAAATGCAAAACAAATGTTAAACAAATGCTAAACAAATGCCTTCACGATGGATGCAACTTGCTTCTGCATTTCGAGAGTGAGCTGGGGGAACATAGGCAGCGAAAGAATTTCGCCGGCGGCTTTTTCGGTGACCGGGAAGTCGCCCTTCTTGTAGCCGCAGCCGGCGTAGGCGTTCTGCAAATGAAGCGGAACCGGATAATGCAGGCCCGTGCCGATGCCTTCCGCCCCAAGGCGCTTCTGAAGCTCTTCCCGACGGGCGACGCGAATAACGTAAAGGTGATAGATGGCTTTGGAATATTCCGGTTCGTAGGGAGGAACAACCCCCGCAACGCCTGAGAAAAGCTCTCCATACCGCTTTGCCGCCTGGCGGCGGCCCTCATTCCATTCGGCCAGATGACGCAGCTTCACACGCAACAAGCCGGCCTGAATCGCGTCCAAACGCCCGTTGTAGCCTTCCGTTTCATGGTAGTACTTCTGCGACTGGCCGTGGTCGCGCAGCATCCGGACTTTCTTCGCCAGTTCCGGATCGCCGGTCGTTACCGCTCCCCCTTCGCCGCAGGCGCCAAGGTTCTTGCCGGGATAAAAACTGAACGCTCCCGCTTTTCCCATCGAGCCGGCTCTGAACCAGCGGTTGCGCTTCTTCGAAAAATACTCCGCTCCATGCGCCTGACAGGCGTCCTCGATCACCAGAAACTTGTATTGCTCGGCCAACGCGAGGATGGCGTCCATGTCGGCCATCTGGCCGTAAAGATGGACCGGGATGACCGCTTTCACGTTGGGATGCTTTTCCAGATAGGCTTTCAGACGGGCGGGATCCATGTTGTAGGTGCGCTCGTCTATGTCGACGAACGCCACCTGGGCGCCGCATTGCGAAACCGCTTCCGAGGTGGCGATGAAGGTGTTCGGGACCGTGACGACCACATCTCCTTTGCCGACGCCGCAGGCCAGCAGGGCCAACCGCAACGCGTCGGTGCCGCTCGATACCCCGATCGATTCCGGGGTCTGACAAAAGGCGGCGAATTCCTTCTCGAAGTTTTCGACTTCCGCCCCGCCGACGAAATGGCCGGCGCGAAGGGCATGGCGGACGACTTCAATCAGCTCTTGTTCAAGCTCGATGTGCGGAGTGACAAGGTCAAGGAATGGGATCGGCATGGGGATCCTTTATAGCTAAAAGCTAATAGCTTTTAGCTATTAGCTGGTGTAGGGGTTTGATGCGATATGAAAAAAGGTTAGGTATGGATATTCGAGAAGTTGTGCGGGCGAGACGCCCGCGGTCCCAGATTGTCCACTGACGGCCGCTGACAAACACTGACGGCCGCGGAAAGATAAATATTAGAGGTTGAGTTTTTCGAGAAGCTGATCCATTGTCATCGCGTGATGTTGGGCAATGCTTTTGAGGATGCTATGTAGCGTGCCCGTTTTTAAAGGATCATGATTTGGAATAGCTTCGTGATGCTCTCCATCCATATTTGTTGTCAGCCGGATATGAGAGCCTTTTTGTCGAGTTACGGCGTATCCCAAAATGCGCAGCGAATGAATCAGTTGCCCAGCGGATACATCTCTGGGGATTTTCAAGGAGCCAAAACCTCATCCCGGACAAAATGCAAACGAATCATTCCAACGGGTTCCATTGACTTGTCGAAATAGCATGAAACAGCTTCGCGAATATTTTCGCGGAGATCGGATAGAGTATCCGCTTCAGTATGAATGCCATATCCGATTGCAGAAGCCGTATAGCCTCCGTCCAAAGCATCCTCGATCACTTCAAAAATTATTTCTTTCATAAAACATGCCTATTCGTTCATACAAGCATAGCATACCGCCGCCCGCGGTCCCAGATTGTCCACTGACGGCCGCTGACAAACACTGACGGCCGCGGAATAATTTATATTTTTCTTATGAAACGGGCGGGATTGCCGGCGACGATGGCGTTGGCCGGCACGTCCTTCGTCACTACCGAACCGGCCCCCACCAAAGCGTTTTCGCCGATCGTGACGTTTGCAAGAATGGTCGAGCCTGAACCGATCGAGGCGCCTTTCTTTACCAGCGTCTTCTCCACCTTCCAGTCGGCTTCCGTCTGGAGTTTGCCGCCGGTCGTGGCTCTCGGGTACATATCATTGATAAAGGCTACCGAGTGGCCTATGAAGACGTCGTCTTCAATCGTCACCCCCTCGCAAACAAACGTGTGGCTGGAAATCTTGCAGTTGTTGCCGACGAAAGCGTTTTTCTGGATTTCAACGAAGGCGCCGATCTTGACGTTGTCGCCGATCGTGCAGCCGTAGAGGTTGATGAACTTCGAGAGCTTGACGTTTTGGCCGAGCTTTACGTCGGGAGCGATGCTCAGGTAATCGGTCATTGGGGCCTCGAATCGGTGAAAGATGGTTGCCGGAAGGCTATGTCGGGGAGAAGATGGAGATGCCGGCGAGACGCCGCTCCCAGGATGTTCCGATGGCGAGACGCTCCCAGCGCGTCGATCCAAGGGAAAGTTAAAAAATTTGTGAAATAGATCTGGCTGCGATGAAACATTAGGACTATGAAAATATCAGGAGACTCAAATAATGATTCGCAAAACCAATGCTCTCTTCCGATGGAACTCATCGAGCGTCGCATTTATTTGATTCGCGGTCAGAAGGCGATGATTGATTCCGATTTAGCCGAACTTTATCAAGCGCTTACCAAAAATCTTAATTTGGCCGTTCGACGGAATTGTCAGCGTTTTCCAGAGGATTTCATGTTCCAACTCACAAAGGATGAAGTCGAGCGTTTGAGGCTGCAATCTGCAACCTCAAACATGAGGCGTGGCGGTCGCCGTTACCTCCCTTACGCTTTCACTGAGCATGGCGTCGCTATGCTTTCGTCTGTATTAAAAAGCCGTCGAGCCATTCAAATGAATATCCTGGTGATACGCGCCTTCGTGAAACTCCGCGAAGTATTAGCCTCCCACAAGGATCTCGCACGCAAGATTGAAGACCTCGAACGACAGCAAAAAGATCATGGTCGACAGCTTGGAGCCGTATACTCCATCCTTAAAGAGCTTATGGATGCCCCACTCAAAGCTCAAAATCCAATCGGTTTCAAAATGGATAAAAATGAGTTTCGAAGGTGAGGTCTATTGAACGTGAGGTAAACGACTATTGGCATCTGGCGCCGGCGAGATGGCGGCGGACCCAGCGCTGAACTAAAGGTAGACCATGCCGCCTTTTTTCGAGAGGGACTTGTTGGCGGCTTTCAGTATCTTCACGATCTCCAGGCCGGCTCTGCCGTCGTTGAAAGGCTGCTGGTCCTTCTCCACGCAATCGACGAAATACTGCGTCTCCGCCTTCAACGCTTCCGTCTGCGGCAGCCTCGGCGACCATACGTCGCCCATCCGGTAGCTGACCAGCATTTCGTGCAAACTGTTGCCGTTGCCATTCTCGTTAGGCTTCGTAATGCCCTTGTCATACACCCGGATCTTTTCGTCGGGCTCCAGATCGTTCCAGACCAGCATCTTCTTCTCGCCGCCGATCAGAGTCGTCCGGACCTTCACCGGAGAAAGCCAGTTTACGTTGAAATGCGCAATCACGTTGTTCTCGAAATATATCGTGATGAAAGCCACGTCCTCTTTGCCGTTTACATGGCACTCGCCCGTGGCGACTACCGCCTGCGGCTTCGCCTTGATCAGGTGCTGCATGATCGATAGATCGTGCGGCGCCAGGTCCCAGATCACGTTCACGTCCGTCTGGAACAAGCCAAGGTTCACACGCATCGAATCGTAATAGTAAATGGTCCCCAGAACGTCCTGCTCGATCAGCTCCTTCGTCTTCTTTACCGCGCCGGTGAACAGAAACGTGTGGTCCACCATGATCTTCAGCTTGTTCTTCTCGGCAAGCTCAACAAGCTCCTCGGCGTGGTCGGCGTCGTCTGTAAAAGGTTTTTCCACGAATATGTGCTTGCCGTTTTCAAGCGCTTCCTTAACCAAAGGATAGTGGGTTGCGACGGGAGTGATCACCGCGACGGCGTCGATCTTCGGCGAGCGGAGAACTTCACGACAGTCGGTGGTCACTTCGATCGAGGGATAGGATTTTTTTGCTTTGGCCAGAACCTTCGGGTTCAGGTCCGCAACCATCTTCACACAGTTGAGGTCAAGGCTCTGGAAGTTTCGAACGATGTTCGGACCCCAGTAGCCGTAACCAATGACGCCAACGTTAATCATTGGGTTTTGCTCCTGATTGATGAATGGATTCGGGGGATGAATATTCGAGAAGCTATAAGTAGCGTAAACACGGAAGACACGGAGAAAAAAAGGATTACACGGAAGACACGGAAGACACGGGAAACACGGAAGACACGGAGAAAAAAAGGATTACACGGAGAAAAACGGAGAAAAACGGAAAAAATTGGATCGCCCTCAGGAGGGATCAACAAAACATTAATCTTTTTTGAGAAACATAGATCGCTTTTATCAGTCCTGGGAGCAATTCCACTCCTCGTTTCCGATATCCGCTTGCCTTAAAAGCCTTGAGAGCAAATCGACGCTTATTTCGGATCGGTGGGGATTGGGTAAAATTATTCGTCGGATCCCGCGACGCTTAAATTCATGCCGACCTCCTGAATAGGGACCCTCAAAACCAAGATGGCGCAGCCGCCTTATCAGATCTCGGCGAGAGATTGGTTGAATATGAACCATTCAGGAAGCAATCGATTCCGGAGCCTTAAGCTCAATGCCGCCAATTGCAGGAATCGGCAAACCTTTGGCAATGCTGAATAATAGCCAATCTTCCAAAGCTGCAACTAAATTCCGCCGGCATTCTTCCAGTGTTTTTCCTGTAGACCAGACGCCGGGAGTTTCTGCAATCTCCCCATAATAGGGCTCCTGGTCCTCAATAATTTCATACCGGGCTCGCTCCAGCGCCTCTTTGAGATATTCTGTTATCATAGGTAAATTATAGCAGCCGGCGAGAGGTTAATAGGCGCCGGCGCCCGAGACGATCACAAACGGCGTTTTTACCAGTATCCAGGTGTCGAGCAGAAAAGACTGCCGATAGACGTAACGGATGTCCAGCCGCACCATCTCATCAAACGTCGTGCGGCTGCGTCCATACACCTGCCACAAACCCGTGATCCCCGGCTTCACCTCGATCACCCGGCGCTTGTGCCAGCACCGGTAGCTCTCCATCTCGTAAGGGATCGGCGGACGCGGGCCCACAATCGACATTTCACCCTTCAACACGTTCCAGAACTGCGGCAGCTCGTCCAGGCTGCTCTTCCTCAGAAACCGCCCGATCGGCGTCACCCGCGGGTCCCGCTTGATCTTGTACACTCCCCCGCCGCCGGCCTTGTTCTCAATCAGTTTCTTCACATAGTCCTGGTGGATCTTCGGATCGTTGTTGGGGTGCATCGTCCGGAATTTCAAAAAAGTGAATTCCTTCCCGAACTGACCAAGACGCTTCTGCCGAAACAGCGCCGGTCCCTTCGAAGTACACTTCACCAGCAGCGCGATCGCAATCAGCAGCGGCGAAAAAAGCGTCAACACCGCCAGGCTGAACAGAATGTCCACCGAGCGCTTCGCCGCACGATACCCGCGCTTTTTGGCGCGGCCGCCGCCAAGGTCCGGATAAAGCTTTTCATCGATCTCTTCAGGATAAAAATGAAACGCCACCTTAACCTTCCCTTGGTCCGTCTTGCTTAAGCCCGAAAGAGCGCTCGCAATCCGCTCCTGGAGCCGCTGGCGGATCAGGTCGCGCGACGCCCCGTTGAAATTGGTGAAAATAGCGCCCATCACCGACGAGGACCGGTACCAGCCCGCAATGTCGGTCTCGCGAATTTCGGCCGAAAGCGCGGACGAAACCGCTTCCGATTTCCGGCGGTCGCCCAGCGGCTCAACATCGAGCAGGCCAAGGGCAAACGACGCTCCAGTGCGTTCGCTGCGCTTGCGCTCCATGCAGAGCAGCGTCTGGAAAAGGTCTTGGTTGCAGAAACCGGTTAGTGTGGGCATAAAAAACGTAAACACGGAGAACACGGAGAAAAACGGAAAACACGGAGAACACGGAGAAAAACAGTAAACACGGAGAACACGGAGAAAAACAGTAAACACGGAGAAAACGGAGAAAACGAGAACTCAGTGTAATTCGTGTTTTAAATTATGTGGCTCAATAGAGGAAAGAATCATTCAATATACGTGTTGCTCTATGAAGACTTGACGAAACTGATCATCGGCGCCGCTTTGGAAGTCCACTATCAACTCGGGCCGGGCTTCCTCGAATCCGTCTATGAGAACGCTCTGGCCAGCGAACTGGTCCATCGCCAAATCCGGCTCCAACGACAAAATGCTTTGTTCGTCATGTACAAGGGGGAATCGATGGGCAAATTCCGCCCGGACATGCTCGTCGAGGATAAAATAATCATCGAAATCAAAGCGGCTTCGCACATCGCTTCCCAACATGTAATCCAGGCAATTCATTATCTGACCGCAACCGGGCTGAGGCTGGCGCTTTTGCTTAACTTCGGAACTCCAAAACTGGGCATTCGACGCGTCATAAAATAAAACCGAGGAATCGATTATTCCGTGTCTTCCGTTTTTATTCTGTGTCTTCCGTGTATTTCGTGTTTACTCGAAGTAGGTGCGGTGATGCGATTTGGGTTTGCCCGGACCGTAACTGTAGTGGCTGTAGTAATGATAATCGTAATGCGTGTGGAACGCGCGCGGCTGAACGTCGTTTAAAATCATGCCGAGCAGCTTCGTGCGGTCCACCGACCGGAAGGCTCTCTCCAGGTTCGCATACGAAGTCCGGGCGCTCCGGATCACCAGGATCAAGCCGTCGGAAAGCTTTGTCAGGATTTGCGCGTCGGAAACGGGCGACAGCGGCGGCGTGTCGATAATGATCGTATCGAAGTCGCGCTTAAGAAAATCGATCAGCTGCCGCATCTTGTCCAGCGAAAGCAGCTCCACCGGGTTCTCCGCCACCCCCCCTGCCGTCATGACATACAGCCGGTCGATCCGCCGCATGTAGCAGTAGGGCTGCATGTAGTCTTCCGAAAGATAGCCGTACAGGCCCGGCTCGATCGAAGTGCCGAGATATTTGTGGACGCTCGGCTTGCGCAGATCGCAGTCGATCAGGATCACGCGCTTCCCGGGATCCTTTGCAAAACAAAGCGCCAGGTTCGTGCTGATAAGCGATTTGCCGTCCTGCTCGTGAGGGCTCGATATCGTAATCGCCTGGGGCGGCGGGCCCGAAGCAGCCAGCTCCTGGATCCGCACCTTCAGCGTCTTGAACTGCTCGCCGATGAAAGACAGGTAATTGTGGTAGACCTCCAGCTTGTTGTTGATTGCGCTCTTGTCGATTTCCGGGACCAGGTTCTCGAAAGATATCCGGCTGCGCGTCGCCAGCGCAGTCGTGCCGGCGGGCGTTTCGTCGATGGTCGTGATCATTTCGAGGTGATGGAGCACCGACAGGATCTTGCCCAGGCGCCCGTACTCGAGTCCCGTCGAGACCGCCAGCTCCTGGAGCGAACGCGGGAACTGGAGCTTGCCGATCACGGAAAGCTCCTGGGGGTACCAGTCGAGGTTCGAAAGGTTGTGGCCGTTGTTCAGGACGATCAGCTGGTTGGGCTCGGGGGTGAAGGGATGCAGGCTGCGCCGCGCAATCTCCAGCAGAAGCTGTTGCGGGGAGATCCGCGCCGGAAGATAAATCGGAATCGTCGTTTCTTCGAACGAGCTGACCTCGAAGCCGGCCGACAAGGCGTGCATCAGGATGTTGACCACCTGCTCCCGTAGAATCTCGGACAGGTCCTCGTCTCCGAGCAAATTCTTCCTCACCGCAAATTCGCCGATGCGCTGCTTCTTCTTGCGCGATTCCTCCACCAGGCGGCCGACGGCCGATTCCTGGATATATCCGCTCATCGAGAGAAAGCGGCCGAGCTTGTAGCGAGGCACGTCGGTCGCGGCGGCGCTGATCAGACCGTCCTGGAAATGGACCTGCACGGCGCTGGTCTCCAGGGCGAGAGATAGAATGCCGGAAAGACGGTCGGCGGCGATGCGCTCGATCTCGGCGATGATGGGATTGGTTTGGGTCATAGTCAGTTTTTAATTATTTATTCGTTTTTAATATTATCGAGATCCAGAAAACAACCCCGTTGGGGTAGAAATCCCGATT
>CAZXSV010000125.1:0-7973 GCA_964642735.1 uncultured Acidobacteriota bacterium
CTAGAATCGCGTAATTAGCAGGTCCATTGTCATCAATGAAAAGAGTGGAGAGTTTTCCGGCAATATTATATACAATGCCGTAAGAATTGCGTTCAAAAAGATCAAAAGTCAAAAAGGGGCGAAAAATTGACAGAAAAAGTATTGTTGGCATGCCATAACCCCCAGGGCGCCTTTGAAATCCTAAAGCCTTCGGGGCTTGTAAATCCACGCGTGGAAGATCTGACAGGAAAAACAATCGGAATTATCTGGGACGGCAAGAAAGGCGGAGATAATTTCTGCGCCGCAATAGAGGGATTGTTCAACGATCGATTCCCGACCGTGAAAACCATCCGGCTTGTCTGGGGGGATGCCGACGCAGCGGAAAAAGCGAAGAAGGAAATGGATGCATTTATCTACGGCGTCGGCGATAACGGGATGGGAGGATGGATTCAGTGCCGGCAGGCAATCGCCTTGGAAAAACTTGGCAAGCCCGGCGTTTTCGTGATCGGCGATAATGCCGCTCATACTTCCAGGATGTCGGCCGAGGATGCTGGCATGCCTACGGTGCGAATCGTAAGCCTGCCCTCGATTGATTATTACCCCAATAGGTCGACAATAGAAAATATAATGCCTGTCGCGGAAGCGTCCTTGGATAGCATTATTGGCGCGCTTACCAGACCACTTACCGTGGAAGAGAGAAATCCGGCGGTCAAGGACAATAAAAAGACGGCGCAAATGGTCGAAATTGCCGCGGAGAGCTATGAGTCGGCTCTCGAATATTTCAACAAGCTATACCTCGACAACCACTGGGGAGATGGTTTGCCCCTGATTCCTCCCACGGAGCTTGCCGTCAAACGGATGTTGGGAGGGACCCGACGATCTCCTGACGACGTTATAGGTCGAGTGCCTTATCGAAACGGCATTGCCACTGTTGAAAAAATAGCCGTGAATGCAGTCATGGCAGGCGCCAGGCCAGAGTACTTTCCGGTGATACTGGCGGCCATGGAATGCCTGACGGAAGAGAACACTTACACTCACATGATGAGTTCGGAAGGCTCATTCACGCTTATGATCATGGTATCCGGACCTCTCGCCAGCGAAATAAACATGAACTCGGGGGTAGGTTTGCTTGGCCATGGCTGGCAAGCCAACAATACTATCGGCCGTGCAGTGCGGCTTAGTTTGATCAATATCGGATGCCTTTGGCCGGGCGAAATCGACATGGCGCTTATTGGCCGCCCGTCCTCGCATACTTTCTATACTTTCGCCGAAAACATGGAACAAAGCCCATGGGAAACATTTAATGAAAGCCTGGGGTATCGAGCGGAAGACAGCTGCGTCACGGTGTCCACTGTTGCCAGCGTAGGCGCCGGCATGGCCATGAAATTATATGGCGGGGGAGTGGTCGAACCGTGGGACGTACGCAGGGTGCTCAACGATATAGTGCTGGATGTTGCCGGAGACCGCAGTACGTTCGCTCAATACAGAGTCGGGGTGGCGAATCCCTTCGCTCATCTCAGAAAACACATCATCGTAGTTCACCCTGAATTGGCTGTCCTGCTGAATCGTCACGGCTTCAAAAGCAAACAAAGCCTGCGGGATTTCATCTATGAGAGCGCCAAGATACCGTACGAAGACCTCAATGAACAGGAAATACGGGGCATAAACGATAGGATGAACACCAAACCTCCCGACATCGACATATTTTTTGCTCATGACGCCATCCCTGAAAATCGTCTGCCGGTGATAAAAGAATCTCTTCAACCGGGAGGAAGAGTTCCCGTCATAAATCCCGAAGACATTCATATCGTAGTGTCCGGCAGCATACCCGGCTATTCTTTCGGCATGACATATTTCCGCACGGCGCACAAAACGAAGCTGATAACAGGAGCGACGCTGACTCAATCAGGTTGGTAGAAGCCCTCATGAGTATTGATTATGGCAGGAAAGGCGAACAGGTTTAATCAACGCCGTGGGAGTCGCGAAACCGTCGCCGGATGCATCGATCCGGCGACAATTTCACGGCGCTATGATTCGCAATTCAGGGATTTCACTCTTTGGGCCGGATCCCTTTGGAATAATTCACCCGGCCTATATAAAATTCCTCTTCGGGCTCTCGCGGGATCACGCCGGCGGCCTTCAAGCCGGCCCTCATGGCATCCTTGAAATTTTGAAATAGAAACGACGTCGGCTTCCTGAACATCCCTCCGTTTCCGCCGGTCAGCCATTGCATGTATTTCATCCCCAGCATGCCGCACTGAAACGCGGCATCCCGGGCGCCCAGTATTGCCGGCGCCAGTTTCCAATACAGTTCCATGCCTTTGGAAAACTCCCCGTTGGCAAACAGATTGAACATGTGGACTATTCTTGGATTTTCCGCGTTCTCATCATCGAATATCACATAGTCGGCCGGCCCCGCCCACTGCTGTCCATATTGGGCGACGGTAATGGGCCATTCCGCCATTTCCGCCGACTGAAGCAAGACCTGGTTGCCGACGCGATGTTGGACATCAGCCCACTTGCCTATGCCGTCACTGAGGTATGCCTTTATGGCTACCACATTCGGTATCTGACAGATTTTCTCTATCAGCGCCGGGTTGAACAGACTTGGATGGAATCTTCCAAAATCGTAAAATGGCTTGGGCCAAAGGTCGACGGCCAGATTGATAGAGTCGCATATCTTCCTGGCAGCCCGGTAAATAGCATCCTCTGAATCAGCATAAAAATTTCCCGGCCAACCCAATAGCGTATGGGTTCCGCCCACGCTCTCAAAATAATTCAGCAATTCCACAGATTGTTCCGCATCGTCGAGGGCGCCGAACATGGAAACCAAAACCTTCCCTTTGGCCTCCTCACAGACAATTCTCAAGAATTGTCTCCTCTCTTCACGGTTTAAAGGGCTGACTTCAACCGCGCAGAATACGCTGAACACGCCTTTGCGAATGTTGTGGCGAACGTCATGTCGGATTCCTTCTTCGTCCAGTTCTTCCAGGTCTGGCGTATACGATGGTTGAATTACGCCGTCCAATCCGAAGTAGTTTCTTTTGGCCCATTCTTTTGCCTCAGATTTCGTAAATTCCATAAGGGGCTCCCTATATTTGCGATGGCGCACGCCGGCATGAAGCGATCTTCAATGATTTGTCCTGTCAGATATCATATTTTTTAAGCCTGTATCCCTTTGCATAGTTTACGCGGCCCACATAGAATTCTTCTTCAGGTTCGCGAGGCGTAATGCCCAAGGCTTTCATGCCCGCTCGGATAGCGTCTTTCTGGTAATCATGCAACCGGCCCGTGGGTTGCCGCACGACGCCTCCGTTGCCTCCTGCACACCAGTGCGCGTATTTGTCCGTAAGAGCCGTCACAATTCCCGAATGGAAGTAGGAATCCGCCAGCGATCCTGAAGTCCCCGGAGTGGCCAACTCCCAGAAGAGATCCATAGCCTTATCCATTTCGCCTTTTGTCAAAAGATCAAACATTCTCACCATCCGCGGATTTTCCGGAGTTTGCATGCAATAAAAAGGACCGGCGCCGGCCCACTGCTGTCCGTAATGGGGAACCGTGAAAAACCATCGGTCCGGCATAGGATCGCTCACCAGGATTTGATCGCCGCAAAGCCGAAAAGCCTGAATGGTTAAAGCCACCGAACTGCCGCCGGCGACTTTCATCGCAACCACGTTGGGGATTTCGGAAATTCGGCGCATGACGTCTGGAGGGAAATAACTCGGATGAAAATGCCACGTGTGCAAACGTCCGGGATAAAACGTGACTGCCAGGCTGGTGGAGTCGCACATATATTTGTACATACGGAAAATATCTTCTTCCGACCGGGGATAATACTGCACAGGATGCCCAAGCGTGACGTGAGTGCCGCCGACTTTTTCGATATGATGCAGCATCTCAATATCCTGTTCGACCGTATCCTGCAATACGGTTGCGGAAGAACACGCTTTGCCTCTGGCTTCATGGCAGACTATCTCCACAAACTTCTTCCGTTCCTCGAATGTCATGCCGCAAACTTCAGGCGCAGCCAATATGGAAGTGAAGCCATTGGCGCAAATCTGATTGACGTCGAAGCGAATGCCTTCCTCATCCAGTTCTTTCAGATCTGGAGTAAAGGATGGAAAGATCGGCACTTCAAGGCCTTTCATATTCTTTCTTGCCCATAATTTGGCTTCCGGCTTTGAATACTCCATGGCTGTTTCTCCTCCTTAAACTGCCGCGATATCTCCCAAGCCGCATTGTTCATCAAGCCGCTGCGACTACTGCGGCGGCGGATCCGGCATGTCTGCCGGGTTGCGCCCGCAGGATTTCTCGACGTACTGTCGAGTGCGCCTGCGGGATCCTACCGTCGCGCGCCTCTCATCCAAGCCCGCCCCCTGCCGCCTCGCTGCGAACCTTCGTGAATATTGCGGCCTAAGGGCCTGCATCCGGTCAGGCGCTCAATCCCAGCAGCTTGCCCGGATTGGTTTTGGTCATCCTATTGATTGCATCCTCTGTAATGCCATAGTTAAGCAAAGTGACAATAAACATTCTTAAGCCTTCGACAGGCAGGGGATTCCATATTTGTCCAAGGTCCGTTGACATAATGCACTGCCCGGCCCCCACAGTGTTGATTATATCTACCATCTCAGCAGGATCATGTCTGAACTCCGAGGCCTGAAAAGCGAGGAAAGTGCACTCAATGAAAGCTCCATTCTTTGCCAGCCGAATCAGATCCTGTTTGCTGAAAGCCTGTGCGAAGAATTCATGATCCAGAGGATGAGTGACTACAAATTTATTGATCCTCAATCTGCGTGCTTCCTCTTCAAGAGCGAATGTTTCGGTTGGCGACATGTGGCCACTTGCCAAAACCATATCGTACTGCTTCACGATGGCCAGTATTGGGCCGATCTCCGGAACCAGCTGGCCTTTGTCATCCAAAATCGAGTATCCTTCGCCTTTAAGTGGAAGCCCGAGTTCTCTCATTTTGGATATGGAGTTGGTCGAGGAGAAGGTCGGCATCCAGACTACACGCGCCCCAGCCCTGGCGGAATACTCGACCGCATGGACATTTAATCCTCCCATTTCATAATCCAGGCAGACGCTTCCAAACACGGTGAATTCAGGGACCAGCTGGTTCACCATCATCGCTATGGGCGCTGTCGGGTAATAGTGGTTCTTTATCACAATGGCCTTCATCCCGGCGTGCTTGGCCTGGCTGGCCGCTTCCAGAGCATCCACTCGGCATTTAAAGGCATCAGGACCAGGATGAAGATGCATATCGATAGATCCAGACAGCAATCTGTCATAATCAAATACTTCCATAACCATTTGTCCCCTTTACATATTTTGTCCGGCGCTGCTCCTATCCCATACTCCGCGTCTTGGCGCAAGCGCCCCGCTCCTCCATATAATTTTGCCGAGCTTTGTAAAGCGCCGGAGATCCGGTTCCACTGATTGAGGTCAGGAGTTCCCCCAGATATTACTCTAATAAGAGGAAGCATGTCACGGATTTGTGACATTTTTCGTGTTAGAGTTTTGATATCAGGAGCGCTCGACGCTCAAGCGACTGAAAGCCCGGTGGACCGGGGAGCGCCGGCCCTGCTGCCGTAGGGCGCCAACCTATTGAAAAAGAAGCAAACGCTGAAAAGAGGCAAATTCAATGAGAAGGGCTCTTCCGATTGCAATTTTCGCAATTCTTGCAGCCGGATTCTGCATCGTGCAGGCGCCCCCGCCAGCCATGGCCGAAGGGCGATGGGCGCAAGGGACCGCCGAGGACGAACCAATGGTTTGCAGAGGCATCCCATTTGCGGCGCCGCCAGCAGGCGGCATCCGCTGGCGCGCCCCTCAGTTGGCGGTGAAATGGAATGGCGTCAAACCGCATTATCCATGAAAATTCGCAGCAAGGCGGCGGGGACAAGCATGGATACAAGGCGCATCTGGCAGCTTCCCAGCCAGCGCGAATGAAGGGCGACGATGACGCGCTCGACAGTGCGTCGAGGAGCCCGTTGGAGCGCAAGCGTCGAAGACATGCCCGGATCCGCCGCAGCAGAAGCCTCAAGAATAATAAGGGCCGGCGGCCCGTTGTGAACATGAATGATACCGGATCAGTTTCGGCCATACTCCTTGATTGATTTCAGCATAGATTGCATGTCTTCGATTCGAGTTCTGTCCGGCATTTTAATGACGAGGATAAGTCCGCCCTTTTTGCCGCATTTATCGATAAGCTCTTTGATGAAAGTTTCCAATTGGCCAAGCGACCACAGTTTGCAGGTGTTCGGGCATCGGACCAATAGACTGGTATGGCCTCCCAGAATCTCCTTTGCTCGAACCGCATCCGCCGCCTCTATCGAAGCCAATATTTTCCCTTTGGGCAGTTCCAGCATGCATTCGAGCCTGTCGCCAAATCTGGATTCAAAGAAGGGCACCGGTACGTACCCCAGATCCACATGAATTTGCAGAGACTTTTTCAATCCGGGCCAATAAAACTTTTTGAACTGGGCATCGGACATGAAAACCGGATCGCCTCTCCAAAGCGGCATTCCGACTCTCGGCGGATAATCCCTGGCAGCCGGGTCGGCCGGAATGGCTTGAGCCCTACGCCTTTCCAATATCGCCTCGCAAGCCCGGAGCAATTTGTCCGGCTGACGGTACATGTCGAGCATTGAGCCTTTCATTCCTCGCAGAAAACTCGTAACGGTGTCAAAAGGCGCCCCCCCTACTCCTCCGGCGGCAAAGTTGGCGAATGGAGGGAATCCCAGTTGGGCCAATTCCTCGGAGGCATTGCCAATAATTTTGCGAAATTCTTCTGCACGCCTTCCGGCTTGCGCCAAACGTTTGGCCATTTCGAGAAACTCCGGGCTTGCAAAAAGCGGCGTCAGATATTCAAGTCCCATGAACATACTGTCGATGGGGGGCAATTTGGAAAGAGGCGACAAAGCGCCATAGACGCGCGGAATATAGCGGCGAAGCATAAAACCCGAAGGATCGCTCAGGAAGAGGTCGTACTCGTCGGCCTTCATGTACTCCCTTTCGATGAACTGATAATCGTAATCAGCCGATTTCGGTCCGCCGGGCCATATGCAGTTCCGGACGTCCAGTTCAGTCATCGCAGCTCCACAAGCTGGAAATCCTGGTTCGCTCATATCCGGTTCCAGATCTACGGCCATTTTCCGCATTGTTCGTTTGAGTGCAATGGGATCGTAGTAGGCAGCCGATTTTGGAATTCCGGAATAGTCGTGCGGCTCGACCAAGACCATGAAAGGCAATCGGTCCGGTTCCCTCAGCTCGATCACATCCCTGACTCGCTCCGCTCTTTCCGCATAGAGCTGTTCGACGGTTTTCCCCGTCCGCTGCTCTATCTGCCTCTTGAGCAATAAATTCTCTTCCGCATATTTTTCGACTTCCGCTGGGGATGTCATCGTATCACCTCATGCAAACGCACAATTGCCCGCCTGCAGTCCTCGATAAATTCATGATTCACGTGTTTGCGGGCTGATATAATGCGCAGAAATCCACAGGAAAAAGCTATAGAAGTTGTTCTAGTGTTGTCAAGCAATATGTCACAATTATGTGACATCTATTGTGTTAAACTTAAGTGACGGAGACGCAGGAACAAGCGGCGGGATGCGCTCTGGATGAACGGTCCATTCAAGTGGCGTCATCTGCTTCCCGAAAGCAGCGCACGGCCTTTTTGCCGGCGCGATCCTGTTCTTCGCCTGCGGCGTTGGAGTTCCTGGCCATGGGATCTGCCGGCGGCGCATTCGGTCGACTGAAGCCTGGCTTTGTGCTGCAACCCTATTCGCGGCGCTTCTTTTTATGGGGCTGCTTCTTGACCCGGATTATTCATGAAGCTTCAAAGCGAGGAGGCTGGGGCGGGCATGGATGCAAGGCGCGCGACGCGAGGATTCCGCAGGCGTACTCCACGGTACGTTGAGAAATCCTGCGAACGCAACGCGGTAGACATGCCCGGATCCGCCGCTGCATCAGAAGCTTCATGAATAATGCGGGTTAAA
>CAZXSV010000126.1:0-7756 GCA_964642735.1 uncultured Acidobacteriota bacterium
CGCGCGCGGGCGGCGGGCGGGAAGGAGACATAATATGGTTATGTCTAGCGAGCGAGGGGAGCCGGCTGGCGCGGCGCTTGCTCCAGGGCTCTCTCCTTTAGCTGCAGCTGAGCTTCGCAAGCGCCGTGACAGCCGGCCGCTTCGGATAAAGAGCGCTCTTTATCGGAAGCGCCGAGCGAGCGACTTCCCGCCCGCCGCCTGTGCGCGCCCCAGCGACGCCGCCAACTACCGAGACTTAACGAACGGGCGGGGGATCAATAGAAGCCGGGCTCAGCATGCTTTTTGCGGAGCCCAACATCATTTGTTCGACCGCCGCCACTGATTCACGATCGTCTCGAATTCAGAACCGTAGCCGAGACTGTCTGGATAGCGCCGCCAATGGAGCAGCTGCGCGAAAACCGAGAGCATGTCCACCGCAATCTTCGAATCGACGGCCCACGATTCCGTCAGATCGAATCCGCCGTATTCCGCCGCGTTCCACCAGGCCAGCAGGAAGTTCGCGACGACGCGGCACTGTCCGCTGTCGCCCCGGGCGATTCGGATCAGACGTTCCAGAGAGGCTCGCCGGCAATCGCTCATTTCTTCTCCGGATCCTCTTTGGGCTTTAATTCCAGCCTGGCCGGGTGCGTGGCCGCGTGGATCCGCTTCAACTGCCGGATCGAAACTTGCGTGTAAATTTGAGTTGTTTTCAAATCCGCGTGGCCGAGCATCTGCTGGATGTAGCGGATGTCGGCGCCGTTCTCCAACATCAATGTGGCCATGCAGTGGCGGAACATGTGGCAGGCGCCGCGCTTCCCGATATTCGCGGCGTCCACGTGCGTACGGACAAGGTCGCTCAGATGATCCAAACAAAAAGGCTCGCCGGCGTTCGAGAGAAACACCGTGTGGTCGTCGGGCTCCACGACAAGCTGAGGGCGCGATTCACGGATGTACTTGTCAATCCAGGCGGCGGCGCGGTCGCCGATCGGAATCACCCGGTCTTTCTTTCCTTTTCCCTGGCGGATCGTCACCGTCCCGCGCTCTGTGTCGAGATCGTACAGTTTGAGATTGGCCAGCTCCAGCCGGCGCATGCCCGTAGAATATAGCGTCTCCATAATTGCGCGATCACGCAGTCCCAGCGGATCGTTGACATTCGGCTGCGATAAAACCTGTTCCATCTCGGCGACCGTGAGAATAACTTTCGGCAATCGATGCTCAAGCCGCGGCAGTTCAAGCTCCGATGCAGGATTGTGCAGAATATGCCGCTGCCGCGCCATCCATCGGAACCAAACACGCAATGGAACCAGGCGGGCGAGCTGACTCCTGAATGTCAAAGGATTTCCGTTCTTCTGCCGGTAGTGAAAAAGATATCGCTGGTAATGCTCCAGAATCGGCCGCGTGACTTCCGTAGGCTCCGTCAGGCCGCGATCGCGGCACCAGTCGATGAAGAATCCAATGTGCGCCTTTCGATTCTTTATCGTGTATTCCGAGTAGTTGTGCACGCGCAGATCATCGAGATGCTTTCCCATCATGGCGGCTAAAGGAGAAGACGGCGGCGGATCCGGTTTGCGCTTCTTGACTGTCCGGGACATTATTTCCTCCCGCCTACGGCTATGATTACGACGGGCTCTTTTTCTTCCGACCCGGTATCAGTGTTTTTTTCGGAAAATCGCTTAAATCGGCCTCGCAGGCCCGTCTTCATTGGTTCAGGCTGACCCGTACTACCCCCGAACACCCCTGTAACTTGGGGGGTGCTTGAGGGGTGCTTTTCGCCTTTTGCCCCATCCTTCTTTTCGTCGTAGCTGCAGATTCCAATCAAACCAGGCAGAAAGGGCTCGCTCAGATCCGCTGGCCTTTCGAAGTACAGCTCGTAAACGATGCTTTGGCCTCGGCCGCCGTTGTGAACGATCAGGTACTCCAGTTCTTGCAGTTTGTGCAGATGCCTCTTCAGCTGGGCGTCGCTCCATCCCGTGTAATGGCGAACGTCACGCCGGCTGAAACGATAATCCGTTCTTCCCATCTTTAGCCGCTCGCATTCTTTCGAAACCATCTCGTCGACTATCAGAAGCAAGCGCCGAGTCTGCGGCGGGAGTTCATCCAGCGAACGTCCGAGCGCCTGCTTGATTAGATCTTCCGCAAGATTGATGTCTTCAGGCGTGGATTCGATGTATTCCAGGATTTTATTGTCGTAGGGAACGGATTTGATTGGCCGCTGATATTGATGAAGCAGCGTAATGGCCCGGATCAGAGCCAAGAACTTCATATGGTCGCGTCTCGTGCGCGTCAGTCCGTCAGGAAAGGTCAGCTGCTTTGCATGGGGATTAACCACCGGCAGCGGCTTCAACAATCGCTGTGCGTTTCGATGCAGCGTCACAATCTCCTGCCGCCGGCGTTTCAGGATCAGGCCTTCCAGCGTTTGCGCTTCGCGCTGCAGTTTGTGAATCGCGCGCGTCTGCTCCCGGTCTTCATCCACCGTCAGCACCAGGCAGCGGTTCAACAGCTCTTCATCGATCTCGATGGCGGTCGAAGTCAAAAAGATCATCACCGGCCCTTCGACCCGGTATTGATGAGTAATCAGTTTTCCTGTTGTTGGGTCCTTGCCGGTGCTGGCGATCGTGAGAACCGCTTCGCTCTGCAATAGTTTCAGCGCATAGGCGGCGCGTTGCGCTCCTTCTTCCTCGACGATGGCCAGAATCTTGTTTTTAAGATCCGTCTCGCCCATGTAAAAAAGCGACTGGCCTGTCATCGCCGAGTACTGCACGCGCTGCTCTTCGGGCATCATCGCAAGCGTCGCTTCCATCAGCGAGCTCTTTCCCGCAGCGGAGCTCGATTGCAGCATCACAGCCAGCGGAGCGTCCAGCAAGCGCGACACGGCGGCCAGGTAAGCCACTTTCTTGTTCGTCTCCTCGCCTACAATCCCGCACTTGGCAAAGTCATCCAGGATCCTGTCCATCAGCCGCGGATCTCTGAGCAGTTCGAGCGCCGCGGCTTTCTCTTCCGAACTGAGTTGGATTTCCTCTTCTTTCGAATCAAGCGCTTTTCGAATTTGTTCGTCTCGCAGCGCCTCAAGCTGCAGAAACACGCGGCCCAGATCTTTTCGGATCACTTCCTCTTTCACGTCCAGTTCTTCCGCCGCTCGCTTGCAGAACACTGTTTTTTGCCGGTCGACATTGAGATCAAGCGTATCCACGTGGATTGCGTCGCCGCGAATCGCCAGCAGATTCACTCTCATGATGTCCTGGCTCAGATTTTTCGCCAGGCCTCGAATCCTATACTTCCGATCTCCCTGCGCGATCGTGATCTCGTCGCCTTTGATTTCGACAGGCGCCTCGATGATTTTGGAGGGCTGATTGTTCGATGAGACCGGCTCAGCAGCTAAAGAAGAAACCTCCGGAGTTTTTTCTTTAGCCGCCTGCAGCTGCTCGACAACTGGCGCCGCTGCGATTTCACCATTTTCCGTAACAGCAACTGACGGCGGCTTTCCTTTGCCCAGCCATTCGACTTTGTTCAGGAGAACTCCCAGGCTTTTCCCCGCCGGCTTCACCTTGCAGCCGTATTCGTTGGCATCCATGCCTTTGGGAAACAGCACACGATAGCAGTCAATTCCCATCGAGATCAGTTCGCCGGCGAGTTCGCGCGCTGCCTTTTCGCCGGCTTCGTCGCGGTCGTAAGCAATCAGAACTTTTTTCGTTCCATGCTTTTTGAAAGCTTCGCGATGATCGTCGGTGAATCCGTTGACGCCGTAGCTCGCCGTTACGTTTCGATAATCCGCGCACCAGAATGTCAACGCGTCGATCAGCGATTCGCAAAGTATGATCTCTTTTGAAACAGCAAGAGCTTCTTCGTTCCAGACGCCCTTGTGCGGGCCGGGCAAATAGGTGTGAAGCTGCGTTCCCGCTCGCAGCCCTTCCGTGATCTTGCGGCCGTAGATCTCCGTTACGTTTCCATCAAGATCAATCACGGGAATCACAACCGATCCGGTGAAGTGCTCGTGGCCGCTTTCCCGAATGATGCCAAGCCGCTGCAGCCGGCCCCGGATTTCCGCTCCGTCCTTGCGATTGCTTTCCGGCAGCCGGTAGCAAAGCGTACGATTGGAAAAACCCAGGCGGAATCGGTCGATCATTTCCGGATGTTCCAGGCCTCTGGATTGGAGATAGCGCAGCGCTTCGGGGCTTTGCTTCAGCGTCTGGTGATAATAGTCGACCACTTGGTTCAGCGCGCTCTGATCGTCCGAATCGATCTTGAATGGAGCGTCGAGCTTCACCGCCGCCGTCGTTCCTCTCTGCACAATCGTCCCCAGCGCGGCTAAAGAAGAATGATTCGCTCTCAAAAGCTCCAGCGCATGACGGCAGCTGATTCCGTGGATTTTCATGACCCAGTCGATCACCGATCCGCCTTTGCCGCATCCCAAGCAATGCCACAAATTCTTAGTCGGTGAGATGACCAGCGACGGATTCTTGTCGGCATGAAAAGGGCACAGACCAAAGAGATCCACCCCGCGGCGCTCCAGCTTGATCCCGCGCGCCTCCGCAAGCCGCTCAACCGACACCTCCGCCTTCAACCGCTCCACCTCATGCTCCGGTATCCGCGCCATCAAGCCCTCCTTCAAAAACCTGTCAAGGAGAAACAGCTAAAATATCATGTGATTGAACCGAGAGGTAAAATACAGTACATTACCGTATTCGTCAATGAGAGATTCGATGAATATGCAAAATCACCTTTACACTGACGAAGCTATGGCGAGAAAAATAGCTTCGCAGAACCTCAATCCCGATTCCGAAACTTTCGGCCAACGCCTGGCGCGTCTGCGCAAAGAGCGCGGCTTCACCCAGGTGGAGATTGCCGAACGCGTCGGGATTATTCAGGCGCTCGTTTCCGACTACGAACGGGATAAACTGCGGTTGAATGCGGAAATGGTGGTGCGGTTCGCCGGCGCTTTGGAGATTACTACCGACGAACTGCTGAAACAAAAAGGATCACGAGCTCCGCTCCGGCGAAAGCCGAGTTTGAGAATGCTTCGCAGGCTGGAAAAAATCGAGAGCCTTCCGGCGAATCAGCAGTCCACGCTTCTGAAAACCATCGACACTTTCCTCCGCGGCGCTGTCGCCTCTCGAAGCTGAAAAAACGCCGGGAGCAACGCCCCTGAAGCCGGAATACATCGCAAAATTGTCTTCAATGCTGAATATATCGGTGGATTATCTGCTCGGAAAAGAAAACAACGGTCAAAAGAAGGGCGGCGGGTCTTTGAAGAAGTCAGCAAGCTTCCCAGGCACCAGCAGCAGCGTATCCTCGGCATCGTCCAGGACCTAATCGCCGCTCAGCGCGTCCAGAAGTAAACAGCGTAATTCGCGCCTGGCGCCATATTTTGAACAGCCAAAACTCGGAAGCAAAATATTTTCAACAGGGGAGATACGGCCCCGCTTTTCCTTTGCGCATGCCTTGATGTTGCCTTCCCCTTCACCCAACAGGGTCGACGCCCCGGATTATGTTTTCGCAGCTCAATACCCTGCTCACCAGTGCCTTTGTTTACGCTTCGCCTGCTGCCTCGCGACAGCCTGCGCAAAACTCAAGGTCAGGATGGTTCGCTACTCCTTTCCTGTAAGACTCTTTCATTCTCTACTTCATGCCGGTTTATCCCGGCGCTCTGGGTGTCCAGGATTTCCAGGATTTGGCTCCGGCGCTGGCTTTGCGTTTCGAACAAATCCGCAAACTGCCCCGCAAGGAACAGGAATTTGTCATCCGATTCCTCGACACCATCCTCGAAAAAGCGAGTAGATAGCCGACCCAGGCGGGCAGCATCACGGACAAATTTTCAACAGTGGCGATGCGGCCCCGATTTCTTTATTGAGTGTGTTTAGGGCTATGCCGTGGGTGCGTGAAAATGCGCGGCGGGTTAAACCGTTGCGGCCAAATGTCTCTAATATTTCCGCGCGCTCTTCGGGCGTGCTTCTTCTATGCTTTTTCTTTTCAGTAGTGTTTTCGTTTTCCATGCGCGCAGCTTATCGCTGCATTAACATTGGCGCCAGATGCACCCTGCTTACCGCTTACAGTTGATCCTTTCTCAGCGGGAGCGCGTCCCCATAAGGGACAGTATAACCAGGTACCGTTTTTTCTCCCAGACACCAGCAGCAGCGCATCCTCGGCGTCGTCCAGGACCTAATCGCCGCTCAGCGCGTCCAGAAGTAAACAGGGTAATTCGCGCCTGGCGCCATATTTTGAACAGCCAAAACTCGGAAGCAAAATAACAAATTTTCAACAGTGGAGATGCGGCCCCGATTTCCCCACAGTGGAGATACGGCCTCGCTTTTCCAGTTATGATCCAGTGCCTTTCGTCGTCACAACATGCTGTTCTGCATAAGCTAACTTCTTGGCCTCAACTTCGGTTAGATCGCCTCTTATCGAATCGAGCAATTCGACTACCTGATCATAGTCCTTCTCCTGCCACACAGCTTCTGCTCTTTTACGTATGTTTCTTAGATTTACTTCCTTTACATAAGCCTTCCATCGCTCAGATTGCAGTTTAAATGCGGAAGTGAACTCAGCATCATCTCCATGGAGAAACGGCATTGCATATTTTATAACAAGGTCAGCGAGTTTAGGCACTAACTCTTTGACTCCCTTACGGGAACTGACCGCGAATGTTCCATGGCAGCCGGCACCCTCCGCCTTATCCGAATCGGCCGCGGCGATAATATCGTGCAGACTCAGTTTTTTATCAGGTTCATTCAACCTGCCGATTTCCACTCCCATTTCAAATGAAGACCGACCATGAAAGATATTAATGAACACCGAATCAGACTCGTATCGAACAAGCGTAATCTCCTGCTCGACAGCGTGGAAGTCCTCGTCCTTCAGAAATTCGAAGCTGTTTAGAACAGCTTCTTTGAATCCAAGCCTTGCACGTTCAGGACTTGGTTCTTTTTTCAGCATACTAACATCCTATTTCTTGGATGGTGGATGCCAATACCCATCATTCCCTAATTTCCAGTTGTGGTTCTCAAGCAGGTTTCGCTCGGCTTTTAAAAACCCTGTATTGCTTTCGGGATTTCCCCAAGAAGCGTCACGAATGGGTTTCCCCTCGGACATTGCTTTGCGCAATTTGCTTGCATTTTGATACCAATTCGCTTTCGGACTTCCTAAATTCGGCAGCTCATCGGCAAGTTTTCTTTCCCCCGATCCTATAGCTCCTTTTCGAACCAGGTCTGACATCTTGCCTATTACCACCGTTTCGCCTGATAGGCTTTCGGATATGGCATTTGCTGCCGATTTGGCGGCGCCAGCAGCCAGTTTTGCACCCCCTATCGCACCTTGTACGAAAAGGGCAGTCTGAAAACCATCATAGGCTTCTACCGGATCTTCGTATAACCATTGATATGTATATAGCACGCCATCCTGAATATAATTTCCAGTTTGAAAGGTGCCTACTATTTCGTTGTTGCTGGATAAAGTGAAATGGTCTACATGTTTAAGAGTATCCCAAATAAGAACTTGGAATGCCGCATCTGAAATGTCGTCTCTACATCCACCCCCATATTGGCATATTCGAAATGCTAAGCCATCCGGATCAGCATATTTGAGTGGATTGTTTCGAACATAAGCGTATGCGTTCCAGCTCTGGGGATCCTTGCTATTCGCTCCAGCATTCTCTGGATCAACCGAAAGGAAGCGCCCCTGCGCTCCGCTGTAGTATCTGGCGAGGAAGTAATCCAATCCCGTCTCTTGATCCCGTTCTTTGCCGGAACTACGGGATCCTATGCCGTTTCGTCGTAAACATGCA
>CAZXSV010000127.1:0-7204 GCA_964642735.1 uncultured Acidobacteriota bacterium
CCCACAGGCTTCTAACTTCATCGGGTTATACCCACAAATTCTGCTGAAGAGCCAAAAAAATATATAAAACAAATCTCTCTTTTCATGAAATAGATTGATGAGTCGCGAAACAATGTCAGCATGGCTCGTCGAAATCGTGTGGTTATCCCAGGCATGGTTCACCACATTACTCAACGTGGGAACTATCGCCAAACCATTTTTTATTCAGACAACGACCGCATTGTCTATATGCGGCTGGCAACAAAGTATTTCCGCATCTATGGGATAGAACTGATTTGTTATTCTCTGATGACCAACCATGTCCATCTTGCCGTTATCCCCAAAGAAGTATGGTCTTTTTCTCTGGCAATTGGTCAATTGCATCACGATTTCGCCTTCTGGCAGAATATGCAGCGTGGAAAGACCGGACATCTCTGGCAAAACCGTTTTTATTCCTGCCCCGTCGAACGAAACGGGGGTGGACAATTATTTCGATATATCGAAATGAATGCCGTACGAGCGCATCTGGTTGAGAATCCTTGGGATTGGGAATGGTCGAGCGCAAAGGCACACATTACGGGACAAGATCCAACCGGTTTGTTGAACATGAGTCTCTGGGAAGAGGATTTTAGAACAGTGAATTGGATAGAATTTCTTCAAACAAACGATGAGGAAGCGGTTCGCGCTCAAATACGCAGGACGACACAGCAAGGATACTTCCTGGGGAGCGAAGAAACCGCCCGGCTCTTGGAACTTAAGATGGGAATTCAGTTGCTGCCCGGGAAGCGAGGTCGCAAGCCTTCGCCCAAAAAAAGGAATTAGCGAGTCAAATGAGCCTTTTTAATCAACGCTCCAATCGTCCGCCGGAATATTAAATCAATATTTTCCGAAATATCCCTTTAATCCTCAAATATTTGATTGTGTCCCGGGATAGCATTAATGAATTTGTAATTAGTGCCATTCTAGCCTGACACCTTGATGAAAAAGGGGACATCCTAGCCAGGCGCTATTTCGATTTTGTTGAGGAAAATTCGGCTATGGAGTAGGATGAGCGGGTTTTTCACAAAAAAGCTTGTCATAAACCATTGGAGAGAACCATGAAATTCTTATGCATCCGACTTGTATCGTTCTGCTTGCTGCTGACAGGCGCGGGATCGCTTCTGGCGCAAACTCATTATCCGGCAGGCGTAGAAGGCATTAAGGCCGCTTCCCTGCCGCCGCCCGGACTATACATTCGGGACTACAACTACACTTACTTTGCCAGTGAGTTCAATGCGGGACCGCCATCCTTCGACCTCTTTGCTAATGTTCAGACGCCTCGTCTGGTCCTGATCACAAACAAAACGGTTTTGGGCGGATTTTACGGCGCCGATCTAATTGTCCCCCTTCCATACCAAAGCCTCGATATGACTGGCTTCAGCAAAAGCGATTTCAGCTTGGGAGACATTTTTGTCGAGCCAATCACACTTTCCTGGCACTTCAAACAAGCGGATTTTTCCTTCGGCTATGGCTTCTGGGCGCCGACGGGCGACTACAGTGCAACCGATCCGATAGCGCCAGGCAAAGGTTTTTGGACCCATATGCTTACCGGCGGCGTCACACTCTATCCCGACAAGGACAAAACTTGGTCGTTCTCCGCTTTGAACCGGTACGAAATCCATCATGAAAGAAAAGAAACCCAGATCAGGCCGGGCCAGTACTGGACTCTGGAATGGGGACTGGGAAAGAGCGTATCCAAAACTATTGAACTTGGAGTCGCCGGTTTTTATCAAACACAATTCACTGACGCTAAAGGCGTCGGCGCCTCAAGCCTGAAGGATCACGCTGCAGGAATCGGCCCGGAAATTACAATGGTTTGCCCAAAACTTGGCTTGTCCACCTCGGTGCGATATCTCCGCGAGTTTGGAGTGGAACAGCGGCCTAAAGGGAATGTGCTGAACGTCACGTTCACCCGATTGATAAAGGCAGTTAAATAGCCAAATCCCAATGCTTCAAAAAGATCTGCAAAGGAGAGCGGCGACCCGGCGCCTCTCTCCTTCAGCTGAAATTCATGCTCTTCTCTTTTCCTGCCGACCTTGCATCCCGTTCATGCTGGATGCGCCTTTAATTGAGCTGAGCCCGGGACGGTTTTCCCAAAAAATCCGTTTGTCCATAAATATTTGATTGTGTAGTGCGATAAACGAACTCGTAATTGGCGACATTCTAGCCTGTCGCCCATATCCCCTTATCCCCATCGAAAAAAGGGACATCCTAGCCAGGCACCATTTTTAAGCGTCTTCCCAGAATTTTCGGGTTTCGCGGAAAGGATCGGGTCGGGCGGCGCTCTTCTCGTCGAACACCATCGTGTGGCGCTTGTCTAACGTATAAGCCGGCCAGGGCAAGGATTTTGTTCCGGGCGTTCCGGTGCGCGCAAACGCCACCCAGGCTTCGCTCATAGCTTTCGCCACCCGCAGAGACGCAGGGACTCCTCCCGTATACGGCGCCCAAACCGATTTGTCGGCGATGTTGAAGATCATGGGCAAATCCAATGAATGCGGGGTGCGAAGGATTCCGTCATACACGGGAGTGCTCCATGTCAATTCATACAAGTAGGCCGGGCTGACGCCCTGAGCCGTTTTGAGTTCTGCGATTTGGATCGCCGCGCGACGGCTGCGGTCGCTGGACATTTCAAAAAACAAATCCGAGGGAGTCCCGCCGGGCATCAACTTGCGATAAAGCTCTACGGCGGCTTCGCCGGTGCGTTCGCCAAGCGTCGACTTCATCCTCTTCAGCAAACCCGCTTCATCCAGCTTAAAAGCTTCCTGGTCCGCCAGCTGAAATGCAGTCCCTTCCGTGCGAACCGTGCCGACGACAAGAGGCACAGACGCATTGAGTGGATTCGCGACGGGATGGAACGGATGTTGCGGAATAATTGCTCCGTCGAGCATTGGCGCATAATTCTGGCCGGATCCCGGCCGTTTGGAGGCTGCGAAATGGGCAGCCATTAATCGATCCAGCGGAACTTTCTGAAGCTCCCGGCCCTGATTGGGCTTTAAACCCAGTTCCGCAAACAGCGCCATTGGCGCGCGGGCGGCGTCTTCCGCATCGCGCAGTTTCCGCGTCGATCCGCTCTGCATTGCAGCCCGATGAAACAAGCCCTTCACCGAAGGCATGGACATCAAAGTCGCAACTTTGGAGCTTCCGCCCGACTGTCCGAAAATCAACACCTTCCTGGGATCCCCGCCAAAACGCTCTATATTGTCCCGAACCCATTTCAAGGCCAGCGCGATATCGAGCATGCCCACGTTTCCGGATTGGGCGAAGTCCGCCCCTGATTCCGCCAGATACGCATATCCCAGCACATTCAGCCGATGAGTGACGCTCACGACAACGACTTCGCCGGATTTGGCAAGCGCCGTCCCGTCATACATGGGAGCCGATCCGGATCCCGCATAATATCCACCGCCATGACACCAGAACATCACCGGCCGCTTGGCGGAATCCAGGCCGGGCGTGAAAATCGTAACATTCAGGCAATCTTCGGTCTCGATGCTTCCCGGTTCGAGGCCTATGGACAGCATTCCCTTCAATGCGGGAATATCCGGACTCGGAGCAGCGTTGACATCTGTTTGCGGGGCAATGGCCCTCAGCTTGGGAGTCTCTCTTATTCCCGCCCACGGCTTGGGCGGCGATGGAGGCATGAAGCGCCCCGCGCCACCGGTGGAAGCGCCGTACGGGACGCAGAGGAATCGGTAAACGCCTTCTACCGGAACTCCCCGCACTTTCCCGGCGGTGGTTTCGACCACCGGGTCTCCCGCCGCCCAAATATTTTTAAGCGCCGCCGGCGCCATGACCGCCGCAGCCGTCAATCCGCCAATCACCTTGCGCCTTGTAAAAATCGCGGCATTTTCTTTGCCCTGGTTGTCGCTCATAGCAGCTCCTTTAATACAACGGATCGCGTATCCGACTGGGTCCTGCAGTTTAATTGATGAACTTGTAATTGGCGCTATCCTAGCCAGGCGCCATTTTGTGTTATCGAAAAAAGGGACATCCTAGCCAGGCACCATTTTGTAGCCGGTTTCGGAGGCTAAGCAATCGACGCGAAGCAAAAAGGCGAACCTGGCGGCTGCCGCTTCGAGTTCCTCCTTTGGCTCCGGGCAGGGCGCATAAATCACCGCGGCCACGTTGCGCGTCGTCTCCCTGGTCTTGGTCGCCATCGCGTCTTTTACAGGATTGCCGCACGGCGCCCAAACATCCCCTTCCTTGCGGCAGACGCACAGCAGATCTTCAACGTCGATGACTTGCCCTGAAGGATTGAAAACATACGACTCCCCTGCAACTCCTCGCCTGAGAAACAATTGCGGGCCGCAAAGATCAAGATCGAATATGCTCGCCGGATATCCCCACTCGAGGCTGACGGCATTGTTGACGTCGACGGGGCCGTTGACAAGCGGAAACTCGCCGCCGAGAGCCGCCCCCAAAAGATATTCGCTGGAAGGCTTCCCCCGTCCCGTCGGCTTGTACGTTCCGAAGCGAAGCATTCCCCGGACGGCCGCCTTGCGCGCTGGCGCAAGAAACGCCTCCCCCGCGGCTCGCACCCGACAGAGCAGATCGGCCAGGCTGGCGGGTTCGATCGCCGTCTTGGAGCATCCCGGCAAATCCAAGCCCCAGACCAAAGCCGCTCGCACGCTGAGACTCAATCCAGGGTCAAAGCTTAGTGAAGGAACCATTTTTTCTCAACGTGGGAATATTGTTTTATTTACGTGATTTCCGCCGCTTGAACAAACAGTATAATAGGATTATGACGGATTTGAAAATCGAGAACGCAACTTGCAGCATCCACAAGGAATGCGAGCGGAAAGTCCCCGCCTGGCTCGTCCTGCTGGACAATATTCCGACGGCAATCCTGTTCATCCTGGGCGCGCTGATTGTCGGATTTATCTCTCGTCCGCTTGCGCTCCTTATGCTGCTCTACAACCTCTCCTCCATCGCAATGTTCTGGGGTTTGATATGCCGTCACTGCCGCCATTTCGGCTCGAGGGCCTGCCCTTGCGGCTACGGCGCGATAGCCGCAAGATTTTTTCAAAAAAAAGAAGGCGGAAATTTCAGGAAGGTCTTCAGGAAGAACATCGTCATCATGTTTCCGTGCTGGTTCCTGCCGTTGGGCGCCGGCCTGTACCTGCTCTACAATGGATCGCCTCGTAATTTCCTTCCGCTTTTCCTTGCATTCGTCGCTGTCGGATTTGTCCTGATCCCCGCGATTTCCAAATTCGTCGGCTGCAAAGGATGCGAGCTTCGGAAAGACTGCCCATGGATGTCGGCTGAAGCTGGGGAAAACCAGCAGTCCCCGCCGCAATAGAAACCGTGGAAATCGTCTCTACTTCGCCTTTTCGTAAGCCGCGTTGTTCATGGCTTCGAACATGAAAATGGGCGTGTCGACCCTGTTGAAAATGACGGGGCAATGCTGCACCCCTCTTGGAACAAAAATCAAACAGCTTTTGGTGATAATGTGCGTCTCGCCCCCGATTCGGAACTCGATTTCTCCGCCCAGTTCCCTCGGGTGGTTCCGGTTGGAGCCGGCAAAGCCGATGATCTCGTCATAATCGTGGCTGTGCGGGATTTCAATGGCGACCGGCCCGTTTCCGGTCAATCCCCATATCCATTCGCAACCCACGAAAAACGAACCTTTCAAAATGGAGTCCTGAATGCCGAGAAGCAGCGTTCGATCAAAAGTCCTGCCCGCCTTCGCCTGGTCTTCCATCAATTGAACGTCCTCAGCGGGCCGGGGCGGCATCAAATCTTCCGTGATAATATTTTTGGCGTATTTCAGTTCAGCCATTGCTCCATCCTCCGCAAAAATTATGATTTATGTCGCGGACATGCCGCCGTCAACCGACAAATGCATCCCGGTCACGAAAGAAGACGCTTCCGAGCACAGCCAGAGGACGGCTTGAGCCATTTCTTCGGGATTGGACAGGCGCTGCATGGGAATCTCGCTGTTGATTTTATTTCTCTCTTCCGGGTTTGTGGAAGTCAGGTTGTCCATCAAGCTCGTTCCCTCGGTCGGCCCGGGGCAAATCACGTTGATTCGAATGCCGCAGGTCGCAACATCAAGAGCCGCCGATTTGGTCAATCCGATCAAGCCATGCTTGCTCGCATTATAGGCGCAGAATCCGGGCAAAGCCTTCAGGGCGCCCAACGAGGCGTTATTGACGATCGCCCCGTATTTTTGTTTGAGCATTTGCCTGATTTCGTATTTCATGCAGAGAAACACGCCTTTGAGGTTGATGTCCAGCGTGCGGTCCCAAACTTCCTCAGGACACTCGGCCAGCGAAACGAAGGGGAAACGTGCGCCGTCCGGCCCAACGCCGGCGTTGTTGAAGGCGTAATGCAGGCCGCCATACAACTCGACCGCCTTTGCCACCATCGCCTCGACTTCCGCCGCCCTGGCGACATCGCATCGGACGAAGGCCGCTTCCCCGCCGGCTTCCTTTATCAGCCGAACCGTTTCTTCGCCCCCCCGGATATTGGAATCCGTGGAAACGATAACCCGCGCTCCCTCGCGGGCAAAGGCGCGCGCAGCTCCCCTGCCCATGCCGGACGCCGCCCCCGTGACCAACGCTACTTTGCCTTTGAAGACTTCGTACATATCTCTTTCTCCCGCTCCAGGCTTTTTGAGTCAACGCGTTTAACAGACACGATCCTGCAGACCTTCATCGATTTATGAGGGAAGACTATTAGCCGGCTCAATCCCGACTGTTCGCGGAGAGCGGCCGGATTTATAGAATTCCTCAAGACGATATTCCAAGCTTTGGCCGATTTCAAATACTCGATGCAACAAATCGCGATGGAAGATGAATGCAAAGGAACCGGCGAGCCGGCGAGCAACGTTCCGGCGACGTCGGCGTCTTGCCTGATGCCGCATGCTTTTTGGGGGGGCGATAACTCCACAATAGCCACGGAATTTCAGCACGGAATGCACGGAGAACCTGCTTTTGAACGATTTTAATGAACCGTTATAAAAATCGAGCGCCGTAGGCGCGATCCTATGGCAGATTCGGGGCGAAGCTCGGACAATGGTTGAAATAGAGGGCGAAGGGATGAAAGCCCGCTCGGAATTCAGGCCGAAAGAGAACAGCCGGGGGCGAGTGAAACGAACCCCCGGCAAGCGATGCAATCGGCAAAGAGCCCTGAAAGGGCAAATAAGCCCTTTTAACTACTGATCTTTCGCCCCTGCCGGGGCTCT
>CAZXSV010000128.1:0-6995 GCA_964642735.1 uncultured Acidobacteriota bacterium
CCGGCGCTTGAGCTTATCGCCTCCAATGCATTTCCACAAGGCCAATTACAGCCCGAGACAATAAAAATGAACCGCTTGTCTTTGATTCTGCCGGACCGCAATGCTCTCAAAAAGAGATCTGCCGGCGGCCGGGGATCCTGATGAATCCGCGATTGCGCTGCCCTATTTTTCTTGATTGGAGAATGCCCCTGAGGTTAACTTGAACGTCATGAGACTTCTTGCGATCACGGCGCATCCCGACGACGAAGCGGGGGCATTTGGGGGGACTTTGCTTCTCTATCATTCACGCAAGGTGGAAACTTTTGTCATTTGCCTCACCCCGGGGCAGGCGGCAAGCAACAGAGGAACGGCGAATTCGGATGAAGAACTCGCAGCCCTGCGGCGGAGCGAGTTTTCGGCATCCTGCAAAATACTCCGAGTCGACGGCGGGGAAGTGCTCGATTATCCGGACGGCGGGCTTTATAAAACCGACTTCAATGCCGTAGTCGGAGATCTGACTCGCCGGGTGCGCGACATTAAACCCAACGTGATTATGACGATGGGCCCTGAAGGCGCCATCACGGGCCACCCCGATCATTCGATGGCGTCGATCTTCGCGACGATGGCTTTTCACTGGGCGGCGCGAAACGACCGGTATCCGGAACAACTGTCCGGAGGCCGAGCGCCGCATCGAACCCAAAAACTCTATTATTCCACAGCCCGGATTACCCTGCCGGACCGCCCTCCGGTTTCGCCTCCGCCTGCCACGGCGACCATTGACATTGCGCCTTTTCTGGAGGAAAAAATCATGGCCTTCAAATCCCATGCCACGCAGTCTCCTCTGATGGAACGCGTTGAAAAAACCATGCGCAAATTCGGCGGCAAGGAGCTTTTCCATCTGGCTGCAACGAACAATCCGGGAAATCTGGAAATGGAAACCGATCTGTTGGCCGGCCTGAACGATCAGGTTGTTGCCTGATAATTTTCAAATTTCATCTCTCGTCTCTTTGTCGCCCGCAAAACTCCACGCCTCCCACCGAAAAAGAAACAATTCTCTTCCGTTCTCTCCGTGTATTTTCTCGTGGCGCAATTTCAAATATCTTTAGCCGGCGTTCATGGATATGTTTTTGAAGGATTCCCATCCGCCATTCCTCCCTAAATCCATTGTGCATCCTGCAATTTTTAAGAATTCCGATTGACAAAACCCGGACGCCTTCAGTACCCTGAGTCGGCTCCGGATCGGGCGAGGCCGCCAGTGTGTATGGCGGCTTTTTCATTTCCTGATCGCGGGTTTTATTTGGCAGGCATCGTTGTTGAATAGGAGTCCAATTCCCATGGAAAAAGAGACTGGGAAAGTAAAATGGTTCAATAATGCCAAGGGCTATGGATTCATCGAAAGAGCTGCAGGCGGCGATGTTTTTGTGCACCATACAGCAATTCAAATGAATGGATTTAGAACTTTGGCGGAGGGCGAAGAAGTATCCTTCACTGTCACGAGAGGTCCGAAAGGGCTTCAGGCGGAGAACGTCACCAAAGCGGAATAGCTGCATTTCCCGTCATTGCGGGTTTCCATCGAAGATCCCGGCGCCGACGGCTGCACAATGCCGAGCCATGAACGACGTTGAAAAGGAGCGCTGTTGAGCGGAAGTCTGTTCAACAAAGCGTCCGGACGTCTCCGGGAGCGGAGTCGTCCCGCATTTCGTCAAATCCCCCCCACAATCGCCGTATAGATATTATTTCTATCTGAATATCGAACGAGGCGCCGCGAATTTGGCGTTCGCCTGCGGCTGACGCTCCTGCAGGGGAAGATGGTAGTATCCCTTGCGATAGATGATTTTGCTGGCCGGCTTCAAATATTCGATCGAAATCCTGTGAAATGAATTCGGCTTCAGCTCCTGATTGGACACGTACGTCAGAAAATGCTTGCTCTTCAGCTCGCGGGCAATTTCCGAATAAACATGTTTAATCCGATTATAATCCGCGGGGAAGATGCATCGACCGCCGGTCTTCTCCGAAAGCTCGATCATTTCTTCTTCCCTTTTTTTGAAGTATTCGTCGACATAATTTGCAGTCGGATCGCCGGACACTTTTTTAAGGACATCGCTGAGAAATTGGACCCTGGGTTCGCGTTGGGCGGCTTCGCGCATCATTATGGTTTTCGAAACGACGTAGAGCGACGCCTGGGACTGAACGATCGCGAGAGAAGCTTCATGGAAATTGACTCTGCTGTCGTTGTCCACGCAATCGGTCAGCAAGACGATCGCCTTCCTCCCCTCTATTCCCTTCAACTGCTCGGCGGCGGCAAGGTACATCGCGTCATACAATACGGTCCTCCATCCCGATTGAATCCTGCTGAGCATCCTTCGAACCTGGTTCCGATTGCCCGTCCAATCCAGCATGCGATAAACTTCGTCGTCGAATGTAATAAGAGAGACCTGGTCGCCGGGCTTGAGAGCGTCGGCAAATTCTTCCGCCGCCTCTTTGATTTTTTTAAGTTCCGACTTTGTTTCACTCATGCTTGTATCGAGCACAAGAACCGCGGATACAGGATTCACATCGACGCCGAAGCTGCGGATCTCCTGAGCGGTTTGATCCTCCCATATCCTGAGATCCTCTTTATTCAAATGGGAGACCATCGTCCCCTTCTCATCAAACACGGTGATCGGGACTTTTACCAGATTTACCGATACGGAGAAATCGGATGCGACGGGTGTTTGCGCCGACGACCGGGCGGCGTATGCAGCGAGGGAAACGATCACTATCAAAAAAGCAGGAACTCTAAGCCACATCGCCAATATTGTAGCAATATATTCGCATTGTCGAAAATAGATTCAGGGTTTTTTAAAACATTTCGCGACCTCATCCTCTATAGGCTGTGGCAGGAGGAATTGCCGGGACAGATCATCCGGGCGATTTCGACCATCGAAACCCGGCTGCAGTGCGCTTGTCCTGCGACTGTCAAAGCACAAGCGCTCTTCGTCGACTGAATTACCCAAAAAGGAAAAACGGCCCAATCCATGACATCATTTTCGATCCCAACGCCGGCCGGGCGATGCGGCGTTCTCCGAGGGGCAAGCGACTTTTAGCGTCATCCAAGCCGAAAATTTAGCAGAAAACTGCCGGGAGATCTTTTCTTCCAATACGGAGAATAAAACTCTCTTTTTTCAAGGAAATCGAATATAATCAACGAAATGTGCGGCTTATCCTTCCCGTCGGCGGAATAAGGCCGCAGCACGGCGGTAAAATACGCCGGTGTAAAGGAGGATCTTTTTCAATGAGTTTGCCCAATTACGCATTTTTCAAAGGCCGCATCGTCCCTTACAGCGAAGCTAAAGTTGGAGTTATGACCCACACTCTGAATTATGGCACCGGGGTCTTCGGCGGCTTGCGCGGATATTGGAACAGCGAGGAGCAACAGCTGTTTATTTTCAGGCCTCATGACCATTTTAAACGCTTCCTTGAATCGGCCAGCCTGCTGTTGATGAAATTCCCGTATTCGATCGATCAAATCGTTCAATTCACAATAGACTTGCTCAGGGCTGAGAATTATCGCACCGATTGCTACATCCGTCCGATCGGGTATTTTGCGGACGAGTCTATCGGTGTGCGCCTGCACGACTTGAATCCTGAACTGACCATCGTAGCCATTCCTTTCGGCCAATACGTGGAAAACGAGGAGGGAAGCAACGTCACGATTTCCTCATGGCGGCGCGTCGATGACAACATGATCCCGGCGCGAGGAAAAATTTCCGGCTCGTATGTAAATTCCGCATTTATCAAGACCGACGCCCAGCGCGCAGGATTCGACGAGGCCATCGTGCTGAACCAGGATGGCCATATCGCCGAAGGCTCCGCTGAAAACTTTTTCCTCGTCCGCAAAGGAGTCGTCAGCACGCCCCCGATCACTGACAACATTCTCGAAGGCATCACGCGGCGGACCGTCATCATGCTTCTCCGGGATGAAATGGGCGTGGAAGTTGTCGAGCGATCGATTGACAGAACCGAAGTTTATCTCGCGGAAGAGGCCTTTTTCTGTGGAACAGGCGTTCAAGTGGCCGCTATTACGTCGGTCGACCACCGTCCGGTCGGCACGGGCGAAATGGGTCCGGTTGCACGGGATCTTCGGCGCTTGTATTTCGATGTCGTAAAGGGAAAATCACCCAAGTACCGGCAGTTTTGCGTCCCGGCATATCCGGCGAAAGGACGATAAGATCGCCCGGTTGAGAGCAGGACCGGGCGGTTCATTTCGCGTTCGCAAAAATCGGAATTTACCCTACAGATCTTTCGTCTGCATAAAAGATTCCGGCGAAGGCCTGTCCTTAGAGCCGCAGCTTTTTTCAAATATTATTCCCTGCTTTCGATCAATTTGAAATTCGACCGGCGCCCCGCTACCTTCCGGCGCCCTTTCATGCTAAATTGTGATCTGTCATGGACAGATCTACGGCTGACCGGACCGGTGCGCCGACGCCGGCGTCGAAAATCAATAACCCGCTCTTCGGATTTTATGAATTTTTTGCGGGCGGCGGGATGGCTCGAATCGGCCTCGGCAAGCGATGGAAATGCCAGTTCGCCAACGAACTGTGCCCCAAAAAAGCAAGCGCTTACCAATTGAATTTTGGCGATTCTCCGGAACTGATTGTGGGCGATGTCGCCGACATCAGATTGGATCAACTGGGCGGATCGCCGGTATTGGCATGGGCGTCTTTCCCGTGCCAGGATCTGTCGCTTGCAGGCGCCGGCAAAGGTTTAGCGGGAGAAAGAAGCGGCACATTCTGGCCTTTCTGGCGATTGATGACCGGTCTGCAGAAGCAAGGCAGGAGCGTCCCGATCATTTTGCTGGAAAATGTCCCGGGCGCCATCACTTCGAACAAAGGACTCGACTTCCAAAAAATATTGACCGAAGTTGCATCGGCAGGCTATCGGATCGGGCCGATGGTCGTCGATGCGGTTCATTTCATTCCCCAGTCGCGATCGAGGCTTTTCATCGTCGCGGCAAAATCCCAGCTGCCGATCCCCAACCGCATCCGGCAGATGTGGCCTGACGAATTATGGCATCCCCATGCACTCCAAAGAGCCTATGATTCCCTGCCCGACGAAATAAAACAATCCTGGGTATGGTGGCGCATTCCCGCGCCTCCGCCAGTGTCGATCACACTTGCGGACCTGATTGAAGACTGTCCTCAGGGAGTGGATTGGCATCGGCCCGAAGAGACCCGGCGGCTCCTGTCGCTGATGTCCGACACCAACTGGCAAAAAGTGAAGCAAGCCCAGAGCTTTGGGAAGAGAGTTGTGGGGACGGTTTACAGGCGCACGCGGCCGAACGAAGCCGGAGTCAGGGTCCAGCGCGCAGAAGTGCGCTTCGATCAAATCAGCGGCTGCCTTCGCACTCCCCTGGGAGGCTCCAGCCGCCAGACGATCCTTCTCGTGGAAGGGAAGAATGTCCGGTCGCGGCTTCTGTCTCCGAAAGAAGCCGCCCGGTTAATGGGGCTTCCCGAAAAATACAAGCTTCCGCCAAGATACAACGAGGCGTATCACCTGGTCGGAGACGGCCTTGTCGTGCCGGTTGTAACGTGGCTGGAAAAGCATCTTTTGAGACCCCTTGCTGCGGCTGCAAACAAGAAGAATTTTTCTTAGGGAGAATCCCCGGGATGGCGGTTCAGGAATTTTTATTCGAGACATCCGCCGTTGAATATCGATGCAGCGCCGCCGGGCAATTGCCTGCTTCGATCGGGGTGTATGCGCTCTGCGATCTGGATGAAGTGCCCATTTATGTCGGTCAATCCACCGACGGGATACGCAATCGCGTCCGGCGGCACATTACCAGCGCACGCAGCGATATCATCGCCAACCGGCAGATTGATGTTTGGGAAATAGCCTTTGTCTGGTGCTGGCCGGCAACCGAACGGGATCTGCTCGATCCGCTGGAGGGGCATCTGTTCCACACGTTCCACTCAACCTCTCCTCTGATGAACGGGACCATCCCGCACAGGCCGGAAGAGCCGCTGGGCTTCGAAATTCCGGAAAAGATCGTCGTCCAGGTTCTGCCGATGGACGAAATAGAGAACCGCCGGCGCGTCGACCGCAGGCTTCCGCGACAGGCCAAACATTTCAGCGACCTGCTGGATCATTTCCTGAACGTGAAGGATACGAAACAACTGCACATGGCGCTCAAAGCGCATTTCAGCAGGGTTCAGACCTATTTTGAGCGTCTCCGCCCGACTTCTTCCGAGCCGCCCGAATGAAGAAAACACTCGAGCGCGTCGGCGGAAGCAGGAAATTGCCCGAATTCGCGTTTGAAAAAATGAATCTTCAAAGCAGCAGAGGGATTCGTCGCTGTATTTTGTGCGCTTTTCAATAATTGAGCCCGCATTATTCATGAAGTTTCGCAGCGATGCGGCGGGGGCGCGCCTTGCATCCATCGCCGCAGCAGCAGCAGCAGAAGCTTCATGAATAATGGGGATTATGCTTAAAGCAGGCAATCTCCGAACCGGGGAGGGGAAACCATGTCCAAAGCGGAAATAAACGCAGGAGTCTGCGGTCATGTCACGACGGTCGAAGCGATTATGGAAGGCAAGGCATGCAAACTGACGGTCGCCAGCGCCTGCGAAGCTATCCGGAACCTCGCGCAAGAGCTCACCGAGGTCAATCCTATGATGGAAATTTCATGCAAGCGATCCACGCCTCAAACGCTGCAGATGGGCATGAAACACTGCTTCCATGCAGCTTGCCCTGTGCCGGTGGGAATAATTAAAGCCGTCGAAGTGGCGGACAAACTGGCGTTGCCCAAGGATGCCGCCATCAAAGTATCCAAAGAGTGAACGGATCGGCGCTGCTATTTTTGAATCGGATCGCGATTCAACCTGAGCGTGGCGTCGCCGCCGGCAAGGCCATATTGGATCTGGTTGAACAAGCTCGGGAACTGCGCCTGAAAATCCCTCTCATTAAGGGCCTGTCAATGAACAACGTTTACACTTTGGCGCGAGCGCCGGGCGGACAGATGCAAGGCGCCGCGACGG
>CAZXSV010000129.1:0-6851 GCA_964642735.1 uncultured Acidobacteriota bacterium
AAGCAATCCTGAAAGAATAGAATCTCAGCAGGTTCGCGCGCCGCCTTATTTTCGCAACATCCTATAGCGTCGCCCAAAACCCATTTCTCCGTGTATCCCGTATATTCCGTGTATTCCTTTTATTCTCCGTGTATTCCGTGTTTCCCGTGTATTCCTTTTACTCTCCGTGTATTCCGTGTTTCCCGTGGATTAGCCGCCGCCGGGCGTCGGAGACGAGCGGATCTTCTTCGCTGCCGGCTTTGATGGAAAGAAACGTGCGGTAGGATTCTGCGGCGCTTGCAGCGCCCTGCCCTTCCTGGGCGCGACCCAGATAATAATAGATCGGCGGCAGGTATCGCATCGTCGGTTCATCGTCGAAGAAGACCGCCGTCGCTTCGCCGCGCCGCTTCACGCATTGCTCGAACTGGGCGGAAGCTTCGAGAAAAGCGCCGGCTTCGAGATAGGCCAGCCCCATTTCAAACCTTCCCAGCCACAGGTTGAGCGACTTCAGCGTCGCTTCCAGCAGCCGGATCGCCTCAACCCGATTCCCTTGTCGCAGCTCGACCTTCGCCTGAATCAGACTCCCGTAGGCTTGAGGATCGGGTTCCAGCCGCTCTTTTAAGGTCTTTGCCAGGCCGAGCGCTTCAGGAATCCGCCCGGCGCCGATATGCGCCGACGCCGCTTCGAACAGGACGCGGTCGTCCTTGCTGGCGGCGACGGCCTTCGAGGCGGCGGCGACGGCGGCGGAATTTTGTCCGAGATGCAGCCGGACTCCGGCCAGCATAGCCAGCTTCTTTGCGGCCTCGCCTGCATTTTTATCAGCCAGATCCGCAGCGATCCCTTTTTCCAGCACTGCGACGCCTTCGGAGAATTTACCTTCATAAAGCGCCAGGTCGGCCAGTCCCATGGCCGAAATCGACGCTCCGTCGCTGTCGACGGCGGCAAGCTTCTGGTAGATCGCTCTCGCCTGAGGCAAACGGCTTTTGGCTGTTTCGGACACTGCCTGACAGACAAAAGCCGGCCAATAGCTCGAGTACGTTTCCATCACCTTGGCGGCTTCGGCGCGCGCGGTGTCGAAGTCGCCTCCATACATGGCGTACAGCGCAAGATTGCTGCGCACCGGCAGGCTCGAAGGCCACATCTGCAGGGCTTTGCGCTGCTGCTTCAGCGCGGACGCCACGTCGCGGCCGTAGAAATAAGCCAGCGCGAGGTTTGAAAGCCCGACGCCGTCCGCGGGGTACTGCCGGATCAGCGCCTCGAACTGCTCAATGGCCTGGGTGTAATTCTTTTTCCAGATATAATAGCCGCCGCGCGTCCGGAATTTTTCCCGGTCCGTCATGCGGTCGATATGCTTCATAGCCTCCTGGTAATATTTCTCCGATTCTTCCGACTGCTGCAGGTTTCGGTAGCAGACGGCCAATCCGGCGTACGCCCGGCCGAAGTTCGGATCGAGCTTTACGGCATTCAGGAAATGTCCAAGCGCTTCACGCCATTTTCCCGAGCCCGCAAGAAGGTTCTGCGCCACCGCATAGCTTTGAGCCGCCTGCAGCGAGCTTGAAGTAAAAGTCTCTTTCGCGATCAGTTTCGCCGATTCCGCTTCCGTGTCGCCCAGGTCTCGCCTTAACCGCACGGCAAGATCGGCCATTTTCGCCAACACATCCTCCCTGTTGCCGGCGGCAGTCTTGCGTTTGGCCGTGATTTCTCCGGAAACGGAATCGATCGCTTCCACCGACAGCCCATACTCCGTCCCTTTTTTTGCCACGGCGCCGGCGAGGACGATGGGGATGCCCTCCCGCTGGGCGACCAGCCGGGCGGTATCTCTTGTCAAACGGATCGCGCCGGGCTTGATTTTCTGAGCGATCCTCTGCGCGTCGGTTCGCTTATAGGATGTGATGAAAGACGCTTCTTCCAACCCGACTTCCAATGCCTGCTCGAGCACGGCGTTGAAAACGTCTTCTCCGGCATTATTGTCGAAATCGGCGATCAGTATCGGCAGCGGCGGCCGTTCTGCTCCGGAAGGAGTTCTGCTGGCGAACCACCACGAGACTCCGGCCAGGGCAAGGACAAGCACGGCGGCTGCGCCGAGAGTCCACGACACCCATGCAGGACGCTTTCGCGGCATCAGGTCGTCCCGGACCGCCCGGAGGTCCTGCTCCATTTCCTTCATGCTCTGGTACCGCTGGGAAATATCCTTCGCCAGAGCTTTATTGATGATGTTGCGAAGGGCCGCCGGCGGCGCGCCTGCAGACTGCGCCTGCGGCGGGGGCGCCGCGTCGCGCAGGATGGCGCTCAAGGTCTGTATCTGGCTTTCGCGGTGGAATGGATTCTTTGCGGACAGCATTTCGTAAAGGACCACGCCGAACGAGAAAATATCGCTTCTGGCATCCACGGACTCGCAGCGCGCCTGTTCGGGAGACATGTAGGCAATCGTGCCCACCAGAGCGCCTTCCTGCGTCAAGTCCGCCGAGATCGATACCGTTTCCGATAGAGTCGCATCAGCCGCTTTCCCGGGAGATTTGGAAATCGTGGAGATGTCCGAATCGCTCAAGGCCGGGCGCGCACTTGTATCGACAGCCTTCGAAACTGAAGCTCCGGCGTTTTGGCCTGCGATTGGCGGTTGCGCCTCATGAACGGATTTATTCCCAAATTCGCCGCCCGCCGCGGACGCCGGCGCCACGTGTTTGGCCAGGCCGAAATCCATGATTTTCGGGCGGCCTCCCGCTTTCAGCATGATGTTGGCGGGCTTGAGGTCGCGGTGCACGATGCCCTTCTCATGCGCTTCCGTCAGGGCTTCGGAGATTTCGCACGCCAGCTGCACGGTTTCGATCAAAGGCAAGGGGCCTCGGCTCAGCCGCTGTTTGAGCGTTTCTCCTTCCACATACTCCATGACGATGAGGGATCTGCCCTGGACTTCGGCGGTTTCGTAGACCTGACAAATATTGGGATGATTCATGGCCGCCGCGGCTTTGGCCTCACGCAGAAAACGTTTGCGCGTCGGAGGGTCCCAGTTCATGTTTTCAGGAAGGAATTTGATGGCCACCTTGCGTTCCAGAATGGTGTCTTCGGCAAGGAACACCTCTCCCATGCCGCCCTTCCCGATGGCTTCCAGGATCCTGTAGTGATTGAACAGTTCACCGGCCGCCGGCACCTTTTTTCGCTCCCCTGGGAAATCGTGATTCTTTCAACTAAGATAATTGATAATGACGCAGAAAGCAATCAGCTTCAAAACAGCCGGCGTTCCCGGGCCGCGCTGGGAGCGCCGGCGTTCCGCCGGCCGCCGCCACGCGACAATCGAAAGGGTTCGAGATAACGGCGACGATTGTGCGTTGGCCGCAAACGCGCCTGAAAGAAGCAAATAAAATATCCTATTCTGCGCACTCGGGGCAGGGCGCCCTTTATCCGTTTTTCAGCGGCGGTTAAAGCGCCCGCCGGAGCGCTCCAACGAGTTCTTCCGGGGTCAGTTCGACCGGATTGCCCTTCATGCTGCTTGACTGCCGGGCTTTGGCGGCGACGGCGGGCAGATCCTCTTCGGTCAATCCAAAACCGGAGAGAGGCGGCACGCAAAACTCGGCGCACATCGAATGAACCAGGTCGACGCCTTCCTGCTCGCGCGCGGAAGGGTTCCCGGTCAACAAACGCGCGATCTCGCGATAGCGGCCGATCGCGGGAGAATCGCTGGCCCGAAGCTTCAATGCGCGGAGATTCGCTTCCATGACAAACGGCAATAGGCGGGCGCATACCGCTCCATGGGGCGCCGGAAACATGCCGCCCAGGGGGGCGGCGATGCCGTGAACCGCGCCGAGGCCGGCGCTTGTCAGCGCGAGGCCGCCGAACAGGCTGGCGAGACACATGTTTTCTCGGGCTTCGCCGTTATCGCCGTCCTGAAAGGCGGTGCGCAGCCAAAGCGCCGCGCGGCGGACGCCTTCGCGGCACAGGGCGTCGACGAGAGGATTGGCTTTGTTGGACACAAACGGCTCAATAAGCTGCGTGAGAGCGTCCATCCCGGTGGCGGCCGTGACAAGAGGAGGGAGCGAACGGGTCAACTCCGGATCGATCACGGCCAGCAAAGGGAACATCCGTGGGCTGCGCAGGCTGACTTTTACCCGATGCTCCGGAGACAATAGCACGGCGTTGCGAGTGACTTCGCTCCCGGCGCCCGCGGTCGTCGGGACGCAGATGCAGGGAGCGCACGGCCGCGTCAGGGGATTGCCCGGGCCGATGACTTCAAGATAGTTCAAAGGATCGCCCGGGTTCGTCATCAGCGCGGAAATGGCTTTCGCCCCGTCCAGGGCGCTTCCGCCCCCGCATCCCATGACTGCCTCGCATTTCGCGCTTTTCGCGATCCGGACTCCGTCCAGAACTCTCGACAGCGTCGGCTCGCCCATCGTGGAAAACGTCGTACACTCGACGCCTTTTGCCTCCAGAGGGCCGACAACAGGATCCAGCCTGCCGGACGAACTGCCTGAAACGATCAAAACCCGCCGGCCCAAAGAGGCTGCCGCCGAAACGGCTTCATGGACTTTTCCCGGTCCGAACACAATTCTGGTCGTAGTGGCGAATTCGAAGTTCATCGGCTTTGCCCTGTCGGGTGTTTGTTGAGGGATGCGTTGAACGCTTATCAAGTTCACACCGGATTGCACCCGATGCCGTATAATAAGTTCTTTTGATGGAATCCGGAAAGGCAATTTCTCGACACTGAAACCAACCGCATTCCCATCCGCCGCGAGCCTGACGCCCGAACGGGAATGTTTCGATGAAATTAAAAGGCAGAAAATTATCCGCCGGAGCGCAACTCATGTTCAAACGGTTCATCGTTCTTGCTTTGGCGCTGTGTTTCGCCGCCACATCGCATCGATCGGCGCAAGCTCAGGAAATTCCCAAAAATGTGAAGCTGGCCAAAGTGGAGTACCAGGGATTGAGCTTGTACACGCCCGGAGAAGTGAACTCAGTCGCGGGTTTGAAAATCGGGCAGCCGGTCGCCCTTGCCGACCTGGAAAAAGCTGCCGGAAAATTGTCCCGCTGGGGATGCTTCACCCTCGTCCAGTTTTCCTACCGCTATAGCGGGACGCAGATGACGGTGTCGTTTCAGGTTGTGGAAACGAAGAATTTCGCGACCTGTGTTTTCGATAATTTTGTCGGGTTCAAAGACCCGCAGCTTGCGGCCGCAATCCGGCGCGAGTTTCCCTCTTTTAAAGGGAAAGTCCCGCTGAGCGGAACCTTCCTTGAAGATATTGCGCGCATTCTGGAAAAATTCCTGAAACAGAGCCGGACCGAGGGCAAAGTGATTTCTTCCCCCGTTCACGAAACAAATTATCTGGTGTTTTCCATCAATGACTTTAAAGCGCCGATATGCAAAATGGTTTTTGAGGGCGACAACCCGGAATTGGCCGCGACTCTCGAGCAGGCGGGCGCTCTCCTCCTCCGAACTCCTTACTCGCGTTGGCAAATAGAGGCTTTTGCAAAACAGACGCTGTCGTCCTATGCCAGCAAGAGAGGGTATTGGAGATTCGGTCTCGTTGACATAACGGCCGAGAAAATGGATTCCCCCGACTGCGCCGGCGGCGCAGCGGCGACATTGTCTTTCAACTCCGGCCCTCAATATTCGTGGGCGGGGGTTTTCTGGCTGGGAAACGTCGCCAAATCGAATTCGGAGCTGGATGGCGAGCTTGGAATCAAGAATGGAGACGTCGCCGCGCGCGACGCCATCGAAGCGGGACTGGCCAAGGTCGCCGCCTCCTACTTCCGAAACGGATATCTGGACTACCGTTTGAAAAACCCGAATCCCATCATCGATCATAAAAACCGCACGGTCGGATATCGGGCGGAAATCCTGGAAGGCGGCCAGTATCGCATGGGCAGATTCCTTTTTTTCGGCAGCCCGTCCTTGCCGATCGATAAATTATCCAGGCAATGGCAGGCAAAGCCGGGAGATATTTTCGACGGCCTCTATTTCGAGGAATTCAGGGAAAAATATTTCAAGCCCTGGCTGGCGGCCAACGCGCCTTCAACGCCGCTGGAAATCAGCTACAGCGCCGACAGGGCTCAAAGGACCGTGAACGTCCTGGTCCGTCCTCCGGTGGGGTCCAAAATGAAGTAACCGGTCCGGGACGGTTTCCGATGCGTTCCGCCTTGCGGGGAAGACTGTCGGGTGAATCATTGACGGAGGCTTCTATGGCGATTGCGAGGTTGTGCGGAGCTGCACTTGCCCTGATGTTCGCGACGTTTGGAATTTCTCAAACCGCGAAGACTGCCGGAGATATTTCAGGCTATAAGCTTATTGATCTGCAGGTCTCCGGCGCCACGTCTTTCCCGCGTGAGAAACTGATGGCTCAATTTCCGATAAAAGTCGGAGACAAAGCGGACATGGCCCGGATCAACAGGGGCCTTGACCGCATCCGGCGGTTGTTTGCGGAGTCGGGATATCTCGATTTCAAAATCATCCCCTGGATCGACGTGGACCGGGAATCCAAAACAGTTTCGTGCTCTTTTGAACTTGTGCAGGGCATGCAGTATGTCGTCCGCCGGTTGGACTTGGTCGGCCGCCATTCTTTTCCGGCTGTAGCCGTTGAATCGGAATTGTCGAAATTGGGGCTGGAAGAAGGGAAGGTTTTCCGCCTGAGCCTTTTGGACGAGGCCGTCAAAACGCTCAACAAATTATTGGGTTCGGAGCGGTTGACTTCGAACAGCTACGAATTTAAAAAACTGTCCGACACGCCCGGCGCAGTGGACGTCACAGTCCGGCTGCAGGAGGAGGAAGCCGGACGGCCGCGAGAGCCTCGATGACGCTGTGGAACCTCCGGTCGCCGGTGTCCCGCCCAATGCCATTTACTTTTTCGCTTTTTGCCCTGAAAGGGCTAAGTCACAAAGCCCAG
>CAZXSV010000130.1:0-6705 GCA_964642735.1 uncultured Acidobacteriota bacterium
CCGCCTATTTTGTGGAGCTGACCCGCGACTGCCAGAACGACCTCATTTCCCGCCATGAGAACAGGATATAGGGAGCGATGGACGGCAGTCTCGCATTCCATCCTCGCCGATTGGCGGGAAACCCTCTCGTAATAATGCCGTTCAGGGAAATTTCTGGCGATTGCAGGTTCGCCGGTACCGGATCAACTGTCGTTTAGGCGCCCCAACCCTCTCTGCTTCTCCCTGGAGAATAAAAATGTTTTTGGAGGAACGCTTGACTTTTATTCAGTAATTCATTAATTTATGAATTACTGGAACATATGCGATGAACAAAAGCCGTCGTTTTAAAACCGCAATTTATGAACAATTTGCCCGGATAGGCAAGGCGATGGCCAATCCCGGCCGATTGGAACTGCTCGATCTGCTGTGCCAGGGGCCGCGCACGGTAGAAATTCTGGCCCAAGAGGCCGGGCTCGGTCTTGCCAATACATCCCAGCAGTTGAAATCTCTGCGTGAGGCTCGACTGGTGGAAGCTGAAAAGTCCGGACTTTTTGTCACCTATCGCCTGGCGGATGAGCAGGTATGCGAATTTTTCAGGACTCTGCGTTCATTAGCCGAAAGCCGCCTGACGGAGATCGGGGATATAACCCGGCGGTTTATGGAGACGCGCAAAGATCTGGAACCGGTAGATCGGGAACAACTCCTCGCCAAAGTCAGAGATGGCGCGGTTACCGTTTTGGATGTCAGGCCGCAGGAGGAGTATCGGGCCGGGCACTTGGCGGGCGCTCTTTCGGTTCCACTCAAGGATCTTGAACAGCGACTCTCCGAATTGCCGCATGATCGCGAGATTGTAGCCTATTGCCGTGGACCTTATTGCGTGCTCGCCATAGAGGCGGTCGAGATCCTGAGATCCCGAGGATTCGCCGCGTTTCGTCTGAAAGAAGGCGTCTCAGACTGGCAATCGCAGGGATTGCCGGTCGATGGGAACGGCAAAGCATAGAGCCGACCGGCGCATCGACAATCCGGTTTGCTGAATGTCCACGACGAGGCGCCTGAAGGATTTTTAAAATTCAAATATAACGACAGGAGAAACCAATGAACTATCTGTTTATTTTGAACGACCCCCCCTACGGAACCGAGCGAAGTTACAACGGCCTTCGGCTGGCGAGTTCCCTGGCCAAAAACGAACAAAACGGAATATCGGTGTTTCTCATTGGCGATGCGGTAGCCTGCGCGCTTTCCGGCCAGACGACGCCCAACGGATACTACAATATCGAGCGCATGCTGAAATTCCTCGCGTCCAAAGGCCACAATATCGGCGTTTGCGGCTCCTGCATAGACGCTCGCGGCATTAAGCCCGAGGCTCTCGTCGAGGGATCGCATAGGAGTTCGATGGATGAGCTTGCCCAATGGACGCAAGACTCCGACAAGATTATTGTGTTCTGACAGCAAGTGCGGGCCGGCGTCGGAAACCATGAAACCCAGAACCCTGTATTCTATCGAATCGCCGATACCTGCGATGCCTGTTAGGACGCGGGCAAAGGGAACGCCATTTTCAATACGGAATGTCTCCAATTGCTTTGCGAGTGTCGTCGACGTTGCTGACTGGAAGTCGGAACCGGCTCCGGACGCTTTGCATGCAGCCCCCGTGTGTATTTAGGAATGAATCCGTCAATCCCGCTGCCTCCTTTCAAAGCCAAATGCGGAGTCGCCGTTTGGGCCGGAGGATTGAAATAGATTTGCCTCCATCGCAGCCGCATGCAAATACCTCGATGAATCGACAGATTGCGATGAACGGTTAAGGCAGGAATAGTCACAGATACAAACGGACGACAAACATCCTGATAAGGGAAAAACATGAAAAAAGAGCTTAAAACGCCAATGGATATGACCGGGGCGAAAATACTGGCGCAGAGCCTCCTTGATTTGGGAATCGAGTGTGTTTTTGGTTACACGGGAGCGGCAATACTGCCGGTCATGGACGAGTTGGCGAAAAGCTCCATACGCATCATTGTCAATTCAAATGAACAGTCCGCCGCGTTCAGCGCTGCAGGCTACTCGCGAGCCAGTAATCAAGTGGGGATCGCAATCGTTACGTCCGGTCCTGCAATCACAAATACTCTGACCGCCGTGGCCGATTCATTTGCCGACAGCGTCCCTCTCGTCGTAATTGCAGGACAGGTTCCCGAACATAAAATCGGCACGGATTCTTTTCAGCACATTGACGTGGCGTCGGTTTTCGGACCTACGGCAAAAAAAGTTATCTCAGTTAAAAGCATCGGAAACATCGAATCCATAATGAAGGGCGCCTACTATCTGGCGAAATCAGGGAAACCCGGTCCCGTTGTCGTTGACATCCCTCTGAATCTCCAACAGCGGGCGGGAAAATATTCCGGCGAAAGTCTTGAACGTTATGCCCATGCTTATCGGAACGAATCCCATCTTTCGGCTCATCAGTGCGAACAGTTCTTCTCTCTCATGAAAGATGTGAAACATCCTCTTCTCTACCTGGGAGGGGGATTAAATTCCGAAGAAGGATGCGCGGCGATACGACGATTCCGTGCGCTGTTCCCCATCCCATCGGTCAATACATTGATGGCAAAAGGGGTGGCGGACGAAAAGGATCCGGATTCCATGGGAATACTGGGAATGTTCGGAACGCCCTATGCCAACAAGATCATCCAGGAAAATGATTTCTTTTTCGCAATCGGAGTCCGCTGGGATGACCGAGTGGCGGAGAAGGTCGGTTTCGCAATTCATTCGAAAATAGCCTATATCGACATCAATCCGGCCAAGGTTTTTCAGATTCGCAACGAACGAATGCCGGAATTTTCCTTCATTGGCGACGCGGCCAGCGCTCTGAACGATCTGTCCGACTACGCGAACAGAATGAATGTAAGCATTCCGATTGATTGCGATTGGATCAAGCGGGCCGAGGCTTTAAAACGCTCATGGCCGCTGAACTATCGCCGCAATGCCGACAAGCTGCAGCAGGCGGAGACGCTTGATCTTCTGAATGGATTGCTTCCTGATAACACGATCGTCACGACGGGCGTAGGGAACCATCAATTGCTGGCAGCTCAATACCTTCGAATGAACAGACCCAAATCCTTCCTGACATCGGGCAGCATGGCTACGATGGGTTTCGGCATGCCCAGCGCCATCGGCGCATATTTCGCCAATAAAAATGCGACCATACTGGTCGTGGATGGCGACGGCAGTTTCAGAATGAACATGGGCGAAGTTCACACAATAGGCACACTGGGGCTGCCGATTAAAATACTGCTGCTGAATAATCATTCCGATGGAATGGTTAGAAACCTGGAGGACGTAGTCTGCGACGGCAGGCATTCTGCATCCGAAAGAGCCGTCGATGTGAACTTTGCGCAGCTGGCGAAACTGTGCCATTTCACTTTTGCAGAACGAATCCATTTGCGAAGCCATTTGCAAAACGGTCTTGAAGCTTTTATCAAGAGCGAAGGCCCATGCCTTCTCGAAGTCGTAACCGACAGGACAGAAGTTTTGTATCCGGTGGTTCGTCCGGGCGCTTCCTACGCAGAGATGGAGTTGGGCCCCTATATCAAACAAATGGAACAGGACTCTTGAGCATCCCGGGGCAAAATCCAAATTTATTGACGACTTGCATTCACTGGCGAAGAATTCAAGATACGGTTTCTTTGCCATCCCGTCGTCTCTTTCAAATGGCCGAATCCCCTGAACGACCAGTTGGTTGGCCTTTGCAAACGAGCATTGCACACGCTTTTCCGCCATCCGCACATGAACTCAGATAATTCATGAAGGTTCGTAGCGAGGCGGCAGGGGGCGGGCATGGATAGGAGGCGCATCCGGCAGATTCCCCGCCGGCGCGATTCGAGGGCGGCGATGGCGTGCTGACAGTACGTCGAGGCGCCCGATGAGGCTCAAGCGTCGAAGACGTGCCTGCATCCGACGCCGTAGTGAAGCTTCATGAATAATTCGGGTTCAACATAGGTTGTTCGAATGCCAGCACGGCATCTGACTGTGGCGACAACCCAGCATGAAATTCGAATGAAGGAAACCGGGAAACGTTTCAATCGCGTCCGCAAGACGTCTCGTCGAAATTTCGGGAAAAAGCTGAATTCTTGATCTAGGTCAATTGCGCCGTCCCCGGTCCGGGAATAATGGCAGCAGCGCGGCGCGGGGTGTTGTAATATGGTGTGAAGAAATCGACGGTGTGCGGCAAAAGCAGGAATCCTCTTGATTAGGGATTGTCGGCGGCCATGAAATCGCACGGTACGATGCATTGTCTTTTCCATTTGTTCTCGAAACATTCGCCGGCAAAGAGCCATGCTTCCCTCCGCCGGGGATGGATCTTGCGGACCCTATCCGATTCCCGGCTTCGAATCGCGACAGCCATGAAGGGAGATGCGTGATATGTCGACCCATACGCTTAAAAAGGCGGCAATCGTTTGTTTCATCGTAGCTATGGGCGGCCTTCTCCTGGGCGGCTTGTTTGCCAATCGTGAAGCGCCCCCTTACCCCGGCCGGGTCGTCGGGCCGGATGGGAATGTCCTTTTCACAAAATCCGATATTCTTGCCGGCCAGGATGTTTTCCAGCGCTACGGGTTGATGGATCATGGCAGCGTATGGGGCCACGGCTCCCAGCGAGGGATGGAATTTTCGGCGGTGACGCTGCACAGAATCGGGATCCGGGTGCGGGATGCGGCGTCCGATGCGATCTATGGACGTCCGTACCGTGCGCTTCAAGAAGAAGAGCGCGACCTTGTCGATATCCGGACGCAACGGCTGATGAAAACAAATTCCTATTCCGCCGATTCCGACACTCTTCGCCTGGAAGAATCGCAGGCGGCGGCTTTGGCGGATATTGAAGATTTCTGGGAACGCACTTTTCGGGAGGGCGAAAAGAATTATGGATTCCTTCCCGGCACGATTCCAACTCAGGAAGAGCGAAAACAAATCGGGCGGTTTTTCTTCTGGACGGCATGGGTCGCCTCCGCGACGCGTCCGGGAACGGACCACAGCTACACGAACAATTGGCCGGCGGATCGCAGCGTGGGGAATGTTGCAACAGCTGAAACCTATATCTGGAGCCTCGCCGGCATCATTTCTCTGTTTGTTACGCTCGGCCTCTTCATTTATTGGATCCACCACGACCGCCTTTGGTACGGAGAGCCCAAAGGCGCGCCCCTGGCGGAGAAGCTTCTGGACATGCCGCTGACCGGAAGCCAGATTGCAGCCGCCAAATATTTCCTTGTCGTCATCCTGTTGTTTTTGCTTCAGACGTCGTTTGGCGGGCTGCTGGCGCACTACACCGTGCATCCCGGCAGCTTTTACATCCCCGTCATCGGCAAGTTCATTCCTTACAGCTGGGCCAAGTCCTGGCATTTGCAGCTGGCCATTTTTTGGATCGCCACTACCTGGGTCGCCTCGGCCATTTATCTGGCGCCGATCATCGGAGGCCATGAACCGAAGGGGCAAAGAATGCTTGTCCAGGCTTTGTTCGGCGCCGTGGTCCTGGTGGCAGTCGGCAGTCTTGCGGGAGAAGTTGCCGGAATCAAAGGCCTGTTGGGAAACCTGTGGTTCTGGATCGGACACCAGGGATGGGAGTTCCTTGAGTTGGGCAGGCTTTGGCAGATTCTCCTGCTCATCGGACTCCTTGCCTGGCTTTGGATCGTCTACCGCGGCGTAAGCAATCGTTCGACCCGGATCGGCGACCAAAACTTCAAAAGCCTGGTAAATTTCTATGTCCTGAGCGCCATCCTGGTCGTTTTGTTCTTTGCTTTCGGACTCTTTTTCAGCCGCGGCTCTCATCTCACGGTCTCCGATTACTGGCGATGGTTTGTCGTCCATATATGGGTGGAGAGCATTTTTGAATTTTTCGGGGTGGCGGTGATTTCGGTTTTGCTTGTTTCGATGGGGCTGGCTTCGGCAGCGGGCGCTCTTCGGGTCGCGTATTTCACCGCCGCCATCGTGTTCCTGGGCGGAATCCTGGGAACCGCCCATCATTATTTCTGGTTCGGCGGCCCTTCCCTATGGCTGGCCATCGGATCTGTTTTTTCCAGCATGGAACCGGTGCCGCTGTTCGGATTGGTCGTCCGCGGCCTGATGGAGTACCAGTCGATTCAAAAGCAGGGCCGCCAGTTCTCCTATAAATGGCCGATGTATTTCCTCGTTGCCAGCTCATTCTGGAATTTTCTCGGAGCGGGGGTCTTCGGCTTTCTCATCAATCTCCCGGCGATCAACTATTTCGAACATGGGACCTATCTGACGATGAACCATGGGCACGGCGCGCTTTTCGGCGTGTACGGCATGCTGTCCATAGCCCTTATGCTCTTTTCCTGGCGCGGCATGGTGGATCGCAAGCGATGGTCCGATACGCCCCTGAAAATATCATTCTGGGGCTTCAATATCGGATTGCTGGTCATGACGCTGTTTACGCTTTTTCCGATCGGCGTCGCCCAGGCATGGACAAGCTACAAAGAAGGGCTCTGGATGGCTCGCGATTACAGCTTCTTTGAAAGACCCTTCGTCTTCATGCTGGGCCAGCTGAGAATTATCCCCGACACCGTCATTATCGTGCTGGGAGTCGTCCCGCTGCTGTATTTCCTGTTCAAAACCTATCCCTATCTCAAGCCCCAAAAAACCGAGGAAAACGAAACCGTAACGAAACCTTAGGGCCTGTCAATGAATAACGTTTGCACTTTGCTGCTGGCCCCCAGACTCGCT
>CAZXSV010000131.1:0-6503 GCA_964642735.1 uncultured Acidobacteriota bacterium
GATTCAAACCCAATCCCTAGGCTTTCAGGAGAACGACTTTCTCCTCGTCGTCCTCTTCCTTCAGTCGGACCTCCACGGTCTCATGCTCCGTCGTTTCCACGTGTTTGCCCACGTAATCCGCCTGGATCGGCAGTTCGCGGTTTCCCCGGTCGATCAAAACCGCCAGCTGGACTTTTTTCGGACGGCCCAAATCCACGATCCCGTCGAGCGCCGCCCGGATGGTGCGGCCGGTGTAGAGCACGTCGTCGACCAGAACCAGGCTGAGATTGCTGATGTCGAAGTCGATCAAAGTCTCCCGCAGCATCGGCCGGGCCGCGACGGTCGTCAAATCGTCGCGATACAGGGTAATGTCCAGGATCCCGAGCGGCACAGGGCGCTTCAGTATGGCCGCCACTCGGCCGGCAAGCCGCTCGGCCAGCGGAACGCCCCGCCGCCTTATCCCGATAAAAGCGAATTCGTCCTGAGAGCTCAGCTTTTCCACAATCTCCGCCGAAATTCTGGCGAGCGCAAGCTCGATTTCAGCGGCCGTCATCAGAATCCTGCCTTTGGATTTTTTCATCAGGGACGCGCCCCCATTCGTGCGCGGCGCGGATGATATCACAGGGGAAAATTCGTTGCAAACAGCTCGTTTCAACATATACTGATCCCTGATGTTGGACAGAAAAGTAAAAATAAAAGAGCTGCGCGATCTGGGATCGCAAAACTATCTTTTGACGCTAAGCGCGCCCGAGCAGGCCCGATTGATCCGGCCCGGCCAGTTCGTCATGCTGAAGTGCGTCGAAAACGTCGAAGAGGACCCGCTGCTGCGCCGCCCGTTCACCATTTTCGACATCCGGACAAGCGCCCGCGGCGGCAAGCCGACCGGCATGGACCTGCTGGTGAAAGAGGTCGGCCTGGGGACCCGCAAACTGACGCAGTTGCGCCCCGGCCTGTCGATCGCCTGCCTCGGGCCTCAGGGCCGCGGCTTCCAGGTTTCGCCCGAGATGCGCAACCGTGTGGAAATCGCGTGTCTGGTCGCCGGCGGAGTCGGGATCGCTCCCCTTTACCTGCTGGCCAAAAGCCTTCTGGCGCAGAACGTCAAACCAACGCTGTTTTATGGAGGCGCCACCGCCGCCGGCCTCGTGCTGCGCGAATATTTCGAGAATCTGGGAATCGAGACTTTCTATTCGACCGAGGACGGGTCGCTGGGCGAACGCGGCCTGGTCACGGGACCGCTTGCGGAGTTCATCCGGCGGCGGCGCCGGGCGGCCATGCGCATGTACGCCTGCGGTCCGTGGGGCATGATGAAGGCCGCTCACCGGATTTCAGCGCAAGCAGGCCTGCCGTGCGAAGTCAGCCTCGAAGCGCGGATGGGCTGCTCGCTGGGGGCGTGCCTGGGATGCGTCGTGCGGTGCAAAAACGATCAGGGCGAGGGGCAATATCTGCGCGTGTGCCAGGAAGGCCCGGTGATGAGCAGCTCGGCCGTCGACTGGGATGTCGCCCCGGTTTAGGGCCGAGAACGGGCGCTCCCGGCCAAAAAAGATATATGAAAACTGACTCTGCCGAAATGAAACCGAAACTTGCCGTCGACATCGCCGGAGTGCGTTTCAAAAATCCTATTCTGACCGCCAGCGGCACTTTCGGCTACGGCCTGGAGTTCGCCAACCTGATGGACCTCAATTCCATCGGCGGGATCGTGGTCAAAGGCCTTTCGATGAAGCCGATCCAAGGCAATCCGCCGCCGCGCATTTACGAGACCTCCGCCGGCATGCTCAACGCCATCGGCTGGCAAAACATCGGCGCAACCGAATTCGTAACAAAAAAACTGCCCGGATTGAAAAACTACGACACGAAAATCGTCGTCAACATCGTCGGCTTCGAGCTCGACGACTACCTTGAAGTCGCCCGCTTTCTGAACGACTGCCCGGGCGTCTCGGCGCTGGAGCTGAACATCTCCTGCCCCAACGTGAAGCAGGGCGGGTTCCACTTCAACAAAGACCCGCGCGACACTTACAAAATAACGGCCGAAACGAAAAAAGCCTCCCGGCGCCTGCCGCTGTGGGTCAAGCTATCGCCCAACGTCACCGACATCCGCGAATTCGCCCGCGCCTCCGAAGACGCCGGCGCGGACGCGCTTTCGGTGATCAACACGCTGGTCGGGATGGCCATCGACGTCGAGAAAAGGCGCTCGCGCCTGCGCTTCATGACCGGCGGCCTTTCCGGCCCCGCCATCAAGCCGGTCGCGCTGCGCATGGTCTGGGAAACCTGCCAGGCGGTCAAGATCCCGGTCGTAGGCGTCGGAGGGATTGCTACGGTCGAAGACGCTTTGGAATTTTTGATTGCGGGCGCCCGCGCCGTGCAGGTCGGGACCGCGAATTTTTACAAGCCCGACGCTTCGCAGGGGATCGCCCTCGGGTTGCAGCAATACTGCCGGGCGAATGGCATAGGCGACGTCAACGAAATCATCGGGAGCCTGCAAGCTTATGAGTGATCCGAAATCAAGCCTGATCGTCGCATTGGACGCGCCCGGCCGCGACGCCGCGCTCGGCGCGGTGAAGCTGCTTTCCGGGCGCGTCGGGATGTTCAAGATCGGGCTGGAGCTTTTCACCCGCGAAGGGCCGCGCCTGGTCGAAGAAATCCGCGACCGCGGGGAAAAAATCTTCCTCGATTTGAAGCTGCACGACATCCCGAACACGGTGGCGGGAGCGGTGCGGTCCGCCTGCGCCCTCGGAGTCCGGATGCTCACAGTCCACGCGTCCGGCGGTCCGAAAATGCTCGAAGCCGCCTGCCGGGAAGCGCAAAACGCCGATGCGCCGCCGCTTATCCTGGCCGTCACAGCCTTGACCAGCCTCTCGGACGACGACGTGCGGCAAATCGGAGTCCAGGGATCGGCCGGGGAGTGGGTGGAAAGGCTCGCGCGGATCGCCTGCGATTCGGGGATCCGCGGGATTGTGGCTTCGGCCAAAGAGCTGCCCGCGCTGCGAAAAGAATTTCAGGACAGGCTGCAGTTCGTCATTCCCGGGATTCGCCCCGCCGGCGCCGCGCTGCAGGACCAGTCCAGGGCGGTCACGCCGGGAGAAGCCATCGCGGCCGGGGCGGATTACATAGTGGTCGGCCGCCCGATCCTGCAATCGCCCGATCCCGCCGGCGCCGCCGACGCGATCGTCGCGGAAATCAATCGCGCTATCAATAGATAGGCTGCGGCGCCTTGCGGCCATAAAACCGGCGCCTTCGGGCTATTGAGAGTGTTTGCTTATTGTGTTGATATGATTTATCTTATTTGGACGATATTGATTAGCAGGGCAGGGGTTAAATGTCGAATTCCGGTTCAAATATCCGCATCCTGATCGCAGTCGGCCAGGGCATGTTGCGCGAAGGCATCCGGCGGCTGCTTGAGACGCAGCCTGATTTCGCCGTAATCGGCGATTCCGGCGACGGCGAACGCATCCCCTCCCTGGTGAAGGATTTGAATCCTGACATCCTCCTGCTTGACATGCACCTTCACAAGCGCGACGGCCTGGAAGTTTTGGGCGATCTTGCGGTTTTCAAAATAGACGTGCGGACGATCTTCATGACCGACGAAGCCGAGGACCGCGAGATCATGCAGGCGCTCATGCTGGGCGCGCACGGGATTATCCGGCGCGACACCACCACTCACCTGCTCTTCAAAAGCATCCGGGCGACAGTGGCCGGCGAATATTGGCTCGGGCACAGCGGCATCAACGAAATGGTGCGCACCCTTCGCCGTCTTTCGGATCTTGTCGAGAAAAAAACCCAGCTGCAGGCGCACGGCCTCACCCGCAAGCAGCAGCAGATTGTCAGCGCCATCGTGAACGGCTGCTCGAACAGAGACATCGCCCAGGACCTCTCGATCAGCGAGCGCACGGTCAAATACCACCTGACCCGGATCTTCGCCAAACTCGGCGTTTCCGGGCGGATGGAGCTCGCCCGCTTCTCCATCAAAAACAAAGTTGTCGCAGGAACTTAGAATTCTCTTATCCGCATATAGCACTAAAGTGCAATGTAATTCCATACCAATGGGCTATGTTCAATTGTTGAACAAAGCTATAAAAGCAGTCTTTAGCCTTTTAGAAGAATAAGCGCAATGCCCCGGGAGCGCCGGCTTCGTCTCGGATTTTGGTGCGCCGGTCTCAGTGTGGGTTAGGATTTATAGCTAAGGCAGTCATTGCATATGGTTAAAAAACGCGGATTCGTGCAGCGGGCGGAACGCTTCCCTCTTCAAAGACCCATTTACTATCGCCAAAACGAAACCTCCGACTGGCTGGAAGGAATAACCGAAAACATCAGCCGCACCGGGATTCTCTTCCGCGCCGACAAAACATTTCGGTCCAGGCGCGAACTCGACATAAGGGTTGCGTTTCCTCTCAAGATGACGCTCGCCTGCCAGGCGACGGTGATCCGGACAGACCGTTCCGGCGGCAGGAAAGCCACGGCGGTCGAGATCCGCGACTACGAACTTCTCAGCAGCGACAAAGCCGTCTTCTGATTATCCGTGCCATTAAATGGTGACAGGTTAGAATGGCACCAATTTAAATGCTAATCGTGCCATTGGTGACAGGTTAGAATGGCACTAATTTTTTGGGGAAGCGGGGCTGGCGCCTTAGTGCTAATTTCTCCATACTACAGAACCATTGCAAAATACCGAAATGTATTACATAAGTAATGCGTGGAACACTGACAATGGAGCGATATGGACATTCTTCCCTGGTACGCGTTGAGAGTTCGCCCCCGTTATGAAAAGCAAGTTGCTTCCACCCTGCTGTCGAAGGGCTACGAAGGGTTTCTGCCTCTTTATCGGCATCGCAGCCGCTGGTCCGACCGGATCCGCGAAGTCCATCTGCCGCTTTTTTCCGGCTATCTCTTCTGCCGTTTTGATGTCAACAAGCGGCTGCCCATCCTGGTGACTCCGGGGGTGATCCAGGTCGTCGGCATCGGGAAAACTCCGCATCCGATTGAAGAAAGCGAAATCGAGACGCTTCAATCCATTGTTCTTTCCGGATTGCGGACGGAGCCCCACTCTTACATGAACGTAGGCCAGCGCGTGCGCATCGAGGTGGGCCCGCTCGCCGGCGCCGAAGGCATCCTCACGGCGTTCAGGGGAAAGTGCCGGCTGATAGTCTCGGTGACTCTGTTGATGCGGTCCGTTGCGGTGGAAGTCGACGAATCCTGGGTGGTCCCGATATCGCAAAAAGCCCCGGCGCTTAAACCGGCCTTCAGTTCCTGATTCCGGCACGCTACCGCGAAACACTGGAAACACTGAATACACTGTAAAAACGTAAACACTGTAAACACTGAATACACTGTAAAAACTGGAAACACTGAATACACTGAACATTCGCTATCCCAAAATTCTGTGTTTCTGTGTTTCTGTGTTTCTGTGTTTCTGTGTTTCTGTGTTTCTGTGTTTTCCATGTTTTTTTCCGTGTTTTCCGTGTTTACGGTGTTTAATGTGCTTTATGATCTATTGGACTAATCCGCTCACCGATTCCCGCTGGGCCGAACTGACGGCCCGGCGACCGGCTGCTTCTGTCTTCCACTCGCGAGAATGGCTGCAGTCTCTGCGGCGAGCCTACGGATTCGAACCGGTTGCGATCACAACCTGCCCTCCCGGCGCCGCGCTTGTCAACGCCATTCCGCTGTGCCGCGTGCGCAGCATGCTGACCGGCAACCGGCTGACGTCGCTTCCCTTCTCGGATCACTGCCAGCCGCTCGGGACGCAAGAAGAAATCGCGGCGATTCTTCCTTCTTTGATCGAAACTTTAGAAAACGAGAAGTTGAAATACATCGAACTGCGGCCTCTTGAACCTGTTCCGTTGCCAAAATTCGCTCCATCGCAAAAATTCATTCTTCACACGCTCGACCTGCGCCGCTCGCCCGACGAAATATTTCGCGAGTTCCACGAAAGCTGCATCCGGCGCAAAATCCGCCGTGCCGCCAGAGAAGGGCTGACCGCCGAAGCGGGCCGCACCAGGGAATTCATTGACGAGTTTTATCGCCTGCAGGTGGCGACCCGGCAAAAACACGGGCTTCCGCCTCAGCCAAAACGCTGGTTCGAGTGCCTGATGGCCTCGATGGGAGAAAAGGCGGAAATCCGGGTAGCTCGTTTTCAGGGGCGCGCCGTGGCTGCGATTCTCATGCTGCGACATAACCGGACCGAAACCTACAAATACGGATGCTCGGACGCAGCCGACAGCAGTCTCGGCGGCACGCAGCTGATTTTTTGGGAAGCGATCAAGGACGCCTGCGCGCGCGGCATGCAGACGCTGGATCTCGGCCGAAGCGACATCGAGGAAACCGGGCTTCAGATGTTCAAGCAGCGCTGGGGCGCGAAAGCTCAGACGATCGCCTATTTCGAATACCCCCTCCGCCGAAACGCAGCGCGCCTGAATCCCGGCCTGACAGCTAAGGTGTTTTCGAGACTTCCCAAGCTTCTTCTGACTGCAGCCGGCCGATTGCTCTACCGCCACATCGCTTGATCTCCCCGAAAGACATGTCTTGCGCCC
>CAZXSV010000132.1:0-6457 GCA_964642735.1 uncultured Acidobacteriota bacterium
CGAGTCTGGGGGCCAGCAGCAAAGTGCAAACGTTATTCATTGACAGGCCCTTAGGGCCTGTCATGCCCGGAGCGCGCGCCAAGATGCAGGATACGGTTGACTTCTTCAGGCGTCAATCGCCGGTAGCAGCCGACGTCCAGCCCTTTATCGGTAAGAAAGCCTATTCGCGTTCTTCGAAGTTTTTGAACCGGATGCCCGATAGATTCAAACATATCCCGGATCTGGCGGTTTTTTCCTTGAGTCAACGTCACTTCATACCAGCTGTTGTTGCTTTCGCTGATCGCTCTTATTTTACAGGGCGCAAGCTTCTCTCCGTCCTTAAGCCGGATCCCCCGCCGCAGCCGGGCCAGCTGGGATTCGTCCGGGATCGAACGGACTTTGGCTCTGTAGACCTTGGGCATGTATTTGCCGGCGCTGCCGGCGATTTTTGCAAATTCGCCGTCATTGGTCAGGAGTATCAATCCTTCCGTATTATAATCCAGCCGCCCCACCGGATAAATTCTCGCGCTGACGTCGATGAGGTCCGTGACCTTAACCCTCCGTTGAGGGTCGTCGACCGAGGAGATGACCTGCCGCGGTTTGTTCAGAAGAAAATACAGCTTGCGGGAAGGCCCGTGAATAAGCTTGCCGTCCACTTTGATGTGATCGCAGCCGGCGTCGGCTTTGGCGCCGACCTGGGTCACGATCCTGCCATTGACCGACACCCGCCCTTGCTGAATCAGCAGTTCGGCCTTTCGGCGGGAAGCCAGGCCGGCCTCCGCAATTATTTTTTGCAGCCGTTGATCGCGATCCATGAATCGTCACAGTTGCTCGCCGGCAATTTGAGCAAACTCCTCGAGAGTGGGCAATTCACTCAGGTTGTTCAAACCAAAGTGAATCAGGAATTCCTTGGAAGTCCCGTAAAGTATCGGCCGGCCGACAACGGGCTTGCGGCCGACTATGGCCACCATTTTCTTTTCCAGCAGGGTTTGAAGGGCCGTGCTGGATTTTTTGCCGCGTATCGCCAGAACCTCAGCCAGCGTAACGGGCTGCTTATAGGCGATCACGGCCAAAGTTTCCAGTGCGGCCATCGAAAGTTTTGCATTCGGCCTTGTTTTCAGATAGGCGCGAATCTGTTCGTGATGCTCGGGACGGGTTGTCATGCGGTAGCCGCCGGCGACTTCCCGTATCAGCATGCCCCCGTTGCGCCCGTTAAAAGCCTCGACAAGTTCCGTCAGCGCCTGTTCGATGTTTTCCCGGCTCTCTTCAGGAAAAACTTCCCTGAGCTGTTCGGGTTTCACAGGATCTTCCGCTACATAGATAATTGCTTCTATTATGGCCCCCATCTCTTGTTTTTCCATAATCAGGCCGATTCCTTTATTTTAGAGATGTGAATTTCTTCGAACGCTTTTTTCTGATAAAGCCAGATTTCCCGCAGTCGCACCAGTTCGAGCAATGCGAGAAAAAGCGCGATCAGATGCTTTTTGGAAGCGGCTTCCGCCAAGAAGGCGGAAAACAGCAGTTTGTCATGAACCAAAAAACGCTTCCGAATGTCGATTATCTTCTGTTCCACCGACACTTCTTCCTGGGCCACCTCCATCGTGCGCTGGGCTTCGAATCGAAGGACCACCTCGTGGAAAGCCTGCAACAGATCGAACAGGCTTACGGCGACGACTTCCGCCCCGTCATCCAGAATATCCGCCGGCGGCCGGTTCCAAACTGCGTTTTCGACTTCTTCACGGGTGTAAAGCATCTCCGCGGCGTTCTTGAATTTTTGATGCTCCAGCAGCTGGTAAACAAGCTCCTGCCGGGGGTCCTCAATCTCTTCGGCCTGGTCTTCGCTTTTCTGTTCCTGAGGCGCCAGCATGCGGGATTTTATATAAATCAGGGTGGCCGCCATCATCAGCCACTCGCCGGCCAGGTTGATATTTAAATCCTTCATGATTTGAATGTATTCCAGATACTGCTCGGTAATGCGGGCGATCGGTATGTCCCGAATGTCGATCTCCTCCTTCCTGATCAAATGAAGGAGCAAATCCAGCGGACCTTCAAAAGCTTCCAGGCGTATCGTGATGCCTGCGCTTTCCCCGGTTTCGGGAGACTCCGAATTGATAAATTCTCCGCTGTCCATAAATTCAATCGCCTTGGCTTTTGCGGCATAAGGTTCCGGCCGCGGGCGCGCCGCCGGATACACGGCTTAAACTTTTTACTATATCAGCTTGTCTTCCCGCCAAGCAACACTTGCCAGCACTTTTGCCTAAATGTTAGAATTTTCAATTCTTAGGCAAACCTATGAGCTGGATTTTATCCGTAACGATTTTTCTCTATACAGTCGGCTTGCTGCATTCCATCTTCGGCTTTTACCAAAAGCGGCCGATTTTTATAAAAATCGCGCTTGGAATGGTCGCCTGCGGATTCTTATGCCACACGCTTTTTCTTGCAATCCTCGGGTTCAGCCGCGGTCATTTTCCCATCACCAATCTTCCGGAATCGCTGTGTTTTTTCGCCTGGTGCATATCTCTGACATTCATGATCGCCAACTGGCGGTATCGGATCAGCGCGCTCGGCGCTTTTATCCTTCCGCTCGTCTCCCTGCTGACCATATTCTCTCAGTTGATCTGGGAAGAAAACCATTCGATCCCGCCCGGTCTGAGGAGCGGATGGGTTTATTTCCACAGCAGCATAGCCTACCTTGCTTATGCCGCTTTCCTGCTGACCTTTATCTCCGGAGTTTTATACCTGATTCAGGAAAATGAGCTGAAAGAAAAGAAATTCCGTTTTCTTTACTTCCACCTGCCCTCGCTCCAGGTTTGCGATGAACTGATGAAACGCTCTCTTTTCTTCGGGTTTGTCGCAATGAGCCTGACCATAGTATCCGGCTCTATCTGGGCGCAACAGGCCTGGGGCCGGTTCTGGGATTGGGATCCCAAGGAAACAGCCGCCCTGATAACCTGGGCGATTTATCTGGTCCTGCTTTTTTACAGGCTTTCCGCCATGTGGAGCGGAAAGCGGGCCGCTTACATAAGCATTATCGGGTTTATTTCGACCCTGTTCACTTTTGGAATTAATTGGGGACTGCACCGATATTTATAAGCAGTGGGCAAGAAAGCCGCATAAGCGATTGAAGGCGGGCGGCTGAAAGCTGAAAACCGGCTTCAGTTTCCTGTCGCAAGTTTTCAATCGTCAATGAATTTGCCGCCGCGCCAATGAATCATGGATTGCAATGATTAAATTTGTTCTCACAGGTTTGAATCACCGGACAGCGGATCTCGATTTCCGGCAGTTGGCGTCTTTCAACGGCGACCAGATCAAAGCAGGACTGCAGCGTTTGTCCGTGACGCCCGGCGTCCTCGAAGCGATTATTATTTCGACCTGCAACCGGGTAGAAATACTGATAAGGACGGACGAGCAGGCCGACGGCGTCGGGACGATTGAAACTTTCCTCTCAGCGCACAGCGAAATTCCTCTTCCCCAGCTTAAGCCCCGGCTTTATCAGTATGCGGATGAACAGGCGGTGCGCCATTTATTCCGAGTCGCCAGCTCGCTCGACTCGATGATCCTCGGAGAGCCGCAGATACTGGGGCAGGTTAAGAGCTGCTACAGCGCCGCCGTGGAAGCCCGCAGCGTCGGGACTTGCTTCAACAGCCTGCTGCAATCGGCTTTTCGAGTCGCCAAACGCGTGCGCACCGAAACAAACATCGGCGAATATCCCGTATCGGTCAGCTCCGCCGCAATTGAGCTGGTGGGAAAGATTTTCGGCGATCTGGGCAAAAAAAGCGTTTTAATTGTGGGCGCCGGCAAGATGGGAGAAGCCGCTTTGCGCCATCTTTCCGATAGCGGCGTCCGCAGCCTTTATCTTGCCAACCGGAATCCGGATACGGCCCGCGACTTGGCCGCGCGATTTCAGGCTCTCGCCGTCCCTTTTGAAAAATTAGTCGAATGGATTCCCCGGGCTGACATTGTCTTTACATCCACAGGCGCGCCCGAAACGCTCATCGATTGCGCCATGGTTCAACGGGCTATGCACGAGCGGAAAAACGAACCGCTTGCCTTCATTGACATTTCAGTGCCCCGGAACGTCGATCCTAAAGTCGGCGCCATCGAAAATGTCTTCTGCTACGATATCGACGACCTGCAAGCGGTTGTCGAAGCTAATCTTCATGAGCGCGTCAAAGCGGCGGCCGCCGCCGAAAAGATCGTGGAACAGGAAGTCCAGTCTTTTTGCGCCAAGCTCAAATCTTTCGACGCCGCCCCCGTCATGATGCAGGTGCAGGGACGCATCGAGGAAATCTGCAGACTGGAACTTCATCGCTACCTGAAGAAAACCGGCCCTCAGGAGCCCAAGGAAATAAAAGAGCTTGAATCCATGCTGGCGAGGATCGCGGGAAAGATAGCCCATCCGCTGTTGCTGAAACTCAGGAATTCGCAGGATCCCGACAATGCCGCCTACATGGATCTGATCAGCCGGATTCTCAAGCCATCCAAAGACGCCAAGTAGACCTGCCGCCCTGAAAACCGGGCTGCTCGTCCAGTGCGGCATGCAAAAACGGCTTCGGGGAACTGCCCGCGCCCTTTCTGCTTCGGATTGCGCCCTGCTCGCGTCGCTTGGGGCGCAAAACAAATCTCTCGGATTCCTCCTCCTTTGCATATAAACTGAATTTTTTGAGAGTTGAACTATGATCACGATCGGCACGCGAGGAAGCGCCCTGGCTTTAGCCCAGACTGAATGGATCCGGAACCTCATCTTCAATCGTTTCCCGGGCGTTGAAATCGCAGTGAAAATAATCAAAACCTCTGCAGACAGGGATCCGTCGGCCTCCATTCGTTCTGGTTCAGCCATTGGCGTTTTTGTCCGTGAAATCGAGGGCGCCCTGATGAGTGGCGAAATCGATTTGGCCGTCCATAGCATGAAAGATTTGCCTACGCGGATGCCTGCAGAACTCAAAATAGCGGCAGTCCCGGAACGGGAAGACGCCCGAGACGCCCTGATATCCCTAAAAGCGAAAAATTGGACCGAACTCGCTCCGAATGCATTAATCGGCACCGGGAGCGTGCGCCGACAAGCCCAGTTGCTCGCCTTGCGCTCCGACCTGCGGGTCGCGGATATTCGAGGCAACCTCGACACCCGGCTGAATAAGCTGAAAAACGGGTCTTTCGACGCCATAATCTTAGCCTGCGCGGGCTTAAACAGGCTCGGTCTGCGTCGGGAAATTGCCGAGGTTTTCGATTTTCAACGCATGCTCCCGGCGCCCGGTCAGGGCGCGTTGGCCGTTCAGACGAGGAGGGACGATCCGCAAGCGGAGCGTATTGCGGCCGCTTTAAATCACGAACCGTCTTTCGCCGCTGTTTTATGCGAACGCGCTTTCCTTCAGCGAATGGGCGGAGGATGCAACGTGCCCGTCGCCGCACACGCCTGTAAGACAAACGATTCCATTTTGCTGGAAGGCATGGTCGCTGCGCCGGACGGATCCCGCGTCCTGCGCGATTCCGTGCAGACCGGCGTAGAAGGCGCGAACGGGGCGGCAATCGCGCTGGCGGACGCCATCCTCGCCCGCGGAGGGCGTGAGATCCTCAACAGATTGTAATTTTCGGCGAAACGCTTATGTCTGTCGCTTCAAAACCGCTGCTCAATAAAACCGTCGTCGTCGCCTGCAGCGCCAAGAAAATGGCTGAGCTGATCTCCGGATTGGAGGCCTTGGGGGGGGAGGTCGTCCCCCTCGAACTTATACAAGCCCGGGAAATCGACGACAAACGCTCTTTGGATGCGGCAATCCTGTCGCTGGCGAAATACTCCTGGATTGTTTTCACCAGCGCTTACGGAGTGGCTTTCTTCACGAAGCGGCTCGATGAACTCGGCATTTCCCGAAACCGAAAAGCCGCGCAAAAAATATGCGCTGTCGGGCCGGCCACGGCGAAAGCTCTGCGCGACTGCGGGTTTAGCGTGGATCTTGTGCCCGAACACTACGTGGCCGAAGGCGTCATTCAGGCGCTGGACCGTTATAGCGGAGGGCTTCGGCGCCTGGCCGGCGAACGCATCCTGCTCCCGAGAGCTTTCGAGGCCAGGGATGCGCTGCCGCTTGCGCTCGCCGAAGCCGGAGCGCTGGTGGACGATGTCGTTTGCTATAAAACCGTCCTCAAGGATCTGGAGGCGCCCGTTGTCAGGCGATTGCAGGGCATGGCGCCGGAGCTGTTGGTGTTTACGAGTTCTTCAACTATTAAAAATCTGATAGCCATTCTGGGGGAAGAATATGGTAAAAAGCTTCTTCATAATTCCAGGGTGGCCGTTCTCGGGCCAATCGCCGCAAAAACCGCCGAATCTTTCGGCAAACGCGCGGAGATTGCGCCCAAAGAGAACACCGTGGCATCGCTCCTTGACGCAATCCGGGAGTATTGGCAGGCGACCATATCTTAAGGAGGTTTTTTAGTGCCGAAACGAACCGACATATCCGCTGTCATTCCGGGCAAGCGGAGCGCGACC
>CAZXSV010000133.1:0-6256 GCA_964642735.1 uncultured Acidobacteriota bacterium
GCTAGAGGACTCTATGGCGCTCGCTTTTATGGTCTTCCGATTATTCCCGGGATTTGTCGCCGCAGCCGTTTCCATCGGGATGGCCGGCGCGATGGCGGGAGCGGCTTACCCGGCAGAAGAGACTGACGCCAGCTGCGTCGGGTGTCACACGACTCCGGGATTGAGCGCTCAATTTCACAGTCTCGAAGCGCTGCCGCTGACAATTGACTATAGATCGTTGAAATCTTCCGTCCATCGGGCGGAGCGCTGTGTTGCGTGCCACCGCGGCATTTCAAAATTTCCCCACCCGCAAAAGACGGCGAAAGACTATCGCGAGTTTCAGCTGGAAAACAGCAAGCAATGCGAGACATGCCACGCAAAGCAGGCGAAACTTGAACTGGACAGCGGCCACGCGCGCGCGCTTGCGGGCGGAAACAGGAATTCGGCGGTCTGCACGGACTGCCACGGAAGCCATTCGGTGCAAAAGCCCGAATCGCCGCGGTACCGGATCTCCACCAATTGTGGAAGATGCCATGCGGATATTTACGGGCAATACATCGGGAGCGCGCACGGCCGGTCGCTGCTTGAAATCGACAACCCCGATGTGCCGGCGTGCTCGGATTGCCATGGCGCCCACCGACAGGAGGACCCGGCGACTCAGGCATTCCGGCTGAAATCCCCGAAGATCTGCGCCAAGTGCCATACAAATAAAAAGCTGATGCGCAAGTACGGCATATCCGCCGACGTTTTTAACACTTATGTCGCGGACTTCCACGGGCTGACCGTGACTCTGTTCGACAAACAGCATCCGGAACAACGCATCAACGCTGCCGTTTGCACGGACTGTCACGGGATTCACGACATCCCAAAAAACACGGATGCCAATTCCATCGTCATCAAAGAAAATCTCGTGAACGCATGCCGCAAGTGCCATCCGGAAGCCACCGCCAACTTCCCGGACAGTTGGGTCGGCCATTTTCCGCCGACGAAAGACCGCTATCCTCTGGTGTATTGGGTGAACGTTTTTTACCGGTTCCTCATCCCGATCACCATCGGCGCCATGGTCCTGTTTGTTCTCATCGACGCCTGCAGCCGCCTCATCCGCCGCTTCCGCAGCAAGCGCGGGTGATTGCAGGGAAAGGTTGACCGTATGACCGAAGAGAAGAATGAGATTCAGGACGACCTTCAGGTTCCCCTGAGATTCAGCGTGGCGCAACGCATCGAGCATTTTATCCTTTCGGTTTCTTTTACTGTGCTGAGCCTGACGGGGCTGGTGCAGAAATTCGCCATGAATCCGTTTTCGGAAAAATTGATCAGCCTGATGGGAGGGATCGAGCCGACGCGGAAGATTCACCGCGCCGCCGCCATAGTCTTCGCACTGTTGACTGTCTATCACTTCATTGTGCTCGCCTACAAGTATTATGTGCGTCGTCTTGAAATGACGATGCTGCCGTATCCCGGGGATTTCAGAGACGGGCTGCATTCCCTCGGATATAGTTTGTTTTTGCGCCAGGAACCGTCCCCAATGCCGCGGTATAACTTCGCCGAAAAACTGGAATACTGGGCTCTGATATGGGGAGGCCTGATTATGCTGGCGACGGGGTTTATGCTCTGGAATCCGCTCATCGCCACTTTATTCCTGCCCGGTCAGTTTATTCCGGCGGCGAAAGCGGCGCATGGAGGGGAAGCTGTCCTGGCTGTTTTGGCGATTGTCGTCTGGCATTTCTACAACGTCCACATCAAGATGTTCAACAAAAGCATGTTTACCGGGAGAATGACCCGACTTCAAATGGAGGAGGAACACGGCGCGGAATGGAGCGAACTGTCGGCCGGAAAGGCAAATCCTGCGCCTTTACCAGCGGAAATGCGCCGGCGGCGGCTCATTTTCATACCGGTGGCGGCGGCTTTTGCCGCACTCGGATCGGGCGGGATTTATTGGGCCGCCACGGCGGAAACGACTGCCATTTCGACGCTGCCTGTTTCGGAATCTCCAGCGCAAATCTATAGCCCCGCCTCTTCCTCTCTGCGTGCGTCGACCAAACCTTCGATCGTATCCGCCTCCCGCATTCCTCACCCGGTGGCCGGGCAGGAGAAATGCTTTGGCTGCCACGGCGCGTCCGGCATGAAGCCCATCCCTTCCAACCACGAAGGGAGGCCCGTGGATTCGTGCCTCATCTGTCACAAAACGGGCCCGCTGCCAAAGCCCGGGGAAAAAGCTGCGGAACAGGAAGAAACAGAGCAAAAGGCGGCGGCGAAGAGCGCCGGCCCCAGGCCGGCTCCACATCCTACGGACAAGGCGCCTTACACGGACTGCCTGAACTGCCACGACATCGGGAAGGTGAAACCTTTTCCGGCGGACCATGCGGGGCGTCCGGTGGAGAGTTGCACGGCCTGCCACCGGTAGACTGCATGGCGTCGCTTTTATGTCTTCCGCAGGGAATCGTGCAGTGCGGCGAAATCCCAGACTCCATCCGCTTCGTGGCAGGCCATGTATCGCCCCTCAGGGCAAAAAGAAAACAAGCAAGCGACATTGGCCCGATCGCCGATCAGGGCATGAAGGGCTCATTGGAAAAGGCCCGCATTCGAAAACTGTACACCCCTCACAGCCATCCGGCGCAGCTTATGGGATTTCTTAAAAATAGTTAATATGATAAGGCTTTTAAAAAAAAATATTCATGCACTTGAATAGGCCAAAGCCGCCGTCTATATTGTATTCACAGTCCATGAAACCGGATTATTCTTGAAGCTCTGCTGGTGCGGCGGATCCGAACATGTCTTCGGCGCTTGGGCTCCATCAAGCGCTCGACGCACTGTCGAACGCCCCATCGTCGATCTCGAGTCGCGCCGGATGGCAAGCTGCCGGATTAGTTTTGTGTCCAAGCCCGTCAGCGCCGCTCGTTGCGAACCTTCATGAACAGTCCGGGTCAGAATAAAGGGGAATCTGATGGCCAAACCTTCATGCTTTCGCTGCTGCATATCTGTGTCTGTCCTTTTGTTTTTTTTCGGGGCGTCCACAGCGTCTGCTCAAACCGATCCCCTGACTTGCCTTGCCTGCCATAAGAAAGAGGCGAGCATCATGGAAGGCAAGCATGGAGCTAAAATCGATCCTCGCTCTCCGTTCGGGGGAGATAAAGCTTGTTCGGGCTGCCATGGAACAAATCCGGAGCATGCGAGCAATCCTGCGAAGAATCCTCATCCTATACGCTTCACCCAAGGCCAAGCGCAAGCGGAGGAACAGACCAGGGCTTGCATGAACTGCCACGGCGGAAACCGGCATCTTGCGTTTTGGGAATCCGGCCGGCACGCCCGCAACTCTGTGCGCTGCAACGACTGCCATGCGGTTCATGCTCCGGCGCCGCGGGGGGCCGGCGTTGCGTTCACAAAACAGGAGCTCACAGTCCGCCCGTTTGTCGCCGGCGAGCGGCTGCTGGAATATGAAACCTGCAATCGGTGTCACAAGCAGGTGCGGGTGCAGATCAACAAGCCTTCCCGCCACCCGATCTTGGAAGGCAAGGTTGCCTGTTCGAGCTGCCACAATCCGCATGGAGCCGAGAGTCACGCGATGGTGAAACAGGAAACGGTGAACGCGCAGTGCTGGAGCTGTCATTCGGACAAGCGCGGCCCGTTTCTTTTTCAACATCCCGCGGTGGAGGAAAATTGCCTTTCCTGCCACTCGCCCCACGGCTCTTCGCACACCAAGCTGCTGAACGAAAAAGTCCCCAATCTTTGTCAGGACTGCCATGACTGGTCGCGCCATCCCGGGACCGCCTACAGCGGCGACCAGGGATTCGTGCGAGTTCCAGGTTCATCAACCACAACGCCCAACACCCGGTTTGTCGCCCGTGCATGTCTGAATTGCCATAACGCGATCCATGGCAGCAACGCTCCTGCAACCCGCGGCAAATACCTCACTCGATAGGGGACCGACATGAAAATACGCATTCTATCTGTTCTCATTCCGAGTCTATTTGCCCTGATCAATGCCGCTCTCGCAGAGCCAAAGGATTTTAAATGGTCCGGCGGAGCGGGAATTGGCGGCATAGCGGCCCGCGAGGATTCCAGAGACTCTTCCAAGCTGAGAGAATATCGCGACCTGTCCGACGGATTGTTGGGCGTTTTGGATCTCCGCGGGCACGGAGAGAAATTTCATTTCGAAGCATTCGGGGAAAACCTGGGCCGTGAAGACATGTTATTCAACCTGCGAGGAGGAGTTTACGGCCATTTCAAATTCCGCATCACAGCGGACTGGATGACGCATGGCTTCGGGTTTGGACCCGACGGCGCGCGCACTCCCTATGTCGGCGCCGGTTCATCCAACCTTATGCTTTTTTCAACCAATGCCGCTGCACTGAGAGACTCCAACGTCCCTCCATGGGACTCGTTTAAATTTAAAACCGATCGACGCGCCATCGCCGGGGAGTTTGAGTACACCGGCGATTCGCCGTGGTACGTCCGGACTGAAATCAGCGATGTGTCTCTGGAAGGCGTCAACAAAGCGGATGCAGCTGCGCTGGGCACGAGCCCTGGAAACGGATTTGTCGATCTTCCCTATCCGGTTGATTGGAATACCCGAAACACCATAGTCGAGAGCGGCTATCAGACGCCGCGAGGCCATATATCCCTGAATTGGACTCAAAGCTCCTTCCTCAACGCCAACATGCTTCTGAACTTCCAGAATCCCTTCTTTGGCTTTGGCATGGATACGGCCACTTTTGCGCCCAGCAACGACTATACCCGCATCGGGATCAACGGAGTGCTGCGGAACCTGCCCTGGAATTCGACTTTTTCCGGACGGGCGACCTATAGCCAGGTCACGGACGGCGCAGACATGATCGGTTCGGTGCTCAACACCTCCGGATCCGTCGGACTCACTGCCACCAATCCAAGCGCTTCGCGGTTCAAGGGAAAAGCGGAAAACGAAACGGTGCAGTTTTCTTTTGCCTCGGAGCCTTTGAAAGGCCTCGATGCGCGCGCCTATTACAAGTTTTACCGGCGTCATAACGGCTCGACTCCGATTGAATTCCGGACTTTAACTTCCGGATTGGCATGCTTTGCCGAAGGAACGACTTCGGCGGCCAACATTAACGTCTATTGCCGCAGCGACCGCTACGGCTACTCCAAACAAAATCCCGGGATTGAATCTTTCTACAAAATCACCCGGGAAAACCGCGTGAGCGCCGGGTTCGATTATCTGGACATGCAACGAGACCGGTTCGACGCGGAGCGCACTCGCGAGAAAAAAGCGTTTGTGCAGTACGCGAACACTTCGCTTTCCACGTTGACCGCGCGCGTCCGCTACCAGCACCTGCAACGACGATCCGATTTTTTGACCGATCATGCGGGTTTTGACGCGAATTCTCCGTTTTATCTGGAGAGATCCAATCGCGCGTTCGATGTCGCCAATCTGAATCAGCACATTCTCAAAGCCTATGCCGATTGGGCGCCCTGGCGGCTCCTGGATTTCGGATTTGAAGCGTATTTTAAGAAGAACAATTATCGGGACCTGAAATTGGGCCGCACGAAGGACTCCCGAAAAGAATTGTATGCCAGCGTCGCCTATGGAGATCCTGCAAAATTCCAGATCGTCCTTTTTGGCGATATCGAATTCATCAATTACGATTCGTACCATCGAACCGTCAATGCCGGTTCGTGTCCGACCTCTTCGCCTAATTGTTTCGACCCGAACGTCGCGGCCACGGCAACGGCGTTCAACTGGTCGTCGAAGTTGCGGGACAAAAACTGGGTGGCGGAGTTGGGCGCCGACTGGCAGGCGACGGAAAAGCTCGCCTTCAAGGGCGCCGCTTCTCTCTCCGAAACGGACGGCGCGGTGGATTTTCAGTCGCAGACTCTTGACAGCGGCGCGCCTGCAGCCTCTTTGTTCCCGATCCATTCCTACGACAACACGCGGCGATTGACCATCACTCCGCGTGCGGTCTATTTGCTCGCCGGCCATGTCGAACTGACGCTGGGGTATTCTTATGAAAAATATGACTACGGAGACGATCAGTTCGCGGGATACGTCTACGCGATAGGATCGGGAACGACGACCAGCTATCTGAGCGGCATCTACGCTTTTCCCGATTATCGGGCTCATATCGTCTACAGCACGATGCGATACCGTTTTTAGCCCGCATCCCGATAGCGCCGGCGCTTGCTTGTCTCGCTGCAAACTTTCACCAGTCATGCGGGTCAAAACATGAGCTGTGAAAGAAGGCGAGGAGCGCATCGATCCCAGCCAAAATATTAGTATGCCGCTTCAAAAAGTTTTATGATTTCA
>CAZXSV010000134.1:0-6174 GCA_964642735.1 uncultured Acidobacteriota bacterium
TTAAAAGTCTTGTTCTGGCGACCAGGTTGTGTCCCTCGGATTCCCGCGCGTTGGCTCTTCTTGACGAACTCTTTTTCCGCCACAGGGGGATTATTGCCGGGATGCCGGACTTCGCGGCCCAGCTGCATAAATGCCACGAGCTGGTGCAGCGCAAGCGCGGGATATCCTCGCTGCAGTAGCTTTTGAGGCGCCGAATGTAGGAAGATATCAGCCTCAAATCAAAGAAACTTTCAGGCAATTCAAGGGAGCCGACAATAAATGCGAAAGCTGAACGGGGACATTCTCTTTGCCGCGCACGACCTGGATCGCTTCCTTGCCTGCTCCCACGCCACGTACCTGGATCTTTGCGATCTGAAGGAGCCGCTCCCAAGATCCGAAGACGACGGGCAGATCCATTTGCTGAGAGAGAAGGGGTTTGAGCACGAGCACAAGCGGCTCGACATTTTCAGGCAGCAGGGAATGTCTGTAGTTGAGATCCAGGATAAGCAACCGCTGCGTGAGCGGGTCGAAGCCACCCGCGAGGCTTTGGCAAGCGGCGCGGATATCATCTACCAGGCCGCGCTGCATTCCGGGAAGTGGCACGGGTATGCGGATTTTCTCAGGCGGAAGGAGGTCGCCGGAGCGGATCGCCCGGTTTACGAGGCGCTCGACACCAAGCTCTCCCGCACGGCCGCTCCCGCGCACATAATTCAGATCTGCGTGTACACAGAACTCCTGACTGCAGCACAGGGCTTCCCCCCGGCATCCATGTACCTGATTCTGGGCGACAACAGCGAAGCCGCATTCAGATTTAGCGATTTTGCGCATTATTTCCGGGTTGCCCGCCGGCGTTTTGAGGATTTCGTTTCAAGGCCTCACCCGGAGTCCTATCCCGAACCTTGCCGCGCCTGCGAGCGCTGCCGGTGGCGGGACCTGTGCGCAGACCGGTGGGAGAAGGACGACCACCTCAGCCTGGTCGCCAGTATCCAGCGCACGCAGGTCGAGAAGCTCCAGGCAGCTGGAATTTCAACCGTCCGGGAACTGTCCAAACTGCCCCAGGATTCGGAAATTCCCAAGCTTTCAAAGGAAACCTTCGTCCGTTTGCGCTCGCAGGCCGCACTGCAAACGCACAAGCGGGATACAGGCGAAAACAGATTCGAGATTCTTCCAGTGCAGGAAGGCCGCGGCTTCGCACGTCTGCCGAGGCCGGATCCAGGCGACCTGTTCCTCGATTTCGAGGGGGATCCGCTCTACCCGGATGGTCTGGAGTACCTGATGGGGCTCTACTTCGTCGATTCCGGGACCCCGGTCTTCACGCCATTCTGGGGCCATGACCACGATGCGGAACGCGCTGCGTTCGAGCGACTGATGGATTTCATCGCCGATCATCTGCGGCTTCACCCGGGGGCGCACATATATCACTACAACCACTACGAGGAGACGGCAATCAAGCGGCTGGCATCGGGGCATGGTACGCGGGAGGACTTTGTCGACGATCTCCTGCGATACCGCAGGCTCGTAGACCTGTACAAGGTGGTTCGCGAAGGGTTGCGCGTGTCGGAAGCCCGGTACTCGCTCAAGAACATGGAAGTGTTTTACGTGGAAGGCCGGAGCGGGGAAGTGAAGACCGCGGGCGACAGTATCGTCGTTTACGAGAAATGGCGCGATACCCCCGACGACAATTTGCTGCAGGAGATAGCGCAGTACAACGAGTTCGACTGCCGGTCGACCGCGCTTTTGCGGGACTGGCTTCTGAAGCTGCGCCCGTCCGGTGTGCCCTGGTTTGAAGCGGCCGAAAAGCCGGATGAGGGGAAGACTCAGGCCCGGCAGGAAGCTGAACTCAGGCGTTCGACCCTCGAGCGGAATCTGCTTAAGACTGTTCCTGAGAAGGAAATGCGAGTTCGCCGGGTGACAGCACAATTGCTGGAGTTCCACCGAAGGGAGGAAAAGCCGCAGTGGTGGGCAATGTTTGACCGGCAGGGTAAATCCGAGGAAGAGCTGCTCGACGATGCGGAATGCCTGGGTGGCCTGCGGATGGACCGGAGCGTCAGACCATTTCCGGAGAAGCGGTCCATTGTTTATACATATGATTTTCCTTCCCAGGACTATAAATTCCAGGCTGGAGACAATTGTCTGATCTCAGACAATCTCGAATCTGCCGGAACTGTTTTCTCCGTCGATGGTGATAACAGGAAGGTTCAGATAAAGCACGCCGCGAAGAATAGCGGCCTGCCTGACAGCTTCTCTATAATCCCGGCTGGCCCGATCAAAAGCAAAGTTCTGACGGAGGCGGTGTATAGATTTGCGGGCGAGATGGTTTCCGGTTCAAGCCGCTACCCGGCAATTCGGTCATTGTTGAGGCGTGATGTGCCGGAAATTGCGGGATATGTCCATGGTTCGCCCATTATTCAAAATCCGGATAACGTGCTCGAAGAAACAATCCGGGCCGTCAGAAGCATGAAGGAGAGCCACCTGTTCATTCAGGGGCCTCCAGGTTCCGGCAAGACCCACACCTCCTCCCACGTCATCATTGAATTGCTGCGGACGGGGAAGAAGGTCGGAGTGGCTGCAAACTCCCACAAGGCGATCAACAATCTTCTCGCCGCAATCGAGAAACGCGCGGGGGAAGTCCGATTCGGCTTTCGGGGAATAAAAAAGAGCACTGAAAATGAGGAGACCTTTTTCAACGGCCGCTTCATCCGGGATGTGACAGACAACAAGGAAGTCGATCTGAGCTGCAGCTTGATTGCGGGTACGGTCTGGCTCTTTGCACGTGAGGAATTCGATCAGGAACTCGACTACCTGTTCATCGACGAGGCAGGTCAGGTGTCGTTGGCAAACCTGGTTGCTATGGGGTTGAGCGCCCGGAATATCGTCCTGGTTGGCGACCAGATGCAATTAGCCCAGCCTATCCAGGGGGTGCATCCGGGCGAATCCGGGCTGTCAGTCCTCGACTATCTTTTGGAAGGCGCGGCTACCATAGCTCCCGAGCGGGGAATATTTTTGCCTACGACGTGGCGAATGCACGCCGATGTCTGTCGGTTTATTTCGAACGTAGTTTATGACGGGCGTTTGCACCCGGAGCCGGGAAACCAGAACCGCTGTGTTCTTTTGGGCGGGGATGCCCACCCGGCGCTGACCGCTGCCGGGATTCGATTTGTGAGAGTCGAGCACAATGGCTGTTCGCAGAAGAGTGAAGAGGAGGGGCGAGTTCTCAAAGAAATTTTCGAGAACCTCCTTAAGCAGCGCTACAGCGACCGGGAAGGAAGTGAGCACCCGTTTGGCCTTGGGGACATCCTCGTGGTAACCCCGTACAACGTTCAGGTGAATTATCTAAAGTCTATTTTGCCGCCCGGCGCGCGTGTCGGCACAGTGGACAAGTTCCAGGGGCAGGAAGCGGAGGTTGTGCTCATCTCGATGGTGACCTCGAGCGCAGAAGATCTGCCTCGGGACATCGAATTTCTTTACAGCAAGAACCGCTTGAACGTGGCGATCTCCCGCGCGCGGTGCCTTGCCGTTGTGGTGGCAAGCCCGCGCCTCCTGGAGATTCCCTGCCAAACCGTCGAACAAATGCAGCTCGTCAATACTCTTTGCCGGGTTGCCGGAAATATGTAAATACAGGTAACTTAAAAGCAGATCAATCGGAGAGCGATAGAACGAATCATGTTAATCATGGGAGTAAACTCGAATGAATTCTGAACGACAGCTGATCCTGGATTTAATCATAAAGAGAAATTTGAAGCCTGGCGGCCTATATCCGTTGCCTGAGTTCCTTCACAATATAGATTTCGATGGAGACCCAACCCGCCGTGAGGCAAAACGTCTTGCCTTCCGGGAGTTGCTGGATGAAGGCGTGATTATTGAAATGGCTGCAGCCATCGAACTGACTGAATACGGCCACAGGTTGCTTAGGCAATTTGAGCCCAGTGAGGATATCGTTCTTGCTATCCGCGAACTTGGGACCAAGCTGGTGACCGCGAAAGACGCGGAGCTGGCACACCTTCGAGAGCTTGTTTCTGCTTTGGGCAATATTTCAAGTCAGCTTGGCCGAATATCCGTGGATCTTCAGACATTAGTATCGGCAGCAGGGAATGGTGTTGCCGATCATGTAAAAACGTAGTTTATGAACATCGGCCGGTCAGCACCGCCTGATGGCTTTTTCCCTGCTGCCCAGCGACTCCACTTTTTCCCGTAAATACCCCAGGTAATGATCCGGGACAGGATTGAAAAGGATCTCCTCAATAACCGGGAGAAAATATGCCAACGAGCGTATGGGCGAGAGCGGCGGCATGTCGGGGGATCTGGAGAGTCTGCGAACAGAGGCAAGCAACAGCGCGGATTCGACTGCGGCGAGATTGATTCCACGCGCATGGAGATTTGCGGCCGTTTGCCTGTCGTTTGAGCTGGGTTTCAAGGGCGTTTCCGGGAGATGCAAATAAAGCTTCATGACGGCCTCGGCATATACATCAGGGGCTTGCTCCGGATTTCTATTAGTCATTTCTTTTTCCTTCGTGCCGCAGATTCCAGTTCGCTTTCGCGAAGCCGGTAGCTTTCTCCCTCGATTTTGGCGACGTCGGCATGATGCGGGTTCCGGTCCCGGATGCCGTGGAAAGAAAAACTCCGCAATAAATCGATTCAAATTCGGAGAACACAGTATAGAATCAGGATCCAGTAGCCAGTCGACAATATTCTGCCTGCAGCCCGCTACTGGCTACTGATCACTGACCACTGAAAACTGATTCTAATAATGAGGATGCGGATATGAAACTAAAAGCCTGCATTTCTTTAATTGCTCTGGCAGCCATTCTGCTCGGGGTAGCACTGCTGCCCGCCTACGAGGCCATTGTAGGCCCGACCGGGATTCTGCTCTATGATAAGGAACATTCCTATGGGGGCTACACTCTTGTAGCTCCCATGGGAAGCAAAAATGTCTACCTGGTGGACATTGAAGGGTATGTAGTTCACACCTGGAAAACGGATTACAATCCCGGAGCCTACGCGATGCTTCTTGAAAACGGCAATCTGCTGAGAGGCGGCGTCCTGCAGGGGTCCCCGGCTTCCTTCGGCGGCGCCGGCGGCATCGTTCAAGAGATTAACTGGGACGGCAAGGTCGTATGGGAATACAAGCTGTTGGGGCCTAATGAAATCCAGCATCACTGTTTCGCGCGCATGCCGAACGGCAACACCCTGATACTGGCTTGGGAGCGAAAGAGCATCGACGAATTCATCGCAAAAGGACGGGATCCCAAGAAGATTTCAGTGACCGGCCCTGCATTAAGTGGAAAGGTTCAGAACGATTTCTGGGTCGACTTCGTGCGCGAGGTGGATCCGGCGGGGAAAACCATTTGGGAATGGCACGTCTGGGATCATGTGGGAACAGGGCCCTACCAGTTCAACATCAATTATATGATTCCGGATCCCATGGGATCCTTTTTCGACTGGACACACTTCAATGCCGTGGAGTATATGCCAGATTCCGACTACGTGCTTCTCAACTCGCGGAATTTCAGCGAGTTCTACTTGATTGACCACAAGACAGGCAAGATGGTTTATCGCTGGGGCAATCCGAGCGCCTACGGCCAGGGCGAACCTCCTTCCTGGATGAACAACGGCGATCAGAAGGTTTTCGGCAGCCACAATGCGACCCATCTCGGGAGAAACCGATTCCTGGTGTTCGACAACGGATCGGAACGTCCGGAAGGGAACCGGTCCGCCGCAGTCGAAGTGGATGCAAGAACCGGAAACATCGAATGGCAGTATACGGCTTCCAGCTCTAACAGTTTCTATACGGCACGACAGGGCGGGGCGCAGCGGCTCCCCAACGGGAACACCTTCATTACCTCCTCCAACAGCGGGCACCTCTTTGAAGTGACCCAGGATAAGCAGGTGGTCTGGGATTATGTGAGTCCGTTCACGGGGCAGAATGACGTCAGCTGCTACCTTGGCGGCGGCGGAATGGCGTTTAACATGATCCACCGGGCGTACCGATACGGCGCGGATTATGCCGGTCTGAAGGGGAAGGACCTCAGCAAGAGGGTGCTCACGGAGAAAAGCTGTCCGGAATTCTATAAACTCTACGACACCAAAAAGCAGTCGCCGGCCGCGAAAAAAACTTTGCCGAAACGGTAAGAAAACCGGGGGACATAATGTACAAGGTTCTTTGTGGCGGCTCTATCAATAGCTGATGTTACGTCA
>CAZXSV010000135.1:0-5960 GCA_964642735.1 uncultured Acidobacteriota bacterium
GGATTGGGGGGCTGGCCCCCAAGTTTATATCCATTTAAAAGCCTGAATTCCCAAAAGTATTATGGGCGTCAGGAAGGAAATGCTGATTGCGAAGGCGTCGCCGTCAGGCGACCAATCCAAACATTTGGAGTTCGCAATTGGCATTGGGGCGCAATGTCCTCGAACGGGACTTGGACAACCAGCTCTTCCGAGCGGCAGGATTCCTCTAATCCAATTATGGGTTCTGAGATGGATAATGGAAATTGCATCCTATATTGAGATGAATCGTGGAAGCGCTTAACCCGGATTATTCATGAAGCTTCTACTGCGGCGGCGGATCCGGGCATGTCCTCGTTGCGTTCGCAGGATTTCCCTACGTACTGTCGACTGCGACTGCGGAATCGTCCCGTCGCGCGCCTTGTGCCCCTGCCCGCCCCCGCCCCGTCGCTACAAACTTTCATGAATAATCCGGGGCAACGGGCGCCTCAAAGCAATCTTTGACTGCAATCGGCATCTCCCAAAAACGCATATCTCGGCAGGAACAATGAAATATATCGAATCTATACGGGAGCTGCCATGACGCTCGAACGCGCGAATATGAATGAATCGGGACCCAACACGGCGCAGGAATCGCTCCGAGGATTCCGGAGCCTGTTTGTCACTCAATTCCAGGGAGCTTTCAGCGACAATGTACTGAAGAATCTGGTCATTTTCATGCTGGTCGCGATGAACCTGAGCCTGGCTGAAAAGCATCGGATCGGCGAATTGGTGGGCGCGCTTTTTTCTCTGCCATTCATATTGTTCTCCATGGCTGGAGGTTTTTTCGCCGACCGTTTCAGCAAACGCACGATCAGCGTTGGCGTAAAGGTTTTTGAAATACTGGTAATGCTGATTGCTCTCATGGGGTTGATCTGGGAGCGCATGCCGGTTCTGCTCTGCTGTGTATTCCTGATGGGCGTTCACAGCGCGTTCTTTGGGCCGTCCAAATACGGGCTCCTGCCTGAGTTGCTGCCCGAAAGAAAATTATCCTGGGGGAATGGCCTCCTGGAGCTTGGCACATTCACTGCTATCATCCTGGGCACTGTCGCCGCCGGAATCATGGCGGAACATTTCCGTGGGCATCATGTCTGGTCCGGCTCAATCCTCATCGTTCTCGCGGTTTTCGGTTTCGGGATCAGCTTGAGCATTACCCGAGTTCCGGCGGCGGATCCGAAAAGGAAATTTCAGGCTAATTTCCTGAAAGATCTGTTTCGCCAGATACGCTCCTGGCGCAAAGACCGTCCGCTCATCCTGGCGGCGGCAGGCAATACTTACTTCAATTTTCTCGGCGCATTGACGCTCCTGAATGTGTTTTTCTTTGGCGCGGATGTTTTGAAGGTCCGCGAAGCTCAAATCGGCTGGTTGAACGCGGCGCTGGCGGTCGGCATTGGACTGGGAAGCGTCATGGCGGGCTATCTGTCCGGCGGCAAAATTGAATATGGTCTTGTACCGCTCGGCGCCGCCGGCCTATCCATTGCTTCTTTCCTGCTCGCCACACCAGGATTATCCCTTTGGGCAGCCATGTTGCGGCTGGCATTTCTGGGATTTGCCGGCGGATTTTTTATCGTGCCCATATGCGCTTTGCTGCAACACCGGCCTGACAAGTCTAAAAAGGGAGAAGTGCTGGCTGCCGCAAATCTTCTATCCTTTGTCGGCGTATTTTTGGCGTCGGGCATGCATTGCCTTCTGGCAGAGGGCGCCCGACTGTCGCCCGGCCAAATTTTTGCTTTCGGCGGCGTGCTTGCCTTGGCATCGTTGGCCTATATAGTCATTCTGCTGCCCGACTCATTGCTTCGTTTTGTTTTGTGGGTTTTGACTCGGACCCTTTATCGGATTCACATTCTGGGCCGCGACAACATTCCGGAGAAAGGCGGGGCTCTTTTCGTTTGCAACCACGTCTCCTTTGTCGATGCCATGCTTCTTTTGGCTTCGACCGACCGGCAAGTGCGGTTCATCATGTTTAAGGATATTTATGAATTGCCGTATATCAAGCCGTTTGCGCGCATTCTTGGCGTCATTCCCATTTCTTCCGGGCTTCGTCCGCGCGAAATGATCCAATCGTTGAGAACCGCGAGCGAGGCCATTCGCGCAGGAGACGTCGTCTGTATTTTCGCGGAAGGCCAGATAACCCGCATCGGCCAACTGCTGCCATTCCGGCGCGGCTTCGAACGAATCATGAAGGACGTGAACGCTCCCATCATTCCTGTCGCGCTGGATGGCGTGTGGGGCAGCATTTTCAGTTTCAGGAAGGGACGTTTCTTTTGGAAGATTCCAATTCGCCTGCCCTATCCCGTCACTGTAAATTACGGCCATCCTCTGCCGCCTTCGGCAAGACCGTTTCAAGTTCGGCAGACCGTGCAGGAACTCCTGGCAGCGGCATGGCAGGACCGCAAAAAGCGCATGCGCCCGCTTCACCGGGCGCTGATAAGAATGGCCCGAAGGCATCCTTTTCGATTTGCCATGGCGGATGCGCAGAATCCGAAAGTGCGGTCCATTTCGGTGTTGATCCGTTCGATATTCCTGGCCAGGAGATTGCGTTATGCATGGTCGGATCAGAAGATGGCAGGCATCCTGCTGCCGCCATCGACGGAAGGCGCGTTTGTGAACTACGCGGCGATGCTTTCGGGAATACCGCCTGTAAACCTCAATTACACGCTTTCCGATCATGCGATGGCTTCCTGCATCAACCAGTGCGGCATCCGCAAAGTGATCACTTCCAAAGCGTTTCTTGAAAAAATTAAAATCCGGATTCCATGCGAAACGATCTGTCTTGAGGATGTAGCTGGAAAAGGCCGGCCCCCTTCCATCTTTGAACGGCTGACCGCTGCTTTCATGGCCTGGCTGCTTCCTGCGCGAACGCTGGAACGCGCGCTTGGCTGCGACTCCAAAATAGCCCAGGATGGATTGGCCACCGTGATATTCTCCAGCGGGAGCACTGGCGATCCGAAGGGAGTGATGCTCAGCCACTACAATATTCGATCGAACATCCAGCAGGTCGAACAGGTTTTCGAATGGAGCCAACGCGAACGCTTGCTCGGCATACTCCCATTCTTCCATTCTTTCGGATTCACCGTGACTCTGTGGCTGCCGGCGATCGCCGGATTGGGCGTGGTATATCATTCAAATCCGCTTGATGGGAAAACCATTGGCCGGCTGGTGCGTGATTTTAGCGTAACAATCCTGTTGGCAACCCCGACTCTTCTCCAGGTTTATATGCGAAGCTGCACGCCCGAGCAGTTTGGAAGTCTGCGCCTCGCTCTGACAGGCGCCGAGAAATTGCCGGAGCGTCTGGCCTCTGCATTCGAAGAACGATTTGGGCTGCATCCGTTGGAAGGATACGGCTGCACGGAGTGCTCGCCGGTCGTGGCAATGAATACGCCCGATTTTCGAGCGGCGGGATACCGGCAGGTCGGTGCAAAGCGCGGCAAGATTGGCCTTCCCCTTCCAGGAGTAACGGTGCGGATCGTGGACCCGGAAACCAGGGCGCCGCTGCCGCCCGGCCAGCCGGGCCTGATGCTCGTACAAGGGCCGAATGTGATGCAGGGATATCTGGGCCTCTCGGCGAAGACAGCGGAATCGCTCTCGTCCGACAGCGTCGATGACCCCTCGTCTGCGCCGCAAGTCCAAAGCAAATGGTACGTCACCGGGGACATTGCTTCGATGGATGAGGATGGATTCCTTCAGATCACCGATCGTCTGAGCCGGTTCAGCAAGATAGGCGGGGAAATGGTGGCTCACGGCAAAATTGAGGAATTATTGCATGAGGCGGCCGGAGCGACGGAACAGGCCTTTGTCGTTACGGGAGTGGCGGACGCGAACAAAGGCGAACAGCTCATCGTGCTGCACACTTTCGACGATGAACAGTTGGGGAGCTGTCTCAAAAAATTTTCCAGGTGCGATCTTCCGAATTTGTGGAAGCCGCGAGCGGATCGTTTCTTTCGAGTGGAATCCTTTCCCTGTCTCGGCGCCGGAAAGCTCGACCTGCGCCGGATTCGCGAAATGGCTGAACAGGCATCTGCCGGCAGAGCATTCACTTAGGGCTTGCACAAAAATAGCTTCACATTTTGGCAACCGGCGCATCCCGTTTCTTTCGCCGGTTTGAGATGTGTTCGCAGACTGCGCCGTGGAATCGGCGTTCACTTACGAGCCTGCAGACCAGGACGAGGGTTCAACCTTTTTTGTTATGAGCTCGCTTGTTTCGGCTTGCAATGCCCCCGCCAATGAAAACGTCAAGCCGCTTGTGGAGTCCAGCCCGGATTATTCATCAAAATTCTACTGCGGCGGCGGATCCGGGCATTTCTACGGCGTTGCGCCAGGTCGGATCCCTCGATGCACTGTCGAGTGCGCCCGCGGGATCCTCCCGTCGCGCGCCTTGTATCCATGCCCGTCCCCGCCGCCTCGCAACAAACCTTCATGAATAATCCGGGCTGGACGGACTGCTTCCCAAACCGCCGCCGATTTTGCCTTCTCCATATTTTCTGTTTTTTATTCCAACCTGTAGTAAAATCCAAGAATATTTGCAAAATGCATCGAATCAGCAGCAGAGATGCGTTTGGCAATATTATGCAAAATCAGAAGAACAATTTGCGACACCAGGGAGGTGTGTAAAAGCCATGAGGACTAAAATCCTGATAACAGCAGTGGTGGTCTTGGGCGCTATGCTGACGACGGCATGGGGCGCCGATATAACCGGAAAATGGAAGGGTTCGATGGACATGATGGGGCAGTCCATGGAATTGGGGTTTACTTTCAAGGCGGCAGGCTCGACGCTAACCGGAACGAGCGCCGGACCTCAGGGAGAAGAATATCCCATTTCTGAAGGCAAAATTGAAGGCGACAACATATCTTTCGTCGTTAAAGTAACAGGCCAAATGGAAATGAAGATAAACTATAAAGGAAAAATATCCGGCGAAGAGATCAAGCTGACTATGCAGTTTGATATGGCCGGCATGGGCGGTCCCGGTGGCGGCGGTCCCGGCGGCGGTGGTCCCGGTGGCGGCGGTCCCGGCATGGGCGGCCCTGGCGGCGGTCCCGGCGGCGGAATGCCTGGTCCGCCGGAGCTGGTGCTGAAGAGAGTGAAATAAAATGTTAACCGGCAACCGGTTGCCGTGTAATCGAAGATTTTCGTATCTGACATTCTCAAAGCTCTAAGGTGACTTACGGTACAAAGTTCTTTGCAGAGTATTTCCGTTTTTGTGCGCTGATCGCCCCTTTGGAGTGAGAGGCTTTGCAAAGAACTTTGTACCCTTAACCCGCATTATTCATGAAGCTTCTACTGCGGCGGCGGATCGGGTCCTATCAACCGCGTTGCGCTCGCAGGATTTTTCGATGTGCGCGGAGGAATCCGACCCAGGAGCCTGTCCGGGAATTAGGATATGCCGCGTCCCTATCATGCATCGCTTTGCATTCTCAGGTGCGGATTCACTTTCAGCCGTCCCGTTTCTTGATCGTTGCTCAGAAGCGGTATCTGTCTTTCAGCACAAGTTTGTCGCCGGAATCGTCGACGTTCCAGAGCTGCGGCTTGCGTGGCCCGTTGGCTTCCGAGTGATGAATGATGAAAAGCAGCTTCCCTTCGAAGGTCCGGAAGAGCATGCCGTGTCCGGAGTTGTCTCCCTTAAAAGCCTCCTTTTCCTGCACCCATGGCCCCTTGATGCTTCCCGACGTCGAATAAGCGATCCCCTGCGCGTAGCGGCGCTCGCCCCAACTCGACCACAGCATTCCCAGCTTGCCCGTCCGGGTCCGGAATAGCTGCGGTCCGTCGGTCACCCACCCCGGCATCTTCAGCCCGAAGGTTGCTTCGCCGATGCTGTTCATCTCCTTCGACCATGGCGCTTCGCTGGCGCGAAAGATGGTAGTGGGCTCGGCGGTGCGACGAGTGAGGTCCTTTGAGAGCGGCATGTAGGCCATCGTGCCGTCGATGATCTGGGTCCACTCGTGGACGA
>CAZXSV010000136.1:0-5778 GCA_964642735.1 uncultured Acidobacteriota bacterium
CCGCCCGGCGCTCGCGCCAAAGTGTAAACGTTATTCATTGACAGGCCCTTAGCGCCTTTTTGTGGATCTCAAGGAATAAAAGTGCAAATCTAGCCTGACACCAATATTGAATTAACCATTTTTAATCAAGGAGGCGCTTGTGGCTGGGATAGCCCCCCCGGGCTGGTATGACATATCACTGGTCCTGAAACAAGGGATGCACAATCTGATCCTGGATCCTGTGAAGCCGAGAATTTATCGCTACGAAGAAGCGGCGCTCGGCTCTCCTGTGACGATCACGATGTTGGAGATCCTGACGCACACCGGCACCCACATTGATTGCCCTCGTCACTTTATCCCCGATGGCTCCACAGTGACGGATCTGCCGCTGGATGCAACTCTCGGGCCGGCACGGGTGATTGAAATCAAAGATCCGGTGAGGATCACGCCGCAGGAGTTGGAGAAACACAATATCAGGGAGGGCGAGCGGATCCTCTGCAAGACGCTCAACTCGCCAACGGTCTATGAGTCGAAAAAATGGATCGAGGATTACGTTTACCTTGGCGAGGAAGCCGCCAGGTATTTTGCAGAAAAGAAGATTCGTCTCTTCGGCATGGATGCGATCACGGTGGGAAACTGGAGAGATGAAGCCAGTATCCACGCGACGCACCGGGCCCTTCTCGATGCGGAGATCTGCATCCTGGAAGGATGCGCTCTGGCAGAGGCGCCTCCCGGCGAGTATGAACTGGTGTGTCTGCCGCTTCGGATACTCAACGGCGACGCCAGTCCAGTGCGCGCGATCCTGCGCCCGCTGAAATAGGATGAAAGCCCAAGGCGAGTCCGGATAAACTGATTTTTTTACAATGATTCCTTCCGGGCAGACGCCTCATCGACTTCTTAGGTCCTATGTCCACTTCTGACATTCGATAACGCCGGTCTATTGAAATCGGCATTATCTTCCACCGGAATTTGAGGCTTCGATTTGGATTATGCATACGCCTGATGGCAAGTGAGGAGGAATTAACAACATGGGCAGAATAAAGATCCGGGGAATGAGAATGGAGGGCAACCCTCATAGTTCGTGCGCGATTTCCATAGTTTTATTTCTTGCGACGCTGATACCGGCCATGGCCGGCGAAAAAGCTGTTACCAAAGATACATTGCTCGACCGGATAATGATCGAGGATATGCTGATTCAATACTATGTGGATATATCATCGGGATCCGGACACAATCTTTCACAGAATTTTACTGAGGACGCGGTCTTCGATGTTAATGGAATGATCGCAAATGGCCGTGAGGCTATCGCGAAAATGTACGGGGGATTGGATGAAGATAATGCTCATGTGGGCAGCAGGCTTCACATGTTGCTGAACAATCCTATCATTAGTGTGGATGGGAATACCGCAACAGTATGGGCCATCTGGACCGGCGTCCTGAACGAGGATTTAACCAAGCCTCCCGTGATGGTGGACCAGGGGCGCGAATTCAGCGAACTCGTAAAGCAGAAGGGTCGCTGGTACTTCAAGAAGCGGTACATTACCTCTGACAGCAATCTTCCGCCAGTGTGGAAAAATACCTATAAACCCAGGAAGTTCAGGTAAACGTATAGGATTCTTTTTGGTTTCTCCTTCGCCGCTTGAACGGAAAAGGCTTGAACGCATAAAAGAAAACTGCCGATTTCTGATCCGGGTTAATGCTTTTAGATTTTTGAGGAGGTTACAATGAGTTTCAACGATAGGCAGTTGAATCTGTACGATATCATCGGTCGGGAAGAATTCTGCCGGCGATCCTTTATTGCCAAAAGCGCCGGCTGCACCGCCTTGTCATCCCTGCTGTCATTTATGGGCATAAGGACGGATGTATTGGCCGCACAGGAGAATAAATCCAGAGAAGAAATAATCAAGGAATTGGAAATAAAGGCAGCAAAATTCATGTCCATGTATGGAAGCTGCGCAAAATCCACCCTCGCTTCACTGAATGAGCAGTTTGCTCTGAAAGCGGAGGCCATAGTCCCTGCGATCATGCCTTTCACTGGAGGCATTGCGGGGAAGGGAGAAACCTGCGGTGCTGTATCGGGCGCCATCTTTGCTATAGGATTGTTTTTCGAGTGCATGAAGCAAAGTGAAAGAAAATCAGCTGGTTCCTCAATGCAATTCGGCGGTCTGTTTTATGACAAATTCGTAAAAGAGTTTGGCTCAACAAGGTGTCGGGAAGTGATGAAACATCAATATGGCAGGTATATTGATTTTAATAATCAGGAAGACATGAAATACTTCGCAGCAGAATCCAAAAAGGGTGAAGGGTGCCTGGCGGTTGTGAAGAGGGGAGCTGTGCTGGCTGCCAATATTATTCTTGAAAATTCTTGACCCGCATTATTCATGAAGGTTTGCAGTCGAGGTGGCGCAGACATGCCCGGATACGTCGCCGCAGTAGAAACTTCATGAATAATCCGGGTTAAGCAGTTCGTTTGCTATATGAGCGCTTTCAATGCGCATTACGCTTTCCTCCGCACTCGTCGATATGTCCGCCCAGGAAGTCGGTCCGGCAGACTTCGATGGCGCGCATGGCACGATATTGTGCGCGAGACATGGAAGGTCCGTGGATATTTCCCAGCCGCTGCAATCTGCATTCGATATTCTGCGGTTCATAAAGCGCAAATACTTCTTTTCGCCCCGGGCGCCGTATGACCTCTCTGAGACGTCGATAATATTAAAGCCCCCGGCTCTGCCGGGATGTTTGTTTATTCTTTCGACCCAAACCCTCTGCCGACCCCATACCCGATGGTTAAAAAATATCAGCTTTTCACCTGCTGATGGTACGACGGAGCAGCTTGGCCTTTCAGAATCGCACGGCCAAATGCCGGAGTTTAATTAGTGTTACAGCTTTTTCATCAATGCGCGCGCTCCGATGTGAATGAGATCCCATGAGACGCCGAAAGGCGGCGCGTAGGCAAAGTCAAGACTGGAAAGGTCGTCCAGACGCATACCGGCCCAGAGCGCGCAGGAAAGCGTGTTAATACGTTCCACTGCTCCTCTGGCGCCGACGGCCTGTGCTCCTAAAAGCATTCCAGTCGCTTTGTCGGCCGTCAGTTTAAGGCCCAGCTTTTTCTCGCCGGGCATTAAAGAGGAAATGGCGTTTCCCCAGACAATTTCGCTGACCGGGCGATAGCCGGATTGCGAAGCTTCATTTTCGTCAATGCCTGTCGCGGCCGCTTCCAGGTCAAATATCCTGAACGACTGGGCTCCTACGACGCCCGGGAGAATGGCTGCGCCGCCGCCGATGTTGACGCCTGCCGCGCGCCCCTGTTTGTTGGCAATATCGCCGAGCGGGATATGCGTCCATCTCCGGCTTACGCGATGATAGACTTCGCAGCAGTCGCCGACGGCGTAGATAGCGGGATCCGAGGCGCGCTGGGAAAAATCGACCTGAATGGCGCCGGACCTGCCGAGCTGCAGTCCGGCGTCGGCTGCCAATTTTGTATTCGGCCTGACGCCGATGGCGATCAGAATCATGTCGCCTTCCATTGCTCCGGCCGTTGTTTTCAGGCGAAGCCGGCGCTCTTTCCCCTCTTCGATGGCCGTGATCCCGGCATTGGGTGAGAACGGAACCGAGTGGCGCGCCATCTCATCCTGGATGATTTGAGAAAATTCGGGATCCCATCGCATGGCGGGTCGCGGAGCGCGATCGAGGACGCTCGTCTCAATATTCAGGCGACGTATCGTTTCGCACATCTCCAGACCGATAAAACCGGCGCCGGCGATAAGCACTTTTTTGCACTGTTTGTCTCGAAGGTAGGCCTTGATCCGGATGGCGTCGGGAAGCGTTTTGAGGACGAACACGCCCTCCAGATCAACGCCCGGAATTTTGGGGATAAAGGCGTTTGTCCCTGTTCCCAACACGAGCACGTCGTAGGGGATCTGCGTTCCATCAGAAAGGCTTGCCGCCTTATTGGCGCGATCGATGGCTTCCGCCGCGACTTCGAGCCGCACGTCCACGCCCGTTTCACGGAATTGTTCCGGCGTTCTGGCAATCAGGCTGTTTTCGTTTTTTATTACATCTCCGATGTAATAGGGCATCGGTCAGGCGGAGGTTGAAATGTATTTCCCCTGTTCAATCATGGTTATGGATAAAGACGAATCCCGCCGTTTGGCTTCCGCGGCAACCGAGGCGCCGCCGGCGCCCCCTCCGATGATGACCAGCTTTCTGCTCATAACAGCCTCCTTTAAAATGGTCAAACTTACATGAATTTATAACGTAGGATTGAGGAAATATTGAATAGAGAAAATAAATTCTGGTTTATTTTACGATCAATACACGGGAACTTCCCAACCCGGAAAGGGCGGATAATTATTTTCGGTATTGGTTGAAATATATTATTGTCGCTGCCGCGCATTCAATCGCCCGTTTCATAGGGCGCTCCTGCTGAGCCCATCTATCAAAGCAATAGCGCTGCCACCACGCTATTCCAAGAAAATCCTACCCAGGTAGCCGAGTCTATTCTGAGAAACGCGCATACAGAATGGCCTGCAAAGAAAGCGTGTACGCCCGTTCCTCCAACCTGCTTTGAACTCAAAACAAATGGGGAAAATGTGCCAGAGTGTTTCACGGTATTTTCGCCAACAACTGCTTCACTTTTCAACTGGCGTTTGCCAGGCATCCCGGAGGATCTGCTTCGTAAAGCAGTTGGCCGGGCTCATTTTGCGGAAATCGACTCGCTGCTAAATGGCTCTAATGCAAGACGCCGGTTGAGTTTATCGAGAAGTCCGGATTGTCATGCAATTATCAGCCGCCATTGTCGCTAAATAATGTGGGCGCCCGAAATGGACGCATCACATCCAATAATCCATGCCGGGGGGGATTATGGCCAAAATACAATTGTGGAATGTTTTGCTGGTTATTTTGAGCTTTGCTTTCGCTCAGGCGTCGGGCTATGCCGAAAGTCCGGACTCGGCCAATCCGCTGGAGGTTGGAATTGGGATCGCGACCATCGCTCCCATGGGAGAATTTCGCCGGAATGTTGGAGGTTGGAGTTTCAAAGAGAGTTTCCACGACAAGGGCGCGCTCGCCTTTAACCTGCTCGTGCATATGCGTAAATCCGGTGTTTTCCGCCTGCGCTTCGATTGCTTCGCCGGCACTTTTCAACGAGACAGCGCCAGCAAAAGCCTCTACTGGTTGCGCAGCATTAGCGTGGGGCCGGAAGCAGGTCTGTCGAAAGGTTCGGTGCGTCCATACATCAACGCAGCATACGGGAGGATTTCTTTTTCTACCGGGGATTGGGTTTCCAAGGAGGATAAAAAACAAATCCATAAGAGCATTCACGGCGCCAATGAGTGGATTTATGGCGTCGGAGTCAGAATCCCTTTGGGCGCGCGGAAGCGCTGGTCAATCGACACCGGATTGCGTTGCCACCAGGGTGGCGTTGCTTCCTATATGCGAGACGGAGGCTTCCTAAGAGATCAGGATGGGTCTGTCAATATAACCCCTACCCGTGGCCGCACTTCATTCATGGCGTTTGTGCTGAGCGCGCAGTACTGGCCGGGGGGCGGCGAGTGAAACCTTTGATGAAACTGGCTTTTTGCGGCAACGAACTGTCAGCATCAGGAAGCGCTTGCCGTTCGTGTCGATATCCCAAAAAGCTGCGCCGCCATAGCCAACGGGGCTGCAATACGTTCCTCGAAAAAATATCCGGCTTTCCGGGTACTGCTCCCATCGGAACCGCCATTGCCTCATCGAGATACGTTAGGGCCTGTCAATGAATAACGTTTGCACTTTGCTGCTGGCCCCCAGACTCGCTGG
>CAZXSV010000137.1:0-5696 GCA_964642735.1 uncultured Acidobacteriota bacterium
CGGCGCCTTGCATCTGTCCGCCCGGCGCTCGCGCCAAAGTGTAAACGTTATTCATGGACAGGCCCTTAATACAGCTTTCGACAATCCGGCGACCATACTGGATTTTGTCCGCCGCTGACCGAAACCTTCCACTTGTGCGTATTCAGGTCAGGGAAGGAGCGCGGAAGGGAAATCCTGAGCGGAAGATGTTCGACGAAATCATGGGGGATCAGGGCTCGACTTTTTTTGCCTGGAAAACGAAGCGGCCCACGCCTCGATACGGCGCCGGATTGAGCTGCAAAAGCGCGGCGGAGGCAAAATACCGACCCAAACATGCAGGAAAAGGCAAAGGAGAAATGAGAGAACAGGCAGGTCGTCAATCCGGCCACGGAAGAAATATTTGAAAAATAATCCATTCGTTGCGGATTGGAATAATCGGCGTGGCTATTTGAAGCGCTCTCCCTTTCGCACCGCCTTCATCGACGAAACGGCAAAGTCGGGATTGAAGCCGGGCAAACCGATCAACCCATCGGCAGGCAAAGGCGCGAAGGAGTTCGAGAATCGCCGGGAATTCCTCCCCTTCGCGTCCTCTTCGCCCGGGCGGTTCAATGTCGGATTTAGCCCGCATTATTCATGAGGGTTAAGCCTTGATGGGCTTCAGTCGCGCATTGCGCTTCGATTCGCCGCTGGATTTTCCGGTCACAGGATGTTTGAAATGGTGCGGCAGAATATACCCCGTGACATAGCGGAGATCGTTTTTATCCATCTCGACATCCGGAACAACTTTAGGACCGGGAGGTCCGGATGCTCCTTTCAACATCGGGCCGGCGATATCTTCGGGCAAAATCCAGCCCTCCTTGATCCTGACTCCGTAGGGTATGATCCAGTTGATGGCCAGGATTTTCCAGATGTCGTTTTCTTTGATATACCGGATCTCATAAATTCCGTTTATAAACGACCGGCTGAATTCCTGTTTCTCCCCTCCCCCGGCAGGCATCGGCATCATGACGCCGCCGAATGCATACCATCTTCCGCTGGCGGTATTCCCATCCGGATCCAGCGTGATGAGGCCCGCGGAAGGTATGAGCTGATGCTGAAATCCGACGGGCGGGATCTGGTTCACGTCGAAATATTTGCGCACTCCGACTTTTCCTTTCCACTTGCCTTCGAGCCAATCCAGAAGGACATCGGGACTGTCGGAGAAGCAATCGATGATCTCCTCCTTCATCATGTGTTCGACATAATAGTTGTATGCGTATTGAAGACGGTTGATCGCCTGGATATCTTCAACCTGCCGGAGCCGTTTTTCGAGCGCCTCGATCCTGGATTCGAGAGAATCGGAATTTTTCGCCGCTCTGGAACACCCGGTCGTTAAAGCGCCAGCCATCGCGACAGCGGCGCCGCCTGATGCAACCTTTTTTACAAATCTCCTTCGCGTTGTGCTGTTGTTTTCCCTGTTTTTCATGAGACCAACCCCCGTATTGAAATTGCCGGCGACAAACTCCTGCTGAATTTTCCAGGTTCTAGCACAATCCGCGCAGGCGACACAAGAGGAAATGGAGTCCCCGGACGATTCAGACAGTGGAAGAATCCGGGTTAGGCTGTTGCATGCCGCCATCTGCCTGGATTAGAATGGGCGCACTGAATTCGTATTATCAACAATTGAATCGCATGCCGCGATGAAGAGGCTGCGCTTTACGACCGGCAGTCTGCCGGCGATTGGCGATAGGTTCCACATCGACGGGATGCGCCTGATTCCCCAAGGGCGGAGGATTTCATGCCTGAAATCGGCCAGACCATATCGCGCTACAAGATAGTCAGGAAACTTGGCAGCGGAGGAATGGGAGTCGTTTATGGAGCGGACGACACGTCTCTCGACCGCGCGGTCGCGCTGAAGTTCCTTGCTGCCGGCGTCCTCAACCATCCGGCCGCGAAGGAGCGGTTCCTGCGCGAGGCGAAGGCGTCAGCTGCGCTGAACCATCCGGGCATCTGCACCGTCCACGAAATCGGAGTGCATGAGGGGCAGTATTTCATCGCGATGGAACTGCTCGAAGGGCAGACGCTGAAACAGCGCATCGACGGCCATGCGCTTCTGCATGTCGACGAATTGCTCGATGTCGGGATACAGCTGGCCGACGCTTTGAGCGCCGCGCACGCCAAAGGCATCATCCACCGCGACATCAAGCCCGCCAATATTTTTATTTCGGAAAGCGGACAGGCGAAGATCCTGGACTTCGGTCTGGCCAAGCTGCCCGGCGAGCCGCGAAAGACGGCCGAAAGCCAGGCTACGACGCAGGAATTCCTCACCAGTCCGGGCAGCGCCGTAGGCACGGTCGCGTACATGTCTCCCGAACAGGCGCGCGGCGAAGACCTGGACGCCCGCTCCGACATATTTTCTCTCGGCGTCGTTCTCTACGAGATGGCGACGGGCCAGCAGGCTTTCGGCGGCAGCACCTCGGCCGTTATATTCGAGGCGATTCTCAACAAAGCGCCCGCGGCGCCCGTGCGATTGAATCCGGAGATCCCAGCGGAGCTGGAGCGCATCATCAACAAGGCGCTCGAAAAAGACCGCAAGCTGCGCTATCAGAGCGTCTCCGATCTGCGCGTCGACCTGCAGCGCCTGAAGCGCGACAGCGACTCCGGGCATTCCGCGGCGGCGCCGGTTCAGAAAAAAAGCCGCCGGTTAATCATCGGCGCGGCAGGCCTCATTATTGTGCTTGCTCTTGCGGCGGGTGTTTACTTCTATCTCAACCGCGGCGCCAAGGTCACCACGACGCAATCGGTCGTTATCGCCGATTTCACCAACACGACAGGGGATCCGGTATTTGACGACACGCTGCGCCAGGCACTTTCCATTCATCTGCAGCAAACGCCGTTCCTGTGCATCATTTCGGGAGACCAGATTGCGCGGACGCTGGGCTTGATGGAGAAGCCTCCCGATGCGAAACTCACGGTCGATGTCGCGCGGCAGATCTGCCTGCGCCAGAACGCCCAAATAACGATTGCGGGATCTATCGCCAATCTGGACAACCAGTATGTGCTTGGCCTGAATGCCGTGAATTGCCAGACCGGCGAAACCATTGCGCAGGAACAGGTCACGGTCGAAGGAAAACAGAAAGTGATTGCCTCATTAGGCGACGCCGCTTCGACGCTGCGCTCAAAACTGGGCGAATCCGGCAAGTCTATCGAGGCATACGGAGTTAACCTCGATCAGGTAACAACCCCTTCCCTTGAAGCCTTGAAAGCCTTCACTCAGGCAGGCCGGGAATTCGGGAAGGCCAATCATCCTGCCGCAATTTCTCTCTATGAGCGCGCCGTCGGTCTGGATCCGAAATTTGCTTTGGCCTACAGCCTGCTTGCCACCAATCAATACCTTGCGAACCAATACAGCGAGCCGGCAATCGAAAATTCCAGGAAGGCATACGAATTGCGGGATCGGGTCACCGAATATGAAAGATACGTGGTTTTAAAGAATTATCACATCATGGTCACGGGCGATTACGACCAGGCGCTTCAGGCCACCCAGCAATGGCTGACAGCCTATGGCCGCGATTTTGCCAGTTTGATCGGCCTTGCGGATATTTATATGGAACTTGGCCGCTATGAGGAGGCGGTCCCGCTGATCATTGAAGCCAACCGGCTACTGCCCACACCCATCGGTGTCGGCACCCTATGGAGAGCATACATTAAACTCGGCCGCTCTGATGAATTGAAGGCAACCATCGGGCAAGCCCGGGCTCAAGGGGGTGAATCTCCCTGGGCTGGCGCCCTTCTGTTTGTAGACGCCTTCAACCGGAACGATCCGGCGGGCATGAAAGCAAATGAGGCCGCCGTGAATATGGCCTTTGGGCCTTTTGCTCTTGAACTGGGATGGGCGGCAGCCGAGGGACGGTTCTCCCGGATGCGCGACTTTGCAAATCGCCGGAGAGCTATCTTCCTGCAGGGAAATCAGAAGGATGCGGCGGCGAAGGCCAGGCTTGAAGCGGCATGGTGCGAAGCGCTCGCCGGGAATCCCGCGGAAGCCGTAAAAGCGGCGAGGGAAGCGGTCAAACTCACTGCAAACTGGGATCTGCTGGGCAAGGCGGCGCTGACGCTTGCCTTGGCCGGCCAATTCGAGGGGGCGCGGAAGGTGGCAACGGAACTGAATCAGCGTTTCCCAGAAGCCACTTCGCTCCGATTTTGCTATCTGCCTTCCATTCAGGCCGTCCAGGCGATTCATCGCGGGAATCCCCAGGAGGCGGTTACAGCCCTAAGCGCGGCATTCAACTATGACCTGATGGAGAATGCGGAAATGGCGGCGGTTTATGTTCGCGGATTGGCCTATCTCGCCGCGAAACAGGGGGCGGAGGCCGCCGCCGAATTCCAGAAAATCCTCGACTACCCCAACGTAGCCTTCGCCAATGCGCGCGCCTATGCACTGGTCGGTCTCGGCCGTGCTTATGCCTTGCAGGGCGATACGGTCAAGGCTCGCAAGGCGTACCAGGATTTCCTGGCCGAGTGGAAGGACGCCGATCCTGATATCCCCCTCCTCAAGCAGGCCAAAGCCGAGTACGCCGCGCTAAAACCTTGATCTGAAAAAACGCCTTAGTTCGGGCCGGGCTTTTTACCCTTCGCAGAAAACGCAGAAACTGGCGGAATCCTCTCCCGTCGCGGCGCCTCGCATCCATGCCCGCTCCCGTCGCTCGCTGCAAACCTTCATGAATAATCCGGGCTAAAGCTCCGCACAAACGACTTTCACGAACTTCCCTTTCTCCAGATGATAATGAATGAACTGCGGAATCACGGCTATCTGTCCGACGGCAAGCGGCTTGAGCTTCGGATAGTCCGAAGCGGCTACAGCCTCGGGCGACAATTCCTTCACTCCCTGGATCTGCACTCTGACCTCAAGCGCGATCGTATGTTCATCAGAAACAAAACGGTCCACAATCACGCTTTCTTTGATATAGGCATGAAGGAAATTATAGAACTTCATTACCGATTCGCGGGTTTTGAGAGAACCGGCGACATGCACCATTTCGAATTCGTCGGCGAAATAATCAAGAAATCCCTTGTAATCTCTGCTGTTGAACTTTTTAATATAAACATCAAATTCTTCACGGGTCATAGATTCCTCTCTTTCCTAAAATATTCTTGCCTGGAAATAATATATTGCATTCTCTATATGGCGCGGCCGATATGGGAGCCATCCCCAATGGCATCGATTATCAAAGCGGAGTTCCCACAGTCGCCAATCTGATAAATTTCAGGCGCTGTCCCGTTAAGGCTTCTGGCGAACTCCGTGTCCGGCGCCATGGGCAAAGCAGGCAATATGGCGTCTGCGGCCAGGATCTTTCTCTCTCCTTCTTTTGTAGTGATCGTCAACCCTTTGTCTGTTATCTCCTCGTACTTGACGCCGGACAACAGGGGCACTCCCTTTTGCTCCAGCCACCAAAACAGACGCATCTTATAAAACTCAACCAGGCCATCTCCCATATTCTCAGCTGAGTCCACGACTGTGACTTTTCTGCCACGCTTAATCAGAAACGCGGCGAGTTGGAGAGCCTGTATCGCGCCGCCGATAATGACGATATTTTTGCCGATGGGCATCCAGAATTTCGTGGCCCATGACAGCAGTCCGGGACTCGCGAACCTCAAATAATTCTTCAGCCGTCGGTTCAGATCGGCAGCTCTGACCACATTGCCCGAATCGATTCCGGGTATTTCCGGAATGGAATACA
>CAZXSV010000138.1:0-5595 GCA_964642735.1 uncultured Acidobacteriota bacterium
ATCATGAGGCACCCAATTACCAGCGTGCTGGTCTTGACTTTGGCTTTCTCGCTTATGCTTGCTCCCGGCATCTTCGGCCAGGCCAGCAAGGACGTTCAGAGCGGCCTGTATCGTCTCGAAGGAGAGGTTGAATCCATAGACAAGGATATATCAACCCTCACTATTCGCCAACATGGCAAAAACGTCCGATGGCTGATCGTGTACAACAAGGACACCTCTTTTTCATACATGAACAAGAAGGCGTCCATTGCCGACGTCAAGGAGAAGGTGCGCTTGATCTGCCTCGGCGATTTCAATGAAAAAAATCCCAGCTTGATGTTCGCTCATCGAATTGAAGTGCGTTCGCCTAAAATCTGAACGGCATTGACTTGTCAAGCGCAAACAAACGGGACAAGGCATTCAGCTGCATCATTCAGGGATGCAGATTTGAAGGCCTTTCCCGGCAGCGCTGAACCGTTTTTTCGATTGACAGGACGCCATAAGTTCTCGCAGCCGGAGATAGCCGGCTGATAAGGAAAAGGTCTGCATAATTCACCACCGGCATGCTCCGCCTGTGAATTGGCCTTACAGATTTCCGCTCCTTTTTGACAACTGAAGCCGGAGGTCAGGCAAACACCGGGCGTCCATGCGTCTCTATGCTTCCCTCATAGAATCCATAGGCGTCCGTGTTTTGCCCATAGAATCTATAGGTGACCATGTTTTGCCATGTTTTGCATGTTTCAGCATGGCCGCCTGCGATCCGGCGCTCTTTCCGATTTCTGCTCATTGCTCTTGCCCTGCGGATTGGAAACGCTTAAATTTCTTCTGCTGAGAAGTAAAACGGGGACGGATTGCGGGGATGTCGGCCCGGCCCCTATCGATAAAGGAGAAAAGCAAATAATGGCTAAGGCATTGGAAGGCGTCAGGGTATTGGATTTTACACAGTATTTATCCGGTCCTCATTGTACATCGGTGCTCTGCGAGCTGGGGGCCGAGATCATTAAAATCGAAATGCCGGGCAAAGGCGAACCGGAGCGGCAAGCCATGCCCAAAACCCCCCAAGGCGAGTCGTATCAATTCTTTTCCTATAACCGGGGGAAAAAGAGCGTCACCCTGAACCTGAAGAGCCCGAAAGGCGTCGAGATCGCCAGGAAGCTCGCGGCTAAAGCGGACATCCTGGTTGAAAACTTTGCCCCCGGCGGCATGGAAAGACTTGGCCTCGACTATGAAGGGATTTGCAAAATCAATCCCAAAATAATCTATGCTTCGATTTCAGGCTTCGGACAAACCGGCCCTCGGCGAAACGACGTCAGCTACGACGTGGTCGCCCAGGCGATGGGCGGATTGATGAGCGTAACCGGCTATCCCGACGGCGAGCCGCTGAAGGCCGGCATCTCCCTCGGCGACTACATGGGGGGATACAACGGCGCCCTCGCCATTCTGGCGGCCCTTCATTACCGGAGCGTAACCGGCGAAGGCCAGTCCATTGACATATCCATGCAGGACGGCATCTGGGCTATGGTTTTTCCCGACCGCGCCAACTACTTCGACACGCACATCGTCCCCAAAAGAATCGGCAACAAGCTCAGCAGCTCGGCCCCGTTCGGCGCATACAACGCTAAAGACGGGTATGTGGTGATTTGCACCATTACCGACCCTCAATGGCATAAAGTCCTTCAAGCGATGGGCCGGGAGGACCTCATCGGCGAACAGCGCTTCGCCACGCGCGAAAACCGGACAAAAAACATGGAAGAAGTGGACGGGCTGGTGCAGGCCTGGTGCAAAGAAAAAACGGTCGAGGAGGTTTTCGCAATCCTCAAGAAATTCGGCGTGCCCTGCTCTCCCTTGCCTTCTTTTGACCAGGTCGCCGCCGACCCCCACCTGCTGAGCAGGGACATGATCGTCGAAGTGGACCAGCCCGTTTCCGGGAAAGTGAGGCTCAGCGGTTCCGTCTACAAGATGTCCAGGACTCCTGGCGACCGCAAAATGAGAGTTCCGGCCGTGGGGGAGAATAATGAAGAAATATATGGGGGTCTCCTGGGGATCGATGCGCGGGAAATCAGCAAGCTTAAGGAGGAGAACGTCATCTGATGGAGTCCCGGTTGCGGGAATTTTGCCGGATTGGAAGACAGACGCTGTCGAATGGTTCAACGATTTTCATCCCTGCATCCGCTCCTGACCGGACGATTATTTTCCTGTTTACAAACATTGCGGCTCATTTTAGAATTGTCGTTTCTGTAAGTTGCCCAAAGTTTGGAATTATCCCGCTCGGCGTTATCGATTCTTCCGACAGAGCAGGCACTTATTACTTCATCAAGCTTGGAGGGAAATCCATATGACTGGCCAAGAATTTCTGGATGTGCTTACATCGAGAAAGAGCATTCGAAGGTACAAGACGGATCCGGTACCGGATGAAATGATCGACATGATCCTTGAGGCGGCCCGATGGGCGCCAACGGGCGAAAATTATCAACCCTGGAGATTCATCGTTGTCCGCGACCAGGAAACCAGGAACAAGATCGGCGATATTTCCAAGCAGGGGAGCGGATCGCGTATGACGTCCTGGTACTGTCTTAATGAACTGCAGCAGAGGTTTGAAGGGATTGAAGATCCCGTTAAAAGGGCGGAAGTCCTGGAGTTCATGTACTCCGGCCGGGTGTCGGAATTCTGCAAGCAGGCGCCGGTGGTCATTGCCGTCATCGGAGACTTGCGGGTGGGAAGCGTGGACGTCCCTTATGACCTCTGCGCCGCCATGGAGAATATGATTCTTCAGGCTCATGCAATGGGACTGGGTTCCTGTTGGGTTTATGGACCGGTTGCCAGCACCAGGGACGCCATCAGGTTCAAGAAGGTTTTGGGCATTCCGCTGGGCATGGGCTACTACAAGGTGCTCTCTTACCTGGCAGTCGGGTGGCCCAAAGAGCAACGAAAGCATCCTAGGCCCAAATTGCCGCTATCTGAAATGGTTTACTGGGAAAAATTCGGAAATAAGGAGAGGATCTGATGGATGGCATAAAATATTGCAATGAGGTAATGGCAAGGCTTGAGGCGCTCATGTATCAGGAACTCTCCGGCATGGCCCACTGGAAATGCGAGTTTGTAGGCGCAGATTTCATTCGGTCCAAGAATATTAAGGGGACCAATGTTTCTGAAATCACCGAGGCTTGCATCAAAGAGATGAAGGCGGCAGGAATCGTTTCAGACATAACGTATAAGACCAGCCCTGATGGGATTATGCTTAAGCTGAAAGTCAAGAACTGCATCCACCATGCAAAGGAAGTTCTGGTGCAGGAAGAAGGCGTGGCGCCCTACATTTGTCCGATCGCGAACATGGTGCTGGATCAGATTCACGAAAAATTGAAGTTCACGACGAGCTATAAGGCCAAGCAGTCTATCGACGGAGAAAAGAAGCAGTGCCTCATCTATAACGCTCTTTACAAAACCGGCGACCAGATTGGCCAAGTTTCAAATTGGCTCAAAGACGACGAGGACAAAGAATGGCTGGAGAATCAGCCTTCTCAGATTCTTGCCGCAGCCGACAGGAAGAAGAAGTAAGCGCGGTTTTAGCTCGGACAGAGGAATAAAAAGCGCCGCCGACTTCACCGATTCACAAGGATTTCAAAATTCAATCATCCTTGCGCCTCCGTGAAATCCGCGGCGCTTTTGTCTTCCTACCTCCACTTGTCCACCGAGGCGCCGGAGAGGTAGCCGAAATCCGCAGCTTGCCAGAAAAGGTTGGTCCCTCCGCCGACGGATAGAACGGATATATTGTCGGGAAAAGCGATCCTGGGGATTTTTGCGTCCTTGGGAAGCTTCATCCATGAAGCGAAAGGTTCCCGACCCTGCCGTCCGCCCGGCAAAACGAAATTCTGCACCGAGTAGAAATCGTCCAGCCATTCGCCGACCGTCACCTGGGTGTTCCGGTGAACCCAATCGATCAGCTGCTCTTTGGATTTGAATCCCTCCCGGTCATTAAGCTGTTTGATGATGGTCGGGTCCAGGAGCAGCATCGCCGGGGAAAACGGGCTGATCCAGGTCAACCAGGTGGGGATCTGGCTGAAAAAAGGCTTGCCGAAGCTCTGATCGGCATGAATGACGCCCCATCCGCCGAACGTGCTGACCACGCTTTCCTGCGGCTTGCGCCCCTTCTGGACATGAAAAGGCTTCCACCCGGCGGGAAGCTCTTCTTCGTTCTCCGGCATGCACATATTGTTGTACATCAGGTTGTTTCCCTGGCTTCCCATGTATACCTCTCCGGGATGCGCGCCGCCGTCCAGGTTGATGGACATCAAAGTCCAGGCCCTTCCGATCACAGAATTTGCCTGGTTGAACGGCCCCAGAGCCCCGATTCCCGAATTCATTTTTATCTCGTTGCGGATCGGGCCGTTTACAACAACCATTCTCGCGAATGAAGTCGTGGATGTGAAAATGGAGGGAACTCCTGTGGAGGCCAGCGCCAGGATAACCGGAAAATGCTCCGGCCTGGCGCCTGCCATCACCGCATTCACCGCAACTTTTTCGACTGTGTAGCTCCAGGCGGGATGCGGCGAAGACGGCTGCATTCTGCCAACTTCCTCGTTCGGGGAGTGGCTGGTTCCTTTCAGCATCTCGGCGACTCGATCTTCCGTCGGGAGAACGATCGGAAGCCCGTCCGTCCATTCCTTTTGCAAAAACAGCCGCTGCAGGTTTTCGACAGTGTCCGGTTCGACCAGCCTCGGCGTCGGGACGTCGATGAAGCCCTTCCGCTTGTCTTCATCGCTGAGAGGGCCGGTGATGGCGGAGACAATTTCCTGCAGCACGGGCTTGCCGGTCAGCGGATCGGCGCCCTGCAGGTATTTACGGCACAATTCCGCCGGAACGCCGGTGATCGGATGAGGAACGAAGGTGAAACGCTGGTTGGGCATCCCCTTTTTGAGGGCATAGGATTTGACGAGGTCCCGGAAAACACGGGTGACGACGGGGGCTGTGGGAACTCCAAGCTTTTCGACTGTCAGACAATGGCCGACGACCGACGGCGAGCAGGAGCTTCAATGGCCGACCCCCATGATCATTCCGGCGCCCTTTTCCTTTATTTCGGCCCATAGCTTCGGATCATCGTCAAAGTAAGTCCCGGTTTTTGTCCGGACGACGAAAGCCGTTTTTGGGTATTTTTCACTCAGCAGTTTCTGCATCTCGATGAAAAACTGATGAGTGTCGGTAAAGTTGATGTCGACGATGTAGATGGTCTTTCCCTCGAGAGTGTCGAGACGGGGCGCCATCGGGACTCTTGCGATGGCCGGGGGCTGTCCCATGGGATTCAGGACCGTCGCTTTGGGCGCCGGCGCCTGGGGCAGACCGTAAAAGGAAGCAATCAAAAAAAAGGCAGCCGCAAAACCGCAGATTTTCTTTTTCAAGGCGTTCTCTCCTTCATTTGCCCCTACTTTACCAAAATAACCTGCGAGGCGCAGCGCAATAAAGGCTCTGTCGGCCGGGGGCTTCTTTCGGGAGATTCGCGCCTCCCGGCGGGAATCCGAACTCCCGTCAAAAAGCCCCGGGCGAAAGACATTCTCCGGCAGTGGCTGTTTTAGGGCCTGTCAATGAATAACGTTTACACTTTGGCGCGAGCGCCGGGCGGAC
>CAZXSV010000139.1:0-5489 GCA_964642735.1 uncultured Acidobacteriota bacterium
ATCGCCCCCGTCGCGGCGCCTTGCATCTGTCCGCCCGGCGCTCGCGCCAAAGGGTTAACGTTATTCATTGACAGGCCCTTATTGCCTTCCTTGCCGGTCGTGCAGCCTCGGAAGCGCCTTGCCGATTTTCCGTAGGATGCAACCGGCAGACTTCGGACGCCCGATCCCGGCAATTCAGCGAATCGGCGCTGTCTTGCGGCAAAAGCTTCATGAACAATAGGTCAGGGCGCCGCTGTTTCCGCAATCTCCATTTTTGGCGCCAGCGCCTTGCTTAGTTTTTCCACCACCTGGCTTGCGGGCAAGGTGAACGTCGCTGTTTGCTTTATGTTCTGCGATGAAGCGCCTATTTTTACCGTGTATCGGCCCGCTTCGGCCGTCCAGCTCGAATTCTTCGAATCGAAAGAGGCGAGATCCTCCGCGCTGATCACGAATGTCAGAGTTTCAGACTCGCCCGGCTGGAGCAATTTTGTTTTGGCATAGGCTTTCAACTCGCTTTCTGGCTTGTGCATGCTTTTCGCCGGCGCGCTGATATACAGCTGGACGACCTCTCTTCCCGCTACGGGGCCGGCATTGGCAATCGTTATGGTTGCGGCGATCTGATTGCTGAAAGAAGAGGCGCTCAGCTTGAGCCTGCCGTAATCGAATCTGGTGTAAGACAAGCCGTAGCCGAATTCGTATGCCGGTTTGACCTTGAACGTGTTGAAATACCGGTAGCCCACATAAATGCCCTCCTCGTATGCCACCTGTTGAGGCTTTTCAGCAGGAGTTCCGGGAAAATTCTTCGATGAGGGAACATCTTTATAATCCATCGGAAATGTGGTCGCCAGTTTTCCCGAAGGATTCACCTTGCCGCTCAGGACATCGGCAATGGCATTGCCTCCTTCCTGTCCCGGCTGCCAGGCCAGCAGGATTGCATCGACGCCGTCACGCCAGCTCGCGGTTTCGACGACTCCGCCGATGTTCAGGACGACGACGGCTTTTTTCGCTTTTGCATGAAACGCATCCGCGATATTTTTGATCAGGTCTTTTTCCTGCGCAGTCAGGTAAAAGTCCCCCTCAAGTTTCCTGTCCGCCCCTTCGCCTGCATTCCTTCCGATGGCGATGACGCCGATATCAAACTCCTCGGCGCTTTTTCCGATCCGGCCGGCTTCCACCGGCATGTCGGGGATTTGCCGGGAAGACATAAAGCCGCCTCGGCCCGCCGGCTGTTTCGCTTTCTCCTGCTTCAGGTAGTCTTCATAGGCGGTCCTCAGCGATGCATCCAGCCGGCGCTTGGATTCGGTCAGTCCCTGAGCCAGAGAAACGACATACGCCTTGTTGACATTGCCGCTGCCCGTGCCGCCCGCAATGAGATCGTAGGAAGCGTTGCCGAAGAGGGCGACGCTCGCAGCGCCTTTTAAAGGAAGCGCGCCATTGTCATTTTTCAGCAGCACCATTCCTTCGGCGGCCGCCGTACGAGCAATTTGCGCGTGCGCCGCCAGGTCGGGTTTTTCGGAATATTTGTAGTTTTTATACGCCGGCGATTGAAGAAGAACGTTCAGAATTCTTGCCACGTTCTGGTCGAGGACATTGACATCCAGCGCGCCATTCTTGACGGCGTCGATAATTTTCTGCGATTGCACGGGATTGCCCGGCATGAGCAGGTCGTTGCCCGCCTTCATTTGCGCCGCCGGATCTCTGCCGCCGCCCCAATCCGTCATGACAAAACCCTTAAAATGCCAATCGTTTCTCAAAATCGTCGTCAGCAGATCAGGGCTTTCTGATGTGTATAGGCCGTTGATCTTGTTATAGGAGCTCATCACCGTCCAGGGACTGGATTTCTTTACGGCTATTTCGAAGCCTTTCAGGTAAATTTCTCTCAACGCCCTCTCGCTGACAATCGTGTCGATCGTGTTGCGGCTGGTTTCCTGGTTATTGGCGGCGAAGTGTTTGATGGAAGTCCCGACGCCCATAGCCTGGATGCCATTGACCATTGCCGCCGCCATCGTTCCGGTGATCAGAGGATCCTCCGAATAGTATTCGAAATTCCTGCCGCCCAGCGGATTGCGGTGGATGTTCAGCCCGGGCGCCAGCCAGATGTCTACTCCATACTCATGAACTTCGTCGCCGCAGGCCATCCCCACCTTTTTAACCAGGTCGACATCCCAGGTGGAGGCAAGCAAGGTGGCGACGGGAAATCCTGTTGCATAGTAGGTTTTGGAATCGTCGCCGGTCCGTTTGGGCGATATTCGCAAACCCGCAGGCCCGTCGGCCAAAACCATTTCTGGTATTCCCAGCCGCTCAATGGCCGCAGTGCTTCCAGCCGCTCCGGGCACTTTGATTGCGCTGTTGCCGATGGAAGGCGCGTTGCCCTGCGGTTGACCGCCCGCACGCCTGCTTGCGCCCACAACCAGCTGGGCTTTCTCTTCCAGCGTCATCCGGCTGATGAGAGATTGTATCTTCGAAGCATTATCCTGGGATTGAGCCGCGGCGGCGCCGAGCGACCATAGCAGCATCATCAAAATCCATCGGCTTTTCATGGAAACCTCTTTTCATCGCAGCAATGCGCTTACACTGCCGTCAACACTGCCGACCTATATATCCCAGTGCGGCTTCGCCTGCAACCGAATTGAGGAGCGTGAGCTTGGCGGAATGGGAATCCCGTGCTCCGGCGCCGGCATTCTCCGCAGCAGATCTTTGAAGCCGCCGATAGTCTTTAAAATTGAAAGGGTGGAAGAATCGAGAAGTTAAAGGCCTGGCAATGAAGAGTTGTGCTAAAAATCCATATTTATTGCCGCGATCTTCGGCTAAAATGCCGCCATCGTCACGATGATACATTTTCAGTCGACATATTGGGGCTTATCAGGGATGAGGTGAGCGCCATATATCCGGGACGAAAACGGCAGCGGATTCTTCCTGTCTTGTTTGAATATTTTGAGCGCGGTCAAGAGCGTGGATCGGGCGCCGTTGTGGCTGTTGATGCAGACGAGGATGTCCCCCTTTAAACACAGGTTCATTCAAGGAGAATGAAAAAATGAAAAAGATCGGCTTTCTGGGTATTGTCGCTGTCCTGGCGCTTATGATCGCTTGTTCCGAGGCGCCTGAAACCACGCCGCCGGAGCTGACCGCTCTGATGGAGCGCGTCGCCATCGAGGATTTTTTCATCGATTACTATGCGCAGTTCAGGCCGGACAGCAAGCATGATTTTGCTTCCTTTTTTGCGGCTGACGGCAGGCTCGAGGTCAACGGCATGGTTGCCAGCGGCATTGACGAGATCAAGGCGATGTACGCTCAGGCAGGCGTCGGAGGCGAGGAAGAAAAGCCGAAAGCCGCCGATGCCATACCGAAGGGAGCGTCCGAAATGATGCTGACGAACATGAAGATCGATCTGCAGGGGGATAAAGCCGTCGCCACATTCCTCTGGCACAGCATCAAGTCGGAGTTGTTGACCACGGAGGGCAAAATTACGGAGTACGGGCGTGAAAGGACCGAACTGGTCAAGACGGACGGGCGATGGCTCATCAGAAACCGTGTTGTCCTCACCGAAGGGGGTATGCCTGAATCGCTGCTGAAATACTATCCCAAAAAGTAAAAAGGTCATCGCGAACGCTGCGAACCGCCCCATTGGCTCTTGAGCCTTGCCCCGCCAAGACTTAATCCGGATTATTCATGAAGGTTCGCAGCAAGGCGGCGGAGGCGGGCATGGATGGCTCGTCGCGCGACGAGCAGATTCCGCAGGCGCAGTCGACAGTACGTCGAGAAATCCTGCGAGCGCAAGCGCAGACATGCCCGGATCCGCCGCTGCATCAGAAGCTTCATGAATAATGCGGGTTAAACCATGCAAGTTTGCAGTTGATTTCTTTGGGCAACTGTCCAAGCAGCCGGAACCACCTCCGGCGCAGTGGGAAAAGCCCAAAAACAGGAGCGATAATGAGCGGGAAAGCGCAGTTTGAAAAGCTATTTTCACCTTTTTATATCGGGAAGATGCGGGTTAAGAACCGAATAATCAAGACTGCCGCGGAAATGAATACCCATGACCTCCATAACGCCCATATGAACCAGAGAACCATGGACTACGTGGAAGCAGTGGCCAAAGGCGGCGCGGGCATGGTCATCCTCTGGGACGCCTACGTTGATTATCCTTTAGGCGCAAGGATGCCCGATGGATTGCGCATTGACGCTGACGAATACATCCCGGGCTTCAGCAAATTGGCAGATGCCGTCCACAAATATGATTGCAGGTTGTCGGTGCAGATGATGCATGCCGGGCCCTGGTGCCCCACGGCGTTTTCCGGGCGGCCGCCGGTCGCTGCTTCGGTGATGAGAGTGGAGATATATGAAAAACACTGGGGCGACGAAACCGTTGAGGCGACCGTTGCCGATATTGAAGAAATTCAGGAAAAGTTCGTAAAAGCAGCGGAGCGTTTCAAAAAGGCCGGGGTTGACCATCTGGAGGTGCATTGCGCTACGCAGCACCTGGGCAACACTTTTATGTCGCGTCACTGGAATAAGCGCAAGGACAAATACGGCCCGCAAAGCCTTGAAAACCGGTCCCGGTTTATTGTGGAAATCCTGCAGGAAATGAAGAAACGTTTGGGGAAAGACTTCCCGATCGGCGTTCATTATAATGCCGCCGAATATGGGATAGACGACGGCATAACTCCCGCGGAGGGCCAGGAATTCGGGCGAATCTTCGAAGCTGCCGGCGCCGATAATCTTCATCCCAAAGGCGATGGTTTAGGTCCAATCTATAAATTAATGAACTGGCCCGATACGGTCTGCTATCCGGAGGTACCGGTTCCCTTGCCGGAAGGACTTGATGGAAGCGGGCATGGCGCCGGATTTTGGGCGCCTCTGGTCGCATCAGTCAAGAAGGCAGTTTCGATACCGGTGATCGCCACCGGCGGCATCCATGCGGAACTGGCAGAGAAAATCCTGCAACAGGGCAAAGCGGATTTCATCGGCATGACCCGGCGTCTGTTAGCCGACCCTGAACTCCCCAATAAGGTTGCAGCGGGAAAACTGGAGGATGTCGCCCCGTGCACACGCTGTCTCTCCTGCCTCGACAGGATCCATTCGCACCCTATGCCGGGGAGATCATGCTGCCGCGTCAATGCTTCCCTGACAAGAGAGCGGGAATACGAAATCAAACCGGCGGTTAAGAAGAAAAAGGTTATGGTAGTCGGCGGTGGACCGGCGGGAATGGAAGCGGCAAGGGTAGCGGCTTTAAGGGGACATGAAGTAGCGCTGTATGAAAAAGAGCCTCAACTGGGAGGATCCGTGCCCGTGGCGGCCACGATCAAGGGGCTTGAAATTGAAGACCTTACGGCCCTGGTTCGCTATCTAACTACCCAAATTGCCAAGCTGGGCGTCAAAATCAATCTTGGCAAAGAAGTTAATAAGGCGATGGTTGAGCAGGTTAAGCCGGATGTGCTCATACTGGCTACAGGAGGGCTGTATTCCATTCCGGAAATACCCGGAATCGATTCGGGCAATGTGGTCAGAGCTGC
>CAZXSV010000140.1:0-5165 GCA_964642735.1 uncultured Acidobacteriota bacterium
CCATCAATGGAAACGGGATGTGCTGGAATCGCCGGAGTCCTCGCCGGCGAAACTGTCCAAACTATGAAACGACTGCTAAAAAATGCAATTTTGCGCTCTGACTCATTTAAAATGCGCCCATTTCGGCAATTGTAAACTCCAGCCGGCGAGACGCCGCTCCCAGCGCGCCTCGATTGTCGCACGGTTGCAGCCGGCGAGACGTCCAAGGCCATTTACTCTTTCGCTTTTTGCCCTGAAAGGGCTGAGTCACAAAATCCAGCAAACCAGTTTCATATTCGCCGTAAACGCCTCTGTATCAATATTTGTGAGTGTTGTCCAAAATTATCTTTATAAAAACCATCTTTTTTGCGATAATTCAAGGTTTGAGGTTTGCTATTTGGTATTTTAAGCGAGTTGTCTTTTATGCTGCGTACTCCCCCGGGCGATTGCCGGCGGAACGGTGAATCGCCATTCGCGAATAATAGCAAAAAGTCAAAATCGGCGGGACAGGGGCCCAAGCCTCCGGCTGAGCCATATCGTGTGTATGATTTCGCGTCTTTACGCAATTTGACGACATCAATTCCGAGGGTGGATCGATGAAATCTGTAGACATTAAAAAATTGAAAGAAATTGTTGGCGAAGAAAACGTCCTCGACAACAAAGCCGACCTCTATGTGTACGGCTCCGACTCCTCTGTGCATGAGGCTCTGCCGCATGTCATTGTCCGTCCGAAAACCATCGAGCAGGTCCAAGCGATCATGCGCTATGCCAATAGCGAAATAATACCGGTTATCCCGCGCGGATCCGGATCCGGCATGTGCGGACAGGTGGTCCCGGTCCAGGGTGGAATCATCCTGGACATGAAGGGGCTGAATCGCATTCTCGAAATCAACACTCCCGACGGCTACTGCCGGGTTGAACCGGGCGTGGTCGATGACGACCTCAACAGAGCCCTCAAACCCTACGGAGTCTTTTATCCGCCGACTCCGGCCTCCAGCTGCGTTGCAACCATCGCCGGTGAAATCGCCAACAATGCATCGGGAGGACGCTCCGTCAAATATGGCGCTGCACGCGATGCAATCCTTTCGGTAAAGGTGGTTATGCCTAACGGGGAACTGCTTTCCTTTGGGTCCAGTACTCGCGTCGCCGCTTCGGGATATGCTCTGGAACGCCTCATGGTGGGATCCGAAGGAACCCTGGCTGTGATTGTGGAAGCGTGCATGCGTTTTGTGCCGATACCCAAGCTGCGCTGCCTGGGCATTGCAAAATTCAACAAGCTGTCCGACGCCGGCAATGCCATCTCCGACATCATGGGCAGCGGCTGCTCGCCTTCCATGCTGGAGCTCATCGATAAAATTGCCATAATCGCCGCGAACAAAGCCGCGAAACTCGGGCTGCCGGAAGTCGAGGCGATTCTGCTCTTTGAGGCCGACGGCATGTCCAAGGAAGTGATCGACTTCGAAATATCGAAGATCCAGGCCCTCTGCGAGAAAAACAACTGCTTCGGCATTGAAAGCAGTTACGAAGAGAAAGAACGAACGCGGCTTTGGGCCGGGCGCGCCAAACTCTTCCCGGCTCTGTCGAAATACGACGAGACCCTCTCCTCTACGTCTCTAGCCGACGATATGGCGGTTCCTTTCTCCAAAATGGCAGCGACAGCGGATAAAATCCACGAAGTGGCCGAGAAGCATGGACTAGTCATGACCGCTTATGGGCACTGCGGCGCCGGTTGCATGCATACAAAAATTTTGATGGATACCGATAAGGACTTTCAGTGGGAAGGCGCCCGCGACGCTGTCGCCGAAATCTATGATTTCGTTCGCTCGGTCGGCGGCACGACTTCCGCGGAACATGGCATCGGTTTGTCCAAAGCCGCAGCTTTCAAAAAGGAAAAAGAGCCTTCTCTTGAACTGATGCGGGCGGTCAAAAAAGCGTTTGATCCAAACAATATTCTGAATCCGGGCAAATTAATGGACGGTCCTGACGACTGGGTCGAAGCCACCAATTTGCGTTACCAAATTTCAAAAACGGGAATACAATGACTGAAATATCCTTATTAGAAAAATGGAAGGGCGCCCTCAACAAGTGCATTCGCTGCGGCTACTGCTACGAGCACTGCCCGATCTATAAATCCACCCGATGGGAAACCGACAGTCCCAGAGGCAAGCTGATCCTGCTTTACGGAATGCTCAGCGGCGAACTCGAACCCTCGGACTACATTGCCAACAAGATTTTCGACTGCTTCCACTGCAACCGTTGCGTAAAAGCTTGTTCGTCCGGAGTGCCCATCCAGGACGTCTACAACGACGCGCGGAAATTCTTTCTGGAATCCGGGTTCGACGTCGTCGGGACTACATCCGTTACAGATCACGACGTATGCGCTCGCTGCCTCAATTGCGTCCGCATGTGCAAGCACGAAGCGCGCAAGTTCGTCGACGGAAAAATCGTCACCGACCGGCTGAAGTGCCAGAGCTGCGGCAGCTGCCTGGACATTTGCCCGGAGCAGGGCGTTTCCATCAGCACAGGATACGGGACGAACCCGAACGAACTGATCCGGCAGGTGGACGATTATTTCAGCGACGGCAAAAATCCGGACGCCAAGGCGATCGTATTTTCCTGCGGCTATTCCAGCTATCCCGGGCTTCAGACCTCCCAGTACGACAAGTTCGAGATCAGCAAGGAATACAAGATACTGGTTACCGCCTGCAGCGGCCGCCTCAAGTCGCACACCGTCCTCGAAACCCTCGAACGGGGCGCCTGGGGAGTGTTGATCTGCTGCTGCCCGGAAGACGAATGCGAGCACGGCGGAAGCCCAAGGGTAAAGGCTCGGATGAAAACCTTGACTAATTCTCTGGAAAGACTGGACATCGATCCGAAACGCCTTCAGGTTGTCGAGGTGCCTCAGGGGAATCCGGCGAAATTCACCAGTGCGGCAAAAGCTTTTATGGATGACATCCGCAAAATCGGTCCTTTAGCCTAGGGGGGGCACAATGCTGCTTAAAGTTCCGTACGGCAAAGACGGCAAGCTCGAGGCGGAAATCGATGAAAAACGCATCATCGGCCTGATCGAGCCGAACGAAGTCGAAATCGGCGATGAAACGGAAGTCATCCGCAAGGCGCTGGCCAATCCTTTCGGATGCGCCAGCCTGAAAGATTTCCTGAAAGACGCCAAAGACGTCCTGTTCATTGTCAATGACCCGACGCGTCCTACCCCGACTTCGCGGGTCCTGGATATCATCCAGGACGACATCGCCGGGCACAAGGTCAGTTTCATTATAGCCACCGGCATCCACCGGAAGCCGACGCAGGAGGAATTCCTGCAAATCTTCGGCGAGAAGCTTTACGCCAGGTATAAAGAAGTCATTCATGTCCACGACGCTAAAAAAAGCGAGGACATGGTCTATCTCGGGACATCGAAAAACGGCACCGAGATGAAAGTCAACAAGCTGGGCGTCGAAGCTCACAAAATCGTCATCATCACCTCCGTGGAACCGCATTATTTCGCCGGCTACACGGGCGGGCGCAAATCTTTTCTGCCGGGAATCGCCTCGTATGAAACCATCACGCAGAATCACAAGCTGGCGCTCAAACGGGAAGCATGCGCGCTCAAACTGGATGGCAACCCGGTCCACCAGGATATGATCGACGCGCTCAGCACGGTGAAGAAGGAAATTTTCGTCATCAACACCGTCCTGGACAAGAACCACCGCATTTATGCGGCGACCGCCGGCGACATTTACAAATCCTTCGATGCTGCGATTGCAAAGGCGAATGACGTGTTCGTCGCCAGGATCCCGCAGAAAGCGGACATCGTCGTGTCGGTGGCCAAGTTCCCCGCCGATATCGACCTCTATCAGGCGCAGAAAGGGATCGACAACGCCAAATACGCCCTGAAGGAAGGCGGGATTCTTATCCTGGTCGCCAAGTGCCGCACCGGCGTCGGGGAAGATTCTTTCGTCAAATTGCTGAGTTCGGCAAGTTCGCCTCAAGACGCCCTGGACCGCATCGAAAAGAAATTCGTCGTGGGCTACCACAAGGCGGCCAAAATGGCGGAAGTCGGGATATGGGCTCAGACCTGGGGGGTCACCGATCTCGATCCGAAATTATTGGAAAGCATTTTTATCCGCCCGTTTTCTTCGCTCCAGTCGGCCGTTGACGCAGCCCTGGCTGAAAAGGGCAAGGACGCAAGAGTTTTGGTTCTGCTGGATGGCAGCCTGACCATTCCGTATGTAAAAGAATAGTGGAGGAATAGATCAATGATAGTTGGCGAACAGAAGCCGATTAAAGAAATCATGTCCTTTATCGACGGTTGCGAGCGCATCCTGTTGGCCGGCTGCCATGGCTGCGTCACCGTATGCTGCGCCGGAGGGCAGAAAGAAGTGGACGTTTTGGCCAGCATGATAGAGCTGGGCCGGAAAAAACTTCATCAGCCGTGCAAAATCACCAAAATCACGCTGGAGCGCCAATGCGACGTCGAGTTTCTGGAAGAGCTGCTAGCGAAGGCTAAAGATAACGACGTCATCCTATCGATGGCTTGCGGGGCCGGAGTTCAACTGGTCGCAGAGAACGCCGGCGCCATGAAAGTGTTTCCGGCACTCAACACCAATTTCATCGGGGCCATCCACGAAAAAGGCGTTTGGGGCGAACGCTGCCAGACTTGCGGCGACTGCAAGCTGTGGATGACCGGCGGGATCTGCCCGGTCACACGGTGCTCCAAGAGCCTGATGAACGGTCCGTGCGGCGGATCCAAAGACGGAAAATGCGAAGTCAATCCGGAAATACCCTGCGGCTGGCAGCTGATTATCGACCGGCTGGAGGCAACCGGCTGTTTAGACCAGTATGAAACGATTCTTGAACCGGCGGATTGGTCGAAGTCACGGGACGGCGGTCCGCGTAAACTGATCCGGGAAGATCTCAAGTAGAAGGGGAATGCACATGAGCCAGACTAAATCGAACCTACAAGCCGTTCTTGAAGCCGGCAAATTCGCCGTAACCGCCGAAGCCGGCCCGCCGCGCGGCGCCAAACCGGAAGTGGTGCGCGAAAAAGCCAAAATATTGAAAGGCTTTGTGGACGCCTGCAACGTGACCGACAATCAGACCAGCGTCGTGCGCATGTGCAGCCTCGCGGCCTGCAAGATTTTGCAGGAAGAAGGCCTGGATGCGGTCATGCAGATGGTCTGCCGCGA
>CAZXSV010000141.1:0-5064 GCA_964642735.1 uncultured Acidobacteriota bacterium
CTCCTTTTATCCCGATCGCCATCCGGGGGCTCGCAAAAAACGCTCGCCCCCGGCTACTGTCCATCGCCGCTCCGCGGCGAAAATTTCCCGTTCGCCCTGCCGGCAAGACGCCGGCGTTTTAAGCCGCGGAGCGGCGATCAGAAAATAGCCGGGGAGCGAGCGGAGCGAGCCCCCGGTCAGCAGACGAAATATAAAAAGCCCTGGAAGGGCGCCAGACAAACCTTTCGCCGCTCCGCGGCTGCAGCCGGCGAGACGCCGGCGCTCCCAGCGCGCGGCACGCTATTAGCCGTTTCACGATTCACCGGCGGCGTCCGCAAGCCGACGCGTAACGGCCTGTGCGCGCCTCCGCGCTTGCGCAACGGTAGATGTCCATTCCCGCGATGCTTTTTTCCAGCCGGCAGTTCTGATCGACGAAGCTTTGCAAAACCGGATAGTCCCGGATCGGGTACCTGCCGAAATTGTGATAATCGCCGGGAGAAGTGTCTACAATCAACTCCGGCCGGTTGCGGCGAAGGTCCTGCTCCAGCATCGGCCACGACTCCGGAACGTAAAGCCATGAGATGTCCGCCCGGTCCTTTTCATTCGGGTCGTCGCCCTTTTTATACCCGGTGTGCATGGTCGTAAACACGAACCGAGTCGCCGGCGTACGCTCCGAATAGACGTAGACTGGGGTGAACCACCCCCAGACGAAAATCTTATCCTCGGGATCGGTATGCTCTTTGATGTATTCGGTTGCAGGCCGGAAGTCCGGTTTTATCGCCCCCCAAGTGTCCGTCACCGCCTCAAATGAAATGGCCATGCCAAGAAACACGATCCCGGGGATCACGGTCAGCGCCAGGATTGCAGCTTTCCAATATTTCCTGCGCGGCGGGCCGGTTTCGTCGAAAAATTTCCCGGCGAAAAGCGCTGCCGTCAAACTGAGGGGCGGGAGAATCTGGATGAAGTAATGCCCGTACATCCGGTTCCCGATCATGGAAGCGGCGGCGCTGGCGGCCAGCCAGAGGATCAAAAACAGCGGGAAATGACCAGCCGGTTTTTCCCGCCTCATGAAATCCGCTGCGGTGTTTTTTATCCAAAGCAGGCAGAGCGCCCAGAGGATCAGCGTCGATAAAACGTAAGGGACGAATTCGGCGAGCAGCTGAGACGTAAACCTCAGATTGGAATAGCCGTAGCTGATGTAACGGTTCGGGTACGTGATGTTCCAGAAAATTTCGTCGTCCAGCACTCCGTAAAGGTGAAACAGGAAAGCGACTGCGCCCACCGGCAGGGCGAACCCGATCCCGTATTTCACAAACGCCAGGATGGAGGAAAGGATTTTCCTGCCGCCGCTCAGCAGGGGAATTATCCCGAGCATGTAGACAAACACGGCCGCGGCCTGTGCGCCGCTCACCTGTTTGATCAGCAGCGCCAGGCCGGATGCGCATCCGGCCGCGAAAAAGAAAATTCCTTTTCCGCCGGCGCACCCGCGCCACAAAAACAGCGCGGCCAGCGAATAAGGCAAAGCCATGAATATTTCGGAATTTCCGGCTATCATCTTGGGATAAAGCGCCGTGCTGAACGTCAAATAGAACAGCAGCGTAAGCAAAGCCGCGCTCTTTCCCGCAAGGTTTTTGGCCAGAACGCTCAAGACGATCGCCGTCGCCAGCGTCCAGAGGAACGTCACGGCGTGGATGGCGAGCATGTTGTATTTGCCGAAAAGAAAAAATGTCGCCAGGTAGATGTACCAGATCCCGGGCGGCTTGTTGTTGACGGCGTCCAGGTACGGAAGCCCGCCATCCATCAGGATCGCGGCTACGGCCGCATGAGAGCCTTCGTCGATGTCCTGCATTTTGTGGAGCAGATAGGGAGTCCGCAGCGCAAGAGCGAAAAGAATGATGAGAGCGGCGATCGAGACTGTTTTTCGGGGGATTATGACGTTCCTGAACATTACGGCGCCTCCACAGTTTCTCCATCCGGGTTTTTGCCCGAAAGCCGGCAGCCGGTGCCGTCAAGAGGCGGTCGGAAAACGAACGCCGCTCCCGAGAGGGAAACCAGCAGGGTGATGAAATAGAACAGCAGGCTCAGGCTGATCGAGAGGTTGGCGTCCAGCCCGAAAATTCGTGACCCGAAAAGAAACGCCGCCTCGCGGGCGCCCGCTCCGCCGATCGTTATCGGGAGAGCTGCCACTATGGAAGATACCATGAAAATCCAAAGATATTCAGCCTCTCGGCCAGAAATGTTCAAGGAAAGCATTAGAAACCAGGCAGAGATCAACTGGGATATCTGGACGACGAACGAAAGCAGCGATGTCTTGAAGAGGGCGTCGCTTAAAAAGCCCCAGAACCTGCTGACCGTCAGATGGAAAATCGCATAGGACAGCGGGAGAAGCGTCCAGGCGTAAAGTCTCAGCGAAAGGGCATAATCGAGAAAATAGAAGGCGGCGACGCTGAGCATGAAAAGTGCGAGCAAACCGCTGAGGCGATCGGCGAGCACTGCGGCGAAGATCCTGCCGGCGGCGAGGCCGGATTTCTTTTTCAGCAGATAAATTTTGTATCCGTCCCCGCCGACGCCCCCGGGGAGAAAAACGTTATAAAACATTCCCAGAAGGTACAGCCGGAGGTTTGTTTTCTCGCTCAAAAGAACGCCGGCGGCCTTTAAAAAAGCGTTCAGGCGGACGGCGGCCGCCAGTTTCGAGAAAACGAACAAGGCGAAGGCGGCCGCAAGGGGCGGAAAGGAAAGGCCGCTGTATGCCTCCGCCATTTTTTTCAGATCGACGCGTGAAAAGACATAGTAAAGGGCCGCCGCCGTGACGGCGATCTTGAGCAGAAGTTTCAGGCTTCGTTTAATTCCGGGTTTCAAAGGAGTGGATTTTGCGGATGAAATAGGGTTTTTTGTTCTGCGATTCATAATAGGTGCGCATGATCACTTCGAGAAGAATCCCGACGGTGATGATCTGCAGCCCTGCGATGGTGAGCAAAACGCCCAGCATCAGCAGAGGCTTTCCCCAGATGCTGTGGCCGGCGATTTTCAACGCCAGAAGGTAAAGGTCGATCAGGGCGCCGGCGCCGAACAAGACCAGCCCCCCTCCTCCGAACAGGTGCATGGGCTTCTGGAGGTATCGTTTGAAAAAGATCATGAGCAGCAGGTCGCTGACCACTCCCAGGGTCCTTCGCATGCCGTACTTGGACGAGCCGAACCTGCGCTCGTGATGTTTGACATCCACCTGGACGATCCTGGCGCCCTGCAGGGAAGCGAGAACGGGGATGAAACGGTGCATTTCCCCGTAGAGTCCGAGGTTCTTGGCGATGGCGCTCTTGAAAATTTTCAGCGTGCACCCGTAGTCTTTGATCCGCACATCGGTGGTTTTGCGGATGATGGCGTTGGCGATGCGGCTGGGAATTTTGCGTGAGAACATCGCGTCTTTTCTGTCGGCCCGCACTCCCGCCACGAGGTCCCAGCGCCCTTCTTCGGCAAGTTTCAGCATGCCGGGAATGTCGGAAGGGTCGTTTTGGAGATCCCCATCCATCGTGCAAATATATTCGCCCCTGGCGTGATCGATGCCTGCAGCCATAGCCAGGCTCTGCCCGAAATTCCTCATGAATTCTATCACCTGGGTGTTCGCGCCGGCTTCCTTCTGCAAAATCTCCAGCGTCCCGTCGGTTGAACCGTCGTCCACCAGGATCGTTTCGTGGTCGATTCCGGAAAGGTGTTCCCTGATGGAGGCAAGCAGGGGCCGGATATTGTCTCTCTCGTTGTAGATCGAGATAACCACCGACAGTTTCATGGTGATGTAATTTACTTGTTTTTTCCGGGCCCTGCCACTTTTTAATTGTTCCGGCGGTTTCGGGGCGAAGCCCCGGGAATCCGTAGCGACAGGGAATGAAGGGCTGAAAGTCCGCTCTATGGACTCGTTTTATCGAATCGTTGAGGATGCGCTCCATTCGCCGACGGGCGCGGCCTCGCTGCATTCCGGGCAGGTGGTGATGGTGAAAGACGTCCTGCAGTGCGGGCATTCGGCGCCCGTCCCGAAGGCGTCAAAAGGCTTTTGGCACTGAGGACAATTCCAGAAAGCCCCTTGAGGCGGCGCCGTTCTGCAGTGCGGACATAAAAATCCCTCCCGGCGAGGCGCCTTGGCCATGTTCGACCACGCGCGCGCATTTGTCAGCGCGCCCCAGCAATTCATCAGGACGAACGCCGCAAGAATGCCGAACCAGATGGACCGCATCCAAAGGGCGAACAGAATCAAACCGGCGACGCCGAACAAACCCACGATGGCGGCGACGCGGAGGCTTCGGGTCCGGCCGAGCTTGAACCAGAGCAAAGAACGCAGAATCTGGCCGCCGTCCAGGGGATAGATCGGCAGCAGGTTGAAGGCCAAAAGAACGCCGTTGATAAAAAAAACGTAGAATAAGAAATTGTAAAGGCTTGGATTGGAGTCCGCCAGGCCCGCGGCTCGTCCAAAAAGCATGACGGCGCCCAGAACGGGCAAAAGCGCCACATTCACCAAAGGGCCGGCGGCGATGCTCCAAAGCTGCGCGCCAGGCCGCTGCGGAGGGGCCACAAAGGCGACGCCGCCGAGGGGCCAGAGCACAATCTGGTCGGCCTCTCCTCCTGTTTTTCGACAGGCCAGCGAGTGGCCGAATTCGTGCAGCAGAACGATGAGAAACAGCGACAGATACTCCAGCACGTTCCAGACGATGGAGGAGTAGCGCCCGGAGTCGCTCCGGATTTCGTAGAGGGCCACCAGGAACCAGGACCAATGGAGGAATACCGTCACTCCCAGAACGCGGAACAGTCGAATGGATCCCTGCATTTTCTCGCGCATAGGCAGCCCTTATCACATAATTTGGGGGCATAAACAAGGTGTTATTTGAACTGTCGATCGCGAAACGCCTGATGCCGCATGCTTTTTGGTTTTGGCCGCGAAGCGGCTTGCTGGGAGCGTCGGCTGCAGCCGCGGAGCGGCGAAAGGTTTGTCAGGCGCCCCTCCGGGGCTTTATATATATCGTCTGCTGACCGGGGGCTCGCTCCGCTCGCACCCCGGCTATTTTCTTATCGCCGCTCCGCGGCTTAAAACGCCGGCGA
>CAZXSV010000142.1:0-4776 GCA_964642735.1 uncultured Acidobacteriota bacterium
ATGGAAGCGGCGCAGATTATAAAAGGAGGCGCGTAACATGGCTGATCTTGCAGGAATCAATGGAACCAGAAAAGAATTCAGGGTCGTCGGTAAACCGAATCTTCCGGGAGTATTATCCTGGTCGCAGGCGACCGGCGTTGCCAAATTCGGCGTCGACTACGTCCTTCCTGACATGCTCCACGCCAAGTTCCTCAGAAGCCCCTATGCGAACGCTCGCATGAAATCGGTCGATACTACGAAAGCCAAGGCAATTCCTGGAGTCGTCGACATCATCACCTGGGAAGACGCAGAAATGAAGAGTTCGGGTGGAAGAGGCGGCGGTGGTTTGAGCAATCTTGTCGACCAGGAAGGGGCCGAAGCAGGAATCATTGTCGTAGCCGAAAATGAAGACCTCTGCGAGGAAGCGCTGCGGGCGCTTGTCATCGACTGGGAGGTTCTGCCTCATGTTGTCGACCTTCTCGAAGGCAGAAAGCCGGAGGCTGCGGTCATTCGCCAGGCGGCTCCTGCCGCCAAAGGCGGCATGGGCGGATTTGGCGGCGGATTTGGCGGCGGCGGAAACAATCCGCCCAAGAAAGGGAATGTCTCCTTTTCAAACGTCAATGCCGGCAATATCGAGCAAGGATTCAAGGAAGCCGATCATGTCATCGAATACGATGTGAACACAGCCGCTTTTGCCGGTCATATTCCCAATCCTTTGGGCACTGTCGCCTGGTGGTTCGACGATCCGCTGCACGGGCAGGGCCAGAGCCTTCGCATTGAAGGCGTTCCATGGGGACACGACCAGATATCGAGCTCGAACCGGGTGTCCGCTGAGAAGGTCTTTCAGGAATGCATGTTCGTCGGCGGGAGATACTGCGACTGGGGCATTCGCAAAACACAGACGATCACACCGATGTTGGCCAAAAGGTATGGCCGCCCTGTCCGATGCGTCAACAGCCGCTATGATCAGTACGACTTCAACCTGAACCAGCGTTACGTGCATCTGAAGGTTGGATTTAAAAGCAACGGTTTGATTACGGCGATCGACGACTTTTCCATTGCGGACGGTGGATCCCAGGGGAGCTCCAATTTTGGCAACACCATGGACCAGACCTACGGCCCCTATTTCACCACCAAGTGCAAGAACGTCAAACAGAATATGGAAGTCGTGGACAGCAACCGCGGGAAGATGTGGGTCAGCGGCCAGCATAATCCTATGAGCTGGGATTCTCTGATGGTGGGGCTCTATCTGATTGCGGAAAAGCTGGGCAAGGATGTAATAGAAATTGCTACGCTCAATCTCCATGGGCCGACGTCCCAGGACGATCCCAATCCCGTGCCAAGCTACGAAGTCTGTGTCGCGGCTGTAAAGAAGATGATGAACTGGAACTGGCATAAGGCCGGCGCCAGGAAGCTGCCCGACGGCCGCATGCACGGCGCCAGCTTCCGGTACAACCAGTGCCCGCGCCATTCCGTCTCGGGATACACTCCCAAAATTGAGCTTCGAAACGGCGTCGTACACCTGCCGTCGAAGGGCCCGATCATCGGCCACTATGGGCTGGAATGCAACGCGATGGTCATAGCCGAGGAGTTGGGCCTGGAGTTCAAGGACATCAAAATCGATCTTGATCACCATGAAGCCTACAGGCCCTTTGGCGGCGGCAGCGACGGATCGACTGCCTCATCTTGGGCTATTAAAGAGTGTGCAAATATCCTGAAAAAGCGCATTCTGGAAGCTGCTGTCGAAGAAGCCACCAATCCTCCTGCAGCCGGCGGCTTCGGCATGATGGGCGGCTTCGGCGCAAAACAGCAGGCGCCCAATCCATTCAAAGGCCTGAAGCCTGAAGACCTGGATATGCAGGGCGGCAAAGTTGTTGTCAAAGCCGATCCCAGCAAAGGCCTGCCGCTTGCGCAGGCTGTTCGGGGCAACCTGTTCGCAACCTATTCCGGCAGGCCTCCGCAAGCCCTATGGTCCCAACAGGGAAGAGCGCTCGATACCATGAACGTTGCTACATGCGAAGTGGCAGTGGACACGGAGACCGGAGAAGTGGAAGTCCTCCGTTTCGGCGTCGTTGCGGATCCCGGAAAGGTCCTGCGACGGACGTCCCTGGAGAGCCAGATTGACCAGGTAATGGATTTCACTGCCGGATGCCAGCTTCAGGAGGAATTTATATTCGACCGGGCAACCGGCGTGAGACTCAGCACGAACATGTTTGAGTACAAGAAGATCAGCATGCTGGACATGCCGCGGGTGGAGCTGGAGCTTCGGGAAACGCAGGAAGGCAATGCCTGCTACGGCTCCAACGGCATCAGCCACTCGCTGGCGAACACTCATCTCGTTATCATGGCTATCCACAATGCGATCGGCAAGTGGGTCGAATCGCCGGCGACGCCGGACAAGGTTCTCAAAGCGCTAGGCAAGGCATAAAAAAGGGTTTCCCGTTCAGGGTTTCCCGTTTCCCGTTGATTCATAAAGGTTTTTAACGGGAAACGGGAAACCGGAAACGGAGAACGCCATAGGAGAAAGACATGAAATCATTCAAGCACATCAATGCGAAGACTCTGGCGGAAGCGAAGTCCGCCCTTGCCGGCGGGAAATCCACCATTATTGCCGGCGGCACCGATCTGATCGGCACGCTCAAGGACAACATCCTTCATCCCAGCTACCCGGAGACCCTGGTCAACATCAAGACGATACCCAATCTTGATTACATCAAGGAAGAGGGGGGCGTATTGAAAATCGGCGCGGCGACGCGGCTGGCCGACATCGCCGCCAACCCGGCGGTGAAGCGGAAGTACGCGGCTTTGGCGCAGGCGGCATCGCGGGTGGCGACGCCGCACGTGCGGGACATGGGGACGATCGGGGGCAACCTGGCGCAGCTGCACCGCTGCTGGTATTTCCGCAAGCCGGAGAACCGGTTTCCGTGCGTGCGGAAGGGGGGGCAGCGCTGCTTTGCGATGACTGGGGACAACCGGTATCACTCGATATTCGGGGCGGTCAACGGGTGCATTGCGGTGCATCCCAGCGACATAGCGCCGGCGCTGATTGCGCTGGACGCGAAGGTGACGACCAGCGCGCGGACGTATGCGGCGGAGAGCTTTTTCGACGTGCAGAAGCCGGGGAACACGGTTCTGGCGGCCGGGGAGATCATCACCGGGATCGAGGTTCCGGCGCCGCCGGCGGGGGCGAAGAGCGCGTTTATTAAATTCGCGATCCGCAAATCGATCGATTTTCCGATCGTGAACTGCGCGGTGCTGGTCGGAGGGTCGGCCAAGCCGCGCATCGCTTTGAACGCGGTCGCTCCGAAGCCCTACCGGGCGGCGAAGGCGGAAGCGGCGATCGCCGGCAAACCGGTCAACGAAGCGAACGCGGAAGCGGCGGGAGCGGCGGCGGTTGAAGACGCGCGGCCGATCGGGTCGGCGATGAAGTTCAAAGTGCAGATCGCCAAAGTGCTGGTGAAACGCGCGTTGCTGGCAGCCGTGTAGTTGAAGGGGTTCAAGCCTGCAACAGACAAGGGACAGCCAAACGGCTGTCCCTTTTTTTTGGATTGAAAGAACCCCGACTCTGATTGTTAAACCGCGCGACTGCGGTTCACGGCTGCTGCCAGGCTATTCGATCGGTTCAAGGGGCCGGCCCCTTTCCGCCGGCGCAACCAGCCTGCAGACAGGCGACAAGGGCCGCTTGATTTGCTTGAACCTGACGGGTACAATCGCTCGAATTTTCTCGGACATTTCAGGAACTCAAGCATGGCTGCGCCCGGGCGTAACAGCGTAGGCGCGAGCAAACAGTCGCCGGAGAATTGATTTTTGCCGGTTTGGATCTGATTAGCGCGCAAGTGCAGGGACATATCCGGAAAAAGCTCCGGATTACAGGATACTAAACGCCTGCCTCGCACAACGGAAAGGAATGCCAATGGAAGCTCCAAAAAGCGTCTGCAGGATCGGTTTCTGGTCGGCAGTTCTGGCAGCAATTTTCAGCGTCGCCTACGTCCTTGGGCAGCTTGCCGAGTGGTTTGGTCTCATGGGCTCCGGCGGGGGTCCGGAGAATGACAGCACCTGGTATGGCCTTGTGGTCCTCCTTATCCCTTCCCTGTTTCTCGGCATCTCATTTGCAGTAATGATGGGAAGCGTCCACCGTCTGGCATCGTCAGATAGAAAAATCTGGAGTCAGACGGGACTCATGTTTGCAACTATGTACGGCACTTTGATCTGTATGAATTACTTTGTCCAACTGACACTCGTTGCTCCGGCCCTTTATCGCGGCGATGTCGGCGACAGCGTGAGGCCTTTTCTATTCAACGTCTTCAACTCATTTACTTATTCAGTCGACCTCCTCGGATACAGCTTCATGAGTCTGTCCACTCTTTTTGCCGCTTTCGTTTTCATGGGGCCGGGATTGGAAAAAACGGTCCGTTGGTTTCTAATTGCCAATGGGCTCATCCTGCCCTTTATCGCACTGCAAACCTTCTATCATCCTTTGATATGGATTGCTTCTCTATGGGCCATCACGCTGCCCGGTGCGACCATCTCTCTCGCTGTGTTGTTTAGAAGGAAACTCCTGGCCATTTCGCTGTAGCGGAGCAGCTGCGCCAGCATGAATGTCTATATAACTATGAGACCATTAATAACTGTAATTATCTGCACTCGCAACCGCTCAGAATCGTTGAGGATTACTCTGCAAAGCCTGTTGGAAGCAGATCGTTCGGATATGGCGCTGGATATCCGTGTCGTCGACAACGACAGTTGATTTCGGTACTCTGATTTGGCCCATTTCGGAACTTTAATTTGGCCCACCTT
>CAZXSV010000143.1:0-4771 GCA_964642735.1 uncultured Acidobacteriota bacterium
CTAGCAGCCCGGATTATTGCCGAAGGACCCTGTTCAAACCGCATTTTTCATGAAGGGTCGTAGCGAAGCGGCGGGCGCAAGCATGGATGCAAGGCGCGCGACGAGCAGATTCCGCAGGCGTGCTCGACAGTAAGTCGAGAAATCTGAGCGAGCGCAACGCAGACATGCCCGGATCCGTCGCCGCAGCAAAAGCTTCATGAATAATACGGGTTAAGGACCCTTTTGCGAGTCTCAGCGACAGGAAAAGCTCTTCTGGTCGTCCGCGTCGCCGCCGTCGAATCGGGCCACCTTGGGATAGGGGCACAACGGACGAGTCTTGCCGGGGAATGCTCTGCCCGAAGCAATTACCCGGTCCGGCGCCTGCCCTTGCTCGACCCATTTCTGGATTGCCGCAAGCATGTCGAACTGGTCTGTGGACTGTCCGCCGCCGCAATGCGTCATGCCAGGCACGAGAAACAGCCGGGCCCAGGATTGCGGGCCCCCGCTGTCGCGAGGCGTCAACTTCTCGTACCACTGAGTCAGGGCGCCGGCCCACATGGCCTGGTCGGAAAGTCCGTGATAAACAATCATCTTGCCGCCGCGTCCCGCGAAAGTTGTATGAAGAGTGGCCACGGCGTCGTTGATGGCTGCGGTTTCAGCTATGGCGTCCATATCATGGTCGAAATCGAAACGCAGCGGATCGAAGTCGGGATGGGGCGGCGTCATTGCAAAAAGGCGCAGCGTGTCGCGGCCCAGAGACGCGTTCGCAGGCGCTCCGGTCGCGGCGCCCAGGTGCATTTGCCGCCAGACTGGCTGGGCGATCCCTGTGTCATAGGGCGTTGCGCCGTAGAGCGACTCGCCCCGAGGATTGCGCGCGCCGCCCATGATGTCTTTAAGCCCTTCGACCTGTTGTGTTGAAAGACACGGTTGCACGCTGGCCCCGCCGTCTGTTGCGCACTTCAGAGAAGCCGGATCGAAACGGCAGGCTTTATAGTCGTTGATCATGCCATCCTCGAGTCCGTCGAGCCCGTCGCATTGCTTGAGCACGGCCGCCGATACGGCTTTCAACTGCGCGTCCGTAAAAGCCTCTGAGAACTGCGGCTTGCCGGTCGCATCCTTCGGAGCGATCCGAGCAACCGTCTGCAAACTCCAGATCTGATTTACGGCCACGCGCGTCAGATTGAAGGAAGCATTGCCGGAAACCACGCCGTCAAATTCCAATGGCAGGCGTTGCGCGGCCAACATCGCTTCACGTCCGCCCGTGGAGCACCCCATGAAATAGGAATAATCGGGCTTGCGTCCATAGTAGCGATGGATGAGCGACTTGGCTTCGCGGGTTGTTCGTTGAATCGCCTGATAGGCAAAATCTAGCTTGGCCTGCTGGTCGACGGCGAAGCGGGCGTCCACGTTGCTTCGACCGCGATGACCGCCGTCGGTCGAAACGACCGCGAAACCTCGTGTCAGCGCGGACGAAAAGCCCGAAACAGATCCGAATGCGGGGGCCAGCGTGCCGTCCAATCCGCCGCCGCCCTGAAACAGCAGACGTCCATTCCAGGCCAGCGGCAACCGCAACTCAACGCCGGTGCCGTAGCTCATGTCTTCCATTCCGGATGAACGCGGGTCGATCATGACGCGGAACAGGCAGTGGGAAGGAACCTCCATCCTGGCGCCGCCCGGTCCTGCGGTCGCGCGCGAATCCGCAACCCACTCCGATTTTTCCACTCGGAAGTTTTGCGTGGACAGCGCAGCCAGAGACTCGCAGGCGTTGCGAGATTCCGCCTCGTCAGCCAAGGCAGGAGAGGATAGGACCAGGATTGCGGCAGCGGCAAAAGCAATGACCAAACCGGTTCTGAGAGTATTCACAAGTTTCCTCCTTCTCTCGTGTTGTCGATGCGATGCCAATGGGCTGACAACATCGGCCGGCCCCGGCGACTGAGATCGTTTGAAAAACAACGATTGGCTGCGTCTGATTGCGCCTGCTTTCATGCAAAGGCATTGGGCGCCAGCAGATACAATCCGGCTTCCTGGCTTTGTCTGCAAGGCATTTTGCAAATGCTCTTCCTCGGTCGGATATCGCTTCGCGGCGACAGATTTTCCGAACAGCGAAAAGCGCTATTTGCTTGGCCGGTTCCCAATTGCAGGTTCCCGATGGCCGACAAACGTGTTTTTTCAAAGCCGATATAAGCTCGCCATAGGAAACCCCGATCCCAACCGTGGCGCGCCTGCAAAGATATCGATTCGCAAATACGAATCATCCGGTAAAAGTCCACGACGACGACGCCCTTGGTCTGGCATGGCTTCCTGGATAAACATTGTTTGCCCTTTCTTCTATTCATACCCCTTTCCGGGAAATGCAGGTTGTGGAGCTTTCTTATCCTCGACCACTGCATCCATCGATACTTCGGGAACGGTGAGGATGAGCAAAAATGAAATCAGCATCGTTACGGCGCCCAGCAGGAAAACGCCTCTAAGACCGGCCTCCATGGATGTGCGAATGGCTTCGACGGTCTGCCGGAACAAGCCATTTCCATAACTCCCTTCCTTCGCGAAGGTCGCCTCGAGCTCGTTCATCGCCGTCGGAGACAGGAGCGCCTTCGGATCGCTCAGAGCCGCTATCGTTGCTTTGTCCGCAAACTCCTGTAACCCGGCGGGAAGCGTCGTTTCGAGCTTTTTTTCATAGGTCGTATTCATTACGGGACCAAGGACAGCCGGGGCAATGGCTGTCCCTAGCGTAATGCTGAAAAATATGGCGCCCATGGACGCTCCGAGCAGTCTTTTGGGAACGGCCCATTGGACCACGAGAGTGTTGATGGTCGGAATGACTCCCAGTCCGAAACCCGCGAGAGCGGCGGCCAGTACGGCGACGAAAACAGGCGTCTCGGAATCGAAAAACACGATCCCGAAAATCACAACCGTCAGGAGGCCGTAGCCGCTGACGTACATCCACTTATACCGTTTTGTCTTTGCGAGGATGAATCCGGCCGGCAGACCCATGAAGGCCATCAGAACAGTGAATGGAGTTAGGATCTGGCCGCTTTTCATGACGCTGATTCCTTTCACGCCCTGCAAAAAAATGGGGTAATACATCATCATCGCCATCAGGCCGATAAAAGATAGAATTCCTGAGACCGCGACAGTGAGAAAAGTGCGATTGCGGAAGACCTGGGGATCCATGATGGGTTCTTCTGCGCGCTCTTCAAATCTGAAGAAAAGCGCCCAAAACATCAGTGCAAGGAACAACAAGCCGATTACCTGGTGCGAAGCCCAGGGATAAGTCGTCCCGGCGAAAGAAAGACCGAGGATGGTCGCCGTCGACGCGACCGCAACCAGTATGGCCCCCCGCACATCAATTTTTCGATTCACTTTCATTGAAGTCCGAGGAATGCCCGCCGGCAACACGAACAGGCAGACGACCAGAAGCGGAACTCCCATCCAGTACAAGTGGCGCCAGCTCAGGTTATCGACAAACCATCCTCCTATCGTCGGGCCCAAAAGCGCCAGGAGTCCTTGCGGTATTCGAAGAAGGCCAACCCACCGGCTTCGCTCGACAGGCGCAAACATGTCTCCCAGCACTGAATATATCAGCGGCAAAAGAGCGCCGTTGCCTGCTCGGGATATCGTTTCTCCCGCAATCAGGAGCACAAACGTCGGAGCAAGAGCGCTCCAGATGGTCCCGCCCAGAAACAAGATCAGGCATATCAGAAGCATGAGCCGCCGGCCATACATATCGGAGAATTTGCTGAACAGCAGCGTTACAAAAGCCGCGGCCAGGCTGGGGATGGAGAGCGACCATGCATAGAGCGACATGCCGTTCAGGTCGGCTGCCATCCTCGGCCTCGCGATGCCAATGGTCTGAAGGAAAAAGCTCAAGGTTAACTGGATAGAAAAGATGGCGATCAACCCCAGGGCCATCTGCTTTCGGTTAAATCCGGTTTCGGAATAGAACTGAGGCGCGCCCAAACCGTTTTCCTTATTCATCTCCGGATCCCTCATGGTTGCTTTAGGGTCTACCCTGGCAGATCGCCACTCTAACACATCCGCTGTCACACTTCTGTGACATATTTCTTGACAACGCGCGAACAAGTCGGATAGTTTGGCAATCGGAGACTGTGGCGTCCGGCGACATGATCGACTTCTCCGTTCTTATCCACTGGGAGATCCTCCGGCTCTGCCGGGAAGGCAGCGAAGGTTTGACGATTTCCGAAGCGAGAATCCAATCATTCTTGAAGTCTTAGCGGCTTTGGACATCTGATATTTCGCCGATGAATGATCATTTATAAAGCAAGGCAAAGAGTTGCGCATTTCGAAAAAGCTGCCGCGCTGAGAAGCGGCGCCGACGGGCCGGCAGGCAATCGCCGGAATTATTCAACGACCGGTCCTTTGGCAACGGAAAATATTCATTGCTCTTAAGCTGGTGAACGGCAACGTGAAGGCTCGAGAGCTGCCCCACGCTTGTTGGGGCAATCTCAAGGGAAACTGCCAAGCTCATAATAAGGGTTAAAAAGGAGTTTACGCCACCCGGGAGGATGTATGAAACGGCTGCGTCTGAAGATTCCAATGATGGCCGCCGCTGTGCTGAGCCTGATGGGAGGATTGGCGACATCCGCAGCGGAGCGCGCCGCCAAGACTTTTAAGGATTGTGAGATGTGCCCGGAGATGGTGGTTATTCCGCCTGGCGCGTTTATCATGGGCTCGCCGGAAACGGAGAGAGACCGGGACAAAGATGAGGGAGTGCATAAAGTCACGCTTGCATATTCGTTTGCGGTGAGCAAAGGGCCAATCACTTGGGATC
>CAZXSV010000144.1:0-4760 GCA_964642735.1 uncultured Acidobacteriota bacterium
CAAAGTGCAGATCGCCAAAGTGCTGGTGAAACGCGCGTTGCTGGCAGCCGTGTAGCGAAATCCGCCGCGGCGCATCGCGGCCGTTAAAAAACCTTATTTCCCGAAATAGCTTTTGCCGGGGAACGTTTTAGAGGGTGCGAACGCCGCAGCTTCAACTATAAAAGCTGTTTTGCGCCTGAAAAAACTTCTTCGACAGTCAATGCGGCTGCTGCATGGCCGGGGTGTTTTTCAGGATTCCATTTTTTCATGTCGTTGAAAATCTCGCCGCTGGTCAGCAATTGGATGGAGCCTTTGACTTGATATGCAACATTGTCTTTTGTGATGAAAAGAATCGACGCCTTGCTGCCTGAAAGGATGTTTTCCCTGGTTTTAGAAAAATAATTGTCCGCCACAACCAATGTGCTCTCGTCATACTTTCCCACGCAGGTGGCGTAGATTGAATTCGGTTTTCCCGACGGATGGACGGTTGTAAGAACGACTGGCCCGGTTTTCTCTTCCCATGCTTTGCTGACTTCCTCCGGCAATTTCTTCATAACACCCCTTTCTTTTTAACCCGGATTATTCACGAAGCTTCTACTGCAGGCGGCTGCAACTCGCAGCCGCCTGCAAAGCTAAAACTCTCTCTTGCCGTTCCTGCGGCGGCTGAATATTGAAAAGCCCGAAAAGTCGCGCAAACCGCTTCAATCTCACAGCTGATGGACTTCACCGGTGCTTTTGTTCTTCCAGTAGCCCCTCAGCTCCAGCGGGAAATTAAACTCGATGGCGCCGGGATGCGGGCAATCGTTGACGCAGCAGCCGCAATACCAGCATTCCTCGGGATGCAGGATGATCGGCGGCTTGCCTTCCTCCGGATGAGGTATGTACACGTCTATCTGACAGGTTTCAACGCAGGTGTTGCACCCGACGCATATGTCCGGATTAAATCTTACCGGACTGTTCGGCGTCGAAACGTTTGGAATGGCGAATACTTTATCCTGAGACACGTTTTCCTCCTATTTTCCTTTGTACACGCCTGTGTAGTCCCGGTTGTGCGCTTCATATTGCTGTTTCATGTCGCCCCAGAAGTTCTGGGGAAGGTCCCCAGTCTTCACCTTGTTGTTTTCGAGTTTGATCGTGAGGAACTTGTCCCATTCCGGCGGGTCCATGGCCGGGAAATCGATTCTCTGGAAGTTCAGCGGCATGCTGCTGGCTTTCCGGACAAGCGAAGACTGAACGATGATCTTTGCATACTCCAGCATGCTGAGGTCTTCCAGGCTGCGCATCAGTTTGTGCGGGTCCAGGGCGAACAGCAGCGGCGCCGATTCCTTTTCGATCTTTTCAAGAGCGTTGAATCCCATCTTCAGGAGGGATTCGGTCTTGTATTCGCTGACGTAATACTGCATGGCCCGGGCGATTCCGGCGTGCAGCTCTTTCCAATCCACGCCGCCGCTGCGTTTGATCGGCGCGTAGACTCTGGCCTTTTCCGCTTCGATCTGGTCGCGAGAAGCTTTAGACGGGCCGATTTCCCGGGCGTAGGCGGCGGCTTTGCGCCCCGCGTATCGGCCGGTGGAAGCGGCATGGCTGTGGTCCTCGGGGGCGAACATCTGGGTCCCGGCGGCATACAGTCCGTCCAGAGTGGTTTTTAAATTCCAGTCCACCAGGATGCCTCCTCCGTAGCCGACGTCGCGCCATTGAGGCAGGCTCTGGCCTTCGATGAACTTGTAGCTCTGGAGCAGGTCTTTGCTGATGTCGAATCCGGCGTTATTGAAGGTGTCGATGATAATCTTGGTGGTGGATTCTTCTCCCAGCATCAGGTTCCAGGTGGCTCTTCTTTCCACATCCGGCATGGAAGGGAAGTCGCCGTAGAAGGGCAGCTCATATTCCCCCTTCAGGATGCCTTCGCGGATTTTCGCTTCGACTCCGGGCGCCGGGACCATTGCGCCGGCGTCCACCCAGCCCTGAATGGGATAGGGCAGCCTCCTGCCTTTGGCGTCGACGAGAGGGACGTTTTCGTAGCTGGCGTCTCCGGCGCCGCTGTACCACTTATGTTTGAGCCCGGTGGCGATCATGACCATGCCGGTGCTTTCCATCTTGGTCAGCGCCGCGCCGGCTTTCCAGGCCATGATCGTTCCATCGCCCGACATGGTGCGTGAATGCATGTTGGAATATCCGCCCAGCTCCATGCTCATCAGCCACAGGGAGCCTCCGCCCGCCGTGGAAAGGATGGTCGCTTTGGATTTGAAAATCAGAAATTCTCCGGTCCGGTTGTTCAATCCCGTGGCGCCGATCACCCGGGCGCCCTGGACGCCGCCTTCGGTCAAAAGGCTGGTTCCCATCACCCGGTCGAAAATTTTCACGCCCAGCCGCTTGCATTCCTTTTTAAGCGCGGGTTTAAAAGTGCTTCCCCAGACCCGGATCACCACATTATTCCGTTTTTCCGGAGGATTGAAACCGGGCTCTCCCATCCGGGGATCCGGCAGGTAGCTGTGGATGGTGCCGTAGCGCGGAGAGATCATGAATTTGGTTTTGTCGTCCCGTCCTTCAGCGCCGGCATATTCGTCATTCGTATCTCTTATTTTCCCGCCCATCCCTTCCATTTCAAGCAGGGTGTCGAAATCTTCCCGGCACTGGATCTGGATGCCGATGCCGTTGCTGTAAGGCCGCGCGGCCATGTGCCGCGCCCAGTCGTCCGGGGAAACGCGCGACAAAGGATTCGCCGGAGCGTCGCACCAGTGATCGCACCCCGGACCGCCGGAGCCGCTTCGGACGGTGTCGCCTTTTTCCACCAATACCACGTTCAGCCCCTGCCTGGCGGCGCTTATCGCGGCCCAGCAGCCGGCGATGCCCCCTCCCACCACCAGGACGTCGGTGTCAATTTCCTGCTCCTGGCCGAAGCGGATAGGATAAGGCCAGCTTGGCGGCTGCCCTTCCTCTTTCAAGAACTCGTGCCACGTAGTCATTTTCGCGACCTCCTTAAGAAAAATGGATGCTTGCCTTGCAGAAGGTAGATGGGACGGATCATAGGGAAATGGGTGGCGAGAGTCAAGCCGGGAAAAATGGCCGCTCCGGGCCGCTTCTTTCCCGGCCTGAAGCGGAAGCGCTATGCAAGGAAATTTGCACAGCCCATGAATATTGGCTATTGTGTCCTGCATGGAAGTGAAGATGATCCTGCCGGCGCTCACCGAAGCCTCCAGCCCCTTTTTCCGTCCCGTCAAATACTCGCTTTTCCCCCCCATCGGGCTGGCCGCTTTGGCTGCCTATCTGGATCCGGACGACGCAATCCGCATCGTTGACGAGCATGTTGAAAGTCTCGATCTCGGCGACCGCCCCGATCTGGTCGTGATCCAGACCTACATCACCTCGGCGTACCGGGCTTACAGGATCGCGGATCATTATCGCAGCCGCGGATCCTTTGTCGCGATAGGCGGCTTGCACGCGACATCGCAGCCCGCGGAAGCGGCGGCGCACGCCGACGCTGTTTTCCTGGGGCCCGGTGAAGACGTCTGGCCGGAATTTTTGCGCGATTTCCGGGCGGGATCGCCCCGGCGTCTTTACCAATCGCGAATTCGGACTTTGAAGGGGGCGCCGCCGATCCGCCGGGACTTGATCAATCGCCGCCTGTATCTTGCGCCGAACACGCTCGTTGTTTCCCGGGGCTGTCCGCATTCCTGCGATTTTTGCTATAAAGACGCATTTTTTCAGAATGGCCGCTCCTATTACACTCAGCCGGTGGACGAAGCCCTCGCGGAAATTGAGCGATTGCCGGGGAGGCACCTTTTTTTTCTCGACGATCACCTTTTTGCCGATCCGAAATTTGCATCGGCGCTGCTCGATGGGATGCGCGGAATGGGCCGCGTCTGGCAATCGGCCGCGACCGTCCCGTCAGTCCTCGGTCCGAACCTGATGGAAAAAGCGGCGGCCTGCGGTTTGCGAAGCGTCTTCATCGGATTCGAGACCATGAATCCGCACAACCTCCGGGCGCAGAACAAAGCCCAGAACCCGGACTGCGATTACGACAGGGCGGTGCGCCGGCTGCACGACCTTGGGATCATGGTGAACGGCAGTTTTGTTTTCGGCATGGATTGCGATGAGGAGGAGATTTTCAGCCGCACGGTGGAATGGGCGATAAGCAGAGGCGTGGAGACCGCAACTTTCCACATTCTGACGCCTTATCCGGGCACGCGCCTGCACCGCCGGCTCCAGGAACAAGGAAGAATTCTGCACCGCAACTGGGATTTATACGACACGCGTCACTGCGTGTTCCGCCCTGCGCGAATGAGCCCGGATCGGCTGGAGGCCGGCTACCGGCAGGCTTATGAGGATTTCTACCGCTGGGGGTCCATTGTGCGCGCCGCATTCGCCAAAGAAAGCTGGGCGGAACGGCTTCGACACGCCGCCTACGCGTCAGGCTGGAAAAAATTCGAACCGGTATGGGACCTCGTCATCCGGGCAAAACAGGCGTCAAGCATGGCGCCGCTTCTGGAATTCATCCTAAAAGGAAGAAATGTTTTGGTCCCGGAGGAAGCCGAAAGTTCGCGCTTCAGTTTCTGCCGGGATCCCCGGCTTTAAAAAAGTTGCCGGCGGCGCACAGGGCATTTTCGCCGCGGAGCGACGAAAGGCATGTCTGGCGCCCCTCCAGGGCTTTTTATATATCGTCTGCTGACCGGGGGCTCGCTCCGCTCGCACCCCGGCTATTTTCTTATCGCCGCTCCGCGGCTTAAAAACGCTCCCGATTCTCTCGCCGCTTCGCGGCTCAAAAACGCCATGCGACGATCGAGCCG
>CAZXSV010000145.1:0-4718 GCA_964642735.1 uncultured Acidobacteriota bacterium
CTGGACAGGTTCGCTTTCAAACCGGCCCGGAACACCCATTCGGATTGAAGCGGCTTCATTTCAGGGCAAGCCGGTCAGCTTCGAAATCATAGGCCCGTGGAGCCGGAACGCGCAGACAAGCCCTGAGTCGGTGCGGGCGAGGATGCAGGGGCGATATCTCATCGTTGTAATTGCCGGCAGTCTCTTCGCTTTGCTGACTATTATCGGAGGGATTTTTTTTGCGCGCAGAAACACGAAACTTGGCCGGGGAGATCGCCGCGGTGCAATGCGGTTGGCGATTTTCATCCTGGCCCTGTCTGCTTCGAGCTGGATTTTACAGTTGCCTGATGTTTCTTTCTTGAGTCTTTGTTTATATCCGTACTCTGCCGTCATGATCTGGATCCTCTATATGGCCGTTGAGCCTTTCGTGCGCCGCCGCTGGCCTGACGTTCTGGTTTCCTGGACCCGCCTTTTATCGGGAGAATGGAGAGATCCGCTCGTTGCGCGCGATATGTTTGTCGGCTTTGCTTTTGGAGCGCTTGTCTGCTGCATAAATTGCATAGTAGCGGCAATCCCGTCGCGTATTTTTTGGGCCGGCTTCAATCTTTTGCCTCCGATAGATCTCTACGCAATTCTTGGCGCTCGATTCGCTGCTGCGCAATGTTTAGACCAGTTCTTCGGCGCCATATACCTGGGATTGATTTATGTTTGTCTGCTTGTGACTATGAGGCTTTTGCTGAGAAATCAGTGGGCGGCTATTATTGCCATTGTTCTGATGGTAGCAATGGCTTGGACCGAGGGCCCTATAGCAGGATCGCTCGTTGCTGGGTCATTCATGTTCCTCGCTATGCGTTTCGGCTTGATAGCGGGAATTGCCTCTTTGTTTGCATACGGTTCGATCTTCTCATCATTTGCGACACTGCAATCCACCTGGTACTCCGGCTATGGTTTTTTTGGTCTCGCAGTATTCGCCGCGCTCGTTCTCTATTCCTTCCGCACCTCGCTCGGCGGCCGCCCGCTGATCGCCGCCTCCCGTCTCGATGAGTGATCGGGCTTTTCGGACACAGGCGGATCAGACAACCTCGCGTTTGCGCTCGTTTTGGATCACGATAGTAGGGTGAGAATTCGGCGGCGGGACGGGCAAATCCATATCCTGGAGCGTACGCACAAAATCCTGCATCCCCCACCTGGCTTTATACAGACAGTCTTCATGGGAATGGCCCACGCCTGTGAATCCCTCCAAATCCGGGGAATAAAACGCGAAGAACTCAGGATCCTGCGTGGCTTCGATAACCAGTGAATACGGAATGTGGATCATCCTTGCTCTCCATTTCCCAATCCGGCAGCTTTCAAGATTGCATGACAGGCCCTTAGCGCCGTGAAAACCATGCGAATCAAACGCCGTCGTCCAGGCTTGGCATCGATCCCTTCTCTTTCACAAGCCGAAATCCATTCTGTTCGAGAAGCCTTACTAATCCGTTGAATTTCATTATATCAACAATTTATATGAATTACCCGCAACCGAAACAAGAAGCAATTGTTAATCCTCCAGCGAGGAGCTGCCGAAGAGCGGCTGGCCGCCGAGGGATGTGTGGAAGGCGTAGAGCGCCAAGGCGAGCAGCAGCGCCAGGCCCGTGAGCCCCATCCATGAGTACCAGGCCGAGAGCTGGGTCGTGATCGGGACAGAAAGGAGGATAAGGTAAAAGACGACTTCACTCGCCAATGCCAGGAAACCGAGTCGAAAGAAAAGAAAAATCCCAACTCCATTCGCCAGCACTAGCGGTATCGCGGCAATTAGGGATGATTCTCCAGCCGTAGCGAGAGCGCCCCACAACAAAATAGATGCTGCTAGTGCAATCCACGTGCTCCTGAACAGCACGCGTGCGAGGAAAAACATAAAACCCACCAGGAGAGAACTCTGTACCGCACTCAATATGTAGACTGCAATCTCCGCAATAAAGGCTCGTCCTCCCGCCATAATGTAGAACGTTTCCGGTCCAACAACGCCACCCATCCAGGCAGCGCCCGTGGAAGGCCTTATCCCGGGGATTCCGAACCACTGGGAAAGCGGATATCTGAGGTAGTGCGCCAATGCCCACACAACCCCTGCTCCGCATCCGAATAAAAGATCCCTGCCTATCAGGGCGTTCCGATAGTCTCCAGCAAGCATGCGGCTCCAGCCGATCAGCACGCGGGGCCAGCGGCGCCGGACAAAGGGCTCAAGGGCGATATATATCAACCACATTGAGCCTGCCCTCAAAAGCCCACTTCCGGCGGCTAAGGTAAAAGACTGTCTTTCCCCTAACGCTGCTGTGTAGTGCGCTCCCAATAGCCATTCGACCATAGCTAATCCGAAAATGAAGGATGCCAGCCGGGTGGCCCCCCGCCGGTCGCCCCGTCCCATCCGCAGGTTCCGCCGCGCGAAGATCGCGCCTCCAACTAAAATTACGGAAAGAAATATAAAAGCGCGGATGGTCGGCTGTGAACTCGCCTGAAGACTGGAAGCCTCGTTGGGGTATGGTGCAATCAAGCGCCATGAGACGGGTTTGCCTCCGCGGGCAGCCGCCTCAATACGAATCGGAACATCCGGACGATCCGGCAATGCTCCAATCCACGCCGCTTTTGTATCTTCATTTGCCAGATACGACCAATCCGGTTCCACCGGCGTGAACTTCAAGGGATCAAATCCGGCCGATCGGAATAGAGCAGTCCAGTCCGGCGCCTGCCCGGATGGTTTTTGTCCTTCAGGAGGAATCACCCGCAGGCTGGTCAGGTTTCCCTGAGAATCCAGCAAGATGACTGATTCCCCATTATCTATAGGCAGAGCATCCGCTTGCGCAAGGTTCGAACCAATTCCAGGTAAAAGAGGACGAGGAGACTGACGGTACCAGAATTGGATCGCCAAAGCAGGCAGCTTATCGAACCGGTTGGGCGAGCGATCGTTCTTCTCCACCTGCTGGAGATATAAATCGTTGGGAGCAAATCCAAAACGGCTGTCGGCGGGCGCATCCGGATAGCCGATGGTTTTCAGGATGTCTTGAGCCTTCAAAACCAGAGCTTCCGGGGGATGCGCTATCTGCGCCCGTTCATGAAGCGTAGCCTGCCGTTTCAGCACGACGACCGCGGCAATACCCAGGATGATGAATGCGAGGCAGGCCCAGGCTATCCATGGCTTCAATCCCTCGGTGCTTCCCGAAGCCGCCACCATTTCCGGAGAAGGCGTTTCGCCGGCGGCAATCGCGGCTGCGAGCGGGTCGCCGCCGGGAAGCGCTCCGGCAACCTGAGCGGCGGATGCCGGCCGCTGGCGCGGGTCTTTTTCCATGCAGCGCAGAATGACTCTTTCAACGATCGGATCGATGTCGCGGACAATCTCCGAAGGCGCCCTTGGCGATGAGGTTTCCTTTTGCGTCCGGAGTTCAGCCAGAGTTTTTGCATCGAATGCACGCCGTCCGGTGAATACTTCATAGAAGATGAGACCCAGCGCATAGATGTCGCTGCGGACCGAAGCTCCCTTGCCCGCGAATTGCTCCGGCGCCATGTAAGGCGGCGTTCCCGAAACATCCGCTGCGGGCATTTCTTCTCCTGCCGCCACGGCCAGTCCGAAATCGGTGATGCGGACGCGGCCGCGGCCGTCGATCATCACGTTCGCCGGTTTCAGATCGCGATGCAGAACTCCCTTGTCGTGGGCCGCCGCGAGTCCCGCGCATAATTGCCGCGCCACGTCGAGCGCCTTCGCTCCGTGCAGGCTGCCGATGCGCTTCAGGAGCGAGGCCAGGTCTTCGCCGTCGATATATTCCATCGTAAGGAAATGGCGGCCCTCGAGTTCGCCGATATCGTACACGCGGGTAATGTTTGGATGCGAAACCTGCCGGGCGATCCGCACTTCGGCAAACAGCCGCTCGCGCCGGACCGCATCGTCGGCAAGCGCTTTGGGCAGGAACTTCAGGGCGACCGGCTGCCCCAGCTTGAGATCGTCGGCACGATAAACTTCGCCCATGCCGCCGCGGCCGATCAGCCCAATAATCCGATATCGCCCGGCCAGAACCATTCCCGGAGTGAATCCGCCGACAGGCAAAGAGTCCGAGGAAATCAGGCGCCCAACAGGAGCGGACATTGGAACTGCAGCAGGAGAACACGCTTCTGCCGTAGGCGCTTGTGAAGGCGAGCTTGCCGGCGCGCCGCAGAATTGACAGAACCGGTGAGCTTCAGACAATTCACCGCCGCAGGACGGACACTTCATAATGCCCCTTCTCGATGCGCTAATGTATCCAAAGCAGAAAAGCTGATCGGAGCAATATTCCTAGCCGGCGTCTTGAAAGTCAATGGATTTCGAGGGCAGAGCCAATGGATCACGCCTCGCATTCTGCTCCCAGTCTATGATTGCGGAGTTCGCCCGGCAGAGGGCGGAGCTCCCAGCGCGTGGTCGATTGTCGCAGCGCGTTTTTGAGCCGCGGAGCGGCGAGAGAATCGGGAGGGTTTTTGAGCCGCGGAGCGGCGATAAGAAAATAGGCGGGGTGCGAGCGAAGCGAGCCCCCGGACAGCAGATGAAAAAAATTAAAAGCCCTGGAAGGGCGCCAGACATGCCTTTCGCCGCTTCGCGGCTCCTTATTATCTCCATTGCCACCGGGGGCTCGCAAAAAACGCTCGCCCCCGGCTACTGTCCATCGCCGCTCCGCGGCGAAAATTCCCCGTTCGCCCTGCCGGCAAGACGCCGGCGTTTTGAGCCGCGGAGCGGCGAT
>CAZXSV010000146.1:0-4647 GCA_964642735.1 uncultured Acidobacteriota bacterium
CAGCCGTTGATCCGGCGCCCGAGCCGGCCCCTGATCCGGAACCCGAACCGCCTCCAGCCCCTGATCCGGAACCCGAACCGCCTCCAGCCCCTGATCCGGAACCCGAACCGCCTCCGGCCCCTGATCCGGAACCTGAACCACTTCCAGAGCCTGACCCGGAACCCGAGCCCGCGCCGGTTCCGACGCCGGATGCCAACCTGGCTCTTAACCGGCCGACGGCGTCCTCTTCCATCGAGAACTCCAGCTTAACCCCGAACCTCGCGGTAGACGGCGGAACCCGAACGCGCTGGTCGAGCGCTTTCAGCGACCCTCAGTGGATTCGGGTCGACCTCGGCGCAACCCGCAGGATTGATCGCATCGTCCTGCGATGGGAAACCGCCTTCGGAAGGGCTTACCAGATCGAAACTTCCGAAGACGCCGAAACCTGGACGCCGATCTATTCCACCGCCGCAGGGGACGGGGGCGTGGACGATTTGGCCGTCTCGGGCAGCGGACGCTACGTACGCATGTACGGCGCCTCTCGCGCCACCAGCTGGGGCTATTCTCTCTACGAATTCGAGGTTTACGGCCAATGAGACTTGCAGCGGTTCATGAATTTCTTTTGCCGACAGTGTCCGCGAGAGAGGACAGATAAGAGCTGATTGCGTGACGCTTGCCCGCCGGTTGTTGCGGAGACTCGAAGGCGACGATGGCGTGCTCGACAGTACGTCGAGGAGCCCGATGGAGCGCAACGCCGTTGACATGCCCGGATCCGCCGCCGCAGCAGCAGAAGCTTCATGAATAATCCAGGTTGACAGTCCGCCGAAAACGGCCATTGTTATATTTTGATTGCGAAGCAAAGCGGGTTTGATAAAATCAACCGGCAGTCAATCCCAAAAACCGAGAGCTCAATTATGAAAGAAACGATAAGCTTCAAACTAAATGGAAAACCGACAAAACTGGAAGTCGACGGCGACAGAAAGCTTTTGTGGGTGCTGAGAACAGAGTTGGGCTTGACCGGAACAAAATATGGCTGCGGCCAAAATTTTTGCGGCGCCTGCACGGTGGTGGTTGGAAAGGAAGCGGTCCGGTCGTGCGTGGTTCCGGTCAAAACTATTCAAGCCAAAGAAGTCACGACTATTGAAGGGCTGGCTAAAGACAAAACCCTTCATCCCCTGCAACAAGCGTTCGCCGAATACGGAGCCGTCCAATGCGGTTTCTGCACGCCCGGCATGATTATGAACGCTTACGCCATGCTTCTGAAAAATCCGAAAGCGACTCGCCAGCAGATACTCGCGGGAATGGAAAACAACCTCTGCCGTTGCAGCGGCCATACGCGAATCGTTCAGGCAATTGAAAGCGTTGCAAAAAAGAGATGAGGCGCACCATGGGAGTTGAAAAATCCAAAACAATCGAAAATTCAAAGCCGGATTTCAAGCGGCGCGACTTCATGAAGCTTCTCGGCGGAGGAATCATCGTATTCTTCAGCGTCGATCCTGCCTCGGCCGTTCAGGGATTCGGACAGGGGCCTCCCCGCCAGGGGTTCGGCGGAATGCCGGGAATGGGCGGAGGCGCTACGGATCTCAACGCCTATTTAAAAATCGGCGAAGATGGAAAGGTGACGGTATTTTCCGGAAAAATCGAACAGGGCCAGGGAAACACTACCGCTCTCGCTCAAATGGCAGCGGAAGAGCTCGGCGTTTCGTTGGATTCCATCACGATGATCATGGGAGACACGGACCTCTGCCCTTGGGACATGGGGACTTTCGGTTCCATGTCAATCCGTGTGTATGGCCAATCTCTCCGATCCGCTGCGGCGGAGGCAAGAGTCATCCTCATCGACATGGCTGCGGAACAGCTGAAGACGCCAAAAGCGCAACTGAGCGTATCCAACGGAGTCGTTTTCGACTCTTCGAACAGGAATAATCAAACGACTTTCGCCCGGCTTGCGAAAGGCCAGAAGATCGTGCGCAAACTGGACGAGAAGCCCCAACTGAAATCGGCATCCCAGTTTTCCATAATCGGCCAATCGCCGGCTCGGTTCGACGCCAGGGAAAAAACGACCGGGGAAGCCAAATTCGCCGGGGACCTCCGATTCCCCGGCATGCTGTACGCCAGGCTGTTGCGCCCGCCCGCCCATGGCGCAGTTTTAAAGAGCGTGGATGCGTCGGAAGCTGAAAAAAATCCGGGCGTCACAATCGTCAATCAGGACGGTCTTGTTGCAGCGCTCAGCGCCGACCCGGAAACATCGGAAACCGCGCTCTCAAAAATCAAGGCTGTATTCGATGAACCGGAAGGGACGGTAGACAACGCTACCATCTTCGACCACCTTCTCAAAACGGCTCCCAAGCCGCAACAGAGCGAAAGAAAAGGGAATCTGGCGGAAGGAGAAAAAACCTCCGCATCGGTCTTTGAACACAGCTATTACGACACCTATGGCGCGCATGCGCCCATCGAAACCCACACGGCGGTGGCGAAACCGGACGGAGACAAAATGACCGTCTGGGTTTCGACTCAGACGCCTTTCACCAATCAGGGAGAAATCGCCCGGGCGATAGGATCTGCCAACCAGAATGTTCGAGTCATAACGCCTTATGTGGGAGGCGGCTTCGGAGGAAAAAACGTGGCCCCGCAGGCGCCGGAGGCCGCCCGGCTGGCGAAGATCACGGGCAAACCCGTTCAAGTTGCCTACACTCGCGCCGAAGAATTCTTCTATGACAACTACCGCCCCGCCGCGATCGTGAAGATCAGGTCCGGCTTAGACGATGCAGGCAGAATCTGCCTCTGGGACTATCACGTTTACTGCGCCGGCACGAGAAGCGCCGAGCAGTTCTACGACGTCCCGAATAATCTCCTGAGCGCCTACGGCAGCTCCATGGGCATGGGCGGCGGACCGAAAGTGCATCCTTTCAACACAGGCACCTGGCGCGCTCCCGGCGCGAATATCAATGTTTTCGCACGGGAATCGCAAATAGACCTGATGGCCGCGAAATTGAAGATGGATCCGCTGGAATTTCGGCTGAAGAACACTTCCGACAAGAGGATGCGCTCGGTTCTCGAAACCGCCGCGAAACGCTTCGGCTACAAGCCCGCAGTCGGGCCGAGCGGACGGGGGATCGGGATAGGGTGCGGCATCGACGCGGAAACTTATGTTGCCGAAATCGCCGAAATCCAGATCGTGGGCGGAAAGGTGCAGGTCAAACGGATTGTTGCGGCCCAAGACATGGGCATTGTAATCAATCCTGAAGGCGCCAAGATGCAGATGGAAGGCTGCATCATGATGGGCCTCGGATACACCCTCGCCGAGGAAATCAATTTCAAGGGCGGCCGGATCTTCACCACGAACTTCGGCGGCTATAAAGTGCCGCGCTTTTCATGGCTGCCCGAAATCGACGCCGTTTTGGTCAAAAACGACGAGTTGTCCCCGAAAGGCGGCGGCGAACCGCCTGTCGTCGCCGTCGGCGCAGCCGTTGCAAACGCAATTTTCGATGCCACGGGCGCCCGGGTGTTTCAAATGCCTTTTACGCCCGAAAGAATAAGCAAGGCGCTCAAAGATGCGGGCAAAGCTTAATCCGGATTAACGTCTGTCCGAAACAACAAGCCCTTGGCCTAAAACCAGAAACGCCGCTGTTCTCGCGGATATCGCCGGAAAGGGATAATTGCTTCCGTCGAGTCCGTGGAAATCAGCGGCGTTTTTTTACTTCCAGCGCCAGCCACTCTTCACGTTCAAAACGACCGCCTATTGCCAGACCGGCGCCTATCAGACCGGCGGCCGCTTCCTCATAATCCTGGATCTGCAGACCGGACAGACATGCGGAAGCTCCTGATTTCAGCATTCCGGGCAGCGAACTGCACAGCGAAGGCAGCGCCCGGACATCCAGATTCGCCATTGCCAGATCAAATCCTTCAAACCTAGCGGTTTCGAAGGATTCGATCCGCAAATCCAATTCGGCGCCAAAGCCATTCATCCGCGCATATTCCCGGGCGCACTCGATCGCCACCGGGTCGTTATCGATCGCCACCGCCGACACAGCGCCCAGCCGGAGGGCGGCCATCGCGAGGATGCCGGTTCCGGTTCCGACATCCAAAATGCGCTCGCCGCCGCGGATGCAGTCCTGCAACCACTCGAGGATCATCTGAGTGGTTGCATGATAGCCTGCGCCAAACGCTCTTTGGGGATCGATCACAAGCTCGATCCCGCCAAACTCGGGGTCGACGGGATTCCAGCTCTGACGGATCCGGATCCGCTTCCCGATCAGGACCGGCTGAAGAGAGGAAGCCCATACGGCGCTCCAATCCTGGTCGTCGAATCCAGCAACGGCAAGGTCGACTTCCCGGACATCGAAACCCAGACAGGCCAGGGACCGCTTAAAATCTTCAAGAATCGCAGGGCGCCATCTTCCCTGCGGCCAGACAAAATGCAGAATTCGATCCTGTTCCCAGCTCCCCAGCGGCTCCTCTTCCCGCAGCATGGCAATAAGCTCGCCGGAGTCCAAATCCGCCCGAAGGCTGACATCCACATATTTCGGATTCATAACCCAAGGAGATTATTTTGAACGAACAGCCCTGTCAAGCGGGGAAACAGAGCCGGGCAGCGCTCATTAAAACGACGAAATTAAGGGCCTGTCAATGAATAACGTTTACACTTTGGCGCGAGCGCCGGGCGGA
>CAZXSV010000147.1:0-4544 GCA_964642735.1 uncultured Acidobacteriota bacterium
CTCACCCGGGAAAGAGAAATCAACCTCGATTAATGCAAATAACTTGCGGCATTAGCCGTCTCGCCGGCTCTTTTGCAGAATAGCTTTTTAAACCTCCAGAAAGCCCTGGCCGCAGGATTTTTTGGCTCTTCAGCAGAATTTGTGGGCATAACCCGATGAAGTTAGAAGCCTGTGGGAAAGAAGACATTACAATGTTTGGCGTCTTTGTCGCCATCGCCATCGCATTCATTGGAATTGCGGGTACATTGACGGAGCCGGGCGAGATTGCCACAGGTCCTGAAGGCATTACGCAGAAGAGATTCTGGGGATTACAAACAAAACTTATTCCGTAGAAGCTTGCGGCGGCTTCATGTGTTCGGGGTTCAGAAGGTATACATGAAATTCTTGTCGTGGGTCGGAATGGCCTCTCTATCACGCCATTCTCAATACCATATTGGCCAAGAGAGATTCCTCATAGAACTCCAACGGCGCAAGGTTTTTATACAGGGCTATCCAGCGAAGTAGTTCAAACGAGAATAGCTACTTGTTGCTCACGGTTTTATATGGCTTCTGCGCGAGTCAGTTCTACCGAAACGCGCTTGGAGTAAAATAGAGATGGGAATCTCAGTTTCCTCGAACGGGACTTGGGGCCCGGAATCCATAATCAGGAGAATTTCTGGTTGCCGGCCGAACGCGTAACAGCCCAGGTTCCGGCAGGAATCTATTGACACTTGTAACGTGACATATTACACTTCTTGTTGTGATTAAAACATTTGCCGACCGACATACTCGGGACTTATACGTGCAAGGAAAGTCGAAGCGATTTCCGCCGGAAATCACCCGAAGAGGGATACGGAAACTCGAGTACGTGGATCTGGCGACTGGGCTTGACGATTTGAAGGTACCTCCAAGTAACCGGCTGCATGAACTGGAAAGGGAGAGAAGCGGACAATTTTCAATCTCCGTAAACGATCAATGGCGTATCTGCTTCCGATTTGCGGACGGCGATGCTTTTGATGTTGAACTCACAGATTATCATTAGGTCACATTTTATGAGCATTGAGAACACTCGAGAAAGAAAGATCCGCCCGACGCATCCTGGCGAAATGCTACGGGAGGAATTCTTGACAGATTACGGGTTGACCATATCGGGGCTAGCGAAAGCAATAGGAGTATCGCGCCAGACTGTCAATGAACTCCTTCGAGAGCGGCGCACCGTCACGCCGGAGATGGCTCTTCGCCTTGCACGCCTGTTCGGCAACACGCCAGAGTTCTGGCTCAACGCCCAGCGTGCAGTCGACCTCTGGGATGCCGAGAGAGTTCTCAGAAAAAGCGTCCATCGGATCAAACCCCTCGCCGCTGCATAGAAATAAGCCCGCAATCTGGTTATGTCGCCGCGAGATCTCCGTTGTTTGGGCTATGGAATACCGTTATTTCCCCCAACGGGACTTTTGAGGAGTTACCCTCTATTTCTTTGACTTTTGGCCCGTCTGCCATGAATATTGCTGCATAGTTTTGTCGCATTGAACGCTTAAGAATCCGGGATGGAACGATACGATGGTCTGCCCGTCCTGTGGTGGGGAATTATCTGCGGCTCATCGGTTCTGCCAATTCTGCGGCGCGCCGGTAAGCTCGCTTTCACAAGCTCCTACCGCAGAAGTGTGCAATGAGCCCGCGCAGATTCCGGTTGCCGCTCCGGCTGCAATCCCTGCTCCTGTAGGACGCTTGATCTCATCGGACTCCGTGCCCGTTGGGGGATTCACGCCGGGGATGGTGCTGACCGGGCGCTATCGCATTATTGGATTGATCGGCCGCGGCGGTATGGGCGAAGTCTATCGCGCCGACGATCTCAAACTGGGACAACCCGTGGCGTTGAAGTTCCTGCCGAAGGCGCTTGCGGATGATTCGGTCCGGCGCGAGCGGCTTTTCGCGGAAGTGCGGATCGCCCGGCAGGTATCGCATCCAAACATCACCCGGGTGTACGACATCAGCGAATTCGAAGGGCGGCACTTTCTCACGATGGAATACATCGACGGCGAGGATCTGGCATCGCTGCTCAAGCGCATCGGCAGTTTGCATGGAGCAAAGGCACTCGATGTGGCTCGGCAATTGTGCGCGGGACTTGCGGCGGCGCACGACAAGGGAGTTCTGCACCGGGACCTGAAGCCTGCCAACGTGATGATTGACGGGCGCGGGCGCGTGCGCATAACGGATTTTGGCCTGGCCGTGGCTTCGGGCGAAGATGTTGCAGAGGGAGACGTTTCCGGAACACCGCCCTACATGGCGCCGGAGCAGTTTGCCGGCAAGGGCGCTTCGATCCGCAGTGACATCCACGCGCTTGGCCTTATCTTTTATGAGGTGTTCACGGGCCGACGAGCTTTCGAAGCGCAAACCCTGGCGGAACTCCGATCGAAAAAGGAAACCTCATCGCCGATTGCGCCTTCGGAGATCGCGCGCGATATCGATCCAATCGTCGAGAGAGTGATCCTGCGCTGCATCGAAAAGGATCCCCGCCAGCGGCCGGCATCCGCCGCGCAGGTTGCGGCCGCGCTCCCGGGCGGAGACCCGCTCGCCGCGGCAATTGCAGCTGGAGAGACGCCGTCTCCGGAGATGGTTGCAGCCTCCGGAAGCGCTGTAGGACTCAAGCCTTGGATAGCCTGGGTATGTCTTGGATGCATCATTCTCGGAATAGGAACTGTCCTAATGTGGCGCAGTCAGTTCCATATTCTGCATCGGGTGCCCATTGAAAGGCCGCCGGAAGTGCTGGCGCAGACGGCCAGGGACATCCTCAGAGATATCGGCTATCCGGATCCTCCTGCCGACAAAGCTTATGACTTTTTTAGCGTGGACCGATATCTGGACTACGTGGAGAAGAACGACAAATCGCGGGACCGGTATAAAAAGATCCCGGCCCTGGCTATTCAGTTCTGGTACCGGCAGTCTCCTGGCATCCTTTTCACTTCTTACCCCCTCACAACAGGAGTTACTCCGTCGGATCCCTCTTTCACAGCAAGTGGAGAATCGATCGTATGGCTGGATTCCCGAGGTCATTTGACCGGCCTTCGGGTCATCCCCCATGAGAAGGTTGAACTATCCGGCGAGGTTCCGCTGCCCGACTGGTCTAGGCTGTTTCAGGCGGCCGGTCTCGATCCGGCCGAGTTCACTCCCGCGCAACCGGAATTGAACCCCTTCGTGTATGCCGACACGCGGGCGGCATGGACGGGAACACTGCCCGGTTTTTCCGGCACAACGGTTCGCATTGAAGCGGCCGCCTGTCAGGGGAAGCCTGTTTCCTGGCGCATGATTGTGCCTGAATGGGATAATTATTCAACAGCCACCCTCTCAACGGATCGAGTTCCGTCAAAAACCGGAGGGGAATTAATCACCGCTGCAATATTTATATTCACCCTCGTCCTGCTGGCAGTGGGACCAGTATTTTTTGCGCGGCGCAATCTGCGTATGGGGCGCGGGGACCGCAGAGGGGCAACACGCCTGGCGTTTTTTATTTTCCTATTGTTGGGGGTAACATGGGTATTTGGCGCGCATCATGTTGCTTCCTATAACGAATTTTATCTATTCATATTTTCCGTGTCCATGTGGCTGCTTGGAGCGGGATGGCTCTGGCTTATTTATATTGCTTTGGAGCCTTTTGCGCGGCGCCGTTGGCCTGCCAAGCTCGTAAGCTGGAACCGGCTGCTTGCGGGAGATCACCGGGATCCTCTGGTCGGCCGTGATCTGCTCATTGGCTGTACGTACGCTGCCGCACTCGCAGCCCTGATGATCCTTATTCAGCTCTTTCAAGATATGCTCGGTGCTACTCCGGCGTCTTCGACCATTGCCTTGAGTCTCTTTTCGGGATTTCCTTCGATTTTTGCGGCGCTTTTTCGATTTATTGTCATGAGCATCTTTATAGGTCTTGCGGCTGCATTCCTAATTTTCATGCTGCAGGTTTTGTTAAAGAGAACCTGGGCCGTTGTAATTGTACTGACCTTGCTGTTATCCTCGTTGATTATTCCGACATCGTCCTTCATTGCAGTTATCTCGATGGCGCTGTCTGTTGGATTGACCGTTTTTCTTTTTCTTCGCTACGGCCTCCTGGCTCTAATATCTTCTTTGCTGTTTTCTCTTATTTTACTCAGCTTCCCCATCACGACGCAGCTCTCGGCCTGGTATTCGGGTATCGGATTGACCGGATTGGCCCTGCTGTTCGCCTTTGCGCTGTATGCCTTCCACACGTCCCTCGGCGGACAGCCGCTCTTCGGCCGCGCCTCGCTGGAAGATTAATCGATCGAAAATTGGCCTTGCGAGCCCAGGGAATGGGCGTAAATCCCCAGATACACGCTTATAGGACATTACGCCAAATTGCCAATCGGCCAAATCAAAGCTCAATCATCATGCACATATCATCCAAACGGCGGACAATGGCCGGATGCATGCGCTCGTGTTCGACAAGGTCACGCATCGAATAATTTCCCGTCACGGTCAGGCCGTGCTTCCGACGATAAAGGCTGTTGATTTCGGTACTCTGATTTGGCCCATTTCGGAACTTTAATTTGGCCCACCTT
>CAZXSV010000148.1:0-4417 GCA_964642735.1 uncultured Acidobacteriota bacterium
AGCGAGCCCCCGGTCAGCAGACGAAATATAAGAAGCCCTGGAGGGGCGCCAGACACGCCTTTCGCCGCTCCGCGGCTCCTTTTATCCTCCATGCCCACCGGGGGCTCGCAAAAAACGCTCGCCCCCGGCTACTGTCCATCGCCGCTCCGCGGCTGCAGCCGGCGAGCCGCCGGCGCTCCCGGCGCGGCTCGATTGCCGGCAGCATGCCATTAGCAGGTAAACCTAAACTGGAAACGGGTTTTTATCGATAAGGCTGCAAAGGAACGAATGTGAAAATCTGGAACCGGATGGAGGGAGAACGAGGTTGAGCGCTGAACCAGGCTCGAAAAAACGCTGGCTGAAAGCTGAACTGCACGCGCATTGCAGCCTGGACCCGATCGACCACCGCATTTGCCGGCACAGCCCGGAACAATTGATCCGCAAAGCGGCCGAACTCAGCTACCAAGTCCTGGCGATCACCTGCCACAATATGGACGTCTGGACGGAAGGTTTGTCGGATTACGCCCGCGGCTTCGGCATCACGTTGATCCCGGGGATGGAAGTCTTTACCGAAGGAACGCGCCATACCTTGGTCTACAATTTTCGCACCGGCCCCGAAAATCTCAACACCCTGGCGAAAATTCGCGCGCGGTCCCGCGAAGACACGCTCGTCATCGCAGCCCATCCCTATTTCCCCGGGCGCAGCTGCCTGAGAAGTTTGCTGGAAAAAAACCTCGGGATGTTCGATGCAATCGAGATTTCCGGATTTCAGGTCCCCGGAATAAATTTCAACCGGCGCAGCTGGAAGCTTTCGCGAAAAACCCAGAAGCCTGTGGTGGGAAACGGCGACGTGCATTACCTGTGGCAGCTGGGCCGCACCTTCACCTGGATATACGCCGAACCGCAGATAGATTCGATCCTAAGCGCCGTCCGCAGCGGCCAAGTCCGCGTCGAAGTCTCGAACCTCTCCTGGTTCCTGGCCGCCGGCTGGTGGCTCCAGACCTTGTGGCAAAAAATGGGGACAGACCATGACAAGTTGCTGCAGATAAAGGACAAAGCTTCGGCCATAAGACCCTGACGAGCGGTTCGCCCCCAAATTAGAACGCTATTTCCAGACTTCAATCCTGCAAATCCCAAACATTGCTTTTTCAAAGAAAAGCCGGCGCCTGTCTAAATGAAATCGAAGATGGACGACGCTTTGGAGCCGCGGAGCAGCGCGTGGAACCTCAGCGCATCCATGTCGGTCAGCAGCGCCAGGTAATTGCAGACTGCGCGGGCGGCTTCCATCTGCCCGCCTTCCAGGGCCTCTTCGACGATAGGACGGTAGTAGCGCGGAAACAGGTCGGCGCTCTTTTTCCCAAGCACCTCCTCCATCAGGAGATGGAACAGGTCCCGCAGGATTTCCCTTCCCTTGGCGCTCATCGCCGCGACCCTGGGATCGGTAATGACCGCCTCCCATATCACCGACTTGCACAGCACCGACAAGATCCTCGATTCAGCGGGAACGACCAGCTGCCAGGAGAAATCCGATCGCCGGCGTCCATCCCCCTCCGAAACCGAAACGGAAGTGATCAAATCGTTGAGGATGTTTCGCATCGCGGCTTTCCGGTGCGCCCGTTCGTCGCCCGACTCGCGCGGCTCGATCCTCCGCTCCAGATCGATCAGCCGCTCGCGCACTTCCTGAAACGTCAGCCTGGGCACCGCTTCTTCCTCGCAGGTCGCCTCATAATGAGCCAGAACCCGCCGAACAAAGCGAACGTCCTCCAAAGCGCCCGGATTCAGGAACTGGGCTTGCAGGGCGTCTTCCACATCGTGAATGGAATAAGCGCAGTCGTCCGCCCAATCCAGAATCTGGCAGGCGATCGAGGTCTGCGGATGCTTTTCCGGCCGGCGTTTTTCCAGAACGGGACCGCCCCGCTCGAGCGCCCACCTGGCGGTTGGCAGATCGGAAGTAAAGATGAACTTGTCGTTCCTAAGGCCCTGCTCGTATGGGTATTTCAACACCGCAGCCAGCGTCGCCCGGGTCAGATTCAAGCCTGGGTAATCCGGCGACTTCGGCTCCGCGGCGACCAGTATGTGAAACGTTTGCGCGTTCCCTTCGAACCGGAGCGCGCGCCCGCCTTTGAGCCGACACCGGCGGCTGACCTCCAGCATGCAGGCGTCCAGCGTCTGTTCGCCCGCGTGCCCGAACGGAGGATGCCCGAGGTCGTGCGCGAGCGCGGCGGTCTCGGCCAGTTCAGGGACCAGGCACCGGTCGAGCTGCGGCCGCTCTTGCAGCAGGTTGTGCGCGATCGCACGGGCGATCTGGGCCGCCTCGATGCTGTGCGTCAAACGCGTGCGATAAAAATCCGCCTGCCCGATGCCGAAAACCTGAGTCTTGCCCTGCAGCCGGCGAAAAGCCGAGCTGTGCAGGATGCGGTCCCGGTCGCGTTCGACGGGATGCCGGTGATCTTTGGATGACGCCGGGCTCTCCGGGTGCCGGCGCTGCAGCAAAAATTTGTCCATGGCGGCGGTTTCAGGACTCCTTGATTTTGTAAATTCTCGTAAGCTCGCTTCGCAAATATTCGAAAGCCTCGTCGGGATCGTCGCAGAAATGGATCAAATCCAGGTCTTTTTTGGAAATGGTCCCCCAGCGCACCAGCGCGTCAAAGTGCAACACTTCCTTCCAGTACTCCGAACCATAGATCAGGACGGGCATCTTCTTGTGGGTTTTCCTGGTCTGAACCAGCGTCAACACCTCAAACATCTCGTCCAGCGTGCCGAAGCCGCCCGGGAAAATCACCAGCGCTTTTGCCGGATAGACGAACCAGAACTTGCGCATGAAAAAGTAATGGAACTGGAAAGCCAGCTCTTCCGGGACGTAGGAATTGATTTTCTGCTCCATCGGCAGGCTGATTGAAAAGCCGATGGACTGGCCTCCCGCTTCCTGCGCGCCGCGGTTTGCGGCTTCCATAATGCCGGGGCCGCCGCCGGAGCAGATCAGCAGGCGCTTCAGCACGTTGTCCAGATCCTTCGCCCAGCAGACGATCTTCCGCGCCAGCCTGGCCGCGTCTTCATAATAGCGCGACAATAGGATCGCGCGCTCCGCCTGCGCGATTTCGTCCTCAGTCGGCCGCGATTCGTCCGATTCCGCGCGCTTTTTGAGCTCAGCCAGTTTCGCCTGGCTTTCCTCCGGCGGCAGGATGCGCGCCGAACCGAAAAATACGATTGTGTCGCGGACCCGCTGCCACCTCAGACGGCTCGCCGGCTCCAGATATTCGCTCAGGATCCGGATGGTGCGGGCGTCTTTACCGTGAAGGAATCCGGAATTTTGATAAGCCTTGGGCGGATAAAGAGCTTTTTCCATTGCAGTCTCCGAAATAAAACCAGATTGATCCCCACCGGGCGCCGGCGCCTAAGCGCTCGTCCCTATTCCTCGATTTGCGCATGATGGTTGACCGGGCCGCATCCCTTTCCCAGACCGGGATTCGTCCGGATCGCCTGCGTGATGAATCTTTTCGCCGTTTCCACTGCGTCCGGGATTTCCCGCCCTTTCGCCAGCTCGGCCGTGATGCAGGCAGAATACGTGCAGCCCGTCCCATGAGTGTGCGCCGTCTCGATTCGATTTGCAGAGTATCGCCGGAACTTTCCTTTCCAATAAAGCACGTCGATCGCTTCCGCTTTAAGGTGGCCGCCCTTGACCAGCACCGCTTTGGCGCCAAGATCCGCGATCCGCTTCGCCGCTTCTTCCATGCCGTCCGGATCGCTCACCGGCATGCGCGCGAGTTCCGCGGCCTCGTGCAAATTGGGCGTAACCAGCGCCGCGCTAGGCAGCAACCGCGCGGCCAGCTCCCTCCGGGCTTGCTCCGTCATGAGCGGCAGGCCGTGCTTGCTTATCATGACCGGATCGACCACGAGCGGGAAAGCGAAGACGCGCGCTCTTTCGGCCAGCAGCAGGACGATTTCGGAATTCCCCAGCGCGCCGGTCTTGGCGGCGTGCGGCGGGATGTCTTCCAGCACCGCATCCAGCTGCGCGGCGACCAGATCGGCGGAAAGCGGCGCCACCGCCCGGACTTCCATGGTGTTCTGCACCGTGACGAGCGTCAAAACAGCGGCGCCGTACACTCCCCGCTGGTGAAACGTTTTTAAGTCCGCCTGGATCCCGGCGCCTCCCGAAGGATCGGACCCGGCGATCGTCAACGCTACATAGGCCATAGACTTAAGATTGTAACATTGAAGCCCCCGGGCGCGGCGGAATAATGCTCGCACCCGCGATGAATCGCCGGGCTGCGCCAATCAGGCCGCACAGCGAAGCGAGAATCGGGAGCGTTTTGAGCCGCGGAGCGGCGTGAGAGATTAGCCGGGGTGCGAGCGGAGCGAGCCCCCGGACAGCAGGCGAAATATAAGAAGCCCTGGAAGGGCGCCAGACATGCCTTTCGCCGCTCCGCGGCTCCTTTTA
>CAZXSV010000149.1:0-4216 GCA_964642735.1 uncultured Acidobacteriota bacterium
ATGTCGAAGACCATCGGCGGCCTGCACAGCGGGAAAACGACGTGGAGCAGCCTGGGAAGCACGATGCAATACAACAATGTCTGCATTGCGGAGAACGAGGAGGCGTTGCCCGAGGGGTGGGCGCCTTTTCATGTGCAGATGGGATTCAAGCCTAAAGACAGCGTCCTATCCGTGGGAGTCGGCTGGTCCTATATTTCCAGCGTCGTGATGGCCGTGCGTGACCATCCCGTCCAGATGCTGATGGGCGACTACATGAAGGCTCTCACGATGGGGTCGGCCACGGTCATTATGGATCCGAGCGTCGCCGCGCTTCTCAAGGACAGCCAGGGCTTCAAAACTAAAGACCAGCTGAGCAAGTGGTTTTCAGAAAATGTTGAAAAACCCCAATACCCTTCGGGTGAAAAGATAAAACCTTTCAGTCAACCGTCCGCGGTCAAAATACTTGTCGCCGGAGGAGGAGTCCAGACAACCTGGTTTGTGACCGATTTCATGCTGGGGCCGGGCATGCTGGGGGGAAGCACGCGCATCGACGACTGGCGCTGACCTGAAATTCCTCCGTAAGACGGGAGCCCGCCGCTCAGCGGTGCGCGGCGGGATTTTCCTCCTTCAGTCTCTCGTGCAGGGCTTCGATAACCTCTCCGGCGTCGGCATGGACAGACGCTGATTTGGATTCGATCCCGGGCGGAATTTCGGGCCGGCCGGTGTTCGGGTAATTTCGATAATCGTTATTGATCCGAAAAAATGAAACATCCTGATGGATAGCCACCAGTCGCTCAAAAGGCCAGCGGATGACCCCCGGAGTATTGAATCCAACGCCGATTTCGATCACAACCAGTTTCTTGTCCAATGCATTCTCCAGCCATCGCTGATAATTCGCCGCCTGTCGCGGGTATTCCTCCCGCGCCCGGAAGGCGACAAATAGCGGCGCTTTGCAATAGGGGCAGGAGGGCAAGGCCTCGGGATCGGCCACCTGCAAGGTTTCGTAATCGATATGGCCTAGAATCCTGTCGATGAAGGGTTTGGCGTCCCAGGTCTCCGGGGTGCAGGACAGCGTGCACTTCAAACGTTCGTAATTGCCCTGGGCCTGGAAAACGCGATCCGTTTCGAAACCGCTCTTGATAAACAGACCGTCGGCGTTGGAAGTGATGACGTAAAAATCCTTGTCCCGGACAATGGCATGGAGTTTTTGATAGAGCGGGCTTGGCGGGAATTGATAAAAAACATAGTTCAGGTGGGTGGCCCAGTAAGCCCATTTCGCCGGTTCCGCCCAGTCGTGGACCCCGACGAATTCATACTGCATGCGATAGCCTCTTTCCGCCCATTTTGGGAAAATCCTGGCGAATGCGGCCGTGTCGGTATAATCGACGCCGGCGGCGGCCGACAGGCCGGCGCCCGCGCCGATCAGCACGCGCTCGCTTCCGCGAATCGCCCGGGCGATGGCGTCAATCGTTTCAGCGCTGCAAGGCCTCGCTATAGCCATCCCAATCCTCCTGAAGAAAAACATTGAAAACCACCCGTTCAAAGCGATGGCGATTGTCGCGGAGCCATTCCGTCACGGTCCGGATGGCGATCTCGATAGCCATTTCCCTTGGGAAATTGAATACGCCGGTGGAAATACAGGGGAATGCTATGGACTTGATGTCGGACAGCCTGTCGGCCAGAGCAAGACAACTGCGATAGCAGGACGCCAATTGGCGTCGCTGCATATCGCTCACGCCCTCCTTGCCGATGATGGGCCCGACAGTGTGCAGAACAAATCTCGACGGCAGGTTGTAGGCGCGCGTGATTTTTGCATCGCCGGTTTGTTCCCGATGCTTCTGGATGTCCATGATCGTGCGGCAGTCCCGTCGAAGCAGGGGGCCGGCGGCGCTGTGGATGACATTGTCGATGCAGTTGTGAAGCGGCTGAAAACAGCCCAGCAGTTGATCGTTGGCCGCGTTGACGATGGCGTCGACTGCCAGCCGCGTGATGTCCCCTTTCCACAAAACAATAGGATCCCTTTTTCCTGAACTGCTCTGCGGCCATGCATCAAAGGCAAACGGCAGGCTGCCGCCGTCCGCAATGTCAGCGCGGTTTTTTTCATCCTGCAACAACCGATCGATATCGTTAATAAAGCCGCTGTCCAGCGGCTGAGGAGGTCGGATATTGAGCAGCCCGCGCAGAAGCCTCCGCCGGCTTTCGTAGGCCGCCGGAAGAGTTTCGATATCGGCCAGACGCTCGATGTGAATCAGCCGATCGAGCAATCGGGCGACAGTAGCTGCCCTTTCCGCCTCCGACAGCAGGCTTCCATGTTCATTCCGGCAGGGTTCATCAAGCCTGACCCGCTCGCGATACCGGTCAAGCGCCAAACCGGGAACAATTTCGCCGGGACCGGATACGGATATCGTCATCGCCACCTCCGTTTTTCGGGGCGTTATTTGTGAACAGGAAAAGTCAGGCCGGCGTCTATCCAAACAGCGCCGCCCCCCCTGCCGGATGGTTTTTTACCCGCAACAACAATCGGATCCACAGCATGCCGCAGCCGGTTTCTGAGCGCGGACGAAAGCGCCGGCGAACTTGCCGTCCACCTGTGCGATTGTGGATTCCGCGTCCAGACCGGTCCCGGAGAGAATAGCCCAGACCTCGCGCCCCCGATAAATGCGAGTCGGTTCGACGCTTATTTCCCCGAAACCCGCTTTGGCGAGCTTCGAACGATACTCGTCCTGGTGCAAAGCTCCGGCCACGCAGCCGGCCCAAAGCTCGACATTCTTCCTGATGTCCGCCGGTACGTCTCCCAGTACGACGACGTCTGAGACGGCAAATCGCCCGCCAGGCTTCAGAACCCGGAAGGCTTCACCGAGGGCTCTGTCTTTATCCGCAGAAAGGTTGATCACGCAATTGGAAATGATCACATCCACGGAGTTGTCGGGCAGGGGAATATTTTCGATTTCGCCTTTTAAAAATTCGACGTTCTCGATTCCGGCCTGGCGCTGGTTTTCACGCGCCAGCGAGAGCATTTCGTTTGTCATATCGAGGCCGTAGGCCTTGCCTTTCGGCCCCACGCGCCGGGCGGACAAGAGGACGTCAATGCCGCCTCCCGAACCCAAATCGAGGACTGTTTCGCCGGGCTTCAGTTCGGCGAGCGCTGTGGGATTGCCGCACCCGAGAGACGCCAGGACCGCCTTTTCAGGCAGCTCCGCCGTTTCGTCCGAAGAGTAGAGATCTTTAACGATAGGGTCAACGGAACTGCAGCAGCTCGAAGATGCGCAGCAACTGCGCCCGCCAAGCTTCGCCCGGTCGGCGGCCTGCCCGTATTTTTTTTTAACGTACTGTTTGACTTCTGTGGAATCCATGAATGTTTCCCTCCCAGGAATGAGTGCAAAGTCCCGACGTTCAAGCTTCAAAAACGGACTCTTTTATTGGCGGCAGGTTTCTTTTCAGAGCGCTGCTCCCTGCAGCAGCCGGCGAGCAGCTCTGCAACGATCGATACGGATTCAACGAGCTGCGCATGTTTTTCCCGCGGGACGCTTTTGAACAAATTGCGGCAGATCTGATTCCAGGCGGCGTGGATGCGGTCGCGGGCTGCACGCCCTTTTTCGTTGAGCCGGATGACGGCGGCTCTCCGGTCTTCTTTGCTCAACGTCCTGTCCGCAAGGCCATCCTGAACGAGACTCTCGACGGTTCGGCTTAGCGTGCTGTTGTCCAGGCTGAGCCTGGCGGACAAATCTTTCAGGTTCAGTTCGCCGGCGGCGCCGATTTCCATGATCGCATGGCACTGAGCCATTGTGACGCCGCAGCAAAGGGCTTCGCTTTTGGTCCGGATCCAGACGGCCCGCTCGATCTCGCGAAGCTTGGCCCTGAATTGCTCAACCGTACTATTTTCCACCCGGCCTCTTTCCTGTTTCATTTAGTTGCATAACACAACTATTGTATCATCAAACCTGAGAGAATAGCCGGCGCAACCGCAATTTTTATTAAATTTTTCGCGCCGCTTCTTCGGCGGCGCCAAGCATTTTGAGAATAGCTTTATGTTCGTTTCTGCCCACGCCGGCGCCTGCCGGGGGCGGCGTCTCCCTGGCGCATGAAAGCTTGTTTGCATCCCGGATCCGCCGCCGTAAAAGCTTCATGAAGGATGCGGGTTAAGGGCCTGTCAATGAATAACGTTTACACTTTTGCGCGAGTGCCGGGCGGACAGATGCAAGGCGCCGCGACGGGGGCGATGCGGCGCCTTCGTCGA
>CAZXSV010000150.1:0-4191 GCA_964642735.1 uncultured Acidobacteriota bacterium
CTTCGGCGCTTTCGAGAATCAGCCCACCTCTGCTCGATAGAAACAGCCCGGATTAGGAACGGTGTTTTATTAAGAGAATGCAGGAGAGAAACTCAACATCATCCACGCCGCAGGCGTGAAGGGGGGGCCGGGGGAAAATTGAGTTTTATGCGAGGTCCAGCGGCGGTTAGCGGGCGGCCTCGGGAGCAAGGCTTTTGAGCTTCGATTTTAGATATGCAACATAGCCGGCATCCAGCGGATTGGCCAAAACTTCATCGATCACTGGAATGAAGTAGTGCATCGATCGGATAGGTGCGAGAGGAGGCGCATCGGGCGAACGAAAACAGCGTCGCGCGGCTGCGAGCAGGAAGGCTTGTTCGAGGGAAGAAAGCGAGATGCCGCGGCCGTGGAGTTCGGCGCCCAAACGCCGGTCCTCACGACGCACACGTCCAAGCGTTCCAGGAGTGTTTCGATAAAGCTCCACGGCCTGCCGCACATAATCCCTCTGATCTGACGAACTGGCGTTCATATCCCCTTCTTTGCGAGAGTAAATCAACCTTGAAGGTCCCTGAGTTCAGGGCCGTCGATTCGAATCGTATGGCAATAATGCCGGAGTCGGCTCAGAAGGGCGTTTACCATCTCCGGGTTGCCCAGGAAATTAGGCCATTCGTCATAGGATAGGTTGGTGGTGATAATGGTCGGCCTGTGGCGATACCGTTCCTCTATGAGCTTGAAAAAGATGTTCGCCTGCTCGGGTTTTACGTTCAAATATCCTAGTTCGTCGATTAGAAGCACGTCCAGCTTCACGAGTCGATTGAGGAGTTTGCGAGAGGACCGATCGGCCAACGATGCATACATTTCATCGAACAGATCCTGCGCCCGGACGAACTGGCAGCGATAGCCGTTCTCAAGAGCTTTAAGCAGGATGCCGGAAGCCAATCCTGTCTTGCCCATGCTGCTTTTCCCTATAAACACAATATTCTCCGCCTTCGGGATGAAGTCCAATTCAGCGAAGGCGCGGATTTGCCGCCGGTTGACTCCCGGCTGTTTGTTGAAGGGAAAGGTTTCCAACGTCCAGATCTCGGGCAGGCGAGCCCGCTTGATGCGCGCCTTGAGGGATTGCTCCTGGCGGGAATGCCATTCCGCGCGCAAAAGCCGGACAAGGAAATCTGAGTAGGAGGCGTCTTCCTTGTCGGCGGCTTTGAGCTGCTCGTCGTAGATCTCGATCGTGCGTTTGAGGTGCAGGTTTTTCATCAACTGTTCAAGTTCTTCCGTCATGGTTTTCTCCAATGCTTGTCTATTCGTCTTTGACGCCAAGCTGGAAATATTCGCTGGCGACACGGCGCAAGATCATGCGCTCGAGCCGGTCGAGGTCGTAGAGTCCGTAATGCGCGGCGTCCGCCACGGCCGAAAGGAAGGCTTCGCGCGGATACTCGCGCGCCATGCGCAGAAGTTGGCGCAAAGCAAGGGTGATCGTTTTGCGTCCGCGTTTCTTCAACGCTGCGACATAGTCGGAAATCTCAGGAACCGCTTGCGCCAGCGTTTTCTCCTCTGGCTTGGGATCGGTTCTTTTAATGCCCTGGCCCCGTGCAGGCCTATGCTCGGGCAGCGTGATTCTTTTGCCCATAGGATCGATGACGCGCTCGTGACTGACTGATTGCCTGATTCCGCACTGGATTTCGATCCGATCCTTGGTTTCTCGGACTTCCACTTGGCGCCCGATCCACATCCATGGGACCGAATAGCGATTGGTGTGAAGCGCCACGTATCCTTCCACGTCCACGATACGATGGTGCAGGCAATAAACCTCAGGAACCCAAAGAGGCAAAGGCTTCATACAAGGGCGCTCGACGGCGAACAACTCCCTGGGGACCGCGCGCAAGTGTTTCTTGTACGTGCCGTTCACCTTGTCGCACCACTCACGCGCGCGTTGGTTGAGATCGTTCCAGTCGGCGAACTCGCGCCCGGCCAGGAAGTTATTTTCAATGAAATCGAACGGCCGCTCCACTCGGGCCGACCTATTGGCGTCTCCGATCTCATGAGCGTGAAACTCAAAGCCGTAGCGCTCGGCGAAAGCCGCCATCTCCGGCACGGGAACCATGTCCGCGCCAGTGCCACGCAAGACAACGACGTGAGTGTTGTCGATCATCTTTCTTTTGCAGTTGCCGCCGAAATACTTCGCGGACTCAGTCAAAAATACTTTGCAGTCGAAGCGTTGAAAGGTCGGGTAGAACTGGAAAAACAACATGTGCGAATAGCATAGAACGTCCGAGGCGGTTTGCACGGGGCGCAGCCGCCCCGCCATTTTGGCCTTATGCGGCGAGGTGTCCGTTTGGGATTCCTCCCCAGGCTCGAAGTGGTATTGTCCCGCCGGCAATGCGGGCTTATAGCCGATCCCGTGTTTGCGGCAGAACGAGGTCAAAGCCGGATAGGAAATGTCCGCGCCCAGTTCCTCATGGACTCGGACCAGGTTTCCCTTGCATGAAGCGAACAGTTCCAGGATCTCCCTCCGGTACGGCTCCGCCTTCTCCGGACGGACGATGGGCGGCGGGACGCTTGATTCCGAGCGGATTACTTTCTTGACCGCCGCACGCGAGACTTCGAGCGCACGCGCGATCTGCCGGCTGCCCATTCCCTTGCGGTGAAGCTCCAGGATCGCCGTCCTCTGATTCAGACTCAGCATAAACAATCTCCTTTCCCATTTTTTCCGAAAGCCGGGTGAGGTCCTCGATCGCCTGCTGCACGCACAGCCATGCGTTCTCGCGCTCCGCGTCGTCCATGGCCCCGGCGGCTTCGCGCCATTGCCGCGCCGCGCGCCTTGCGATAGCTCCGACCATGTCCAGGTTGCGCAACAGCTCTTTCCCTGCATGTACGCCTTCGGGATCCTCTTCCTCGATCTCCCGCCGGGCGCGCAGAAACAGCTTCGGATCGTCGATGATGCTGTTTTGCACCCAACTCGGGCCATTGCGCCACGCCTCGTATATCTGGCCGACTTCTCCGGTGCTGAATTGATGGCGGGCGATCGATTCGGCGAGGCGCTCACAGGAGAGGCGATTGGCGCGCGCAATCGGAACCAGATACTTCATGGCGGCCCATGGTCCGATTTTTCCATTGCGAACGCGCTGCTGGACTGCATCGGGCAGCTCGCGCACAAGAGCCAGACGGCGCGAGACCCACGACACGCTCCGGTCGAAACGGCGGGCGAGATCGTCCAAGCTTAAACCCAAGCTGCCATTCAGCTCGGAAAGCAGCCATGCTTGTTCGAGCGCTGTTTCTCCTTCCGCCGTGCGCAGGGAACGGTCCAAGATCAGCGCTTCGGTTTCATTCATGTCCCAAACCGTCGCGCTCACCGTGTCCCGGCCGAGCCGCTGCAATGCTCGGATCCTTTTGTAGCCGTCGATGACCAGAAATCGATTCGGGTCCGCCAAGGCGACGACGACGATGGGGACCTGCTGGCCTCGATCGGCGATAGAAGCCAGCAGACGCCGTTCTCGGTCCGGCCGTCGCACCCGAAGCCCCTCGTACCGTAAATCGAGCTGATGAAACTCCAGATCCATGGTCCTCTTCCTCTGCGCCCATCCTCATCGTCGGCCCATGACAGAAGCTGGAACTGGTTTTTCGCGGTTTCTGGGGAAGTGGTCCTGGATCTCATGCAGAATCAACGATTTGACCCTGGAACTGGTTTTTCACGGGAGCCCGGGGAAGCGTCGCCCCATCCCTAGTAGAATCAACAACTTGACCCATTAACTGGTTTTTCGCGGCCTGGAGCACTACTCCGCCCATTGCACCGATGAAATCGGCGCCTTTGAGGCCAAACTCGTCCCGCGCGATATCCCAGGGAAGGTTGCATAAGGGATGGGGCAGACGCTTCGTTTTCGCCGCATGTTCAGAGTTGCATCGCGCTTGAATCCGCCACCCGATGAAATAATCGGGATTCCGAGTTCGCCATGCAGACATTGACCTTTTACGCAGAGCCTTTTGACAATCAGGCCGTCCGCAAGTGCGTTGGCGGGATCCTACTCGAACATTAGGACGAAACCAGCGGTGACAGATACAACAAGGTTTTTTCTTGGCATCAGACATAGCGACTTATCGTCACCGCTGTTGGCCCGATTCTTTGAATGGAATTTGCTATTAACGATCAGAAAGCGAAAATCGCGGGTGGATCACTTTTGGCGAGCAGAGGCGGGCTGATTCTCGAAAGCGCCGAAG
>CAZXSV010000151.1:0-4104 GCA_964642735.1 uncultured Acidobacteriota bacterium
GCTCAAAACGCTGCCGCTGTGCGGCTCAAAACGCTGCCGCTGTGCGGCTCAAAACACTCCCGGATTTCCTGCCGCCAAGCGGCGACAGACAATGCGTCCGGCTTTTCCTTTCTGCATCGCCGGTTCGAAGATGCTATAATTTTGTTCCCGATGCCTGGCAAATCAATCGAAAATGCATGGCGCAGCCATGAACGCAAATACAAGGACAACCGCTACGTCTATGCCGTCGTTTCGCGCCGGAGCCGCGGAATTTCGGTCGGGATCAATCTCAGCCCCGGCAAAGAATGCAATTTCGACTGCATTTACTGCCAGGTGGACCGCAAAACGCCGGCCGGTGCACACGAAGTCGATCTGGCAAGGTTAGACGAGGAACTTGAAGCGGTTCTTCAAGAGGAGCGCAGCGGCCTGCTCTATCAATGCGCTCCCCTGGATGTTTTGCCCGCCGAAAGCCGCGGCGTCCGGGACATCGCTTTTTCGGGGGACGGCGAGCCGACGCTGTTTCCAGGTTTGCTGCAAGCCGTGCAGATCGCCGCCAAGGCCCGCCGGCGTTTCGAACTTTATTCGGCGAAACTGGTTCTGCTGACCAACGGAGCGCACCTGGACAAACCGCAGGTCAAAGCGGCCCTTGCGGAGCTTGAGCAAAACAACGGCGAGGTATGGGTGAAGCTCGACGCGGGGGACGAGGATCGTTTTCGCCGCGTCAACCGCTGTCGCACGCCGCTTGGGAAGATATTGGCCAACATTTTGGAAGCATCGCAGGCCCGCCCGGTCGTCATTCAATCCCTCTGGCTTCGAGTCGACGACGCGCTTCCTGCTTCACTGGAAATCGAGGCGTATTGCGATCGGCTGAACGAAATTCTTCGGGCCGGCGGCGGAATTAAAGCCGTCCAACTGTATTCGATCGCCCGAACTCCCGCGGAGTCCTCTGCATCGCCGCTTTCAAGGGACGAACTGGATGCGATCGCCCGCATCGTCAGAAAGCGCGTCGCCGCGCCGGTGGAGGTTTTTTACGGAGCGCGGAACCAGCCGTGAACCGCGCGACAAGAATTTGTTGATCCATCCGCATCCACGCCGGTTTCGCGCATTTCGCGGCTGTAAGGTTTCAGCCGGTCCGGAGCGTTTCCGGGCCAGGGAACAACCGGATCAGGACAGGACGATATTCACAAGCTTGTTCGGGAGGACGATCACTTTGCGAATCGTGCGGCCCTCCAGATGCTTCTGCACCCTGGGATCCCCGAGAGCCGTTTTTTCAATTTCCTTCTGGTCCGCTCCGGCCGGGATTGTAATGCGGCCGCGCACCTTCCCGTTGATCTGAATCGGAATTTCGACCGTGCTTTCCCGGATGTATTGAGGATCGAAGGTCGGCCATTGGGCGAATGCAATCGATTCGCCGTGCCCGAGAGTCTGCCACAATTCCTCGGCGATATGCGGCGCCATCGGCGAAAGGAGGAGGACGAAGTTTTCCATAAAGGAATGCGGCCGGCTTTCCTGCGACGTAAAGAAATTGACGAATTCCATCAGCCGGCTGATCGCGGTATTGAAGCTCAAACTTTCCATATCTTTTTCGACGGCCTGGATGGTCTTGTGCATCATGCGCAATGAATCCTCGGCAGGGGCGGATTCCGCAACGATTTTGTCGCTGAGCCGCATCCCGTCCGCGGCTTCGTCCACGATCATCCGCCAGGCGCGGTTGAGGAACCGGCTGATCCCCTCGACTCCCTGCATGCTCCAGGGCTTGGTGGTTTCGAGCGGGCCCATGAACATTTCGTAGAGCCGGGTGGTGTCGGCGCCGTAGCGCTGGACCGGCACATCCACGGGGATGACGTTCCCGCGCGATTTGGACATCTTTTCCGTTTCGCCCGAAAGCTCCTCGCCGGTCGCCGCGTGGAAAGCCTTTCCCTCCTCGAACCGGATCTGCGGGTAAGGCACAATCCTGCCTTCCGAAGTCCTGTAAGTGACGGAGAGGATCATGCCTTGATTGACCAGCTTTTGAAACGGCTCCATGGTGGAGACATGCCCGCGGTCGAAAAGCGCTTTATGCCAGAAGCGCGAGTACAGAAGATGCAGGACCGCGTGTTCCGCGCCTCCTACGTAGAGGTCCACGGGCATCCAGTAGCGTTCCTTCTCCGGGTCCCATGCCCTGCGGCCGTTGTGCGGATCGCAAAACCGCAGGTAATACCAGCAGGAGCCCGCCCATTGCGGCATCGTATTGGTTTCCCGCAGATAGTCGCGCCCGTCTATCCGGACTTTCATCCATTGGACCGCTTTTTCAAGCGGGCCGCCGGGGCGGCCGGTGGGTTTGAAGTCTTCGAGTTCGGGCAGCGGAACCGGCAGATCTTCCGGGCTTACGGCCTTCGTCAATCCGTTGGGATTCCCGTCGGGCCCGAGTTCGTGCAGGATCGGGATCGGTTCGCCCCAGTAGCGCTGGCGGCTGAAGAGCCAGTCGCGCAGTTTGTATTTAATCGCCCCGCGTCCTATCCCGGACCGGACAAGCCATTCCGTGATTTTTTTCTTGGCTGCAGGCGTCTTGAGGCCGTCCAGCGAAAGAGTCTCGCCGTGCGATTGCATCGCTTCGCCTTCTTCGACGAACGCTTCGGGCAATGCGCCGATGAATTCGGCGTAGGTTTCTTTTGAAAGGCGTTTTGCGGATTTGTCCAGGCAGGCCTGCATTTTCCGGAGCCATTCGCCGGTCGGCGTTACGACGGCGCGCACCGGAAGGCCGAAAGCGCGCGCAAATTCCAGGTCGCGCTGATCGTGACCAGGAACGGCCATAATGGCGCCGGCGCCGTAGCTTATCAGAACATAGTCGGCGATCCAGATGGGGATGCGTTCGCCGGTCACGGGATTGACGGCATAGCCGCCGGTGAATACGCCGCTTTTTTCGCCTCGCCCCGCGATGCGGTCCTCTTCGCTGGTTGAAGCGACGCGCCGGACGTATTCCAGGACTTCTTTTTGATGTTCGGCCGTTGTCAGTTTCGCGACCATCGGGTGCTCTGGAGCGAGCACCATATAGGTGGCGCCGAAAAGCGTGTCCGGCCTGGTCGTATAGATGCGGATGGCGTTCTCCCCCGGATCGGCCGGAAATCCCGATTGCTCCCGCGCGGCCATCCAGTTCCGGAACTGCTCCGCGCGCCCTATGAAGAAATCCGCTTCGGCGCCTTCGCTTCGGCCGACCCAGTTTTTTTGCATCTCTTTGATGGGATCGGGCCAATCGAGCGATTCCAGATCCTCGACCAGCCTGTCGGCGTAGGCGGTGATCCGGAGCATCCACTGGCGCAGGGGAATGCGCTGCACCGGATGGTTTCCCCTCTCGGAGCGCCCGTTGATGACCTCCTCATCGGCAAGCACGGTCCCGAGAGCCGCGCACCAGTTCACGGGCGACTCCGCCTGGTAGGCCAGGCGGCGGGAGTCCTGGTAGCGTCGGACCGCGTCTTGCCCCTGCGAAGCGATCTTTTCGGGTATCGGCAGCTCGGAAATGGGGCGGCCTTTGCCCCTGCGCTTGTCGCCTTTGACGTCGGTCCATTCGCATTCGCCGTCGTACCAGGTGTCGAAGAGCAGCAGGAAGATCCACTGGGTCCAGCGCATGTAATCGGGATCCGTCGTTGCGAATTCCCGGTCCCAGTCATAGCTGAATCCCAGCTGTTTGATCTGCCGCCGGATATTGGAGATGTTTTTTTCGGTGGTGAAACGCGGATGAGTCCCGGTTTCGATCGCATACTGCTCGGCGGGCAGGCCGAATGCGTCGTAGCCCATCGGATGCAAAACATTGCGCCCTTTCATGCGCTGAAAGCGGCAGTACATGTCGGTGGCGCTGTATCCTTCGGGATGTCCCACGTGGAGGCCTTCGCCCGAGGGATAGGGAAACATGTCCAGAACATAGAGCTTGGGTTTCGAACTCACGTCAGGGGCATGAAAAGTGTTGTTTTGTTCCCAGTATTGCTGCCATTTGGCTTCAATCGCCCGGGGATCATAAACAGGCATGCGATCCTCCTCCGTAAACGAGACAGAATAGCTGGCTTTGAGGCGCATTTAAAGCGGAAACAAATGGGTGATTGCGGCTGAAACCTTTGCTCCCGGGAGAACCTGGCCACGCAAAAGGGCCGC
>CAZXSV010000152.1:0-4069 GCA_964642735.1 uncultured Acidobacteriota bacterium
TCGGCAAGCGCCTGCTTGCTCGAGAGAGTCTCGAGCATCCGCTGCTCGATGGTGTGTTCCGAGACCAGATGGATCACCGTGACGGGTTTCGTCTGATGCTTGCGCCAGGCGCGCGCGATCCGCTGCTCGAGACGCGCGGGATTCCAGGGCAGATCGCAGTTCACGACGACGCTCGCATTCTGCAGATTCAGGCCCGTGCTGCCGGAGTCCGTGCTCAGGAACACGCGGCAGTTGGGATCGCTTTTAAACAACTGGATTTCCGCCCGTCTTCGCCGCTGCGGCACCGAGCCCGTATGCAGCGCGTACCCTATCCGCATCTGTTCGCAGAGATCCCTGACCAATTCCAGCATGCGCGCCCATTCGGAAAACACGATTGCTTTCACATCGCCATTGCCGCGGCATTCCTCCAGAATCTTCCCCAGCTCCACAAGCTTGGGACAGGTCCTGTCTTCAGGATCAAGGATGTAATTGGTGTCGCAGACCATGCGCATCATGGCCAATTCCCGCTGCAGCTTTTCGGACTCCGGCTGCGTCAGCGGGCGCGACTTTGCGATAGCCACAAGCCGCGCAACCTGCTTTTCGTGGAAATCATAGCTCTCCGCCTGTTTCGGGCTGAGCGGCACGAAGTATCTTTGATCCGTGCGGTCGGGCAACTCCGTTTCAACGTCCGCCTTCCGGCGCCTCAAAAGAAAAGGCTTGATGCGTTTGTGGAGCCGCTCCAGATTCCGGTAGCCCGATGGGCGGCCGCGCTCATCCAGCTCGTAAAACTCGCGGTTGAAACGAAACAGCGGTCCAAGGACCGAAGGATCGAGAAACGACATCAGGGAATGAATATCATCGATGCGATTTTCGATGGGAGTGCCCGTGAGTATAAAGGCATAGCGGCTCTGCAGGCGCTTAACCGCTTGGGCCGTTTTGGTGCTCCAGTTTTTGATGCGCTGCGCTTCATCCAGGATGACGATATCCGGCTGAAGATGCCGGTTGACGTCCAGCGCGTCCGCCAGCATCTGTTCATAGTTGACGATGGTGAAAAAGGGAGCGGAGGCGTACAGGCGCAGTCGTTTTCCCCGCGGGCCGTATATCAGCTGATAGGGCAGATCGGTGAAACGCTGGATCTGTTCTTCCCATTCCGTTTTCAATGAAGCGGGAGTAACGACCAGCGCGCGGGCCGCTTTGCCCAGGCGGCGAAGCAATGCGCATGCGGCTATGGCCTGGATCGTCTTGCCCAAGCCCATTTCGTCAGCCAGCAAAGCGCGCTCGGCGAAGGCCAGGTGCCGCATCCCGTCACGCTGATAGGGATACAAAGGCACCAGCGTTTCCTGAACCGGCCATTCGCCGGACTGCACTTTCTGTTCATATTCCCGGAGCGCAGACTTCCGTTCCCGCTCGCGCCGCCGCGCCTCCAGCCAGGGCGCCACCTCCTGGGAAATGCGCAGCGAAGGGATGCCGGCGCGCTGCAGCATGGCGACGGCTTCTTCAGGGTTTTCTATCCTCATGATCCCGCTATCGTCTACGATGCGGGCAAGCGCCGGAGCGCGCCTGCCGTCAAATCCCTCGACGCGCAGCACGCCGGACGCGATATCCGGAACGACATCCAGACGTTCCGTGCCGTTTCCCCGAGCCTGGCTGAAAAGCCGCCGGTAGCGGGCTTCGAGATACAGAAGCGTTGCCTCAACATGCTTGCAAGTGCCAAGAGCATTAATACGGAAGTCGACGCAATTGCAGGAAAACCGCCGCTGCGACACGCTGCGGATTTCCACGGCATACGTCAGACCGCTTTCCGACTTCACGGAAAAATTTGAGAAAATCGGAAAGCGCGGATCAAGGTTCCGAACACGCAAGGCTTCTGTTTGCGCCCGCAAGCGGCGTCTGGCGATCTCGTCTTCGTCGGTCGTTCTCCAATTGTGTAGGGTCGGCAGTTTGGCCTGCGGATGTTGTGTCGTTCCCATAGCACATCCCCTTGAAAATTCTATTGCAGATTTTGACCGGGGCCGATCCTAGCATTCATTCCCGATGAGAGGCAACGGGTAATTCTCGGCGGAATCAGGCAGACAGAATGATTTTTAAATGGACTATCCGCAAAGCGGGTTGTATCACGAAGCTCCCAGGATGGGGGTGCGGGCTTCCACATGCCTGCGGACATACGCGTAAATATTATAGTCCGCGCATATCCGCTCATGGTCTTCGATTCCCACCAGGCAAATCCAATGAAAAAATTCGGCCACATTCCGAATGGGATTTCCCGGACTGTGGGCGTTCCGCAAAAAGAGGGAAAGCCCCCTTTCCGCCCGGTCCGCCAAACCGATATGCTTTAAAAGGCGAGTATGTGCCAATCCTCTTTGATGAAGTCCGTAAGGGGCTTGCCCATGTATTTCACTTCGATCCCCAGTTGCCGGAGTGGTTCGCTGACGCCATAGGAATCCGCACATGCCTGACACGCCTGCAATTTGACGCCACCGGCTATCATGGAACGTACTTTTGCCTGCAGATCCTTGTCTCCCGCAAGCAGCCTGGCCGATGGCCCCCACACGATCAAGGTAACCTCGTCAAACCATTTCTGCTTTTTGGCATTGTCCGTGTACATGAGGCAGACGCGGTGCGCTACCTCGGGATCGCCACTGGTCCAGATTACGGCCAGGCGGCTATTAGATGGATCCTTTTCCTGACCCAACGCGGTAGGACAGACAAGTGCAGCCGCTACAATTATTGCCAATGCGGCGGAGAAAAAACGATAGCGTATCCTCATGGAATCCCTCCTCCCAAAAACCAATTTAGTATACAACCGGCAAATGCTGCGCCCGATCGTGCTTGCTCACAAATCGGCAACATTAGAGATCGTGCGCGCAATTTCGGGAAAGTTCTTGCACACCCTGGAATCCGATTTATATAATACAGACCAACTGGTCGGTCTGGCAAGATATAAGCAATGCGTGATTCACGCTTGCGCGGCAGGCCACGCGGCGATCAGCCGTCAGCTTGGCAAAACTTTTCTCTCGAGCGGGTCGCGGATGAGGGGGCTATCTCACGATTGATCAAAGGAGCAATAACTCGCCCGGGCTTCAAAGGACGGGCACGCCCTGACTTCATAGGGATGGTTTGGATCTTTTGGGATCTTAAAACGGAGGCAGCAATATGTTTGGAACAGGTGACAAGGGGATATCTCGCCGCAACCTGCTGAAGGTTGCCGGAATAGCGGGAGTCGCAGTTCAAGCCGGGGGACTTGTTGCCGCAGGCATCCAGGCCGGCAAGTCGTCGGAAAGCTATACCGGATGGGAGTCGTTCAATCCGGGGACGCAGTTTTTTGATAGAAAGCCATTCGAATTTAAGGGCCCGGCCCACAAGCCGGTCCGTGAAGTCCGCCGGCCCAGTCACTTTACCGACTATGTCTTCGGCCGGGTCTCGGCCTTTCAACAGGCCTGTCGAGCAAAGCCGGACTGGAAGCCGGGAGATCCGATTGAAACCCTTGGATTAATCCCTCAGCTGACGGAATTTTATCGGCAGTTCCCGGAGCGTTTGGAATGGGATTTCAAGACATTCACCGAAACGGTTCCGAACAATAGCAGGGACAAGGGGAAATATGGAAATTATTATCTGCTGGCGGAGGCCTACGAGGCCGGATTTTCAGCTCACGGAAGAATGTTGAGAGGGCCCGCGGGGCCCCCGGAAGTTTCCGATTTTCCCGGCAGGGATCCCTTTGGCCGCAAGCCAAGAGACCCCATACCTTTCAAAACAACGGACCTGGCAGCGGATTATATCAAGGAGATGGCGCATCGCTATGGCGCCACGCTTGTCGGCATCACCAAGACCAATCCCAACTGGCTCTATTCAGAAGGATGGCGCGGATGTCCGCAGGACTATGACTTTTCGAAAATGCCGGCCCATTGGGAATATGCAATTGTGATCGGCGTTCCGATGGAATGGGACATCGTGCTCAGCAATCCGCAGTTCGGCACGAGCAGCGACGCCTACGACCGTGTTTCGACGGCCGCAATCAGACTGGAAGGAATGCTTAAATTCCTAGGATACGCGGCTCGATCCCATACTCCGCTTACAGACTATGATCTCCTAG
>CAZXSV010000153.1:0-3960 GCA_964642735.1 uncultured Acidobacteriota bacterium
CGGTGCGGACGAGCGGCGAGTACCTGGACGTCTCGGCCGGGCCGGCCTGGACCGTAGCGCCATAGGAAATAACTTCGGGATCCGGCGGCGAAACGCCGGGTCCCGCCCGCCTCGGAACGGCTGTTCTTCGGCGCCCGAGGCTCTGCAGCAAAACCTCCAGCTGAAGAATCTCAGCCTGAAAATCCATGCAACGTTCTGCGTCCCGCCGGCAAAGGGTGCAACCGCCGGCATTAGTGTTTCCGCGGATCTGCTGATATTATAAATCCTGCAGGCATGAGGATTCAGCCCATGCGGTTTCAAAGGATATTGGGATATGCGGAATTTAAAGACCGGATTGATCCTGATAGGTTTGCTGTTTCTGTTTCAGGCTGCCTCGGCGGGACAAGCCGAAAGCAAAGCTTCCGAACTCGCGGAGCAGGTCCGTTCGGCTAATCGATCGATCGATCGATTGATGAATCCGTCTTCGACGGAGGGCAGATCCATAGCCGCCGCAGGCCAAACGCTGGAAGATTTGATCCGGATTCGGGCGGATGCGTTCACGGATCTGATTGAAGCCGATCCCGCAAAAGCTCTGGAGTTGGCCATGCCGGAAGAAACGGTTGCAGCCCTCAAAGCCCGGCATCCGGAAATGAGCGGCAGGCTGGAGATTCGAGGGCGTTGGGAGGGTTCTCTGGGGACGCTCACTTCCGACGATTTTGAGAATAGGCGCAGCCGGACCGTCCGGAGGCTTCGCTGGAGCGGCGGCGTCGTTGAAGTCTATTCCAGTCGCCCTTTGCTCGAAATGACGAATTGCGGCGACCTCATATCGGTGCAGGGAATATCGCTGAACGACAAAGTCGCGGCGGCCTCGGCGCACATCGTCGAGGCGGGAGGGGCAAGCTCCTGCTCCACAACAACCGGCGATCAGCGCGTGGTGGCGATCCTGGCGACTTTTCCCGGCGTGACGCCGCCCGCAGTGTCGGTGGAGCAGGCGCGCAGCATATTCTTCGATGAATCCGGCGGCCGATCCCTTGACGGCTTCTGGAGAGAGGCGTCCTACGGCAAAGCTTCCGCTTCCGGAGACGTCTACGGCTGGTACACGTTGGACGATGTCTACCAGCCGGATCAGCTTGATTCCATATTGGACGCCGCGATTCGGGCGGCTGACGCGGACGTGGATTTTACCGCTTACTCCAGGGTTTTTGTCGTCTATCCGTTCGGCGGTTATCAGGGCATCGCAGGATGGGGGTCTATCGGATGCTGGTGGACTCTCAGCAGTCCGGGAGACGGATCTTTCAGTCCATCGGTTTCATGGATCAGGGCCGAATCCATGCAGGACCGGGACGAGGGCGCAAGGGTTATAGCGCATGAAGGCGGCCATAATCTCGGTCTTCGCCATTCCAACTCCCGCGATTACGGAGACGAAGCTTTGGGGCCCCTGAGCGATCCGGGAACGGTTTCGGAGTATGGAGACGCTTTTTCCAATATGGGAAGCGGCCTGGGGCATTACACGGCGCGCCAGAAGCTGCAGATCGGATGGCTCGCGCCCGATGAAGTCCAGACCGTGGAAGGCTCCGGCGTCTATTCGATCGTTCCGCTCGGGGACAACGTCCCGGGAGTCAAATCTTTAAAGATCCGCCGGGGGGCCGGCAATGAAGCGTGGCTCTGGGCGGAATACAGGCAGTTGACCGGTTTGTACGAATCCCGGCTGCCGCCGGCGGCAGCCGGAGGAGCGCTGATTCATTATCAGGATTCGAACAATGCAAATACTACCGACCTGCTCGACTTCACTCCGGTCAGCTCAAACTTCAACGATGCGCCGCTGCCCCTGGCCCAGAGTTGGTCGGATGCTTATACCACGCTTTCTTTGCAGGTCCTGAGCGCGACCAGCGGAGTCCTTACGCTTAGCGTCGGCGCGGAGCCTTCCTGTGTGACGCTAGTGCCGTCCAGCCGCGAGCACGGCAACGGCGAGGAAACAAGTACCGTCGAAATCCAGGCCGAAGCAAGCTGTTCGTGGACGGTTTTGAATCCCGAATCCTGGATTCATGTGACATCCCCGATGAGCGGAAGCGGCAATGCCACGCTCGCTTACCGCATCGACGCCAATACGGGCGTCAAAACCCGTTCAGGAAGCGTCATTGTCGGCCGGACGCCTTTCACCGTCACCCAGGATTTCACCAACAGCTTTCCGGAGTACGGCTCTGTTTCGCCGGATTCGGGAAGCGGCGCGACAGGCGATTTCGACCTGCTTTACCGCGATCCCAATGGCTACGAGGATCTGCGGAAATTGCTCTTCAACATGAACGCGAGCGAAAGCCTTTCGGGCTCCTGCGCCCTGCAGATGGACGCGGCGGCCGGCACGGTTCAGATCATCGACGACGCCGGCGCAGCCTGGTCGGACCCTGTTTCGGAAAGTCAGGCGTACACTCTTTCAAACAGCCGGTGCCGCGTGATCGCTTTGCAATTCGACCGGTTTGGCGCGGCCCCGGAAGAGCAGCAGGTCCGACTCGAGCTGTCGTTCAAGTCGGGTTTTATAGGAAATAAGCGAATTTATATGGCGGCGACGGACGCCGCCGGCGCGGGAAGCGGCTGGCAGAACGCCGGGAGCTGGACTGTGGTCAACGCCCCGCCTTCCGGTCTGTCGGTGAGTCCGGCCGCAAGCAGCGGAGCGCTTCAATCCTTCTCGTTCGGCATGGAAGACCCGAACGGACATGAAGACGTTTCGCTCGCTGGCGTCCTCATCAACTCTTCGCAATCCTTTGCGGGATCTTGCGCTTTCGAATACGACAGGGCTTCGGACACCGTACGGCTGATCGACGACGCGGGTTCCGGTTGGCTCGGCCCCGTTCCGCGCGCTCAGGCGAACACGCTAAAAAACGCTCGTTGCGGCATTGACTATCTCTGGGCCTCGAGCGGCTACGATCAAAGCTTGTATGTCGGAGCGCAGCTCCGTTTCTTGAGCGGCTTTGCCGGGGAGAAGAAGATTTATCTGAACGCCCAGGACGCCGGCGGTTTGAGCAGCGGCTGGCAGGAGGTCGGCGCCTTTACAGCCATAAACGCGACTCCGGAAGCTTCATCGGCAAGTCCGGCTTCCGGCAGCGGCGCCTTTGCCTATTTCTCGTTTAATTATGCCGATTCCAACGGCGCCGAGGATGTCGCACTGGTTCAGGCGAACCTCAACGCCGGCGCCTCCGGCGGCGGAGGCTGCTTTTTGAAATACAACCGGATCGGAGGGCAGCTGTGGCTGGCCGACGACGCCGGCGCCGCCTGGATCGGGCCGGTTCCGGTTGCAGAGTCCTATCGTCTCTACAACAGTCAGTGCCTGGTGGAATCGGTCGACGAATGGCTGTCCGGGTCGTCTTTCCAGCTGTCGGCTTACCTCCGCTTTTTTGCTTCTTTTGAAGGCCCCAGGAATATCTACATGAACGTTGAAGATCGGGCCGGCGCTTCGAGCGGCTGGGTTCAGCGTGGGACGTACACGGTTTTGCCGGATCACGCGCCCGTGCCTCTGGCTGTCAGCCCCGCATCCGGCAACGGGCGTTCCGGCGTTTTTCGCGCGGATTATTTCGACGAAGACGGCTGGTTCGACCTCTCCGGCGTTAGCATGGTTTTCAATGGCGGAGGGAATTGTTCTGTTTACTATTTCCCGACCACAAACAACATCCAGCTCTACAGCGCCGGAGAGGACTGGCAGGCGGGAACGCTCGGCGCCGCGGGAACGCTCCAGACGAGCCTTTGCGCCGTTGATACCGGGGCGTCCACAACTTCCGGCAGCGGGACGATTCTTACGGTGAATTTCTCCATGAGCTTCAAATCAGGATGGGAAGGCGAGAAAACCATAAACTTGTCCGCCTGGGATTCAGGAGGCAAGGCCTGGAATGGTCAGCGCGGAATGTGGACAGTTTCGGAGGAAGGTCTTCCTTTAGTCGATTTCAACGGCGACGGCTCCCCGGACATTCTCTGGCGGAACGCTTCTTCGGG
>CAZXSV010000154.1:0-3934 GCA_964642735.1 uncultured Acidobacteriota bacterium
CCCCGGCTATTTTCTGATCGCCGCTCCGCGGCTCAAAAACGCCATGCTGGCGTGTGTCGAGCCGCGCTGGGAGCGCCGGCGTCCCGCCGGCAGGACCTCACGGCTATCGAAACGATTCGAGGAAAACGGGATTGTAACGCATCGATTAAATGGCTTGCTTACGCTAATCGTTGCGTGCAGACGTTCCCAGGCTTTTGCGCGCCGACACGTTCTTCCCGTGTCTATTTCGCCCCTATCGGCAGCGTCACCCGAAACGTGCTCCCTTTCCCCTCTTCGCTCTCCACTTCGATCCTGCCGCGGTGCGCCTCCACGATCATCTTGCTGTGGAACAGCCCGATCCCCAATCCTTTTTTCTTGGTGCTGCTGAACGGCCGGAACAGGTTCTTGTCGACGAACTGCTGCGTCATGCCGCACCCGGTGTCGGAAACGGAGAACGTCGCCAGGCTGTCGCTGCACGAGGTCTCGATCTTTATCGTTCCTTTGCCTTTGATCGCATCGTAGGCGTTATTGACCAGGTTGGTGACAACCTTCTGCATCTGTTCCGGGTCGATGAAAACCGCCGGCAGTTCGCGAAATTCCTTTTCCACCTGGAATCTTGTCGAGCGTTCGAATTCATCGAGAACCCTGGTCAGCAGCTCATTGAGATTGGTTTCCGCCGGCCGCAACTCGATTTTATCTTTCAGTGTGGACAGCCGGCTGCAGGTGGCGTCGATTTTCTCGAGGCTTTGCCCGATAAGCCGCAGCGCGTCGTCGCGGAACGCCGGGTTGTCGAAATAGGCCGGCAGGTTCTGCATGGTCAGCGACAGTCTTGAAGCCAGGTTCTTCAAATCGTGGACGAAGAACGCCGAGACGTTCTGGAAAGCCTCGATTTCCTGGGCTTTTCTGAGACCTTCCGAAAGTTTGATCTGCAGCGCCCTGGCTGCGAGCTGGGACCCGTAAGCGTGCAGCAGGTCCTGGTCCTCGATGGACAGGGAAGCGCCGCCCACCCGGTCGTCGTTCAGCGTGATGATGCCGACGAGCGATCCGGCGCTTTGTATCGGGATGATGTACCGCATCCGGTATTCCGAAAAATATTCGGGCTTGGCCTGCATGATTTCATCGGCCCATTGAGACGGTTTTTCGCGGATATTGATCATTCCCGATTCGACCGCCGCCAGCAGCTGCGACACAGTCTCGCCGCTTCTTTCGAGCGTTTCGGCCTGAGCCTGCGTGAATACGGTGGAGCCGGCGAGCGTCAGCTTCCGCCGGTTTTCGTCGCAGAGCCAGATGTTGACCGAAAGGATGCCGAACGTCCGCGACAGGATTCGCGCCACTTCCGAGCAAAGGTCCTCGGCGGTGATCAACGCGCTGGTCTTTTCGGTCAAATCCATCCAGGCTTTGCGGTAGTCGTAGAGCGGCCGTTTGAAATGTCTGGTGACCAGTCTTCGGATCCGCTCCTGGATGCGGTCGGAGAGCAGGAGCATGCCGAGGCCGGCGAGCGCGATCAATACGATGAGCGCGTCGTAGGGCAGCGGGCGGTCGGTGGCGAAGAATCGGGCGCGGTAGGCCAGCAGGCCGAGGACGACCAGGTAGAGGCTGGCGAGCAGGGCGGTCAGCGAGTATTGGATCGTGGTGCGCGAGAGGTAGACGTCGACGTTGAGGAATTGGGAACGCAGAAGGCCCCAGAAAAAGAGGATGCAGGCGCCCAGCAAGGCGGCAGGCTGCAGGATCGAGAGGGAAGTGTCGATGGCGGAATAGATCAGCACCTGGCTGCTTTCGTAGATCCAGGCGGCGCTGAGGACTCCCAGGCCAAGGATGATGAATTTGATCTGCCAGCGGATGCGGCCGGTGGAAGCGCGCAGGGTGCGTTCGAGGTTCGCCAGGATCAGGACCGCGGATACAAGGACGAAGCAATAGAATGCTTTGCCGGCATAGCCGACGGCGATTAGCCCCTGGATCGATTGGAGCAGGACCGGCTGCGGCAGCAGAAGAATCGCGACCGGGAGAATGAAGACCGCTGCGATTGCGTATTTCCACCGGGCGAGGCAGTCGCGGTAATCATGGCGCGCGAAACTGAGGCTCAGCAGGAGGCCGGTTCCCGGGACGAGGGCGAAGAATACGAGGCGCAATCTTTGGTAGTAGAGCATTTCGTCCGGGGAGGCGGCCGCAGCGCCGATCCCGCGGAAGGTTTCCGTCAGGGCGAGCAGGGCGAGCGTGGCGATGAAGCTCCGGTTGGCGAACGAGCGCCGGTCTTTGACGGCGGCGACCATGGCCAGCAGCAATGCCGCTCCCGCCGCAATATAAGACATCGCCATATTCATCGAATAAGCGTCAGTGTCCATTAGTTTTTAACGCCCTGGCCGCTCGCCGGGCTGCTTGCCGGGATCGCCGTTATCCCGCCGGCAGGAGTGTGCTGATGCTGAAAGAATTTATATTGTTAAAATATCCGCCTCTGTCAGCGATGGTCGGCGGCCGTCAGCGGGCTATGTTTTTATAGGCATGTTCATTTGTTTTTGTGCAGCCAGCGGGTCAGGTCGGCTGGAGAGCGGAACTCGAGCAGGGCTTCTCCAAGGGCTTCGATTTTGGAGGGCGAAAGCCTTCGGACGGCTCTTTCCTGTGAAGGGGAGAGAGCGCCCAGGCGTCTGTCGAGTTGCTTCAGCACCAGCTCTGCTTGGCCTTCAACAATCCCTTCCAGTCGTCCTCGTTGTTTCCCCAACTCAATAAACGGATTTGTCAAGTTCATAACCGCCTCCCTTACCTCGTCTGATTCTACTTTACCCAGATCCTTTTCCAGTTGCAAAGCCTCTTGGTCGTTTAGAGGCTGGTAACTAGAGAAGAATCCGGCTGCCAGCGCCTGGTCTTCACGACTTATTGCCGTGCCGGCGAGACTGAGAAAGAAATCGCGGGTTAGGCTAATACGCTCTTGAGGGTCCACTTTCATCCTGGCTGCAAGCGCCAAAGCAGCCGGATTCTTGAGTTTGACGAACGATCGCGCCTCCATCCGCGGAAGATCAATTACGTCAAAGTCAAATTGCAGCACTCGCTTGTTCGGAAACCGGATTTCGAGCGGTACATTCAAACCTGGCGCCGCTTGATTGTGGCTCAGGACGGCAATCGGATAAACCGGGAGGTTGTATTCCCGCCAATCGAGCAGGCAATACTCCAGCATCCTCCGTCCAAGATCAGAATCCGGCTGTGCCTGATGTTCCAGATGGATTAGAAATCCGGCCGGCTTTTGTCGCAAGCGCGTCCTGACCAGCAGATCTCCGGTTCGTTTTCTTCCGTCGACGGTAATACGTTCCTTGTCAACGAATTGAAGATGGGCAAAATCGATGAATTGCGCGACTTGCGGCAGGAACGCGTCAAAGAAACCCTTCAGGATTGGGGGCCCCGTTGCCGAAGATAATGGCGATTGATTGCCGCTTGCTTGTTAAAAATTATAGCAGGGGAATATGAAAACGCTATGGAATTAAGCTAAGAGATCTTTGCGCGGATGTTTCTCTGGTGCAAGATTCTCCTAATCTTACGTTGACGAGCGCCACCCCTGCCGAAAATCCTACTCCGTGTCTTCTATTCCGTGTTTTCTATGTTCTTACTCCGTGTTTTCCGTGTATTCTATGCTTTTACTCCGTGTTTTCCGTGTTTCCCGTGTCTCTGCTTGCCTCAGCCCCCACAGCACCGGGAACAACAACGCCAGCGCGAGGACAAAGAACACGATTCCTCCCCGCCGGTGCAGATCGCTTCCCGTCAGCCACCTCGGATCGTAGTTGATCGCCAAAAGGGTAAGCGTGACGATGCGGATGCCGTTTTTAAGCATCGCCATCAGGACCGCCGCCAGCACAAAAACCGTTTTGCTCCACGTCCTGTCGAGCAATAGGTGCGCCGCCAGCAGCGAGCTGATGAGCAGGGCGAGGCTTGACCGTATTCCGCTGCATTCGGCGGCGATTTCGATATT
>CAZXSV010000155.1:0-3923 GCA_964642735.1 uncultured Acidobacteriota bacterium
CAGGATAGGGAAAGCTCCATTTTCCCTGTCTTTTTTCTTGTCATGTGTTTTCTGGTATATATTGATTCAAGCGCGGGGAATCGGGGAAAGCGGATCCATGGTTTACGTTCAATACGCTCTGAACTCGGGATGGCCGGACAGCGAATCGCTGGAAAGACTCAGTGATGGTTTGTCGCCCGCCGATGCAGGGCGCATCCGGCGCGCGATCGATTTCATCGAGCCTATCTATTCCGGGAAGCGCCTGGGCACGGGCGAAGAGATTTTCCGCCACGTCCTCGGCATGGGCCTGATTGCGGCTTCTCTGCGCCTTGACGTCGACACACGCCTCGCGGCGCTGCTTTTTGCGGCGCACCAATTCCACTCGGACGCAAAGGAACGGATCGAGCAGGAATTCACTGCGGACGTCGCCAGGCTTGTCGGCGGCTTGCACCGCCTCAATGGTCTGCGCCTTGTGGCCCCGGCCCCCGCATCCGGCATGCGCGACGTCCGGACGCAACCGGAAGTTTTGCGCAAGATGATGCTGGCCATGTCGGAAGACGTCCGAGTCGTTCTGCTCCGCCTCGCCAGCCGCACTCAGACGCTGCGCTACTACACAGAGCGCCCCGGACCGGACCGGGACGAAACGGCTCGGGAATCCCTGGACATCTACGCCCCGCTGGCAAACCGCCTGGGAGTGTGGGAACTCAAATGGGAACTCGAAGATTTAAGCTTTCATTTCCTCAATCCGGAAGTCTATCGCCGGATCGCGCGCCAGCTCGAAGAAAAGCGCTCCGAGCGCGAGCGTTTCATCGCCGAGACCATTGCGCTTCTGAAGAAAGAATGCGAAGCCGCCGGCGTTCGCGCCGAGATCTATGGACGCCCAAAACACATTTACAGCATCTGGAAAAAGATGCGCGCCAAACAGGTTTCCCTGGAGGAAATTTACGATTTGCGGGCTATCCGGGCGATCGTCGATCGGGTTCACGACTGCTACACCGTTCTCGCCATCGTGCATCAACTGTGGAATCCCGTGGCGAAGGAATTCGACGACTACATCACGAATCCGAAGGAAAACCTTTACCAGTCGCTCCACACGGCGGTGATCGCCCGGGATCAGCGCCCCCTGGAAGTGCAGATCCGCACATGGGAAATGCACGAGCACGCCGAACTTGGAGTCGCGGCGCATTGGCGGTACAAGGAAGGAGTCCGCGGAACGGGCAAATCCGACGCCTACAGCGAAAAAGTCGCTCTCCTGCGCGAGCTGCTTTCCTGGCGCGACGACATCGCCGATTCATCGAACTGGATCGAACAATTCAAGCGCGCGGCGCTGAGCGACACGATATACGTCATGACTCCCCAGGGACGTGTCGTGGACTTGCCTCGAGGCGCCACGCCTGTTGATTTCGCTTACCACGTCCACACCGAAGTCGGACACCGCTGCCGGGGCGCCAAAGTGGACGGCGTTCTGGCCGCTTTGAACAAGCCGCTGGAATCAGGCCGGACGGTTGAAATTATCACGGCAAAACAAGGAACCCCTTCCCGAGACTGGCTCAATCCGCAGCTCGGGTATCTGCAAACCTCCCGGGCGCGCCACAAGGTCAAACAGTATTTCACCGCGCTCGACGAAAGCCAGACTTTAGCCGAAGGGCGGGCTTTCGTGCAGCGGGAGCTGCAGCGGGAGGGGGCGACCCAGACCAATATCGACGGTCTCGCGGTTCAACTCGGCTACGCCGGCGCCGATGCGTTGTTTCTCGCGGCGGGCCGCAACGAATTGAGCCAGCACGCAATCCAGCAGGCGTTGCGGGGTCCGGCCGTGGCGCCGGAATCCGCGCCGGAGTTCGTGCCGCGCAAGAGCAAGGCTGGCGCGAAGGACGACAGCGTCCTCGTCGTCGGCATGGATAAACTCCTGACGCAGCTGGGACGCTGCTGCAAGCCGGCCCCTCCGGACCCGATCCAAGGCTACATCACCCGCGGCAAAGGAATTTCCATCCATCGCACCCGGTGCCCGAATTTCGCCGGCATGGCCCGATTGAATCCGGAGCGTGTGATCGCCGCCGACTGGGGCGACAGCGGTGGAGTCCAGGAAGCGGGCGGTCGGGCTTTTCCCGTCGACGTCTCCGTGGTGTCTGCCGACCGCACAGGCTTGCTGCGCGACATTACCGAGGTTTTGTCCCGGGAGACGATCAACGTCACCGCGGTCAAGACTATTTCACGTCTGGGGAAAGCCTATATGAATTTCACGCTGGAGGTTTCCGGCGTGGTCCAGCTGCAACGCGCTTTGAAACTTATCGGTGAAATCCCTTCGGTGCTCGGCGCCCGCCGCATCTGAACATCGATTTCGCCGTCGATCGGCCCAACTCCTGCTCGGACATGGCCCTGTATCCCGCAACACGGGACGCCCGTCATCTGGACATTTGCAACCGAGACCGCCGGTGGCATATATTAAATTCAACCGCCCGTATCATTCGGAACCATCCTTGCGGCGAAGGAGGTTCGGGTGCGGCAGTCGTCAATTTACCGGGGGAACGCGGAGAAACGGAATGGCCCAAAAGCGGGAGAAGCATAAAAAGTCTGCGCAAAAAGCCGACGCCGGGAAGCGTTCGACGCGGATCCTCTGGCCCTTAAGCATTTTCGCCGGCGCAGCCGGAATTGCAGTCCTGATATTCACCTTGGCAGGTTCGAGAAATCCGGCCGCCGAAACCCTGCAGGAAAAAACCGCGCGCCGGCTTGACTTTGAAGTCGTCAAGGATTACCCGCACGATCCGGAAGCTTTCCTGCAAGGTTTGCTGTTTCACGACGGTTTCCTGTACGAAAGCACCGGATTGCAGGGCAAGTCGACTTTGCGCCGGGTCGACCTTTCTACGGGAAAAACGCTCCAATCGGTCCGCCTGCCGGAGGATGTGTTCGGAGAAGGTTTGGCGCTGGCCGGAGACCGCTTGATCCAGCTCACCTGGACGTCGAAGCTCGGGTTTGTCTATGACGTGAAAAGTTTTGCGCTGCTGCGCCGTTTCACCTACAAAACGGAAGGCTGGGGGCTCGCCTGCGACGGCAAAATGCTGATCCTGAGCGACGGCAGCAGCAATTTGACCTATCTGGATCCCGTCGCGTTCTCGCCGGAGCGCAAACTTGCGGTGACGATGAACGGACGGCCCGTCGACAAACTCAATGAGCTGGAGTTCATCGAGGGAAGGATCTGGGCCAACGTTTGGACGAGCGACTTGATCGTGTGCATCGATCCCGACACAGGGCGCGTGAATTCATACCTGGACCTTGCCGGGATTCTCCCGGCTCAAATGCGGACAGGCCGGGAGGATGTGCTGAACGGGATCGCCTACGACGCCAAGCGGAAACGCATCTTCGTGAGCGGCAAATTATGGCCGCGCCTCTTCGAGATTCGAGTGAAGTAGCGCCGGACGCGGCATGCTTTTCGATGCGCGATGTTCATTCGCCGGCCCCGATAAACACGGAATACACGGAGCGGCCGGGGCTGCAACCAAAACTTACGATTAAAATTGGAAGCGCACGGAACCCGGCGATCCTCGCCGCCGCACGATTCACGCGCAACGGCCCATGATATAAATCCGACTCGATCCTGGGAAGGTCGTCTGAAGAGCCATTCCCCGCTTTAGCCTTTTTCAGCGCTGTGTCCTGGGCTGTTGTACAGCTATAGCTCTTCAAAAAGCATGCGGCATCAGGCGAGACGCGGCCTGGTCCGGGTTGGGCAAGCGAGGAAGTTTGAAAAGCTCGACCGGATCGGGATGCGAAGGATCAAAATCCTTGAAATCATCCACGATGCTATCGGCCAAATCCAGGCGGGCTTGTTTAATCCCCATCACGACGCACTTGGCGATCTCATAGCTGCCATAGCTGTTATGATGCGTGTTTTCCTGCATCGTGGCAAAAGCGAGGTGCGACCGCTGTTCTCCGAGGGCTTCATAGAATCG
>CAZXSV010000156.1:0-3508 GCA_964642735.1 uncultured Acidobacteriota bacterium
CGGATGAGGCGTTCGACGATCGGATCCATTCCTTCGCGGAGTTCCGAAATGGCCCTCGGGGCGTGTGTTTCCTTTTGCTGCCGTAGTTCAGCAAGGTTTGTTGCTGTGAATGCCTTCTTGCCGGTGTAGATCTCGTACAGCACCAGACCCAGCGAGTACAGATCGCTGCGGACCGTCGCCCCCTTGCCCGCCAGCTGCTCCGGCGCCATGTAAGCCGGCGTCCCGGCGATTTCGGCCGCCTGAGCTTCGTCTCCTTGCGCGATCGCGAGTCCGAAATCCGTGATGCGGACCCGCCCGTGCCCGTCGAGCATGATGTTGGCCGGCTTCAGATCGCGATGCAGCACTCCGCGTTCGTGTGCTGCCGCGAGTCCCACGGCGAGCTGGCGCGCGACGTCGAGCGCCTTTTCATTTGAGAGATGCCCGATGCGCCTGACGAGGGACGCGAGATCCTCGCCGTCGATGAACTCCATCGAAAGAAAGTGTCGCCCGTCGATTTCTGCAATATCGTATACGCGGCAAATATTTGGGTGGGATAACTGCCGCGTAATCCGCACTTCAGCGAAAAAGCGTTCCCGGCGTACGGGATCATCGGCAAGCTTGGGCGGAAGGAATTTCAGCGCCACCGGCTGCCCGAGTTTTAGATCGTCGGCGCGATAGACTTCGCCCATTCCACCACGTCCCAGCAGCCCGATGATGCGGTACCGGTCGGCAAGGACCGTTCCGGGAGTGAAGCCTCCAGCCGGGATCGAGTCGGATGAAATTATCCTTGCTACATGTGGCGTTTCCGCCACCCGCTGAGCTTCCGCTGCAGGAGCCTCCATCGTGGGCATCTGGGAAGGCGTGCTTAGAGGCTGTGCACATGATCCGCAGAATTTATTCTCAGGCGGATTCTCCGCAGAGCATTTTGGACATTGAGCCATCGGCTATTCCCTGGGAATCTGGCTTATGCGAGTGATTATATTTAAATCATTACAGGATGCAACGCTTGTTTGCCTGGGATCGAGCCTTTCAACAATCAATTATCCGGCCGGGAGTGGCGGTGCTGCCTCCCCTTGCGCTTCACGCCTTACACACGTCCCTCGGTGGCCGGCCGCTCTTCGGCCGCGCCTTGCTGGAAGATTAACAGCGCAAGAATCGGGACGTTTGACATCTATACGAATATTCGTATAATGACAATCTCATGAAGCCAGTGCTCTTTGTCGGAAGCACGAAAGATGATATCTCAGCGTTCCCGAAATCCGCGAGGACTCGTGCCGGCTACGAGTTATTCATGGCGCAGATTGGCCGAGCCCCCGATGACTGGAAGCCGATCCCGACCGTAGGAGCAGTCGCATGCGAAATTCGCGTTCGGGACGAGACGGGCGCATTCAGGGCAATTTATGTCGCCGGATTTGAGAATGCGGTGTATGTATTGCACGCGTTCCAGAAGAAGACGCGCAAGACTTCACGCACGGACTTGGAGTTGGCGAGAAAACGCTACCGCACCGCGCGCGAACTGGCAGAAGGAGCGGATCATGGGTAAGAAAATCGCCGAATCGAGCGGCAATATTTTTCTCGACCTCGGATTCCCGCCCCATGAGGCGGAAGTGATGCTGCTGCGCGCGAAGCTCGCGGAAGCTTTGCGCGTGTGGATGGAGCGCAAGAAGCTGACGCAGGCTCAGGCCGCCAAGCGCCTCGACATTTCGCAACCGCGCGTGTCTGAGATCAAGCGGGGCAAAGTCGAACTGCTATCGCTGGACTACCTGGTCGGGCTCTGCGCGAAGGTCGGCATTGTCGTTAAACTCGCAGCATAGCGAGTTCCCTTCAGCCAGGATGACGGAGCGGGCAACCGGTGAGGCAATAACGGACAGGCTCCTACGATGCCCATTTCAGCGCGAGTTTTTTCCCCGAATGAGCGCATTCCGTCAGGTAAAGATTGATCAGGTTCTGATAGGGAATCCCGGTTTCCCTTGCCAATGCTTTGAAATATGCGATGGCATCCGTGTTGAGACGGAGCGTTACCTGCTTCTTCAGGCGCTTTGCATATGGATTCCGGACGGAATCGGAAAAATCGTATTCTTTTCTCATAAAAATTGCCCGTATTGCTTTCGTTCGTTTCGAGTCGCCTTGCGCGCTGAAACTATTCGGATCTGTTGTCCCTCTTGTCTATAAACATGTGAAACCACAATCAACCGCAGTTTGGCGCTGAATCCCAGAAGAATGAAGCGATCCTCATCTTGAGAGTGGTCCGGATCGTGCTTTAGCCGGGCATTCTCATCTGAAAATGCGGTGGAGGCTTCTTCAAAGCTAATGCCATGTTTGCGAAGATTCTCCCGATTCTTTCCCTCATTCCAAGAGAAGTCTATCGCATCCATATTGCTATTATATTGCTATTAGCATGCCCATGCAAGCATGCCTGCACATAATTTTATGGCAAACACAGATCCAGCGTCGGCTAAACACACAAGAGAATATTGTGACTGTCGATGCCGGGAATCCGGATAGCTGCCAGCGCTACTCCTCGAGGCGAGACGAGGCGAGGAGCGGGCGGCCGGCGAGCGAGGTGCGGAAGGAATAGAGAACAAGCGCGGCGAATACTGCAAGGTCAAGAAAACCGTAGCCGGAGTACCAGGCGGATTGAAGCGTCGCAGATGATGAGAAGATCAAAAAGTATGCAAACCAAAAACCACATCCCGCTATCAAGCCGAAACGCATAACGAGAAACATGAATGACGCAGCAACGATCGATCCTGCTATAGGGCCGGACACGAAAGCCCCTGCTCCTATCAGAATAATGGCAATAACAGCCACCCACTGATTTCTCAGCAAAAGCCTCATGGTTACAAGCAGACAAACAAACACTAATCCGATGCCTATGACTTGCGAGAAACCGTCCAAACCTTGCGCAGCGGCGAATCGAGCGCCAAGAATTGCGTCGTAATTCATCGGGAGCAAATAATTGAAGCCGGGCCAAGAAATACGCGACGGGATTGCCGCCACTATGCAATGTATACAGCACACAAGCGCTCCAAAAGCAAAGCCGACAAACATATCGCGCGCAACGAGCGGATCCCTCCATTCTCCCGATAAAAGGCGGGTCCAGGAAACCAGAACGTCAGGCCAGCGGCGGCGCACGAAAGGCTCAACGGCCATATAGAGGATCCAATACAGGACGGCAAAGTACGGAGACATAAACAGACTCAAGAGAGAAACATCAGGCAACTGTAAAATCCAGCTCGAAGCATTCAGAACCAGGATAAAAATCGCCAGCCGCATTGCACCGCGGCGATCTCCCCGGCCAAGTTTCGTGTTTCTGCGTGCAAAAAAAATCCCACCGATAATAGCCGGCAAAAAGAGGAGACCGGAGGCAATTATCAGGAGCCTTCTCCCCTGCACCCGGAAGTTAAGTTCTATCTGCGCGTTCCGGCTCCATGGGCCTAGGATTTCGAAGCCGACCGGCTTGCCCTGAAACGCAGCCGCTTCAATCCGAATGGGTGTTCCGGGCCGGTTTGAAAGCGAACCTGTCCAG
>CAZXSV010000157.1:0-3255 GCA_964642735.1 uncultured Acidobacteriota bacterium
AATGTCGAGCAATATTCAGCTTGTCTATTGGCTCTGCGTTTGCCGACCATCCCGTGTGTAAAAGAGAAAAGGAGGGCGCCGGACATGCCGGTCTGTCTGGAACCTATGCCGGAGACCTATTCGGGGCGCTTGGCGGAGCAAGCGAGAGCCGGCGATCGTCCCCGGGCAGATCATTGCCAAAACACCCGCCCTTTCCCGAGTTCGAATCGGCTATAATGAATCGACTGCGCCGCTTTGGAGACATGGCCCGTGCAAAACGACAGTCTTCTCGTTCGAGCGGAAAAAGCCCATGAATCCGCACATCGCCCCGCTTTCGGATTCCATGACATTCAATCCGGCGCTATTGTAAAACCGCGGGCAGAACATAAAATCCGCGATCGGCGGCGGCAGGAAACGATCATGGGAAGCAAAATCGCCAAACCTTCCAAAGCCTTGCTGGTTTGCAGCGATGAGAGCCGGCGCAACGAGCTTTCCGCGACGGCGCGAAAGGCCGGCCTCGAGTGCCGGGTTTTTGCCGGAGCTCAGCAGGCGATGGAGGCCTTGAATCCGAACGCGCCGCCGGACCTCGTGATCGCAGACCTTTGGATGCCGGACATCGACGGCTGGCGCCTCTGCGGTCTGCTGCGCTCGCAGGAATATGCGGCTTTCAACCGCGTCCCCTTTCTCGCGATTTCCTCAGCATTCGTCGCCGAAGAACTGGAGGAAGCGGCCGCCGGCTTGGGCATGGAGATGTTTTTTGCCTCGCCGGCGGACGGGAACAAATTCGCCGGAAAAATAAAGGCGATCCTGGGTGGAAGCCGCCCGGCGCCGCCGCGCGTCCTGATTGTCGAGAGCAGCCGGGCCCTGGCGGATCGAATTAAAAAAGCTTTCTCAAAAAATAATTATGAGGCGGACACGGCGGGAACAATCCGCGACGCCCTGGAATGTTTTTCCAGGACCGGATACGATGCGGCCGCGATCGACTGCCGCTTGCCCGACGGCGCCGGCGGCTCTCTGCTGGAGACCTTCGGCCTTTTGCAGCCCGACTGCGCGTGCATCATGATGGCCGAAAACGCCGATCCGGCCGATGCGCTGGATTGGATGAAACGAGGAGCGGCCGCCTGCCTCGGCAAGCCTTTCAAACCTGAATGCTTCCCGGAACTTTGCGTTCGGTCAAGGCGCCGGAAGGCGCTCCTGCGGACGGAACAACTGCTCGAAGCCCGCGTTCGCGAACTGAGGGAAAGCGAAGAACGCTACAAACGGATCAAAGAGGCCGTCTCCGATTATATCTACACGGTGCGGATCGAAAACGGCATTGCGGCCGGCACAAAGCACGGCCCGGGATGCTACGCCATCACGGGATACCACGAGGAGGAATTCGACCAAAATCCATTTCTCTGGCTGGACATGGTGCCGCCGGCGGACCGCGACCGGGTGATCGAGCAGGCGAGGCGAGCGGCCGCCGGCGAGGAAGTTTCGTCCATCGAGCACGAAATCGTTCGAAAAGACGGCAGGTTGCGATGGGTGAGCAACACTCCGGTCCTGCACCGGAATGAACACGGCGCCGTGCTGCGCTACGACGGCCTGATCCACGACATCACCGAGCGAAAACTGGCGGAGGAGAAAGTGCGGCAAAGCCACCGCCGCTACCAGGAACTGGTGGATCACGCGAGCGACGGCATTTTTACACTGAACGCCGATGGCGCCTTTTCTTTCGTGAATGCGGGGATCTGCGAAATGCTCGGCTACTCCGCCGAGGAACTGCTTCGCCTCCATATCCTCGACACGCACCCCGATGAATTGCGAAACGAAGGTTCGCAGCGGCTGGATCTTGTCAGGCAGAAGGGAATGGCCCAGTTTGAAAGCCTCATGAAGCGCAAGGATGGAAGCGTCCTCACCGTCGAAGCCAGTTGCTGGAAGTCGGAAGAAGGGCAATTGCAGGCGATCGTACGGGACATTACCGAGCGCAAAAAAGCGGAGGAAATGCGGGAAAAGCTCCAGGAACAGCTGCGTCAAGCCCAGAGGATGGAAGCCGTCGGGAAATTGGCCGGCGGCGTTGCGCACGATTTCAACAATATACTGGCCGCGATCATGCTGAGCGTCGGGTTGGCCGACGCCGTGGCAAACGTCGATCCGCGAATCAAACAGATGCTGCTGGAGATTCAAACCGACGCCGGCCGGGCCGCCGACTTGACCCGCCAGTTGCTCCTGTTCAGCCGCCGCTCCGTCATGAACATGAAACTTTTGAATGTCAACGAAGTGGCGGCCGGCATGCTCAAAATGCTGGGAAGACTCATCGGTGAAAATATCCGTCTGACTTTCGATCCCATGGAAGGCTTGCCTTCCGTGAAAGCCGATGCGGGGATGCTCGAACAAGTGCTCATGAACCTGGCCGTCAATGCGCGCGACGCCATGCCCAGGGGAGGAAGCATCGCGATACGCACCGGCGTCGTGGACGTCGGCCCTGGGCAGATCGAAGACAAGCCCGAAGCGCGCCCCGGCCGGTTTGTCCGCCTTACAGTTTCGGATACCGGATGCGGCATGGACGAAGACACCCGCGCCCGGATTTTTGAACCGTTCTTCACCACGAAGGATCCGGGGAAAGGCACGGGTCTGGGGTTGGCGACGGTTTACGGCATCGTCGCACAGCATCACGGATGGGTCGAAGTCGCAAGCGAACCGGGCCGGGGATCCACGTTTAAAGTCCTGCTGCCGGCAGACAGCGAATCGCCCCTTGAGGAGGAGCCGAGCGAAAATCAAAAACTCCGCGGACATGAAACGGTCCTGCTGGTCGAAGACGACCGCAGCCTGCGGCCAGTCATGGCACAGGGTTTAAAGTCGCTGGGCTATCGCGTCATCGAAGCCGCCAACGGCTTTGAAGCCATACAGAAATGGAAGGAATGCCACCCCCGGATCGACTTGCTATTTTCCGACATGGTCATGCCCGAAGGGATGACCGGATTGGACCTGGCCGAAACATTCCGGGATTCAAAACCCGATTTGAAAGTCGTCCTCACCAGCGGGTACAGCGCCGAGATCGTAGGAGAAGCCAAGCTGTCCTCCATAAACATCGCCTACCTGCAGAAGCCCTACACGATCGAAACCATGGCGAAGACGATCCGCGGCTTTTTCGGACCCCAATAGCCGTTCGCATACTCAAGTTGCGGTCCCCGGCAGGATCGGCGCCATTGGACGCCTGCCTGCCGGATCCTTCCGTCGCAACGGCCGTCGGGGAAAATGGCCATCCGAACTTCGAATCCCTTCAGGACGCCTGAG
>CAZXSV010000158.1:0-3128 GCA_964642735.1 uncultured Acidobacteriota bacterium
CGCCCCTCCGGCAGGAAAATATTTTGCGCAATCCGCAATTATTTTCTTGACATTTTGCTGTGAAATATTTCACAATGCGTATGCTTTCACAAGATTATATATAATTATGTTGGATTGAATGTGAATAAATGATCATTGTGAAACTATTCACATATAAAAGGATTCTGGCGTGAAAACGGTTTCTCATCAGACGGTTGGCCGCTTGACCCTTTATTGGCGCACTCTCCGGGATCTCGAGGAGGCGCAGACGCACATCTATTCCCATTTTCTCGCCGCAAAATCGCGGGTGACGGCCGCGCAGGTGCGCCGCGACCTTATGGTCCTCGGCTACAACGGCACGCCGGCGCGCGGCTACGACGCTCAAAAGCTTCTCCAGCACATCGAATCGTTTCTTTTCCCCGCAACGGAGCAAAAAGCCGCCATCGCCGGAGTCGGCAACATCGGGAGGGCGCTGCTGATGTTCTTCTCCAACCGCCATCCCCGGCTCCGCATTGCGGCTTCTTTTGAAACCAATCCTGAAAAATTCGACCGCATGTTTCACGGGTGCCCGTGCTACAGCATCGAGAAAGCGGAAAAAATCATCCGAGAAATCGGCGCCACGATAGGAATCATCGCCGTCCCCGACAAGGAGGCCCAGTATGTCGCCGATCTGTTCGTGGCCGCAGGCGTCAAAGGAATTCTGAATTTTGCCCGCACGCCGCTTCACACGCCTCCCGACGTTTATCTGGAGGACATCGATTTAGCCAGATCCATGGATAAGGTGGCGTTCTTCGCCCGCCAATCCGTCAGCAAGGAGAGCCGTTCATGAATTCTGTGGAATCCATTCTGAAAAACTATCCCAGGGCGGGGCGCGACGCCCTGATCCCGATCCTGCAGGAAGTCCAGGAGAATCAGGGCTTCATCTCGCGCGAAGCCGTGCTCCGGGTCAGCAAGCATTTGAATCTGCCCGCGACCAAAATCTACGGGGTTGCGACCTTTTACAATCAGTTCCGTTTTCAGGCCAAGGGCAAGTACCACCTGATGGTCTGCCGGGGAACCGCGTGCCACGTCAAAGGATCGAACCGCGTCCTGGAAATGGCGCAAAAATCGTTGAAGCTCAAACCCGGGCAGACTTCGCGCGACCGCCTCTTCAGCCTCGAAGTCGTCGCCTGCATGGGCGCCTGCGGCCTGTCGCCGGTCGTCAACGTCAACGGCGAGTTTTACGCCAAGGTGACGCCTCAGAAGCTGGGCAAAATCATTCAAGAATGTCGTGAAATGGAGTCGAAGAATGGGCATGAATAAAGCAACGACGGAACAGAAATGCAGTTGCTGGGTCGATTTCACCGAAGTCAAAAGCGACCTGCTGGCGGATCTCGCGGCGGAGCCTTTCCTGAGCATCCGGGCCAAGGCGCCCGGGGAGGCGGCCGCGGCGCTCGCCGCACTGCGCCGCGACACGGTGGAAAAGCCCGCGATTTTTATCGGGACCGGCACCTGCGGTCTCGGGGCGGGCGCCGGCAAAACCCTGGCTGTCATCAAGGAATTTATCGCCCAGAAACAAATCGATGCCGACATCGTGGAAGTCGGCTGCAACGGGATGTGTTCCGACGAGCCGGTGGTCGACATCCAGCTCAGCGGTAAAGCCCGTGTCAGCTTCGGCGGAATCACGGCGGACAAAGCCCCGAAACTGCTCGAGCAGGTGCTGCTCGAGCAATCGATTCCCGCGGACCTGGCGCTCGGGCAATACCGGACCGGGAGCGCGGGCCAGTGGAAGGGCGTCCCTTACCTGGACGAGCATCCGTTTCTCGCCCGCCAGGTCCGGGTGGTCCTGGCTTCGAGCGGCATCATCGACCCGGGGAGCATCGCCGAGTACATCGCCCGCGGCGGCTACAGCGCCGCGGCCAAAGCGCTCCACACCATGACGCCCGATCAGGTCGCAGACCTGGTGGAAGCCAGCGGACTGCGCGGGAGGGGGGGCGGGGGCTTCCCCACAGGCAAAAAATGGAAATTTGCGCGGGCCGTCGCTTCCGACCAGAAGTATCTTATCTGCAACGCGGACGAAGGGGACCCCGGCGCGTTTATGGACCGGGCGGTTTGCGAAAGCGATCCGCACCGGCTGATTGAAGGTTTGATCATCGCCGCTTACGCCATCGGCGCCACCAAAGCCTACATCTACATCCGGGCGGAATACCCGCTGGCGATTCAGCGCCTCAACGAAGCGTTCGCCCAGGCGAAAGCCTGCGGCCTGATCGGCTACAACATCCTCAACAGCGGCGTGGACCTTTCGATCCAGCTCAAGATGGGCGCGGGAGCGTTTGTGTGCGGCGAAGAGACCGCGCTGATCCACTCGATTGAAGGGAAGCGCGGGATGCCGCGGCCAAGGCCGCCGTTCCCCGCCGTCCAGGGGCTTTTTGGCAAGCCGACCTGCATCAACAACGTCGAGACTCTGGCCAACCTGCCGGTCATCCTGGACCGCGGCGCGGAGTGGTATGCGGCGATGGGGACCGAGGGGAGCAAAGGCACAAAAGTTTTCGCTCTGTCCGGGATGGTGAGCCGGACCGGTCTGGTGGAAGTGCCGATGGGCACGACGCTGCGCGAAGTCGTTTTCAACATCGGCGGAGGCATCCCCAACGGCAAGAAGTGCAAAGCAGTCCAGATCGGCGGCCCTTCCGGCGGGTGCGTCCCGGAAGCGCATATGGACATCCGGACCGATTACGAAGAGCTGAAGAAGTTCGGCACGATCATGGGATCGGGCGGCCTCGTGGTCGTCGACGAGACTACCTGCATGGTCGATTTCGCCAAGTTTTTCATGGAATTCATCCAGAGCGAAAGCTGCGGCAAGTGCATCCCCTGCAGGGAAGGCACCCGGCGCATGCTGGAGATCCTGGAAGCGGTCACCCGCCCGCGGCACAAAGAGGATGAGAACGACGCCCTGCTGCGCATGCAGGGGATCATGCACTTGCAGAAGCTCGGCGAAACCATCAAGGCCACGAGCCTGTGCGGCCTGGGCCAGACGGCCGCCAACCCGGTTTTAAGCACGCTGCAGTGGTTCCGCGACGAATACGAAGCGCACATCTTCGAACGCCGCTGCCCGGCGGGCTCCTGCAAGGAGCTGGTGGGCGCGCCCTGCCAGAACGGCTGCCCGGTCGGCA
>CAZXSV010000159.1:0-2892 GCA_964642735.1 uncultured Acidobacteriota bacterium
AGTCTGGGGGCCAGCAGCAAAGTGCAAACGTTATTCATTGACAGGCCCTAAGCTTTACCGTTGCGCCAGTTGCGCTGAGAGTTTCCTGAAGCGGGGTTCGCTGCCGAGAGTCTTTTTAAGAATCGGATCCACTTCGAGAGACAGCATAAATGGATCCTTTTCCTCCAGTGCTTTTTCGAGATGAAACAAGGCTTTTTCGCGATTTCCCAGGCAGGCGTAGATTTGAGCGATAAGGAAGCAGGATCGATAGAGGCCATTTCCCCTGTCCCGTTGTAGTTTTGACAGTATGGATAGAGCTTCGTCCTTTAAACCTGCGCTGGCATACACGTGCCCGAGATCTCCTTCCATGAGCGGGCTGTTGCGGGAGAGCTTCATGGCTTCCTCGAGGTCTGCAATAGCTTTCGGAAAGTTCTTTGCCTGCTCGTAGGCGAGTCCGCGATACCGGTAGGCCGGAGCGAATTTGGGGAATCGCTCGATCGTTGCCGTTGAAATCCGGATAGCTTCCTTGAGATCCCCTTTGTACAGGTGCGCCCGGGAAAGGTCCGACTGCATTATTTGCGAGGAAGGATCTTCTTCTTGCGCTTGTCGAATTTTTTCAATCGCTTCCTCGTAATGCCCCAGGTCAATCAAGCATACTCCCCATCGGTGATAGGCAGCGGCGCGGGCGTCGCGGTTTGAAGAACTGAGCTTGATGGCCTCGTTGTATTCCCGCTGAGCGCCTTGACGGGCGAAATCATGGCGCTCGATGGCAAATCCGAGCGACGTATGAGCCTCTGCGAGCAGATTATCGATTTTCAATGCTTGATTGGCCGCTTTTAACCCTTCCTGAAAAAGCTTTGCCGGATTATCCGCGCCGTATATCCCAAGCATGTTGTAGCTATCGGCAATGCCAACGTAAGCCCGGGCAAAATCCGGATTTTTTTGCGTCGCATCCTCGAAATGCCGAATAGCTTTTTTCAAGGAGTCGGGCGTACGGTTCGCCAGTTCGTCTTGTCCTCTGCCATATAAGCTCAGACATTCCAGCTTATCCTTCTCCGCCCGGCCTAGCTTGGGACGGAGCCTCTCCACAATATAGCGCGCAATCTGGGCGATGGGATCCATTACCTGGGAAGACTTTCCGGAAAAGGTGTTCACATGCTGCGCCAGTCCCGTGCGTCCGTCGATCAACTCTATGTAAATTTCCAGGTCTTCACCAACAAGGGTGTAGTGCCACTTCAAAAGCGCGGATGCCTTGAGCTTTTGGGCAATGGCCACAAAATCCTGTCCCATGCCGCTTAGGGATTGTTTTGCCAGAAGCGGGCGGACCTTCACAATCTCCAACTCGCTGATTTTCTGATTGAGCTTTTCGTACAGGCTTGCGTCATACCCGCTGTTGTCGGGAGCTTCATTATCCGATGGCAGGACGGAAAGAGTGATTTCGCTTTTGCTGGAAAACCAGAGCGATGCTGCGATGGCTATGATGCAAATCAGTGCGGCGGGAACAAGCATGCGGCTGCGCCATGCGCCTTTCATGCCGGAAGCGCTCGGCACAACCTGCCGCTTTTCTTGCCCGGCATCGGCTGACGCCGAATCCGCTAAGGCGAAATGTGCCGCTTCGGCCAGCGCGCGGTTGCCCGGGTTGTCGACCAGCAGAGATCTCAGGGCAAACGCCAGGTCGCTTGCGGACTGAAAGCGCTCCATGGGGTTCTTTTCCAGGCAGCGGCTGATGATGCGGTTCAATTCCTGCGTAACTTCCACACCGGACACGTGCATCTCCGGGGCCGGGTCCATCAGGATGGCGGTCACGGTGAGAGCAAAAGAGCTTTTGCTGAAGGCGCGCTGGGAGGTCAGCATTTCGTAAAAGACACATCCAAGCGTAAAGATATCGGTGCGCGCGTCAACCGTTTCTCCGCGAAGCTGCTCCGGCGCCATATAAGCCACGGTTCCCATCACAGCCTCATCCTTCAACGGCGGAATGGTCAGCGTGGGGGCCAGGGGATCCGTGATAAGCGGGAGGCCGGTTTTCGCAAGGCCGAAGTCCAGGATTTTGACTCTGCCGTCGGCTGTGAGGAAGATGTTTTCCGGCTTGATGTCCCGATGGGTGATCCCTTTCGCATGGGCGGCAGCCAAACCGTCCGCGATGAAGGCGGCAATACTCACGGCTTTTCGCCAGTGCAGATGCTCGCGCGCGAGCCGCTGACCGAGCGTTTCTCCCTCCAACAGTTCGGTGACGGCAAATACGGTTTCTCCCACCTTCCCGAAGTCGTGGATAGCGAGAATATTCGGATGAGCCAGCCTGGCGATGGCTTTGGCCTCATGCTCGAATCGGGCGATGCGGTCCGGGTTGTGCATGGCTTCGGGGTGCAGGACTTTAATGGCGACATCGCGGCCGAGATTCTCATCCAGCGCGCGATAGACGACGCCCATGCCTCCGCTGCCCAATTTCACCAGAATTTTGTAACGAGAAATCGACTTGCCGATCATGCGCGTTGCTCCTGCTCTATCAGGATTTTCATCCGCGATAAGTCAACGGCTTGCCGGACCCGGGTGCATCCCTTCCTGGACAATCCAACTCATGTGCTATCGAGCTGAATCAATGGCATGTTGTTCTAATTTTTCTGAATCCAGCATAGCTCGACAGATCACGATAGTCAATTGAGACGCCTCCTGAAAGCTCCCTCGTTTGCCGGAAACATTCCTTTTGCCGCAAGACAGCGCCGATTCGCTGAATTGCCGGGATCGGGCGTCCGAAGTCTGTCGGTTGCATCTTACGGAAAATCGGCGAGGCGCTTCCGAGGCTGCACGACCGGTTCGGCCGTTTATTCCGCCCGGAGCAGCCCGTTGTACTTCCCCACAGGTTAGGGCCTGTCAATGAATAACGTTTACACTTTGGCGCGAGCGCCGGGCGGACAG
>CAZXSV010000160.1:0-2859 GCA_964642735.1 uncultured Acidobacteriota bacterium
TCCCGTTCTTTGCCGGAACTACGGGATCCTATGCCGTTTCGTCGTAAGCATGCCGGCATCCCCGACGCATCATTGGACTTAACTTCCATCGACCCCAGACAAAGGGCTGCTTTTAAACCGTCGAACCCCTGATGCGAGTTTTCGCTTAGCTGCCAAGTCGTAGACATAGGTTATTTCTTTTTTTAGCCGCCACCATTATAGCGGCTAAAAGAAAAAACAGACTCCGTTTGTTTTGCTTATTTCGCGGGAGCCCCTGGGGGCGGACGGGGCGGGGATCCCGGGCCGTAAGGCGGCGATGGGGCGCGCGCGGGCGGCGGGCGGGAAGTAGACATAATATGGTTATGTCTAGCGAGCGAGGGGAGCCGGCTGGCGCGGCGCTTGCTCCAGGGCTCTCTCCTTTAGCTGCAGCTGAGCTTCGCAAGCGCCGTGACAGCCGGCCGCTTCGGATAAAGAGCGCTCTTTATCGGAAGCGCCGAGCGAGCGACTTCCCGCCCGGCCGCCTGCGCGCGCCCCATCACCGCCGCCAACAACCGGAACCTGACGAATGGGCGGGGGATCAACAGAAGCCGGGCTCCGCGCGCTTTTCGCGGAGCCCAACCTCATTTCTTCTCAACGTCATCAATCGACACGGGAACGGATTTATCAAGCCTGGCCGGATGCGTCGCCGAATGGATCCGCTTCAATTGCCGGATCGACACCTGCGTATAAATCTGCGTCGTCTTCAGGTCGGCGTGACCGAGCATCTGCTGGATGTACCGGATGTCGGCGCCGTTCTCCAGCATCAATGTGGCCATGCAGTGACGGAACATGTGGCAGGCGCCGCGCTTCCCGATATTCGCGGCGTCCACATGCGTTCGAACCAAGTCGCTGAGATGATCCAGGCAGAACGGTTCGCCGGCGTTCGAGAGAAACACCGTGTGGTCGTCGGGCTCCACTACAAGCTGAGACCTCGATTCGCGGATGTATTTGTCGATCCATGCGGCGGCGCGGTCGCCGATAGGAATCACGCGATCCTTCTTGCCTTTTCCCTGGCGGATCGTCACCGTTCCTCGCTCCGTGTCGAGATCGTAGAGCTTCAGATTCACAAGTTCCAGCCGGCGCATTCCGGTGGAATAAAGCGTCTCCATAATTGCGCGGTCTCGCAACCCAAGCGGATCATTGACATTCGGCTGCGCGAGAACCTGTTCCATCTCGGCGATGGTGAGAACGGCCTTCGGCAATCGATGCTCCAGCCGCGGAAGCTCAAGCTCCGACGCAGGGTTGTGCAAAATATGCCGTTGCCGCGCCATCCACCGGAACCACACACGCAACGGAACCAGGCGGGCAAGCTGGCTTCGGAATGTCAGGGGATTGCCGTTCTTCTGCCGGTAGTGAAAAAGATATCGCTGGTAATGCTCCAGGATAGGCCTTGTGATTTCTGTGGGCTCCGCCAGGCCGCGATCCCGGCACCAGTCGATGAAGAATCCTATGTGCGCTTTCCGGTTCTTTATCGTGTATTCCGAGTAGTTATGCACGCGCAGATCCTCGAGATGCCTGCCCATCATGGCGGCTAAAGGAGAAGACGGCGGCGGATCCGGTCTTCTTTTCCTGACGATGCGGGCCATCGCTACCTCCCGCCTGCGGCTACGATTACGACGGGCTCTTTTGCTTCGCTCCCGGTATCAGTGTTTTTTCCGGAAAATCGCTTAAATCGGCTTCGCAGCCCCGTTATTGCTGGCTCCGGACTGACCCGACCACCCCCCGACAACCCGCCGACTTGGGGCCGACTTGACCCCGACTTGCTTTCCTTCAACCCCGACCGGTTTTTGTCATACCTCAATTTTTCAACGTCAATCAGGCCGGGAAGCATCGGTTTGCCGTCGTCGGCGCTTCGCTCGAATACGAGTTCGTAGACGAAGCTCTGTCCGCGGCCGCCATGATGAACGAGCAGGTATTCCAGATCTTCAAGCCTGGCCAGGTGTGTCTTTAATTGTGTGTTGCCCCAGCCGGTAAACTGGCGAACGTCCCGGCGGCTAAAATAAAAATCAGTCCGATCCATCTGGAGGCGAGCGCATTCCTTCGAAACCATCTCATCGATCATCAGAAGCAATCGCCGTGTTTGCGGCGGCAGCTCGTCCAGGCTTCTGCCTAAAACTTCATGCGCCAGGCGATTCGCAATCTCGATATCGTCAACCGTGACTTCGATGTATTCGATCGTCTTCCCGTGGTGCAATGTAGTTTTCATAGGCCTCTGGTATTGATGGAGCAAAGCGATGCTGCGAATCAGCGTCAGATATTTCATGTGATCGCGGCGGGTCCGGGTCTGGCTGTCCAGGAAGGTAAGATCCCGGGCGAATGGATTGGCGACAAACACCGGCTTCAACAATCGCTGCGCATTTCGGTGAAGCCGGAGAGTATTGATCCGGTCGTTCCTGGCAAGCAGCCCTTCTATCGTTTGCTGCTCGCGCTGCTGCCGGTGTATCGCCTGCGTCTGGCTTCTATCTTCATTAACCGTGAGAACCAGGCAGCGATTCAATAGCTCCTCGTCTAACTGGATTGCCGTAGTCGTCAGGAAAATCATGACAGGGCCTTCGACGCGGTATTGATGCGTAACCAGCTTTCCCGTCGCCGGGTCTTTGCCGGTGCTGGCGATCGTGAGAACGCCTTCGCTTTGCAGAAGCTTCAATGCGTAAGCGGCTCGCGTGGCGCCTTCTTCTTCCACGATCGCGAGAACTTTGTTCTTCAGATCCGTTTCGCCCATGTAGAATAACGATTGCCCGGTCATCGCCGAATACTGCACCCGTTCCTCTTCCGGAACGAATCCCAGGATGGCGTCCATCAGCAGGCTTTTCCCGGCGGCCGAGCTTGATTGCACAACGA
>CAZXSV010000161.1:0-2772 GCA_964642735.1 uncultured Acidobacteriota bacterium
CAAAATCCCAAGCTTTTACCCGAGCCCGGAGGTGAGCTAATGCAAAAGGTCCAATATCCTCAAGAGCAAATGCACAGAATTAAATTCACCAAACTTACGAAACAGCAGATAAACCAAAAGCTCGCCGCAACGGCCGCCGGTCCGAAATCCGCGTCTGTTTTTTCCGATGCGCTTGCCGGCAAGTCTCTGAAAATCGTTACCGACAGCGGCCCGGTTCTAAACTATTCCTTCAAAAGCAAATCCGCCCTGTCGCTTGCGGAAGGCGCCGGGTCTGCTGTTGAATCAGGTTACGGTGCACTGGCCTTGAAACAGGTGATTTTCTTTTCCCACATGGTCCCCAAAACCCAGAAGGGATACAACGTTTTCATCGATCTCAAGACTAATCTGGCGACTGTCTTCGAGGTCTGGTTTTGCGGCGGCAAAGACAGCGCGGGCCTGGCGTTGGACGATCGGGAGGTGCAGCGGCATATTTATCACGGATACGTGGATTTTCCGGGCAGGGAAGCGCCGAAAGAACGCCATCGCCTGACGAACAGGATCGAGGGCAAAGGCTTTCACTGGAAGCAGGACACGGGCGTCGAGACGCTGGAGTTCTATCCCTCGATCGTTTCTTCTTCGTTTGTCGAACTGACGAGATCCGGAGGCGAGCTGACGTTCTGCGGCCCATCCGACTACATCAAGATCAACGACCACATGTTCATCTACGACCGGACCGAGTGCGAGATGTCGGGGATATTTACGCTGTACGTCCTGGACCTGTTAAGCGTCGAGCAGGCAGGCGTGCGGCTCGGCTTCAACGAGAGAGACGAGCTCGAGTATTACATATTCAAGGGAACGGGCGAAATTTTGGGGCAGATAGCCATTTTCGAGCCCTTCAACGACCGTGGCGAAAAGATATCCCTCGGCCCCGCCCGGCCTCAGACGGGCCAGAAGGGGGAGCGGCCGGTGTACCGTCCTTTCCGGGAAAACCAGCCGATGCCGGAAGAGGAAGTGTATAAAGCTGTTCAGAAAAATTCCCGGATTTTTGCCGGCAGCGACGCGATGGCGGGCAACAAGATGCCGCCGACCGATTATCTGGTCGGCAAGGAATTCACCGTCCGATATGACAACGGCGGGCCCGCGTGGAATTACCGGTTCGACGACATGCGAAAGCTGCGTTGGCGCAAGGATGGCGATCCGCAGTGGCGAGAGGAGATTTACGAAGCCTTTGAGCCGGATGACGATCTTGTTTTTTTCAGCCACATACACAGCGGGACGCGGCCGCCGAAGAACGTGCAGATCGTTTTGGATTTCGCCAGCGGGCTGACCTCGTGCGTCAACTCGCAGCTCGGCTCCAGGTATATGGCGAACGAGGTGTCCTATGTCATTCTCTTCGGCGTCATCGAAATGAAGGGGCTGGTTGCTCCCAAATATTTCCGCCACGATCACACCGATGAACTGGCCGGTTATGCTTATACGTGGAACTACTCCGACAGCCTGACTTCCATGCACGTCTACAGTACGCCTCACTCTTATTCGTGGACGATATTCATGGAAAACGGCGCGCTCGGCATGCAATGGAGCTCCCCCAGCCAATACGTGAAGATCCGCGACGGCGTCTATCTGTTCTCCTGGGTTGAGGAAGCCTGCAACGGCGGACAGGGCACGATCGTGATCAACACCAAGACGATGCACGATTGCGGCTTCGGTTTCTCGGGGGGCAAAAACGGGCTGAGCCTCAGCGCCATGGGAGCATACGCCCGGCACGCGGGATATTTTGATGTGAAGAAATTTTACCGGTGAAGCCGCGCAGCTCCCCTTTGCCATGAACGTTTTCCCGGTCTATAATTTGTCGTTGAAGGGAGAACGTCGATGGCTTTAATAAAAATTACGGTTCGGAAAAACGGCCCCTACAAGATTGAAGCGCCCAGCGGAGTGGCGGAACTGGTGGATGACGCAGACAATCATTACGATATTTCCGGGAAGGGCCGGTTTTCCTTGTGCCGGTGCGGCGGATCGGCCAAGAAGCCATTTTGCGACGGGACCCATCGGGTTAACGGCTTCCAGTCCGGAGACAATCCCGCGGAGGTTATGGAAGAACAGGACGATTAATCCGCGCCTGCCACGCCCGGCTTCGCCTGGAAAATATTCTGGAGAGGGGAAGGGAAAAGCCGGGCAGCAGTGGCGAGCAAAGCCTGCCGGATTTTTTGTATTCCCCCGTCGTGATATATCCGATTTCGCTCCATGCCAGCGTCTCGACGGTCTCCGCTTCGGGATCGACAATCCAATACTCCGAAACTCCGAATCGCGAATATATCTTGCGCTTGGCCTTGAGGTCTCTTGCCCGCGTCGCAGCAGATAATATTTCCACGACAAGATCGGGCGCTCCCCGGACGTTGAGTTCGCCGACAATGTTGCCGCGACGATTGTGAACGAAAAGGATGTCGGGCTGGACGATGTCTTCGTCGGAAAGCAGAACATCGCAGGGCGCCGCCAGGACGGCGCCGAGACCGCTCAACTGCTGAAACAGCTCGGAGCACAGAGCGATTGAAACGCGCTGGTGTTTTGTGCCCGGCGCCGGAACCATGCAAAGGTCTCCGTCGAGGATTTCGAATCGTTTGTCCTCGGGAAGCAGCAGGTAGTTTTCGTAATTGAAACGCACGTTCGTGTTTGGCATGGTTTTGATCAACACCGTTATTCCTCCGGCAATGATGCAGATTTCTCATCCTTATTGTTTCGGTTGCCGGGTTTTTATTTCATGGAAAATTGCCGCCGGGCGGGGAGCGCCGGCGT
>CAZXSV010000162.1:0-2757 GCA_964642735.1 uncultured Acidobacteriota bacterium
AATCGGTTCAACGGCCGGAGTTGATTCGCGGACTCCTTTCGCCGCATGACAGGCGGCGCAGTCGCTGCCGAAAAGCGACGAAGCGTGAACCAGGAAAGCCATGGCAGCCAGCGCTATACATATTTTTTTATTCATGCCGCTCCTTCTTATTCATCATTCAGCCGGTAAGTCAGGAAATCGCCTACAAAAATGATATGTTCAAGCGGAAGAGCCTCCGGCTTGATCCGGGATTCGATTGTATTTAAATCCCCGCTGACGATGCTCTGTTTGTCCTTGTATCCCGCGTAGAAAACGACCGCAATGGGCGTATCCACGGCATAATGCGTCCGCAGCTTGCGAATAATGTCCTTGAAATTTGTCCGATGGGTGAAAATGGCCATCGTGCATCGGTGCGCGGCAAGGTCTTCCAAACGGTCCTGGCTTTGAGGCCGGTCTGTCGTCAAAATAATGGAGTGGGTGCGGGAAGACCAGGTGCCGTCGCGTTTGAGAGCCGCCAGTCCTGCATTGAAGGAACTGACTCCGGGGACGACTTCCAGAGGGATATCTTTGAATTCTTCGAACATCCACACCCAGGGGCCGAAGATAAGCGGGTCCCCGCTGTCCACAAAGACGACTTGTTTCCCCTGAGCCACCGCCTGTTTGACTTCATTGATTAAGGCGCGCCTGTCCGGTTCGGTCTCGTCGACGGAATCCTTTTTTGCTTTGCCGGATGTCTCGTTGGCTTTGCGTGTATGGCGCCGGGCGACATTTCCCGAAAGCTCCCTGTAGTCTTTGCCCTTGAGATGCGCGGCAAAACGCTCTCGAATATCCTTGCTCATGGAGTAAATGATGTCGGCTTCCTCGATAAGCCTAATGGCTTTCACGGTCGCCAGATCCGGATCTCCCGGACCCAGGCCCACCAGAAAGACTCCCGCCGTTTTGCCATAAACCGAATGGCATGCAAACGCCGCAATTAAAAACAGAACTGCGCTTATCGAATAAATTGTCCGCATGAGTTTAAGCCTTGCTGTCTGCATCATTCGAATCCTTGTCTAATCATGCCATGAATACGATTTGATTTTGGATAGAGGCCGAACCGGAACACAGTATACAACAGCGGGGGGCCGGAGTCGCTCAGGACCCATGGTCTCTGCCGGCCCTCCGCTACTCCAATGGCTAGAGATTAATGACAACATAGCACGACTTATTTCTGTTATCTAGTAATTTATTGTAATATTTTGTAATTATTTTACAAACGATATTTCGAGGCGCAGCTTTTTCCGAAGGCCTGAAATGTTGCGCTTTCCAGGGAATCTCTGCGCCCGGCCCCACCAGGGAGGGATCATGGGCTTCGGACGCTTCCCGAAGGTTTTCCTGCTTTGATCTGAGGCGTGTATATTTTGAAGCGCATCGGCAATGCGGCTTTGAATTTGAGCGCATCGGTGCGTTTTGTATTGCAAATAAGAATTTTTTGAGTCGTAATTCCCTTTGGGGGCATTGACAAGAACCCAATAGGGAGGAATCTCGCATGAAATTGCGTATCGCGGTGATTGCATTTTTGTGCCTGGGCTTTGTTTGCACTGTTTCGATGCTGAACAATCAGTCCTATGCGCAAGGTAAGAGGGCCGCTTCGTCCGTGAAAAAGGAGGCCATGCCTCAAATTACGGCGCTCAATCCGATGGGCGCGCCGCCGCCGATCACGATGATGCCGCAGGCGCCGCGCCTGAGCGCGCTGGACGGCAAAACCATCTATTTTTTAAACACCGGCTTTATCGGAACCGATCGCCTCATGGCCGTAATGTCGGATTGGTTTAAAGTCCATTATCCCAAAACCAACATCGTCTATAAGGACGGTCAAAGCGGGGCCGGGCTTTCCTCCTTGAGCAAAGAATTGTGGGCCGAGATTGCCGAAAAGGGGGACGCCGCGATTGTCGGGCTGGGCCATTGAAGCCTCTGCGCTCCGGGGGCGGTTCGCCTCTCTTTTGAAATCGAATCCAAAATGAAAAAACCCGCCGTGCCGCTCATCCTGACTGATTTCGAAAAACAGGAAAAAGAAGTGGCTTCAAACCTCGGCATGCCCGGCCTCCGCATTCAGTATTTCCGCGGCCCGGTCTGGGGCAAAACGAACGAGCAACTCAAGAAACAGATTGTGGACGGCAACAATCCGCTCACCGGAAGACCGGTGATGGCGGAACTGGTGGAAAAACTGACCCGCCCCCTGACCGCCGAAGAAAAAAAGACCGGGGAAATGCAGCGGGACATGGGGCCGAAGACTTACACTGGGACTCCCGACGAACTCCAGAAATTGTTTCTCGAGAAACGGTACACGGACTTTTTGCCGGTGGAATTGCCTACGGAAGAAAAAGTCGCGGAGATGCTGAAGGCCACCAGCCGCAGGCCTGACGAGGTTCTCGGCAAAATGAATCCCGGGTCCGAAGCCGGTGAAACCTGGACCTACACGGTAAAGGTCGCCGCCGTCAATGCGGTCATGGCGGGCGCCCGTCCGGATTATTTTCCGGTCATTCTGGCGCTGGGTTCTACCGGTATGACGGCCGTCAATGTCTCCGACAACGGCTTTATGGCGGGCGCCGTGATCAACGGAAAGATCCGCGACGAAATCGGGCTTAATTACGAGGAGGGCGCCGTAGGCCCCTATGCGCACGCCAATACAACGATCGGAAGAGCCTGGAGCCTGCTGTCCATCAATGGCGGAAACTGCGGCAAGGTCGGAACGACCTACATGGGCACGATCGGCAATCCCATGAACCTGATCGGGAT
>CAZXSV010000163.1:0-2748 GCA_964642735.1 uncultured Acidobacteriota bacterium
TTTTACTCCGTGTTCTCCGTGTTCTCCGTTTTGATAATTGACCACCCATAATGCATCCCCACCCCTTTTACTACAGCATAAAACCTCTTCTCCCGGAACGCCTCCGCAACAATCTCAAAGGCATTCGCGCCCGCTGGATTCTCAATTCGAGCCACAACCACTGGCCGATCAAAGAATCCGCCGCCACTCCTCCCTCCGGCTGGACGGGCTGGCCCGAAAACAAACAATTCGCCTTCGTCTTGACCCATGACGTCGAATCGCAGCAGGGTCTGGACCGCGTGCGTCCGCTCGCCGAACTCGAGATATCGCTTGGTTTCCGTTCCTGTTTCTATTTCGTTCCCGAAGGCCAATATCGCGTCCCGGACGAACTCCGTTTTTGGCTTGTGGACAACGGCTTCGAGGTAGGGATCCACGGACTGCATCATGACGGCAAGCTGTATGCTTCCTTTGAAGCTTTCAGCAAACGAGCCGGCCGCATCAATGCATATTTGAAGCAGTGGAAGGCCGTCGGCTTCCGTTCGCCGTTCATGCACCATAATCTCGAATGGCTGAAGCAATTGGACGTCGAATACGACAGTTCGACCTTTGACACGGATCCATTCGAACCTCAGCCGGACAATGTCAGCACGATTTTCCCGTTTCTGGTTTCTTCGGCGTTGAATTCAGGCCGCGGCTTCGTCGAGCTTCCCTATACGCTTGCTCAGGATTTCACTCTTTTTCTCTTGCTCCGCGAGCGCACATGCGACATTTGGAAGAACAAGCTGGATTGGATTGCGGACAACAATGGGATGTCTCTTGTAGACGTACATCCCGACTACATTTCCTTTCCTTCGGCCGAGTTCAGGAACCACGGCTATGACTTAAGCCTTTATTCCGAGTTTCTGTCGTATGTGGCTTCGAGGTATAAAGATCAATATTGGCATGTTCTTCCCAAAGACCTGGCTTCCTGGTTCAGAACGAAAGACTCGAAGCGATCTGTAGAGCCGGTCGCCGCGACCGGAAGGAAAGCCGTCCGTCCCAAAATCTGGATCGATCTGGACAACACGCCGCATGTTCCGTTTTTTCAGCCGATAATCCATGAGTTGGAAAAGCGTGGGCATGAGATCCTTTTGACGGCCCGCGACGCCTTCCAGGTATGCGATCTTGCCGATCAGAAGGGCATGCGATATATTCGCGTCGGCCGTCACCATGGGAAGAACCGTTTTTTGAAGTTCAGCGGCCTATTTTATCGCGCCGGCCAGTTGGCGCTGATTGTTATAAAGGAAAAGCCTCAGATCGCGTTGTCCCACGGCTCCCGATCGCAGATGATTCTTTGCAAGTTTCTGGGCATTCCAAGCATCGCAATTGCCGATTATGAATACGTAAAAACGATTCCTTTTTTTGGTCCCCGATGGGAAATTGTGCCCGAGGTAGTGTGTTCCAAAGATCTTCCAACTCGCCCGGACCACGTTAAAACATACAGCGGGATCAAGGAAGACGTCTACGCCTGGACGCTCACTCCCGATCCTTCTATTTTACAAATTCTCGGAATCAACAATGGATCCATCGTCGTAACCGTTCGGCCTCCCGCGACCGAAGCGCATTACCATAATCCGCAGAGCGAGTCGCTTTTGATAGCCTTCATGAACAGAGCCGTCAATACGCCCGATGCCAGGATAGTGCTTTTGCCTCGCAACAGCAGGCAGGCTGAATATCTCCGGCAAACCTATCCCGAATGGTTCGCAGACAATAAAACGGTGATTCCTTCCAATGCCTTGGACGGCTTGAATCTGCTTTGGCATTCCGATCTTGTGGTAAGCGGCGGCGGGACAATGAACCGCGAAGCCGCCGCGCTTGGAGTTCCGGTGTACAGCATTTTCCGAGGGAAAACCGGCGCCGTGGATCAGCAGTTGCGCCGCCAAGGAAGATTGACGCTTATTGAAAATGCGGATCAGACGGAATCGCTAATAAAAATACAACACAGGTCAAATAATCAGCATTTTCCCAATCAAGGATCGAAAGCTCTCAATCAAATCCTTGATCATGTCGACGCGATAGCAAATTCGTCTTGCGCGGTTTAAAGGTCAACCGAGAATATTTATGCTCGCCTCTTTGCGCTTGCCTTGCATTTGCCTAAGCAGCGCAGCCACCCCTACCCTGCCATAACAGAACTGCCTCTTTCATAATCGTTTTTTGCGATACCTCCGATCGTCGCTACTTGCAATAATTCATTTGCGGATAAGCGCACAGGAACAAGAAAGAATTTTGCATGCATTCGGTTGTTGAAACGCATACGGATTCGAGAAATCCCGACACGCAAAAGCCGATTGATTTTGTCCCCAAAATCGCTCCGGTGAAGAATGTTCCCAGCCCGATTATTCGGCAGGAAACGCCTTTCCACGTCTCCCTGCTATATGCTCTTTTGTTATGCAATGTCCTGATGCGATTGTTCACTCAGGAATTCAATCTTCTTCCCAGAATTCTCAACGTCATTGACATTCCTATCGTCGCTCTGTTGTTTATAGTTTCTCTTCAGCAGCGCAACCAGGAAGCCCGTTTGCCCTTGGCGCGTATTTTTTCGCGCCGCCTGTCCGCATTCTGTATTGTGCTGTTCTTGGGCGCGATCCTGAACGCCGAATATTTCTATCTCCCGGCTTCATTGAGCCAGGCAGTAATGTTGGTCCAGCCGCTGCTGCTTTTCGTAGCCATTATCAACCTGCCGTTCACGCAGGATCATATTGCCAGTTACAGCCGCTTGCTCCGCAAGCT
>CAZXSV010000164.1:0-2344 GCA_964642735.1 uncultured Acidobacteriota bacterium
ATTCGCTGACGGCGCCGACAATCGCTTCCCGCGCCGCGCTGGGAGCGCCGGCGTCTGCCAGGCTTTTGCGCGCCGACATGCGGACACTGCCGGCGTCTGCCCCGAAGGGGCAGGATCTCAAAGCCCAGGGTTGGGCTGCGTTTTTAGCAGCCCAACCCTGGGGAAACGGCAGAAAACCGTCTACCCCGAAGGGGGTTGTATCGGAATGTCTTCAACGCGGCAGGATTCAACCATTTCAGGGAAATCACTCAATAATTTACAAGAATTTCTTGTCAATTTGCGGGCGCGGATCATTGGATATTCGATAAGTCGAGATAATGGATGCAAGAAATCATATTAAACATTGAGAAAATGTCCCTATTATGGGACACTGGATCGAATAGCTGATGAGGCAATGGATTCCGGTTTGTTTTTATGGCCCTGTTCGGGATGTCATTCACGGCTGGCCGCCTGAAGAGCCGAAAAATGCCTGAGCGAGAGAAAAGAATTGCCCGAACCCGTCTTAAATATTTTCTAAAGGGAATTGAAAGGAAGCAATGAAGAGAAAATCGTCCAACCGCGCAAAATTGCTAACAGCGGAGAACCCGGATGATCTGGGCCGATTGCTGGGACTTACGCCCGGCGATATCGCTTTGATGAAATATAAGGCGGAGCTTTCGCGTCTGGCGGTCAAATCAATAAACAAATCCGGACTGACTCTGAATGAGGTAGTAAAAAGATCCGGTGTCGCTCGCTCGAAAGTGTCTGCCGTTAAGAATGGCGCAACCGTAACGGTATCTTGCGATCTCCTGGTGAAGATAATCGGGGCTGTCGGAATTGAAATCCAGCCCTATGCTGCATAGTTTCTAAGCCGCGCGAGGCGGCGTCATGCGTTGGGAGCTTCCAGATTGCCCAGGATTCAACCCTTTCAGGGTTGACGTCCATTGACGTTCATTCCCAGGGCAGGGCCGTAAAAAACGCGGCCCTGCCCTGGGCTTCGCGGCAATATTTTGGGCGTCTGCCCCGAAGGGGCAGGATCTCAAAGCCCAGGGTTGGGCTGCGTTTTTAGCAGCCCAACCCTGGGGAAACGGCAGAAAACCGTCTACCCCGAAGGGGGTTGTATCGCTTGCCGGCCGGCTAAAAGAATACATTGCGCAGCGGCAGGTCAAGCTCGGGGAGGACAGGGGAGGACAGGCGGTCTGATTCTCCGAAAATTCCTGCAGTGGCATACCCGGATTCTTTCCAGGTCAAAACTTCTATTGTGGAAGCATCCGGATCGACTGCCCAATATTCTTTCACTCCGAATTTTGCGTAAATTTTCTTCTTGATGGCAAAGTCCTTTTGTCGCGTGCCCGCCGATAAAATCTCCACCGCCAGGTCAGGGGCGGCGGGAAAGTTTGCCTCGCTGATAATGTGGAGGCGATCTTTGCGAATAAAAAGGATATCCGGCTGGACGACGTTTTCTTCAGACAGGAGTACATCGTAGGGAGCGTTGAAGATTTCGCCGAGCCCTTTCTCTTCAATCTGTCTGATCAGGGCGGTTTGGATTCTTTTGGATATTCGCTGGTGTCTCGTATTCGGCGCCGGGACCACGAAAAGCTCTCCTTCGAGGATTTCGTATCGTTTATCCTCGGGCAGTTGGAGGTAATCGTGATAGTTGAACCGAATATTCGCCTGATTCATGGTTAATCCTGACGTTACCATCCTCATCGCCTCAGTTCAACTCATCCGGCTATGTAGTCTCGAGCGCTCGCTTTCTATTTCAATGATTCCGCATACGTCGGGGATTGTTGGAGGCCATGGGAGATAAATGGAGCCGCGGAGGATAATCGGCGTTTTGCATGCTTCCAAAGCCTGAAATATGCCGGAAATCATAGATCGCGGGCACGACTCATCCGAGCAGAGCCTGTGCTTCTTGGATGTCCGCAGGGCTGCAGAACGCCGCGACAGTCGCCATGTTGTCGATTCGCTGTACAAGTCCAGAGAGTACTCTTCCCGGACCAACCTCGAGGAAGGAGGTTGCCCCCATCCGTTGGATCGTCCGCACCGACTCCTCCCAGCGTACAGGTGCGGTGATTTGTCGGATCAATACATCTGCAACGGCAACGCCAGTGACGTAAGGCGATGCTGTTACGTTCGCCACGACGGGGAATCGGAACTCCCTCTGTGGAATAGCCTGCAGTTCCGGCGCCAATCGGTCCGCAGCAGGGTGCATAAGTGCGCAGTGGAATGGAGCGCTTACCGGAAGCGGGAGCGCTCTCTTAGCCCCTGCAGTTTTAGCCGCTTTACAGGCGGTTTCCACTGCTTTTTTCGCACCGGAAATAACTATCTGGTTGCCTCCGTTAAAGTTCGCCGGCGAGACTAT
>CAZXSV010000165.1:0-2170 GCA_964642735.1 uncultured Acidobacteriota bacterium
ACCTAGGCCGGCTTAATTGCATTCCCGGGAGTTGAACGCGAAGAAAATATTTTTGTGGAATTGCATCCAGGTTCGATGCCTCTGCCGATCCTTTGCGGCGATTCTCTCGTCGGGTGTTCCACGCCGCCGGAGCCATTACAGAAATTGCCGGAGGCTGGGCGCAAATACAAAGCCTGCCGGCATTGGGACCGCAGCAGGATCGGCAGATCGCAGCAGGACATCACGGGGGCCGGATTCAACGCCATCAGGTCCGATCCCCGGAAGCCCGCCCATACAATCAGGCGAATGGACAGCACCTGGGAGTGGGCGGCGCACTGGTCAGAGCGCCGCAGGTTCTCGCTTCCCGAGTTCAAAAGGTTCGGTTCCTTCCCTGACGGTTTTACGTTTGCCGGAGAATTCGAGGAGGGCTTCAAGCAGATCGGCAACTGCGTACCGCCGCTGTTTATGAGGGCGATAGCTGAACCCATCCAGTTCGGTTTATTGGGATAATTGAATCTGACATTGATGTCAACTCCAGCAAAAGCGCGAGCGCGCCCTCAAATCGAAAAATAAAGCGCCGATGTTTCAAGGTAAACGATCCGCAAAACAGGCTGCTTATCGGTCGTAGAAGCGCGTTTTTTGCCTTTTCCTGACCGGCAGCGGCTGCATCTTATCGTCCGGCCTCTGAATTCATGGAGTTCGGATGACCGATCCCTCTACCGGAAGCATCCCAGCGAATTTCTCGCCGCCGTCCGCAACTACGTTCCGCCGAAAAACAACTGACTTCAGAGAGCAGTCCGCAGCCGGCCGACGACAAACGCCGACCTACGCTGAATTGCATTATTTATAATGTTGTTTCGCGGCCCGAACTATTCTATTACTTATGCCCGAAAACCCAATTGGAGGACGCGATGCCAGCTGACGCCGAATGCTGTCCTGAATTCAATCCTGCGCCATGGGATGACAAAATAATCGAATGGGACAACAAGCTATTCATCAAGGACAAGGTATTCACTTTCTTCTATATGCCGTTCAATTTCGGCAAAGTGATGAAAAGACTTGATGAGAAGGTCAGAAAAGCAGGCGCCGAAATAACGGACTGGCTCTCTCTTTCCGATCACACGTCCAAATGGAATATGGACGTGTACCTTGCGGTCAATAAGCCGGTCCCAGGCGCTGAAAACACCGCTCTGAGCGGAAGATTCTACAGCAAGGTTTACGAAGGGCCTTTTGGCGATACCGGCAAATGGTGCAAAGATTTCGAGATCGTCGTCAAATCGAAAGGCTACAACGTCAAAAAGTGGTTCATGTGGTACACAACCTGTCCTAAATGCGCCAAAAAATATGGGAAGAACTACGTGGCGATTGTCTCGGAAATCGGATAGAAGCGAAAAAAGTTCATTGAAATACGATAGACTTTGCTTCCGATAAAATTCGGCAATGGAGCGCACGACGGAATGCCGCTGTTCGTCGGCATGCTCCGGATATATCGGCAATGCCAGCGTTTCTCCGGCGGCGGCGGAAGATCGCGGGAGGTCGGCCGCTTTGTATCCCAGGCATCGGAAACGCTCCTGTTCGTGCGACGGCACGGGGCAATAAATTTCCGTGCCGATTCCCTTGTCCTTCAAATGCGACTGCCATTCATCGCGCCTCCGGCAGCGGATGACGCACGGATGAAATTGGAAGATATCAAGCTGAAACATCGAATTCTGCCCAACCGCTGCGGAATATTTGCGGTATACTTCGGACTTTGCAGTAGAATCCCAATATTGCAGGCTTTGGAAAGCCGCGGCAGGCACGCGCGCGCGACCCGGAACTGCCTATCGGAGGTCCTGATGCGACGGGGCGGGAACAGAAACGCAGCCGATCCGTCTTGTCCATGCCATACAACCATCATAAGGAAAGGAAAACCAATGAAACATACGAATTCAGTCACGATGTGCGTCGCGCTCTGCGCCGCGATGCTGATTCCCGCGTTGGGACATGCGCAGATGCCGAAGGCTAAAGCGAAACCAGGGGATCCTCCTCAGGGAGTGCAGGCCTCGCAGCTGCCGATGGTTTCCTGCCAGCGCGGCGGCCTGCAACACGCCGTCAGGTTGTACCTGGCAGCCCAGGCCAAGGGCGACCTCTCCATCCTGCCGCTTGCCAACGGCCTCGGCTACCAGGAGAACATGAAGCCCGCCGACATCAA
>CAZXSV010000166.1:0-2167 GCA_964642735.1 uncultured Acidobacteriota bacterium
CCTTGCATCTGTCCGCCCGGCGCTCGCGCCAAAGTGTAAACGTTATTCATTGACAAGCCCTAAATCTGCGTTCGATCTTCGATAAAACGGTCGGCCTTCGCAGCCAGGACAAAATCGGATTCCGACAAACCGCCGATCTTGTGCGTCCAGATCGTCAGCTTTACCTTGCCCCACGCAAGATAAATGTCGGGATGGTGGTTCACATTTTCGGCAAGTTCGCCAACCTTGACGGTGAAATCCAGAGCCTGCCGGAAATTCTTGAACTTATAAGTCTTTTCCAGTCGCTGTCCATCGACCACTTCCCAGCCGCCGCCAAGGTCTTCTGTCAGCCGCCGCAAAGCCTCTCCCTCGAGAGGTGGAACGCCCCCTTTGCATGGAATGCATTCCCGGTTTGCCAGCGAGCAGGACTCGTTTCCCGACATAATGGCGCCTCCTGTTTTTTAAACGCTATTCTGCGCGCTGATTCATTCAGCCCGCATTATTCAGGAAGAAAATTGCGGAGGTCGATTTTCTCGTCCGCAAATTGATCGAACGAAATCCCCACGCCCTCCCTGAGCAGTTCGCCGAGAATCATAAAATCCATGTTGCGGCGAACCGACGCGACGGCAAGAAGTCGGTCTTTCTCATAAAAGCCGGCCAGGAATCCGTCGGCGTCCATCTTCCCCCGATAGGCGATGCGATCGCAAGTCTTCGCCCAGCCTGCATAGCAAAGAGATGTGTCATATTGCCGAGTCCAGAAAAACGGCGTCTCGCGATAGGGATCGGCCGAACCCAGCATCGCCCGAGCCGCATGCTGGCCCTGGCGCTCGGCGACGGCCCAGTGTTCGACGCGGATCCGCTGATTTGCCGGGCTATACGGAACTGCGGCGATGTCGCCTGCCGCGAACACGCCGTCTATGGAAGTCCGCAGACAGGCGTCGACCGGGACTCCGTTGTCTCCGACAAGGTTTGTCCCGGACAGATATTCCGCAACGGGCTCGATCCCAATCCCCGCAACGACAAGGTCGGCTGCCACAAGGGTCCCATCATCCAGCCGGACTCCTTCCACCTTCCCTTTGCCGACGATTTCAACAGGCTTTTGTCCCAGACGGAACTTGACGCCCTGGCCTTCGTGGAGCGCTTTGAGCCACTGGCCGATCTCGTCGCCGAAAATATTGGCCAGGGGCGCCTTTTCGGGAGCGATCAGGTGGACCTCGAGTCCGCGCTGCCTCAGCGCCGAAGCCGCCTCCATCCCGATGAAGCCTGCGCCGACGACAGCCGCCGATTTTGCGATTCCCGCCTGCTTCGCAATCGCCTCGGCGTCCCGGAAACTGCGCAGGCTAAAAACTCCCGGCAGGTCCTTCCCCGGGATCCGAAGAGATCGAGGCCTGCCGCCTGTAGCCAACAGCAGGCGATCCCACGAAAGCGTTTCGCCACTGTCGAGAGCCACGGTGCGTTTTCCTGCGTCGACGGCGGTCGCCCGTCGTCCGGCGAGCAACTCGATTCGCCGGTCGTCGTAAAATTTCCGGCTGTGAAGAGGGATCCATTCGCTTTTCGACTTTCCGGCCAGAAAATCCTTCGACAGCGCCGGACGGTCATAGGGGAGGTCCTCTTCCGGCGACACAAGAATCAGCCGTCCGGCGAACCCCTCATCGCGCAACGTTTCCGCGGCGGCGTTCCCCGCGGCGCCGGCCCCGAGGATGACAAACGTTTGGCCCGCTGTTTCGGGACGGGATTCGGGAGCAGGCCGAACTTTCGCCCGGATGTAAACATCGCCGTTTTCAATTTTCGTCTCATACCATTTCAGATGGCTGAGCGCCGGGGCTGCTTCCACGCGGCCGCTTGTCACGTCGAACCGCGCGTTGTGCCATGGGCAGGTGGATATCTTCCCGTGCAGGAGCCCTTTATCAAGCGGCGCCCCGTAATGCGTGCACTTGGCGCCGCAGGCGCAGATCGACCCTTGAAGCCGAACCAGCAGGATCTTGCTTTTTTCCAAATCGAATGCCGCGGGAACGCCTTCCTCGAGCTCGGAATCACGAGCGATTTTTTGCCAATCAGTGTCAGCCATAGAAAACCCCCTCTGAAAGCTGCTTTGATTTTTACGGGTTGGCACGATTCTTGTCAAGTTGAACGGACCATCATTACGAGCAACGACCGGAAAACCGGAAGCATTTTGAGCCGCGGAGCG
>CAZXSV010000167.1:0-2106 GCA_964642735.1 uncultured Acidobacteriota bacterium
TCAGAAGCTGCAGACCGCCCGGCAGGAGAGGCGGCGCCGGTGGACCGCCGCCGATTATATGCAATATGCTATTTCTTTTCCCGTATCGATTAATATATTAGTTGTTGGATATTATATTTTTGCATTTTTAGGTTGACAACACCCCCCCCCGCGCCTTTAGAATCCTCTCATTATTACGAAATTGCATTATCCGCAAGCAATGCCGACATTTCGATCCGTCTGTTGCCGGGAGAGGGGCGTCTATGAAAACGCTTTCGGGCAAGACTATGAAATCGAACAGAGCGATCTCAGCCTGCAGGCCCTGCGCGCTCGTTTGGCTGGGATGGACGCTGCTGTCCGTCGTCGACCTGAATTCGCAAAACCAGACGGTGAAGGAGACCGTCTTCCTGGACGGCAAGACTGTCGCCGTCGCGGCTTCCGCGAGCCAGGGGTGGTCGAGCTGCAGCTGCTCCATAAACCCGACAAGCAAATACGTCGCCGGCGGAGGCGAATCGGGCGTCGTCAGCATCACGGCCGGATCGCAATGCCTGCACTCGTCTGCGAGCAACAATCCGGACTGGATCATGATCACTTCGGGGCAGACCGGGAGCGGGAGCGCGACTCTGGGCTACACGGTGCAGCCCAACTACACGGGTTCGTATCGAATCGGAAGCGTCACGGTTGCGGGCAATGCATTCAGAATCCGCCAGCCGGCGGGTTCGCCGCCTTGCAGCTACTCGATAGCCCCGACAAACGTCAATATTGGCGGGGCCGGCGGGCAAGGAGCGGTCGGCCTGACGGCGACAGCCGGCTGCGCCTGGACCGCCTCCAGCAATGTCTCCTGGGCGGCGATAGGCGCCGGCGAAAGCGGGACCGGAAACGGCGCCGTGCTTTACGCCGTGGCGCCCAATATGAGCGGCGAAGCGCGCAGCGGCTCGCTGACGATCGCCGGCCAGACGTTCACGATCAACCAGGCCGGCGCGCAGTGCGATCAAGCCTGCATGTATTCTTGCATGATGGTTTACGGCGACCCCGCCTATTGCATGGCGGCATGCTGCCAGTGACGGAACAATGCAGTGAATGAAAACAGCTGCAAGGGAAAAGCAAAATGAACATGCGTCGAGCCTTTGTTTGGATTGCCGCCGCGCTTTGGATCGGCCCCCCGGGCGCAGGCGCGGGCGCCGACAGCGCCCCATCCGGGATGGCGTTCGATAGAATCCCCGCCGTTTTCCGGCCCTATCTTCTGGCTCTCGGCGGGCACGTAGAAAAAAAGGGGAAAGAAAAAACGGTCCTGACGGGCGAATATTTCACAGAAGGGGGAAAGTCCTCCCGGGTTCGCGCGACGATTCAGCTGCCTCGAATGGCTCGGCTGGAAGGATTCAAGGACTCCGTCCTGGCGTTTGACGGGAAGACCAGGAAGAACGCGACAGACCGCCGCGACCTTGCTCTTCTGGACGCCTTCCTTGTCGACACGGCGGAGGGGATGTTCGTCTCGATCCGGGAGACAGGCGCCGTGCGGCTGATCGGCCTGGATTTCCGGCCCGATCCGCGCAAGCATCCGGATTACGCCGGCCCCCTATTCGACATTTTCGAGGCGGTCCCGCCTCTGAATTTTTCAGACGAAACGGCTCTTCAGCCCCGGCAATATTGCTTTGATTCGAAAACGCAGCTGCTGGACCGAACGGTCTACCTCGACCGTTCCGCTTCCCCGCCGACGAGAATTGAAACGCGTTTTTCCGTATGGGGCGAAATCGACGGGTCGGCGCGGCCCGCGCGAGTGGACCGCTACGAAAACGGGAAACTGGTCTTTTCGTTTATTGCGACCGGGATTGAATCGGGGCCCGCGGTCGATGCGGCGCATTTTCGTTAGGATCGAGAGGAGACAGATGATCGGCAAGAATCGCACGCAACCCATTCTGATTCTACTGGCTTGGGGATTCCTGGCGTCGTCGGCCGCGGCTCAGGCGCCGCAGAATCCTTATTTGAAGGAAACGCAGCCGACGCGCGGCCTGACCCCCTTTTCGGACCAGTTGAGCAGCCCCATCGACAACATCGAGCCGATGACGGGAAAGCTGAACCTCTCGATCCCGCTGACGACCCTGCCGCCCGGCAGAGCGGGAATCGGCT
>CAZXSV010000168.1:0-1828 GCA_964642735.1 uncultured Acidobacteriota bacterium
GAGTCTCAATGAAAGCCTTCTGATGGTGAAATCCTTCAGTCATCCAGATGCGGTGCGCTGATGAGAGGCCTGCTGCCGAGCGAATAGCGGAAGGCATAGAAAACCATCAACGCCAAAATCGCGAGCACAACATAGCCATAGGGTGCGTACCAGGCGGAACTGTTGAGGGTTATCGCGGAATCTGCGCCATTAATCATTTCACCGGTAAACAATGCGATGATGAAGGTTATTAATCCGAACCGCATCAATGCAAATGAAAACAGGAAGCCCACAACCAGGCCGGCAGGCAACCCGCCCCCAAATACTGTCAATACCCCCAGCGAGGAGAAAAGAACCGCAGCGGCCCATTTTTGACTTTTCAGCAAAGCGCTCAAAATAACAAGACAGCAAAGCATTGCAAGGCCCGTGAACATATCACCCACAAAAGTTTCCAGGAGCGCGGAAATCACAAAGCGAGTTCCAAGAAGGGATGACAAATCATAGGATACGAAATTATCGACTCCGGAAAGCAGCCGTGATGGCAGAAAGCTTTTATAAATTAAAACAAAAGCAATAACGACTCCGAACGCAATTCCAACCAGCGTGTCCCGCGCAACCAGCGGGTCCCGCCACTCTCCCGACCAAAGTCGCGTCCAGGAAACAATTACCCGGGGGCCTTTTCGACGCATGTACGGCTCGATCGCCACATAAAGAATCCAAAACAGGATCGGCCCACATACTATTATGAGCATCGATGCGCCTGAAACTCTGGGGATTTCCAGGATCCAGCTCAAAGCGAAGCTGCATAACGTGAAGAGGGCCAGGCGAGTTGCATTGCGTCGATCGCCGCGGCCAAGCCGCAGGTTCCTGCGCGCAAAGAAAATTCCACACACTGCAGCCGGTAATATCCAAATGAGCGAGTACGAATTCTCCTGCATATAGCGCTGCCGGTAGGAGCCCAGTTGCGCGACCGGGGCCCATGGATCGACGATTTCAAAGCTAACCGGTTTCGCCTGCAATGAGGCCGCCTCGATGCGGACCGGAGTTCCCGGGCGGTCGGCAAGCAGGCCCTGCCAGGCAAATCTGCCGTCCGCATAGGAGGGCGGCGTCCGCTGAGGATCGGTTCGCTGCCACTGAGATATGTCGAGACCGGCCTCGGCGAAAAAGGGCGCCCAATCGGGCGGCGGCAGACTCTCTATTCTGGACTGTTCAGGCGGCACGCGGCGCAGATAAACCAGGCGCTCCTCCGCGTCAAGCAGGACCACGACTTCTCCCGCATGCCGCAACGGCGGATTGTCCGGGGAAAGCTCTCCGGTTGTCAGCTCAGGTCCAAATGCCCGGGGGTTCTGACGGTACCAGAAAAGCACTACCTTCGAGTCCAGCTTCCTCCAGCGCTTCTCCTTGATATCGGAGTCCTGGAAATAATTACGCAAAGCATGATTCTCTGTAAAACCATAGGCACTGTCTTTATAGGATTCGGTGAATCCGGCCTTCTTGAGAAATGACCGGCAACGCTCAACCAGCATTTCCGGAGATTTCGCGAAAAGTATACCCTGGGACACCTTTCTGTCCTTCACCGGCAGGATTGCCAGAATGCCTACAACTATGACGGCGAGCAACGCCCAGGCTATTGCGGGACGCAGCCCCTCCCTGCCTCCGGATGCCGCGACCATTTCGGGAGACGGAGTTTCGCCGGCCGCGATTGCCGCAGCCAGCGGATCGCCGCCGGGCAGCGCGCGCACGAGCTGCGCCAGCGAGGCGGGTCGCGCATTCGGATCGCGCTCCATGCAGCGACGGATGAGGCGTTCGACGATCGGATCCATTCCTTCGCGGAGTTCCGAAATGGCCC
>CAZXSV010000169.1:0-1679 GCA_964642735.1 uncultured Acidobacteriota bacterium
GACGCCGGCGCTCCCAGCGCGGCGCGGGAAGCGATTGTCGGCGCCGTCAGCGAATAAAACGGTTATAATAAAAACATGGATAAACCAAAAATTTTGATCATCGAAGATGACGAATTTGTGGCCAACCAGATGAAATGGTCCCTGGCCGCAAATTATGACGTTTTCCTGGCCGAAGACCGGATTTCCGGACTGGAACTGCTGAAAAAGGAAAAACCGTCCGCCGCAACCCTCGACCTTGGCCTGCCTCCCTCGCCCGGCGACACGACCGAAGGCTTCCTCGCGCTCGGCGAAATGATCCAGCACGACCCGCTGCTGAAAATCATCGTGATCACCGGACAGGACGAACAGGAAAACGCCCTCAGAGCCATCAGCCAGGGCGCCTATGATTTCTTCTGCAAGCCGGTCGACCTTGAAGCGCTGAAGACATTGATCGGCCGCGCTTCGTGGATCTATCAACTGGAACAGCAAAACCTCACCAAAGCCGAAACCTCAGGGTTGGAGTTCCAGGGCATGATCGGCAAATGCGCCAAAATGCAGACCGTGTTCCAAAACATTCAAAAGGTCGCCGCTTCCGACGCCCCGGTGCTGATATCCGGCGAAAGCGGCACGGGCAAGGAGCTCGCCGCCCGCGCCATCCATCGGCTGAGCGCGAGAAGAAACGGGCCGTTTGTCGCCATCAACTGCGGCGCAATCCCCGAAACTTTGCTTGAAAGCGAACTGTTCGGCCACGAAAAGGGCGCCTTCACCGGCGCCCATATACTCCGCGAAGGGCGGCTCGAAGCCGCAAACAAAGGCACCCTGTTCCTCGACGAGATCGCGGAAATATCCCCCGCGCTGCAAGTCAAACTGCTGCGCTTCCTGCAGGAGAAAATGATCGAACGCGTCGGGGGACGCCGCTTGATCAACGTGGATGCCCGCGTCATCTGCGCAACCAACAGCGATCTGCAGAAGGCGATGGCCGCCGGCCAGTTCCGCGAAGACCTCTATTACCGGATCGGAGTGGTCATGATCCCGATGCCGCCCCTGCGCGACCGCGGCGAGGACGTCAAGCTCCTGGCCGAAACCCTGCTGCAGCGCCTGGCCGCGGAGCATAAAAAAAAGCTTTCATTCAACAAAAAAGCGTTGGAGGCGATCGAAGCGTATCCCTGGCCCGGAAACGTCCGGGAAATGGAGAACAGGCTGAAAAGAGCCGTGATCATGCTCAGCGGGAAGAACGTCACGGTGCAGGATTTGTCGCTCGACGGACCTTATTCCGAATACGAAGCGATGGGCCTGAACAAAGCCCGCGAGGCGATGGAACGAGATTTGATCGAGCGCGCGATCGCCAGAAACCGCGGGAATTTGACCAAATGCGCCGACGATCTGAAAATAGCCCGGTCGTCCCTTTACGAGATGATCGACAAGCTGGGCATCGCCAGAAACAAAAATTGATCCGGAAGGACATTCCGATACAACCCCCTTCGGGGTAGACGGTTTCCGACCGTTTTCCCAGGGTTGGGCTGCTAAAAACGCAGCCCAACCCTGGGCTTTGAGATCCTGCCCCTTCGGGGCAGACGCCCAAAATATTGCCGCGGAGCGGCAGGAGAACCGGCAGCGTTTTGAGCCGCGGAGCGGCGTGAGAAAATAGCCGGGGAGCGAGCGAAGCGAGCCCCCGGACAGCAGACGAAATATAAAAAGCC